>CAVPKD010000003.1:0-167045 GCA_963705595.1 Nitrospirota bacterium | reverse complement strand
GTGATTTCTCAGCAACCAGCTTCGGGTTCTCCGAGGAATGTGGATCATGGCAGGATAGACACATCCCGCCATTGAACGGTGCATGCTCGATCGTGCCTCCACCCTTCAGCGCCGAAGCGTCATGGCACTGGTAACAGAGGTCGCCACCCTGCTGTGTCGTAGCAAAGGGTTTCTCGGACCCTGCGGGGTTGTGGCACGAATCGCAGCTCGAGGAGGCAACGGGGCTGTGAACGCTTGCCTTCAGGAGCTTTGGCTCCGACGAAGCATGGGGGTTATGGCAGCGAGAGCAGGTTTTGCCGTCTACGGGATACCCGTTGTGCGCCTTCTTGAATGACGATGAGCCGCTGCTGTGGCAGTCGAGACAGAGGGCAGGCTCCACCTTGGTGAGCAAGTTGTCCACATCGGAACTGTGGGCAAGATGACATGCTTTGCAGCCGTCGGTCTTCAAGATCTTATGCGTAACTTTCTTCTCGTAGTTCTCCTTCTGGTGGCACTGGGTACAGACAGCCGCACCTTCCTGCTTGAGCAGGTGGCCCGCCTGTGACGCATGGGGATCATGACAATTCGTACATTTGCCTTTCAGAACCGCCGTGTGCACTTTTTTTGACTTGTCCAGGCCCATTTTTTCCTGGGTGTGGCATGTATAGCAGAGATCATTCTGGGGCTTCTTCAGAAGCAATTTGGGAACCTTGCCGTGCCGGAGATGACAGTCCTCGCATTTTTTCTCCTTCACCATGCGGTGCACATTTTTCATGCCAAGATACTTGTCGGCAAATTTTTTATGGCAATCGAGACACTCTTTCTTTTCAAATTTCCTCTGTGCAAGCGCCTGGGTGGTCGCGGCGAGCGAAACCGCCCCGCCCAGAAAAAGGAATATTGCAAGTAGAAGAATTTTCTGTTTTGAATGTATGATTTGCATGGTTCTCCTCAGACTATCTCACGGTATTTGTTATTTCTCGGAACCTGCCAGATAAATCTTGATATCGGCCGATTCTTTCAGTTTGCGGATCCACTCATTCAGTGCCTCATTCAGCTTGATAAAGAATACCTTATTCCGGACCCCCTGCTCGACCTGCTCGAATGGCTGCTGCATGGGAGGCACTATTTCCGTTATATACAGAACATAGAAGTGGCCCTGCGGGCTTTCATGCAGCCGAAAATCCTCGGCATTGACTCCGGAGAGGGCTTTCTGCACACCCGGATTGATTGTATTAATCGGCACCAGCTGATCCTCAGAGATCATCAGGTCCTCGTCCTCTGTGCTGGTATCCAGCCGACCTTCGACATTGGCCTTGATCCAGTTAAAATCCGCGCCCTTCCTGAGCTTCTCGAGCGCCGCTATTGCATCTGCCTCCTTCCCGAATGCGAGACTTCGAATCTTGACCATTTTGGCGGACTGGTAATCGCCGGCATGATCATGATAGTAGGCTCTCAAATCCTCATCCCGCAGTTTCACGTCCCGTGCAACGACCTTCTGGATGAATGTGCCCCACAACATCCCCTGTTCGTACTCCTCTACCATATTTTTGTATGCCGCTGTTTTGTCCAGCCCCCGTTTCCTTGCCTCCAGGATGAACAGCCGCTTCTCTATAAGGCTTTCCAGGACGTCATGCTTGGCCTTGATTATCTTCTCCCCTTTCAGATTCTTCATCCCGTGGTAGAACTTTTCCTGCATCCCCTGGGATAGCTGCGCCACCGTAACTGGCTGGTCTCCCTCGATCTCGACGGCGACCCGTTGGTCCTCCAGGAGTTTCTCGAGTCCCTCTCCCTTCGGTCCGTAATCCAGACTTTCAATCAGCTTCTTATCCACTTTCACATTTTTTTTGTACAACGATTCTCTCAACGTCTCCATAGCTTTATTTATCTTGGTCTGCAAAACCGTTTGCCGAGCCTGCTCTTTTGCTTCGGGGCTTTCCAGAATACGGTCATCCTCGAGCTTGAAGACGACAAAGTATGTTTTACCGTCTCCCAGTATGATCTTCTTAACGGGGCCTACGGAACCGACTTTCGTTGTTGAAAGGGCCGTTGCTATCGCCGGGTTAAGATCTTTGAATTTTATATAATTCCCCGATTCGGTCGTTTTTACCGTCCCGGCCTTTTTCCCTTTTGCGATCACATCGTCAAAGCTTTTTCCTGCCTTGATTTCTCGAGCGGCCTTCTTCGCATTTTTTTCCTTCTCGAAAAAAGCCGTATTCGTCTTCACTTCCCTTATGTTCTCTCGATAGACTTTCTCGACTTCGTCTTCACTCGCCTTAACATCTTTAGCAACATCCTCCCGCAAGAGGCTCCGCAGGGACACACTTGAGAAGATGTCTATAGGACCCTTTACTTCGGGCAGCTCGTCGAGGCCGATGGTCTTTGCCTCCTGGATGACAAGCTGCACATTGATCAGGCGCTGCATCAGTTCATTAAAATCTATTTTGGGTGCGTGCGTGGGCTTGTCCTTCTTGCCCTCATCCCCCTCTTCCTGTCCCTCTTCATGGGCAGCGGCTATCGTACTCTTGAGATCCTCAACTGTAATCGGCACATCGTTCACCACAGCAACGGGGAGATCATCGTGTGCAGTGGTGGAGTCCAAGGGAACCGTTATCGTCGTGGACGAGCGGGGATCATTTACGATGAGGACCATGCCTCCTGCCGGTGCCACCTGATTCTGCGCTCCGCCCGTTTTATCTGCAGGGTTCACAGGCTTCTGGTCTGATGAAAATCCCGGCACGGCGGCAACCAGGAAGGACATCAGCACTGCGGTTGTTACGAGCCATTTCTTCAGCATTCTTTCACCTCTCATGGTTTGTCACATGACAATATGCATAAAACCGCAACATTATATCCTGAAACAATAAAAATTACAACAACTACCTACCATGTTAGCACCTTCCTTCTGAGAACGCGCACCATCTCAGATACCATCTCATTGGCCGAATTGACGCTTCCCCAATCGAACAGCGTGACCGCGTCATTTCCCTTATTGTAGCTCGTGGATGCCCAGATAACCTTTTTGTTAGACCTGTCTATCAGCATAACGGAAAAAGACACTGTCGGCTTGCCATACAACGCTATGTCGTCCTGGTAATCCATTACCTTTCCGGTCAGAATAAGATCGGCATTGATGTTGCTGGCGATCAGGTCGATATCAGAAGTTGAAACCCCTTCATCCATGATGACCCTCATGGTCAGAAACTGCTGCCTGACAACACCCGGCTCGATCACCGTGAAGTCCTCTAGTTTCTTTAATTCTTTGACAAACTGCAACGTCATGATGTCGCCGGCATTCTTCTTCGTGCTTCTGTTGAAAAAAGGGACAACGGCAATGGTGGGATTCGTATCCTTCACCATGACCAGGCGGTAGAACGCGGGCGATCCGAGGAATGCGTTGTCCGGGTTCAACAGCTTTACTTCGATTGTCTTATCAGTTTCGACCGGGACATTGTCCTTCATGGTTATCGCGATCTCCGCACTCCGCGTCCCCGCTTTGATCACGACGGGGCCCGGGGTGATAGCGAATTCTCTCCCTTGATTCGCCGTACCGCCGACCGTGAAAGGCACAATCACGTCTTTCCCCGAAACTTCTGATAGCTGCACGGTGATTTCCACTCTTCCTGCGCTATTTCTGAGGCGCTGGTTTGCGGACCGAAACGACACCGTCGGCTTCGGATGGTTGTTGATTATGGTGTAGGCATACACCGTGCCGCTTCCCAAGACCGCGTTCTTGGGACTTTTCAGGACCAGCTCAAATGTCTTGCCGTCCTTGTAGATCCCGTGGTTCTTGATATCGACCATGATCCCCTTGGTTGTCTCGCCGGGAGCGAAGGTCAACGGGCCTGCCTGCAAGGCGTAGTCCTTCCCCTCTATCGCCGTGCCGCCCGAGGCTGCGTACTCCACCGTCACCGGCCTGCCGCTCGCCGCAGAGAGCACCACCTCCAGCCGGACAGGGCCTGTTTTCTCCTCACCGCTCAAACTCGCGCTCCCAAACGATACCGTGGGTACAGGATGGGTGTCGACGATGGTCAATGTGCTCGTGGTCGTCTTCCCCTGCGACGCGTGCGTCGGCACGCCCATGCTCACCACCACCGTCTTGTCGTCCTCGGTCACCCCGTTGTCCGCTATAGTGACCGTCATCTCCGCGCTCCGCTCCCCCGCCTTGATCACGATGGGGCCAGGCGTGATAGTATAGTTTCCGGGCGTCTTCGCCGTCCCGCCCACCATAAGCGGCACGGTCACATCCCTGCCCGACACCGCCGAAAGCTCAACCCCGATGGTCGCCTTCACCGCGTTCTTCTTCACCTGCTGGTTCGCTACTGTGAACGTGACAGCGGGTTCGGGGTCGGTGTTGACGATGGTCACGGTGCTCATGGTCGTCTTCCCCTGCGACGCGTGCGTCGGCACGCCCATGCTCACCACCACCGTCTTGTCGTCCTCGTTCAACCCGTTTTCCACTACCTTCACGGTGATCGTAACGCTCCGCTGTCCTGCCTTGATCACCACCGGGTTCTGAGCAATGGTGTAGTTCCCGGGAGTTTTCGCCGTCCCGCCCACCATAAGCGGCACGGTCACGTCCCTGCCAGACACCGCCGAAAGCTCAATCCCGACGGTCGCCTTCCCCGCGTTCTTCTTCACCTGCTGGCTCGCTACTGTGAACCTGACAGCGGGTTCGGGGTCGTTATCCATGATGGTATAGGTATGGAACGCCGTGCCGCCAAGGACCGCGTTCTTCGGGTTCCTCAGGCTCACCTCGATGGTCTTGTCATCCTCGTTTACGCCGTTATCCTTTATCCTAATCTCAATAATCTTGACCGTCTCTCCGGGTTTGAAGGTCAGTATCCCGTCCTTCAGCGTGTAGTTCATACCGGGAACCGCTGTGCCGCCCGTGACCGCATACTCCACCGTTACCGGTTTTCCACTTGCCGCGCTGAGAGCCACGGGAATCTTGACGGAACTCACATTCTCATAACCGCGGGAACTCGCGTACAGGAAAGCCACTGCGGGCTTAGGAATCCCCGCTCTCCGCTCGTCTGTTTTGGCCGCAATCAGTACCGGCATAATTGTGGAGTTCCCGGGAGTGTCTGCCATGGCAAGCATCATGAGCGGCATGTTTGCCTTATTTTTCGCTGTCCCCACGATTTTCTTGGCCTGCTGAGCTGTCGGTGAGATGCCCCCCGTCTGCTCGGACTCTCCACTGATGATGATGGTATGGGTATGCACCGCCGTGCTGCCCAAAACCGCGTTCTTCGGGTTCTTCAGGACCACCTCAAAGGTCTTGTCGTCGTCGTAGATACCGTGGTTCTTGATGTCGATCACGATGGTCTTGCTCGTCTCTCCGGGCTCGAAGATCAGGGACGCCGCCCGGAAGGGCGTAGTCCTTCCCCGGGATCGCTGTACCGCCCTTGACCCCGTACTCCACCGTCACCGGCTTCCCGCTCGGAGCGGAGAGCACACCTCAAGACGCGCCGGGCTCGGACTGTCTCCTCACCGCTCGAGCTCGCGCTCGCAAACGATACCGTCGGCGCAGGATCGGTGTTCGACGATGGTCACGGTGCTCGTGGTCGTCTTCCCCTGCACCGCGTTCGTCGGCACCCCCATGCTCACCACCACCGTCTTGTCGTCCTCGTTCAACCCGTTGTCCACCACGTTCACGGTGATCGCCGCGCTCCGCTGTCCTGCCTTGATCACCACCGGGCCCGGCGTCATGGTGTAGTTCCCAGGAGTCTTCGCCGTCCCGCTCGCCATGAGCGGCACGGTCACGTCCCTGCCAGACACCGCCGAAAGCTCAACCCCGATGGTCGCCGTCCCCGCGTTCTCCTTCACCTTCTGGCTCGCCGTGGTGAACGAGACCGTGGGCTCGGGGCTGCTATCAATGATGGTATAAGTATGGACCGCCGTGCCGCCTAAAACCGCGCCCGTCGGGTTCTTCAGGCTCACCTCAATGGTCGTGTCCTCCCGGTTCACCCCATCATCCTTCACGGTAATCTCGATGTCCTTCGCCGTCTCCCCCGGCGCAAAGGTCAGGCTGGTACCCTTCACCACAAATTGCTTCCCCGCCGCCGTCCCGCCTGTCACCCCGTACTCCACCGTCACCGGCTTCCCGCTCGGAGCGGAGAGCGCCACCACAAGCCGCGCGGAACCAATCTTCTCGGTACCCCGGGAACTCGCGTACAGGAACGCCACCGTGGGCATGGGCGTGGTGTTCACCTGGGTGTGGGTACGGACCGCGCTGCTGCCCAAAACCGCGTTCTTCGGGTTCTTCAGGACCACCTCAAAGGTCTTGTCGTCGTCGTAGATACCGCGGTTCTTGATGTCGACCACCAGGGTCTTGCTCGTCTCTCCAGGCTCGAAGATCAGGGACCCTCCCGGAAGGGCGTAGTCCTTCCCCAGGATCGCCGTACCGCCCTTGACCCCGTACTCCACCGTTACCGGCTTCCCGCTCGGAGCGGAGAGCACTACCTCAAGCCGCGCCGCGCCGGACTGCTCCTCACCGCTCGAGCTCGCACTCGCAAACGATACCGTCGGTTCAACCACATCCTTTCCCGACTTAGCAGCTGGCTCAACAGTGATGGTCACAAGAACGGCGGTTATCTCCCGGCTCTTCGCCGTAGACGCAGCTTCTGCGGGCACAGGGCTGGTACTGATCATGGTATAAGTATTAATGGTCGTGCTGCCCAAAACCGCGTTCTTCGGGTTCTTCAGGACCACCTCAAAGGTCTTGTCGTCGTCGTAGATACCGCGGTTCTTGATGTCGACCACCAGGGTCTTGCTCGTCTCTCCGGGCTCGAAGATCAGGACCCTCCCGGAAGGGCGTAGTCCTTCCCCGGGATCGCCGTACCGCCCTTGACCCCGTACTCCACCGTTACCGGCTTCCCGCTCGGAGCGGAGAGCACTACCTCAAGCCGCGCCGGGCCGGACTGCTCCTCACCGCTCGAGCTCGCACTCGCAAACGATACCGTCGGCGCAGGATCGGTGTTCGATGATGGTCACCGTGCTCGTGGTCGTCTTCCCCTGCACCGCGTTCGTCGGCACCCCCATGCTCACCACCACCGTCTTGTCGTCCTCGTTCAACCCGTTGTCCACCACCTTCACCGGTGATCGACGCGCTCCGCTCGTCCTGCCTTGATCACCACCGGGCCCGGCGTCATGGTGTAGTTCCCCGGAGTCTTCGCCGTCCCGCTCGCCATGAGCGGCACGGTCACGTCCCTGCCTGACATCGCCGAAAGCTCCACCCCGATGGTCGCCGTCCCCGCGTTCTCCTTCACCTTCTGGCTCGCCGTGGTGAACGGTCACCGTGGGCTCGGGGTTGCTGTCAATGATGGTATAGGTATGGACCGCCGTGCCGCCTAAAACCGCGCCCGTCGGGTTCTTCAGGCTCACCTCAATGGTCGTGTCCTCCCGGTTCACCCCATCATCCTTCACGGTAATCTCGATGTCCTTCACCGTCTCCCCCGGCGCAAAGGTCAGGCTGGTACCCTTCACCACATACTGCTTCCCGGCCGCCGTCCCGCCTGTCACCCCGTACTCCACCGTCACCGGCTTCCCGCTCGGAGCGGAGAGCGCCACCGGGAGCCGCACGGAACCGTCTTCTCATCACCCCGGGAACTCGCGTACAGGAACGCCACCGTGGGCATGGGCGTGGTGTTCACCTGGGTCTGGGTATGGACCGCGCTGCTGCCCAAAACCGCGTTCTTCGGGTTCTTCAGGACCACCTCAAAGGTCTTGTCGTCGTCGTAGATACCGCGGTTCTTGATGTCGACCACCAGGGTCTTGCTCGTCTCTCCAGGCTCGAAGATCAGGGACCCTCCCGGAAGGGCGTAGTCCTTCCCCAGGATCGCCGTACCGCCCTTGACCCCGTACTCCACCGTTACCGGCTTCCCGCTCGGAGCGGAGAGCACTACCTCAAGCCGCGCCGCGCCGGACTGCTCCTCACCGCTCGAACTCGCACTCGCACCTGACTGCTCCTCACCGCTCGAGCTCGCACTCGCGAACGATACCGCTGGCGCATGATCGGTGTCGATGATGGTCATGGTGCTCGTGGTCGATCTTCCCCTGCACCGCGTTTGTCGGCACACCCATGCTCACCACCACCGTCTTGTCGTCCTCGTTCACCCCGTTGTCCACCACGTTCACGGTTATCGCCGCGCTCCGCTGTCCTGCCTTGATCACCACCGGGTTCTGAGCAATGGTGTAGTTCCCGGGAGTCTTCGCCGTCCCGCCCACCATAAGCGGCACGGTCACGTCCCTGCCAGACACCGCCGAAAGCTCAACCCCGACGGTCGCCTTCCCCGCGTTCTCCTCCACCTGCCGGCTCGCTACCGTGAACGTAACAGCGGGTTCGGGGCTGCTATCAATGATGGTATAAGTATGCACCGCCGTGCCGCCAAGGACCGCGCCCGTCGGGTTCTTCAGGCTCACCTCAATGGTCGTGTCGTCCCTGTTCACCCCATCATCCTTCACGGTAATCTCGATGTCCTTCACCGTCTCCCCCGGCGCAAAGGTCAGGCTGGTACCCTTCACCTCATACTGCTTCCCCGCCTCCGCCGTCCCGCCTGTCACCCCGTACTCCACCGTCACCGGCTTCCCGCTCGGAGCGCCCAGTCCCACCGGGATAAGAACGGAACTTACCTTCTCATCGCCGCGGGAGCTCGCATACAGGAACTCCACCGTGGGCAATGGTACTTCATCGCTTTGCTCCTCTGTTTCCGCTGTTTTGGCAGCGATCAGACCCGGCATGATGGTCGGGTTCCCGGGAGTGTTTGCCATGGCAAGCATCATGAGCGGCATTGCCGCGTTCTTATCACTGCCCTTTCGTTCCTCCTGCCATGCTCGCGTGCACCACTGATCATAATAGTATGGGTATGCACCGCCGTGCTGCCCAGGGCTGCGTTCTTCGGATTCTTCAGGACCACCTCAAAGGTCTTGTCGTCGCTGTAGATACCGTGGTTCTTGATGTCGACCACCAGGGTCTTGTTCGTCTCTCCGGGCTCGAAGGTCAAAACACCCTCCTGGAAGGGCGTAGTCCTTCCCCGGGATCGCCGTACCGCCCTTGACCCCGTACTCCACCGTCACCAGCTTCCCGCTCGGAGCGGAGAGCGCCACCTCAAACCCGACAGGGCTTTTTTTCTCCGACCCGCGAGAGCTCGCGCTCGCAAACGATACCGTCGGCGCAGGATCGGTGTCGATGATGGTCACGGTGCTCGTGGCGGTCGTCTTCCCCTGCACCGCGTTCGTCGGCACCCCCATGCTCACCACCACCGTCTTGTCGTCCTCGTTCACCCCGTTGTCCACCACGTTCACCGTGATCGCCGCGCTCCGCTCCCCTGCCTTTATCACGATCGGGCCCGGCGTCATGGTGTAGTTCCCGGGCGTCTTTGCCGTCCCGCCCACCATGAACGGGATGGTCACGTCCCTGCCAGACACTGCCGAAAGCTCAACCCCGATCGTTGCCGTTCCCGCGTTCTCCTTCACCTGCTGGCTCGCTGTGGTAAACGATACCGCGGGCACAGGATCGCTGTCGATGATGGTCATTGTGCTCGTGGTCGTCTTCCCCTGCGACGCGTGGGTCGGCACTCCCATGCTCACCACCACCGTCTTGTCGTCCTCGTTCACCCCGTTGTCCGCTATAGTGACTGTGATCGCCGCGCTCCGCTGTCCTGCCTTTATCACGATGGGACCCGGCGGCATGGTGTAGTTCCCGGGCGTCTTTGCCGTCCCGCCCACCATGAACGGCACGATCACGTCCCTGCCAGACACTGCCGATAGCTCCATCCCGATCGTTGCCGTTCCCGCATTCTTCTTCACCTGCTGGCTCGGTACCACAAATGTCACCGCCGGCTCTGGGTCTCTGTCGATGATGGTATAGGTATGGACCGCGCTGCTGCCCAAAACCGCGCCGGTCGGGTTCTTCAGGCTCACCATGACGGTCCTGTCTCCCGTATTCAGACCGTCATGCCTGATGTCGATCTCTATGCTTTTCAGCGTCTCTCCGGGCGCGAAAGTGAGGGTGTTCCCCTTCACGACATAATTCTTTCCCTCGGCCGCCGTGCCGCCCGTGACCGCATACTCCACCGTCACCGGCGCCCCGCTCACCTCTGTGAGCGCCACGTCCAGCCTGGCCGGTCCCTTGCCCTCATCCCCGCTAGAACTGCTGTCCACAAAACCGACGGTGTTCTCCCGAAGGTCAGTGCCGACGACAGGGGAGCGGAATGATTCTTTCGGTCCAAAGCTCTTCCGCCCGCCGCGGGTGGGGGCCTTCTCCCCTGCAAGATACCCCGTTAACAAGTCGCCCAGCTTTCCCACAGCCTTGTGTTGCAGGACCTTGGGATCTTCAATCAGGCCAAGCCCGAGGAGTCCCGGGTGATCGTTTCCTGCCATTCCGACGCTGTCAGCCCATAAAACCGACGGTCTGGATCCGGTGGAAACGAGCCTGGAAAAGAGGGCGATCCGGGGAGGAGAGGTCTCGCTGTAGGCCTCCACCGAGATGATAAGGACAGCATTAACACCGACCTCGTTGCTCAATGACTCTGATGTCACAGTATCCAAACCTGCGACATAGCGCACACGGTGTTTCGCCATGAACTGCTCAAGCACGGCGTCATCAAGCACATCGGCCCCCTGCATCTTCAACCGCTGGATCAGCGATTGCCGGATCTCTTCCAGGGGCACATGGGCGCTGCTCGGGTTATCGACCGGGAATACGGCGACATGCAGATGTTGTTTCTCGGGGGAGTTGATCAGTTCAGTATTTCTGATACCCGCGCATGCTGTTAAAACAAGGAAGCCGGCAGCAACAGCAACAAAAAGACCCCATCTATTTAAACAGTTTATCGATAATGTCATCAACAGCCTTTTCGGTAACTACATTCATGGCTTCACCGCCGCCGCCGAGGAGACGGTCACCGAAGGTGATACCTCCCTTGGCGGACGATGCGGCCCATACAATCCGGCCCGTCTGTGCTTCGAGCATCTGCATGCTCAGGGCGATGGTCGTAGCGGTAGAGGTGCCTGACCTCACCTCACCGTACTCCTTTATCGTCCCGGTGATCACAGCGTCAGCCTTCACAATGCCCGCAAATTTTACGATCTCCTCAGGGGAGGGGGCCGTCGGATCACTGATCCCCGCCCGTGTGATCCCCCGCTTCACCTCACCGACAGGCAGTACATACGCCGCGCCGGTGGATAAGAGCTTATTGATGAACACGTCCCTCACTCGGTCAGCAGCGGTTTGCTCCCGCGTCTGGTTCGAAAGCGGCATTACGGCAATGTTCTGGATCGCCCCAAAATCCATGTTCTGGTCGCGGAACACACCGCTCTTCGAGTGGGCACAGGCTGCCAGACCAACGAGCATTAACAGCGGTATAATTTTCCTGATATTCACGATAATCCCCCCCTCTATACTAACTAAAAATTCATGTTTAACGACGTAGCGTATAGCCTAGTCGTCGAATGCCCGAAGATGGAAGTGCTCGTGGTAGAGTTATACGATGCCGTCACAAAGGTCCGCTTGTTGATGTTCCATCGAATGCTTGGGATATATGACTTATCAATGGAATTATCCAGAGCCCTCTGGGTCTCGTAATAGGAAAAATTGAACACAAGATCTCCACCCGGGAACGGAGACCAGTTGAGTGTGTAGTTGGCGATCCTGTCGGTCGACTGGCCCGATCCTTTTCTCACGCTCCAGGAGGCAGCAAGGTAAAGGGTCCTGAACGGATAATACGACACATCAAGCTCGTTGTTCCGGGAGGTCGTTGTGAAGTCCGGAACACCTCCGCCCGATAGATCGCTTTTATTGCCCCCGGAGCTCAGCGTTATGTTCAATGTTTCTATGGGGATCAGATTGATCCCCCCCGAATAGTACGTGCTTTCGATTTTCTGGTCGGTTTCCGAGTAGTTGTTGCTCCACCCGCCGTTCAAGAAGGCGGTGATATTTCGGTAAAGCTCGGCGGTATTTGCGAGCGTCACCGCCGTGGTCTTACTACGTCCCGTCGGCGATTGTTCGGTCGCGCTAGAGAAGCCAAGGGAGTGGCTCAGCGTCCTTAAGGGGACAGCTGTAAACTGGGCGCCGACTCGTAAAATGACCCTGTCCCCAGTAGGGCTGGAATCGTCGACTCGCTGTACTTGCGCATTTCCGGAAAATACGGGGTTGAATTGGTGCTGGACGCTAAGCCCATTCGACATTGTTGAAGACCGCGTTGTGGAAAACCGGCTCTCCGAGTTATTAAAAAAATATGAAAAATTATAATACAGCGACGGAGTTTTTAAAAGTACTACATTGGCGGACAGGGCTCCACTTTGACTTTTTGCTGTGGTCGTCCCCGTGACATTTGCGGCAAGTGTGGTATTGAAAGCCTGGAGCTCGGTCACATAGATGCCCGGGAAATCCCTCGCCTGTCCTCCCGCCGCAGACGGTGAAAGAGGACTGACGACGACCTTGATGAATTTCGTGACCACGTTAGGGAAGGTTATCTCAAATCGCCCCACACCGGGGCGAGAGGGATCGAGCACATAGGGGGCGGTGACGCCAGTCTGAAACAGCCCCCAGGTCAGGTTGTCGGAGCTCGTGTACACCGCCCACGTAAAGGCCCCTGCCACGGGATCCGGCAGAAAGGCAGGAACGGCCGTATCGATCGTGGCACCGGTCACGGAAAATACCCATACGTCGAGGGTGTTCATCAGCGTTGCCGCCGGGAACTGCAGTCCGATATTCCTTGCCGTCAGATCGGGCGGAGAGGCTGTGAACGTTGCGGACCCGATATTATTGGTTGCGCTTGTGGGGCCGGTCATCGTGTTGTCTACCAGGAACGGCGACGAAGGCAGGGGGGCCGTCAGGAGATTGTCACTGTTCAGGAAAAGCCCGTCTACTGCAAAGACCTGGAAACTCACCGTTCCTTTTCCGCTTGTCGTGACATCCGTTGTATTGTAGCCGTAATCATAATATGCTGACACGTTGACCCGCTGGTGCAAATATTGGTCATCATACATGATCCTGACGTCATTACTGTAGGTCGTTGACTCCACATCCTTGAGGTTGTCCTTCGTATCGATGTAGCTCCCCTGATACCTGAGCCGGACTGCTTGCGACGGTTCATAGCGCGAATAAAGGTACGCCGTGTCACTCATAACATCCTGCAACATCCGGTTCTCGTCGTAGCTGTAGCTTCTGGTCAGCGTCAAGTCCCACGATGGCAGGCCCTCCGGTTTCCAGCCTAGAATACCGCCATAGGCCTCGGACTTGAAGGCCGTATTCGGTGCATTCATGGTCTTCTGCTCGGTCGTTACGGCATTATAGTTCACGCCGGCGGCGAACACAGGAGTTCTCAAGGTAAGGTCGATATACGGCCGTGTCACCGTGGTGTCCCCCCATGATCCCTGACCGTCCGTCGAAGATGTCGCATTAGTTTTCTGAAACATGCCAGAGGCAAACAGCTTGAGGTTCGGATAGAGGTACTTGTCAGCGGTCAGGGTGTACTGTTGAAAAAAAGCGCGATTTGATACGTCCGAGGACACGCCGGTGGAATCTGTTGACGTGGTCTCGGTATGCGCGTACGTTAAATTCAGACGACCATATATCCCCTCGGCTAAAACCATTTCCGGTGCGTACCCCAAAAAAAACGTCGCTCCGACCGTTACCGCGAGAACGTTCAGCCACCCGGCCTTTCTGTCACGGCAGAGGCTGGACCGAGTCAATCGCCGCATCCTATCTCTCTCCCATCATGGTCATCCACACGGGTTGTTCGCTGACATCGATTTCCGAAACCGGCCTTTTGCTCGCCAGGTTGATGACCATCAGGACCTTTCGGTCGGGGATGAGCAGGTAAAGAAAGTTTGTCTCACCGTCTATGGTCATGTAGGCTACAGTCCCCCCAGTCGGAATAAAGCCCACCATAGCAAAAGAGAGGGGATCATACACAGTAACCATGGTATCGTTCTTTTTGCCGATATAGAGCTGATCGGTCCGTGTATCGACCTTGAGGGAGAGCATCCCCATCCCTATAAATTCCCGCCGCACCACGGAGAACGACGCTGGATTGATGACGAACAGATAGGGATAGGCCGCATGGATCACGTACAGCCGGTCCCCTGCCTGGTTGAACTGCCCCCATAGCGGTTCCGGACCGGTAGCGATCGTGCCCATGACCTGCCGGTAGGAAATATCAATGACCGATATGTTGTCGGACATGCTATTGAAGACAAAGGCCTTCGTGCCCGTTTTGTCGATCAACAGGGTGCGCGGGCTTCTACCGACGGGGATCCTGCTCACCTCCACCATCGACACGGTGTCAATGATACTTACCGTGTCCGAACGGTAATCCACCACGAGCAAGGACAGGCCGTCGGGGGTGAGCGCAAGGTCCCGCGGCTCGTCTCCCCGCCTCAGCATGGTTTTGGCAAGAGAAATCTCCGAGTTCAAGTCAAATACTTCGACGGCGTCATCGCCGGACAGGGCGACGTAGGCCCGTTTGAGGCGCTGGTCCAGGGCAATACCCTGGGGATTGCTGCCGGTGGCAATGACGCTCGTGGCCTGCAGATGGATCTTGTCAAAGACCGTGATGGCATCAAGGCCGGCATTTGATGCGTATCCCGTGACCTCGACGAGCGGCTGGACAGGGATAGCAACGAGGAACGCCGGGCTGAAATTGACCTCACCCTGCAGGGATTGGGCATAGCGGAGGGTCATTGAAATCATGAACGCCTTTTTTTTTTCCACGCTGAAGGGGAACACAATTTTTTGCGGGGTCTCCGGCACGTGAAGAGCGACCGCTCCACCTTCTGTCTTGAGTGCGGCGCTCTTGACGCTCACGAGAAAGCCGCTGTACTTTCCTGCCGGCAGCTGCGCCGCAGCTATCAGTCTCTGTCTTGCCATGTCCTTGCTGTTGAACTCGCTCAGCGACAGGGGCACGGGAATCTCCGTCCCGTCATCCTTGAGCGCCGCAAACGCGGACAGGGAGAATCGGAGCCGCTCTGCCTCCCGTGAGAAGGGCTGAAGGTAGAAGAACACCGTGCCTTCGTCCTCGCGGACAGCCGCAGTTTGGATCTGAAGCGTCTGGCACCCACAGAGGATCAGAAGAAAAATAGGGACAAATTTTCTTATCGCAGACGATAGGATCATGGGAGAGCTCCTACATGGCATTTATGGCAGAGCGTATCCTGATTGAGGGCGAACCGGCTTGCCTGCATGTCATAATAGGCCTTCTGCGCCTCCATTTCTGTGCGTCCCTGGCCGTAGGGCTGGAATGCCTGGCCATCCTGGGAATAGTACCCGTTGTAGACGATATAGGCCGAATTGGTGTTCCACCTGGTTGCGTAATCCCAGGCTGAGGCATGGGCCCGGTGGCAGGTGAGACACATGACCTGGGAGCTGGACGAATCGGGCCCGTACAGATAGGAATTATCGCTTCGCGCATGCGCTTTGAGCGTGGGATAATCACGGGTGCCCTCCTCGAAGGGGACGAGTGAAAGGAACGAGGTGATCAAGTTCGCCGTGAGAACCCCGGTCTTGACATATATATTATAGTTGGTGGACAGCGTCGGGCCGAACTTGGCGAGACTGCCAACAGGATGGGTCTGCGGAATTGTTGACGTCCCCGATGAAACGATGGTATGCATCGTTGTATGACAGTTCTGGCACCATTCGGACATATTCGAGCCATAGGCCACGCGGGTCTGGGTCCCGCTCTCGGCCCTATTGTACGTGTCCGGAGCGACGGCAGCAGGCGGGTCGTTGATAAATGAAAAATTGCCGCTCAGGTATTTGGGTTGATAGTTCTTGCCGCCCAACAGTCGGTACACGCCGACCGAAGATCCGGACTGCGGATCGGCACTGGAGGCGTAGGAGCCTGATCCCTGAATAGGGGTTCCGCTCGTAGCAATCGAGCCAAGAGAGTCTCTGCGGTATTTGCCGTGCGGGTCATGGCAGCTGATGCAGGTGAGGCTCATCGCGGGGTAGGTGCCCTGGGGGGCCATGTTATTGGTGGAGTCCGCGGCATACTGAAAACTATTGGCGATGATATTGTGGCCATGCCGGTCGCCGGGACTCATCTGCAAAGCCCCGGTGGCGCTGGGGACCCAAATGAAGGTCTTCTTCAACCAGCCGAAATCTCCGGCCGGGCCAAGCTGCTTTGGCGGAGCACCCGTCGGCATGTCGGATTGAGCGGTGCTGACATGGTATCTCGTCGGTCTGGTGTCGCCGGTCTGCTCGTGGCAATTGAGACAGGTCGAACTCGGGTCCGATGACTTCAAAAGGCTACCGCTGTTTGCAAGCTGTGATGGGTTATGCATGGAATGGCAGGCATCACATGCTCCGACACCGCCGTTATGAAAAGCGGACGCATCATTGCCCGGCCTCATAAGGAGGATCAGGAGCACCATAACTATTGGAATTATTGAGGTGGCTTTCATGAGGTTGTGAAATCCGCTCGATGAGCCTAGTCCGGGCTGGAATGGCCCGGGTATAAAGTCCTTGTCAATCTTATCGCACAAATTCCCTGTATCTTTAACGGCAGCTATGTTACCAGAATCATCAAGAAAATGCAACGTTCTGTGATAAAAAAGGAGGATCGGCAGAGCCGATCCTCCTTGGTACTACTGCTTCAGCATGCGTTAGTCTTTCGCATGGCACTTGTTGCAGAGCTGGCGCTGATAGGCGGAGAACTTCGTTACGTTGTAGTCATTGTAGCCTTTTGATACTTCCGCTGTGCTGTAGCCCAAGCCGCTGTTGCCAGTAGGATAAGCACCGGCGGTGACGATGGTCGTCTGTGAGGGATCCCATTTAAGCATGCTCTCGAAGGCGGTCGCATGCGCCCTGTGGCAGGAGAGGCAGAATATCGTTGCCGTTGCAGGCACGGTGCCGCCACCGGGGCCTTGCAGAGCGGAATCGTTGGTCTGAGCATGGCTCTTCAGGGTGTTGATGTTGGTAAAGCTGTAGGTCTGGCCTTCTTCGAACGGAACGAGCGACAGGTACGAGTTGGCCGAGGTGCCGGTCATGCTACCTGTTTTCACATAGCTGTTGTAGTTGCTCTGGATCGAACCGGCCATAACTTGGCCTGTCGGGTGACGGAGTATGCCTGACGTGCTGTGCATGTCAGGATGGCACGTGCCGCAGAAATCGGACATACCGGAGCCGTAGGCCGTGCGGGTCTGGGTAAAGAACTCTGACCTGTTGTAGCCGCTGTTCACCACTGCAACCGGCGGGGTGCCGGGGAAGGTCACGCCGTCAACAGTGTCCGCAGCGCGGAGCAGGCGGTACACACCCGTTGACAACAGTTCGCCAGTGCTGAAGGTTGACGGTATGGAACCATACGAACCAGAGGTGTAGATAGCGCCGCTGGTCTTGCTATAGGTGCCTGCCGTCGTCCAACGGCCTTTGCCGTGCATGTCATGGCAGCTGGTGCAGCCAAGCTGTGCTGTCGGGAACGAGCCACCCGGAGCTGTGGTCTGAGGGTCATTCGCCCCGTTGAGATATCCAGTGTCGTAGCCAAGAGCAGTGATGTTATGGCCATGGGAATAGCCGTAATTGGTGGTTACAGCATTACGGACCGAAGGAAAATAGGTCTTGTTCAACCAGCCGAAGTCACCGCCGGGGCCCTCATTGTTTGGCGGCGTTCCCGCAGGCATTTGAGCTGTGGGGGTGGCGACATGGTAGCTGGACTGGCCTGATTCGCCGTGGCACTCAAGACAAGTCGAGCTCGGATCAACGCCAATCGTAAGGTTAGCGGTTGCTGCATTGTGCATCTGGTGGCAACCCGTACATTCGGCGACGCCGCCGCTATGGAACGCGAAGCTTATTCCGCTCAGCCCGAATACCACCGCGACTGCAGCGACAAGGATAAGGCTTAATTTGTAAATCTTCATGTAATCCTCCAGAATTAGTTTTTGTGCTCCGGCAGCCCGGCCGTCCCGCTTCCGGGACCCGTTGGCTTTGTGCCCCCACCTTGCGATGGGTTTACTCTTTTCGGAGAATTTAGTGTGTCGGCTTGGCCGACAATGGTACAACTTACTTCTTACTGCTTACTACTGCCCACTTTTTTTATTCTATTCCGGCTATCACCTCCTTCATCATGGAATGGTGTTTTCAGTTGTAACTCAACCTGAAAACGCTGACACCCCGGTTTCCGCCCTGGGTGACATACACCTTGTCACTGCCGTCCACGGCAAGCCCATCGGGGACGATCAAATCGCCCGGCCCGTTACCGCGGCCGCCGAATTCCATCAGGAACTGAGTCCCCTTGTCAAACACGCTGACGACGCATTTCAACTTGTCCGCCACCAGATAGTTCCCCTTGTTGTCCACTATGATGTTCGACGCAATCCCGAATTTCCCCGGGATGCTCCCCGGCTGGCCAAAGTTCTGCACCTTCCCCTCCGGAGAGAGCACGGTAGCACTGAACAGGACCGGAATGGTGAACAGCATGTTGCCCTCGCTGTCCACGCTGAAGCCGCCCATCTCGAGATCGGCCCGGTCCTTTTCCTTGAGATCAAGCAGAGGGATAAGGTCATAGGTCTTCTGCACCTGGCCGTTCCTATCGGTCACCGCAATCCTCAGAGTACGCGCGTCTGCAAGATAAAATTGTCCTTCCCGGTACGCCATGTGGTTCGGCGAAAACTTCCCATAGTCGGCAAAGTCGGCCGGGAGCCCGGCGAGCTCTATCCTCCCCGTCGGCTCTCCCCGGTAATTGCAGCGGATGATCACATACTCTCCCCTGTCATTGTAGGAAAGAAAGAAGATGGTGCCGTCCCGGTCCACCACAAGGGAGGTAAGCCTGCCGAGGCTGTTGTCTTCATTGAACCGGTAGATCTCCAGCCCGTTTTCATTGAATATCCTGACGACATTCTGATACACGATATAGGCCTCGTTCCGGTCCTTGTCGACGGACATCGTGCCCCCTCCAATCAAAAAGGGGCCTGTGAAATCGGACAGCGTATACAGGAAGGATGCCCCAACGGCGTTCGATAATGTCGGCAATGCAAACATGAGCACCACCATGATGATTATCATTCTGAGGGGGTTTTTTTTGAATCCACTCGTTCCCATAAGGTCTCCAGAGGGAAGCGGCTCTTGGTGCAGGGAAATTCACACGCTCTCTTCGGCTGCACGGCCATCTTCCTGATTGAAGACCCGGTGCTTTCCGCCCCCCCCTCACGAAGGGTTTGGCTTTATCGGAAAGTGCTGCTTATATACTTACGAGAAAGAATAGATACTTTTATCGTAGCAATTCTTCTCTCTCGTCTTATGTATATAGCAAGGTCTGTACCAGTTTTATATATAAATAAAACTTATTAAATTACAATATATTATAGAATTATACGGTCTGATTTTATTGTAAAATGCTGGTGAAATAACCAAATCAAGGGCATATGACAGAATGGGGATTGGGAAGATTTCCGAGTACAGGCTGAAACTTGGCAAAAAAAAGGGTGTGATTATTCTTATCTTTTATCATTCTTTAGTTGCACAGCTCCTTTGCATCCTGTCTCGTTTCCCATATCGCAGGCATGCTCAAAATCTGCCAGTGCTTCAGTCCGGCGACCTGCCCGTAAAAAGGCGACACCGCGGCTGGCGTAGTACAGGGAATTGCCGGGATCCAGGGATATTGCCCTCGTAAAATCGGCAATCGCCTCATCGTACCGCCCCTGCAGGCCATGCGCGGTTCCCCGTCCATTGTATGCAACAGCAAAATCCGGATTCAACGCGATCGCCGCTGTCAGGTCCCCAATCGCCTTTTCATATTCGCCGTTCGCCACATAGGCCAATCCTCGGTTGCTGCGAAAAACGGCGTTGCCAGGATCTAATGCGATAGCCTTGGTGTATTCTTCTATCGCCGGGCGATACATGCCCTTACTGTGATAGACAAACCCGAGGTTGTGGTATGACTTTGCATAGGAAGGATCCAAATTGATCGCTTTGGAAAAATCATCGACAGCCCGGTCATATGCGCCAATGCCTGAATAGGACAGCCCCCGGTTGTCGTAAAAAATCGCATTATTTGGTTCCAGCGCTATCGCTTCAGTCTGAGCCTCGATAGCTCTGTCGTAGAAGCCGGCACGATAATAGGAATTTCCGATGTTGTTGAACGCCACGCCATAGGCAGGATGGAGTGCGATGGCCTTCCCAAAGGCCTCGATCGCCTTGTCATAGCTGCCTCTGTTGAAATAGGCCAGACCAAGTCCGTTGTACCCCCGCGCCTTCAGGGGGCTTTTCGTGATCACGTCCTCCCATAAGCTCTCCTCGCTCGTCCAAACGATGTTGCGCGCATAGGCGAGACCGGCGAATATGACGGCAGCCGCTGCGAGGGCGATCACGACCGCTTGTTCCGCTTTCACCCATCGGGCACTGAGCCTCTCGGCGCCCCAAAAGAGGGCGCTCGTGCAGGCGAGGAAAAACCCGACAGAGGGGAGATACAGCCGGTGTTCAAAGATCACGTCAGCGATCGGGATAACGCTCGATTCCACGGAAAGGGTGATGAAAAACCAGAAAATGCCGAATGCCGTGAGCCTGCCGGCACCGGGTGAACGCCGGTCACGGTACAGAAGATAGACGCCCGTACCGAGGATCAGCAATAAGAGAAGGAATGAGAAAGCCACCTCCGGCGTGAAGAACGACTCAAAGAGCGGGTAGTCATAGTCGAGATTCTGGTTCACCGGGAAGAACAGCAGCCGCAGGTACGTTGCGATTACCGTGATCTCCGTAATGAGATACTCCCCTCTCGACACGGTCGTCTGAAGCTTCGTCACCTCCCCGATGTCGCCCAGCATGTCCCCAAGAGGTCTGGCGGTTCCCAGAAGGTTTAGGGGTATGATTATCATCGTGAGAAGAAGGGGCATTAGCCGGAGGATCCTTTTTTTGATCTCTCCCTCAAGGAACAGGAATTCGTACAGAGCGATGACGACAGGGAGTGTGAACGCTATCTCCTTGGTCTTCATTGCGAGCACGGCGGAGAGAAGGGAAACGCCATACCAGATCAGGGGCCGATAGTTCGACAGATTCGTAACGTCACGTATCCTCGACCAGACATAGGCGACGAGGCTCAGCAGGAAAAAGAGCGTCGCAAGCGAGGCGAAGCGCTGGGCAATATATGTGACCGCCTGGGTCTGTATCGGATGGCCGGCAAAGAGAAGGGCGCTGAAAAGGGCTATGGGCTCCGCATGCTTCTTCAGCGAAGACCCTTTCAGGACCGGTGTCCGGAAACTCAGGATAATAAATGCGTATACGAGGAACGCGTTTAAGATATGAATAACGAGGTTGACGATATGGTAACCGACAACGTCAGTACTATGGAACCAATAGTCCAGGGCAAATGTAAAGAAACCGACAGCCCGCTGCTGCGTTATGGGATTCGGGAATTGGTGTATGTCCCGCACAAAGGGCACCTCGCTGATGCTGCGCGGGTCATCGAACTGGAACGGCACGTGAAAGGTGTTTGAATAGGCGGCAAGGCAGAGGATGATGATCAGGGCACCGTGGACCAGGGGGCTCTTGACATACGGCAGCCATCGAGAGTCCGCTTGTTGAGCATTATTCTGCAATTGGGTATGCATATCGCCAGTCAGGGCCCTCCGTGGCATGATCAGAATTTGTTAATGGCATGGAGTCTGCCTTGTCAGCTTATCTATACCACCCGCGGTCCGTGACCGTCTCTCCCTCGAGAAGCCCACCAGCGGTCAATGCCGCCACATAATACATCATGGGGATAAAGGTCAGGATGTTCCGGTTGACCGCTGTCAGGCTCATAACCCACTGGTACGATTCCGTGCCCAGATACACGACCAAAAACATAGCCATGATGGAGAGCAACGTTGCGTAAAGGTATGCGAGGTCGGACTGCAGGATCTTCCTGTATCCGACAATGATCAGCAGGAACAGGAACAAAAAGATCAGGTTGAAATTCGCCGAGAACAGGACCTGCTCACCTATGACGGGCAGTACCTGGAAATGAATTCCCTTCGTCATGGTTGCTCCCAGAAGCTTCACCTCGCCATAGCTTACCGGGACCCTGATGCTGATCAAAAAAACATACCACGGCACGGAGACGAGAACGAGGGGGGCGAGAAAGGCCATCACCTGTTTGATTGAAATCTTTTTCACTAGATAATAAAGCGCCAGCGAGACGGAAAAGGCCGCTGCGAAAAACAAGCCCTCCATCTTGGTCCATACGCACAGTGCCGCACAGGTACCCGTGAGCACGAGCAGGCCGCTGGCATAGCCGGCCCTTCCGCTCTTCAGGGCGTCGATGGTGCTCCAGAAACTGACCATGGCGCCCAGAGCATAAGCGCTCAACGGCAGGTCCGCATATGCAATGAGCGCATGATAAGTGAGCAGCGGGACCGTCGACACGAAAAAGGCGGCAAGGAGCGCAGTCATGAGCGTCGTTTTCCTGCGGACAGCGAAGAACAGCAGGCCGACCATGCTGATGAAAAACAGGGCATTCCATACCTTCATGTACACCTCATGGGCCTCCCCGATGCAGAGAGAAACCCAGACCTGCATGAGGGGGACATTCAGCGGATATCTCTGCACTTTCAAATAGCCCGCTCCGAAAAAGTGCTCATTCGCTGGATCGAGGGAGAGGCCTTTTTCGTAAAAAAAGAATTTAGCGCCTGAACTCCAGTGTTCCCAGCTGTCCGATGTGTTCTCCGGAAGGAAAAAACCTTCATACAGCACAAACAGGACCTTTGCAAGGATCCACGCAGTGAGGATTATGACGACGACCCGATGCGGACGCGTTACTGTTGCCGGTGACCCACCGGGACCGTCTGCCCCCTTGCTGAAGATCCGCCGCCATGGTGTTCCGGTCCGGTGCAACAGATAACCAAGAAGAATTGCTGTTGCTATCTGCACGATTGAGATGGCTACCATGTTGAACGGTATCCGGAGCAGCCCGAGGAGGAACATTTCGAAGGTGGTCATCCCCGTACCGATGCCGAAGCCGAGAAAGAGCCGTTCAAAAAAGCTCTGTTCAAGGTATGAACGGGTACACCAGGTGACGAACAGGAACCCGGTCACCGCAGGCACAGCCAAAGCATATGCGAGCATCATGATCGTCATGGATGGCCAGCCTCCAAGGATTTGTAGAGAAAACCGTCTTTACCAAAGGCCGTGACCAGCTCGATGTTCCGGGCCACGATCTCGTGATCTCTTGACAGCAATTTTTTGATTGGATCATAGGAAACAGCGGGGTCCCTAAAAACCGCAATATACGGAGCGTTTTCGGACACCTTCACAGGCAGGAGGTAGTATCTGACCTTGCCCTCGAGAATCCCGGCGTAAATTTTTACAGTCGAGACTAGTGGGATGACCTTTTTCAGGCCCTGAGCGAAGTCATACGCTCCTGTACCGTCCGCCCGGGATACCCGTTCATTAAAACTTCTCTGCCCCAGCGATGAGCGGTCCGCTCTCCACTGCATGTACCAGGCGTAATCCATCCGCACGGCGAACAGCGCCCCCGCCGCCACGCAGGACAGGAGTAAGGATTTCACGACGGACCGCCTGGTAAGCGGTTTCTGCAGGGCGATCATGCAGAACGCGATGACTAGGAGAAGGACATACAGGGGCGCCAGGAACGAATAATCGCCGATGAGAGGAGTTTCTATGAAATTAACGGTTGTCGAGCTTGCAAACGGTACGCTCCAGAACTCTCCCCAATACACCCCCATGAGCTGAACGAGAGACGGTTTATAGATCTTGAGGTAGTCAAGGAAAACCCGGTCAACTCCGCCGAACGTGAATGCGACCGCATCAATCGGGGACCGGGTCCTATTGCCCTTTTGAATGTTGATCCGGTACACATGGTAGGTATCGGGCAGACCCAGGGTGAATTCCTCTTCCCAACTTCTGGCATCGCGCGTTTTAACAACGAGATATCCGCGCAGATAGGTTTCAGGGGCCTTAAGCCTGAACTCTGCATACGATAGCTGGGGAGAAATATTGAGGTTTGGCGGTGAAACGAAAAAGAACGGGTCACCCCGCCGAACAAGGGAAAACCCATCTGCCGTTTTCTCGGAAGTCGCATTGAGAGCCTTCCAATTAAACGCATCAGCGCCCTCGTCAAAACGCCATACGTATTCTTCCGCTCGGCCTGCGCTACAGAACAGGCAGAACAGACAGAGAGCAATGAGTGTTATTATTTGTCTATTCATTGGTCAGGGTTGCTGCCGACACAAATCTTTCTCGGAGATATGTTGAGAAGGACAGTTTCATTTGATGCCACGATTATTCCGTAATTTCTTGTACGTGTTCTCCATATAGTAACGGGCGCTGGAGTGTCCCGGATCGATCCGGAGGGCGGTCTGGAATTCCCGCATGGCGTCTTCTAGACGCCCCTGGTAGTCGTACGCTATGCCGATGTTTTTATGCACTTCGGCACTTTCAGGCCCGTGAAGGAGCGCTTGCTGAAACGCACGGATCGCCTCATCATAGCGGCCCTGCTTCGCGAACACGACCCCAAGGTTGTTGTATGCTTCCGCACTCTCAGGCTGGCTTTTTATTGCCGCCTGAAATTCCCGTATTGCTTCAGCAAAAAGTCCCTTCTTCCCATACAGCAGCCCGAGGTTGTTACGCGCTTCGGCATAATCTGATCTAAGCACGAGTGCCGCACGATATTCCCGCATTGCCTCGTCAAGACGTCCCTGTTCCTGGTATGCGTTCCCCAAAGAGTAATGTGCTGCGGCGTCATTTGGATCGCTTTGAACGGCGGTCTCGAATTCGCGGATCGCCTCGTGTATGCGGCCCTGCTTTGCGTAAATGATGCCGAGGTTGGTATGTGCGAAAGAATCGCTGGGGTTGTATTCGAGGACAGCCTGAAATTCGCGGATCGCCTCCGCAAAACGGCCCTGTTTCCCGTATATGTTCCCGAGATTGTTATGCGCCCGGTCGGAAACGGGATCCGGCCCTAACCGGAGAGCGGTCTGATATTCCCGCATTGCCTCATCCATACGTTCTTTCTTATCGTAATAATAACCAAGTTGATAATGGGGCCGGGCCTTTGCCGGACTTTTCGCTACGACATCCTCCCATAAACGCACGCTGTCCTGCCAGACCCTGTTTCGTAAGAATGTTGCGGATGCCAGCACAACAATCACGACCATGACCAGCAGAACGCGAGTCCCCGTACCGGCGTATCCCGCCTGCGGCGTTTTCAAGCTTTTCACTGCTTGAAGGGCCTTCGGATTCCTGCGCAGAGGTGGTCTTTCCGATGAAGAGGCTTTTGCAGCCGGGAGGGATCCCGCTTCTACACGGTGGCCGTTCTTATTCATACCGTCCGCTTAACAGATTGAGTTTTATATAGAGCAGCTCCGTGAAAGTGCGAAGCGCGTCTTTGATCGGCCTGACCCTGCTCACGGGAGAATTATACCAGCTTACCGGGACCTCGCGCACGGAATACTTGAGAAGATACGCGATGGACAGGAGCTCGATATCAAACCCGAACCGGTTGATCTTCATGCGGCTGAAGAGTTCCTTCGCCGCCCTGTGCTGAAAGGCCTTGAACCCGCACTGGGTGTCCCTGATATTACCAAAGAGAAAAACCCGGATGAGAAAATTCGCCAGTCTTCCCAGGAGTATTCTGTATTTCGGCTGCCTAATCTTTACGTCGCTGTCCACCATATAGCGGGACCCGATAACAACCTTGGCGTGAGACAGCAGCGGATACAATTTCTCAAACTCCTCAATCGGCGTCGAGTTATCGGCATCAGTAAAAAGGATGTAGTCACCGCGGCTCTTTTCCACTCCTGTCTTGACGGCGTACCCCTTGCCGCGATTGGGGAGATAGCGCACACAATGCAGATCGTGGATCTTCACTTTCAATGCGTTCACGACCGCTGCGGTATTGTCACTGCTGCCGTCATCGACAACAATAATTTCCCGTTTCATACCTTCCCGTTCGAAATAACGGTGAATGGCTTCGAGCGTATTTTCTATGCGCTTTGCTTCGTTAAAAGCCGGGATTACTATCGTAAGGGCATAGTCGTGGTGGTCGACGGTTGATAGAGGCCGAATCTTCTCGGTGAATGTCCAGTTTTTGTTCGCAAGAAAATTCCACGTCAACACGATGACCGAGGTGATCAATTTTGATACGATATACCAAATGTCCAGGAGGTATACGAACACAGCCATACAGATTTCAGTAAGAACAAGCCCGACGACTGAAACAAGGAAGAATTTAATGAATTGTTTTCTAAAATTGCGGCTATTGTTCCGGAACGTCCAAATCTTGTTCAGGACGAAATTATTGACAACGGCAAGGACAAAAGAAAGCGCCGCAGCAACAAGCACAGTAATATGTAGCAGATCGACAAAAACATAAAGCGATCCCACATCGAGCGCCGTACCCGTTACCCCTACCGTCGCGTATTTTATAAAAATAGTGAATTCTTTTAATTTTACCTTGGCCATAGAGGACCTCTGGACGCCCTTCCCGCTTTGGGCCGGAGCATCTTACTGTTTCCCCATCATTTCCTTCTCATATCCCGCTTGCGGCTGATTGCATTACCGTGTTCCTTTCTTGTTTGCAGCGGGCCGCCGTTGGCTTTACTGTCACGTTTTGCATTATTGGTCCAGTTTTACCGTTCTCTCATACTGCCAGTCATGCCGCTCCTCCGGCCGGATGCGTTCATCGACAATGCTTCGTTGAGTACGCTGCGGAACAGGGATTCATTGGGATTCAACCGCACAGCGGACTCCAGATAGGGTATGGCCTCCGCCAGCCGCCCCTTTTCGAGGTACGCCCTCCCCAGGCCATACTGGGCATTGGCGGAATCCGGCTGCAGTTGCAGAGCGATACGAAAATGTTCGATTGCATTGTCCAGAGCACCCGACTCTGCATAGGCAATCGCTAGATAAGTGTGGACATCAGCATCGCCGGGCTGCAACCGCAGGGCAAGCCGGTACTGTTCTATGGCCTCGTTGATGAGTCCCTTTGCCTGGTAGGCTGCGCCGAGGCTTGCATAGGCAACAACGGCTGGCTGGATCCTGATGGCCGTCTGGTATTCTCCTATGGCTTCGTCGATCCGTCCCCGTGCATTCAGGGCGCTCGCAAGATTGTAATGGGGCACAGCGCTGTTTGGAGAATGCTGTATGACGTCGCGCCAGAGGCGTTCATCATCTTTCCAGATACCGTTTCTCTGTACCGTGCCGAGGGAATAGAGAACGGTGATGAGCGCGAGGGCCGTGGCCACAGGAACGGACCACCGCGGTTTCCGCAGTACGACCCGGCCAGCAAAGAGAGCAACAAGGAGCACAAAGCCGAATGACGGAAGATAAAGGTACCGCTCGGCAAAGGTGTTTTCGCCGGCGCCCGGGATGTAAAGGGTCGGCAGCAAGGGTACCAGCACCAGGGCAAGGGCGAAAAAAGCCAGTCTGCTCTTTTTCAAGGCCAGCAGAACAATGCCGGCGAAGACAATGGTGGAGGCCAGGGAAAGCACGACTTCCGGCTCAGCGATGGATGATATCGGGGAAAAAACATGGTAGGCATTAAGATGCACCGGAAGAAGAAGTTTTTCAAGATACAGACGAAATAGGGGAAAGACATTGATCAGAAGTTCATAAACGCTCAACTCGCCATGGCGCCTGACGGGTGCAAAACCGCCGAGAGCAATGACTCTCAGAATGAAATAGACAGCAGCGGCTCCCAGGTACGGGGCATATCTTTTAAGGTAATCAAGGGGCCGAGGCGCCTTCCTGCAGAAGGAGTAATCGTAAGCTACGAGGATGAGAGGAAAGGTGAGGGCTGGCTCTTTGCAGAGGGTTGCGAGAAAAAAGGACACCACGGAAAGAAGGGAGAGGCCCTTCTGGTGGACACCGCTCTCGGCGGAGAGAATGTAGAGATAAAGGGCGAGGAGGAAGAACAGGGTGAAGGAGAGGTCCGTAACACCTCCCACCCAGGCAACGACCTCGGTATGAATGGGGTGGACAGCGAATAATATGGCAGCGATGAATGGAAGGAACCGGGAGAAGAAGGACGCTGATGGATTGGCTGTCTGAAATAGCCGAGAGGAGATGAGATACACTAAAAGGGTAACGCCGGCATGGAGCAGAATATTCACCAAATGGAAGCCCCAGGCTGCGAGGCCGAAAAGATGATAGCTCAGCATGAAGCTGATGTGCATCAGGGGCCGGTAGTAATTGGTGCTGGTTCTCTGAAATGCCCAGACATTGGTGGAAAATATCTCCGGGATGAACCGTATTTCCCTGATCCAGGGGTTCTGCACCACCTGGGGGATGTCGTCATAGACAAACCCGTTGAGAAGGGCGTTGAAATAGACTGCGCAAGACACCACGATGATGATTATGATCAGGAGCACGTGGGATTTCTTGAGAGAAGACCCCTGCGACTCCCCCCCTCCCGTATGCGCCATCCCGTATAGTTTTGCTGCTTTCGTCATGTAATAGTTTCTTTCCTCGCTTACGGGACTGCGCCCGCATGCATCAGCCTGAGCATTCAACCTTGCATCTCATGGCCGATGGTACAATCGTGATATTAGCCGGATGATCTGAAGGAATTCTTAAGGATCTCCTATGCTGTTCATGACACGAGTGATCTTCCCATTTCTTCAATGAGCCATTATCAGGTTCTTGTTTGTCTCTGCGGAATCCGGTACCGTTGCCGGAACAAACCTTAGTTGTTCGATAGCTGCGATGATTCGTCCTTGGCCGGGGAAAAATCTGCACGCTGACATGCGTCATGAGATCAACAGGTTTTTGCCTGGGAGAAAACGCTATGACTTCTCGTATCTCTGTATTTTAGCGGCAATGATGTCTTTTATTTTCCGCATTGTGGATAGCATTTTTAAGATTGTCTGTAATGTGCAATCATCATACCATTGCATCTTGGGAAGAAGGCCAAATGAGCCAACCGATTTATTGAAATTCGAGTGATGCTGTCGCGCGGTAGAATACCGTACTGTGAGAGAGCAGCAATACAACGAAACCTTCTAAATGGCATTATTTTATATGGAACGTATACAGTTTAATCTCGTTGAAATTATGATAAAAAATTAAAAATCCTATTCTTATTTTTTCAGGAACCCGTCTTCGCAACTGCATCTCTCGCGTTTTCTTCTTCTCACAAGCAATATAATGATGGACTAGGCAAATATTATTGCATAGTCTTGCTTCTATTGCAACCGTGAATCAAGGGGCGAATTGACTCACTCTGTCCTGAACATCATACATTTTTTTATAAAATAATCGATAAAATCACCAATACAATTTGGTGAATTCACCTGTAATCAGAATTTTTTTCTGGTACTTAAGTTTTTCCAATAATCATGCATCCCATAACTTATTGTAAAAAATTATAAAACAAAAAAATTTATTTCACATCGGCAATTGCATAAATGGTACAGTATTTGCTGCATAACTAATGGAGATAGTTTGTTCATCAATTTTCCGGAGACTCTCAAATCAACCGATGAATCAAGTTATGAAAAAAATCCTGGTCGCTGATGATGAAAATCTGATCCTTTACTCGCTTTCGTCACTGCTCCAAGGCAATCAGACAGAAGTAAAGACCGTTAAGAACGGGATTGAGGCACTCAGAGAGATCGGTACGCATTTCTATGACCTCTGTTTTCTCGATATCAATCTTCCCGATCTCAACGGCATGGATGTCATGAAAACTATCAAGCAGGTTTCTCCGGCCACAAAGATTATTATTATGACAGGGGGCGATCCTGACGACACGACGATGCGATTCATTCAGGAAAATGCGTCCCTATTCATTTCCAAACCGTTCGATCTGGACATGGTCAAGGGCTCGGTGGAGAAGATCCTTCAGGGGAAGGATACTCTGTACAGAAATGACATGCATGCTTACCGGGATTATGAACCGTTCGTAAGGTGGCTGACGAATGACAAGCGGAGGTCCGAGAGAAAATTCACTGCAAAAGCCTTAGCCTTTTCGACAGACACTTTGCACACCATGAACGACAGAGGCCTGGAAAGGGTAAGACTCAGCGCTGAGGTCCTTGATATCAGCGATACCGGAATGGGCATGCTGACAACATCTGCTCTCGCTCCCGGGTACGTGATCACATTCAGTAATATCAAGGAGCAGGCCGCCGGGCTCGTACGGTGGAGCATGATCGCCGATCGGAATGATTTGTACCGGGTAGGCATCCAGTTCATCCCGCCCCATGAAGCAGCGGCACGTGTCAGAGGTTCGGGAGGGATGCCCGAGCCGTCGTGATCTTCACTCTAATCCCAGTTTCTTCACCTGATAGCGTAATGTGTCGTAGCTGATGCGAAGGAGTTTCGCCGCCCGTGCCTTATTGTGGTTTTCCCGATCAAGCGCCTGCTTGATAAGGTTCTTTTCCACGTCATCGAGCGATATCCCTGCCTCGGGAAGGACAAATCCACTATTCGTCTGCTGCGGTGCGGCAACTGATCGCCCCGTAAGCCAGTCCGGAAGATGCTGCGGAAGAATAAGTTCCGCGCTTTCGAGCACGACAAGCCGTTCCACGAGGTTCCTCAGTTCACGAATATTCCCCGGCCAGGCATAGGACATCATGAGCCCCTCGGCCTCGGGAGAAAAGTTTTTTACGGTCTTTTTGTTATATCGCGTGGCCAGGGACGTAAGGAAATGCCTGGCAAGGAGCGGAATATCCTCTTGCCTCTCCCGGAGCGGCGGCACATGGAGATAAAAGGTACTGAGCCTGAAGAACAGGTCCATTCTGAATGCGCCGCTCTCTACCGCCTCGGCGAGATTCCTGTTCGTCGTGGTTATCACGGTCACATCTACAGGGATATCTTCTTTCCCGCCGATATGACGCACCGTCCGTTCCTCCAGGATCCGCAATAACTTGGTTTGCAGACTCGGATTCATCTCTCCGATCTCGTCAAGAAGTATAGTGCCGCCACTGGCAAGCTCAAAGACTCCCTTCTTATCATTCCTCGCATCTGTGAACGATCCCTTCTCGAAGCCGAAGAGCTCGCTCTCGAGCAGCTGCTCGGGCAGGGCAGCGCAGTTGACCCCCAGGAAAGGCACCCGCCTCGATACGTTATCACCGGATACGAGGCGATGGAAGTATCGTGCGACGATTTCCTTCCCCGTCCCGCTCTCTCCGGTAATGAGTATGCTGGAAACCCGGGCGTTAGCCATTTTTGCAATTTCCGACTTTACTGTCTTGATGGAGGCTGATTCGCCGATGAGCTCGCGGTCAAAGATTTCCGAATTGACCTTTCTGAGATAGTCGACTTCCTGGTGCAGCCTCGCCCGCTCAACGAAGTTCCGGATGACGATCTTCACCTCATCGATGTTGAACGGTTTCGTGAGATAGTCTACGGCACCGAGCTTCATGGCCTTCACTGCAGTCTCCGCCGTGTCATCCGCCGTCAGCATGACGACCTGGGTAATGATGCCGCTCTTCATGATATCTTCGAGAATCTCTATCCCGCTGCGTTCGGGGAGCCGGATATCAAGCAGGACGACTGCGGGCGCCCATGATTTTACCTCGCTCACTACATCCCGTGCGCTCGTGAGTGCACGAATATCGTACCCTTCGCTCTTCAGTGCCCTCGAAAGCATGGAAATAATCAGCTCATCATCATCGATCAGAAATATCCTCGCCGGAGCCCTCATATGGTTTGCACCTCTTTCCCGACCCGGACAGGCAGCGTGATCATGAACGCCACCCCCTTCGCATGATTGTTCTTGACGCTGATGCTTCCGCCGTGCTGCTCGATGAGGCGTTTCGTAATAGCCAGCCCCAGGCCCGTCCCATGCGGTTTCGTGGTAAAAAACGGCTGAAAGATCTTATCAACCACCGTTTCGTCGATCCCGTCTCCCGTGTCGACAATCTGGATGTGCAGAGACACTCCCGGTTCGGGGTGCGATGTCTCAACGGTTATCATGCCGCCGTCCGGCATTGCGTCGGCGGCATTCAGGAGCAGGTTCAAGAATACTTGCTGGAGCTGCTGGGGATCCGCCATGGTTTTCGGAAGATGTCTACCATAATCTTTGATAACGGTTATCGTCTTGGAGTCCCTTGCAGCAAACTGGGGATGTCGCAGTGCCAGACCAATCGTGATATCGAGCACGCTGTTCACATCTACAGGCATAAAATCCGGCTTCGGCGGCCGGGCGAAGTTCAGGAGGCCCTTGAGAAGGACCTCGATCCTCTTGATCTGTTCAACCCCTTTCAGGAGGACATCCCGGTTTTCCTCCGCAAGGGTCGTGTCCATGGAAAGCACTTCCATCGACGCCTTGATGCCAGCGAGAGGGTTCTTGATTTCATGTGCTAGCCCCCCCGCCATCTCCCCGAGCACTACGAGCTGTTCTGCCCACTGCATCTTGAGAGAGTCATCTCTCAGCGCCTTCGCCATCTCGTTGAACGATGCGGCAACCTCCCCAAACTCATCCTGCAGCCCTTCGATCCGATAGCTCATGTCGCCTTTTTTCAATTGTCTCGTTGCCGCTAGTAGCTTCTGCACAGGCCTGGTGAATCCCTGAATGAAAAGGACGGACAGACCGATGGCTGCGATGGGCACCACCATGACGAGGAGATACAGTATGATCTTGGCACGGGTAATCTCCTGGAATGTAGCCCGCGTCTGTTGTTCAAGCTTCAAATTCGCCATTTTTGTGATGTTGTCAACCTCATCGATAAGCTCCGTGCCGACCTGAAAAGCATGGTCCTCTTCCGTCCGCAGCCTCCCTGCATTCGCCCGCAAGGTAAGCGCCCTGCTGAGATCGATTTTATAATCTTCAATCTTGTCACTCAGATTCTTGAGCCTGTTCGCCACCTGCTCGGTGTGGTGGCAGTTAAAGCACGTGTTCACGGTATCGCTCATCGTCCTTACATCAGTCACGATCGTGTCGACACTGCGTGCATAGGGGGTGTTCTGCAGATACAGGTCGGACTGCGCCCGCTTGATCTGTATCAACAGGTGCTCTCTCAGGATCTCGACCTGATGGAGCTTGATCAGATTATCCATTTTCGTTGTGGCATGTTCAATGGTCGCAATGGTATAAATCGAGCTCACGAGAAAAACAAGGGAAAAGATGCTCAATCCTATGATAATCTTTTTCTTCATTATTCATTTCGATAATCGTAGGCAGCAAGGTCCAGGCCGATCTCCCGTGCATACTTGTAGATGGGTTGATAATCGGCATCCGATGTTGCAATGAACTTCCGTGCGCCGAACACTTCCAATAGTGCGCGTCCTTCGGGATCATTATGCATATTCAGGAGGACCTCCGTAAGATTCTTTTTCACGTCGTCAGCGAGGTCTTTCCTTACGGCGAGTCCGTTCTCCGGCACGTCCGGTGAGCGTTCGAGGACCACCAGCTCATTCTTTATCCTGGCGTCGGAGTCCGCAAGCCTTTCGTACACGGTATTTTTCGCGGCACCGATGTCGGCCTTTCTGTTCAGAACATCGAAGATCGCGTCTTCGTGGGTACCGGTGTAATAGCTTTCTTTTAGGTACGTCCTGTAATTCACCTTGTGCTGCTTGAAATAGGCAAGCGGGAGGAGATATCCAGCTGTTGTCGCTTTATCCACAAAGGCAAATCTCTTTCCTGCCATATCCCGGATGAATCTGATCCCACTGTCCTTCCTCACAAAGATGAGGCCGTGGTACGTTGATTTCCCGTCCTGACTCTCGGGCCGGGCGATCACCTGGACACCCAACTTTGCATGGGCAATCGTATACGTGAAGCTTCCAAAGAACGCTCCATCCAGTTTCTCCGAGGTAAAATTATCAATAATGTTGCTGTAACGGGGAAGGATCCTCAAAGTGATCTGCACCCCTGCCTTCCGTGAGAGGTACTGGGCAAGCGGCTCGAAACGTTCAATCTGCCGGAACAGATTCTGCTCAGGGATGAGCCCGATCAGCAATTGTTGTCCCTCCGGCGTCTTTTGGGAAGGCGTCGGTTTACTTCTCCTGTCGCATCCCCATCCTAATGCAAGAGTCAAGCAGATAATAATTGCTATGGTTCTTCTATTCATTATAATTTTATATGCATGATGATGACACAAGGGTGATCATTCAAAGAGGGAAGATTTACTACTTAATTACTACCAATAATAGCTCCGTTAATATGCTGCTGTCAATAAAAAGGTGGGGAAAACACCAACAAATGTAACTTGATGAGCTATTATGCTGTATAATAATAATTTTAATAGTTAGCTTATTGCTTCTTTGTACTGACAATCCACTTTTTTCTCTTTTATTTTTAACTCTGTTGTCATTTAATATCAAGCAAATTCAATTTTAATCTCCTGCCACATTGTCCAGAAGCCCAATCTCTGCGTCGATTCGGCCCAACCCAGCATCGCATCGTTACGATCTATGAAATACGGGGAGCACCCATTTTTTTCTAGGTTTCGGTTGACGTTTATATATTTTATTTTTCCCCGCATGTCGGACAATCGGGGTCTTTCCGGATCTTGAACTTCTTAAAGTCCGTTATGCTGCCCTCCCACACGAGAAGCTGACCCTTGATGGTGGTGCCCGTACCGGACAGGTACTTCAGTGTCTCAAGGGCCTGGAGCGAGCCGATCACCGCTGGCGTGGCGCCGAGCACGGGAAAAACCTCCTTCGGAGGCGCTTCAGGGAAGATGCAGCGGAGGCAGGGCGTCTCAGGGGACTGGATGAACGAGAGCCGACCGTCTATGCCCCAGATGCTGCCGTACACGAGGGGGATCTTTTTCCTGATGGCCGACTCGTTCAGGAGGTACCGCGTAGGGAAGTTGTCCATGCAGTCAAGAATAATGTCCGCGTTTCCTACAAGATCGTCCACGTTCTCCGCCACGATCATGTCCGTGAATGCCGTCACCGTGATATCGGGGTTTAGCCTCTCGAGTGTCATCTTGCCGGATACGGCCTTGTTGGTGCCGATTCTCGTATGGTCATGGAGTATCTGACGGTTGAGGTTCGACCAGTCCGGGGAATCGAAATCACAGATTCTGATGTTTCCCACGCCGGCAACTGCGAGATAGATGGAAACAGGCGATCCCAGTCCCCCGGCGCCCGCGATGAATACCGTGGAACGCTTGATCTTTCGCTGGATCTCTTCGCCCCAGCCTTCCATCATCATCTGTCGCGCATATCGTTTCTGTTCGTTCTCGGAAAGCCCCATCGTATCAATTCCTCCCCTCGGCACGGTGTGCTTATTCGTTTGATTGAATGAGTGTCCATTATAAATTGCTTTGTTACATTTTATCAACATTTATTATGGAATAAATAATGCTCTGCGGGGGCTCTATCACGGCTGCATAAGAGAAACTATGATGTCGAGAATCCCGAGTTCGCAGACCATGACGCTGCTCAAAAAAAAATAGAATACTCGGTCGTTCTATGGTAACATATCACACCTCGCGATCTGTACGTGCATATGCTTTACCGATGTTCATGACCCGAGGATATACGGCATCCGGGCGCAAATCTCATTTCATGAAATGACGAGTCGAATATACGTCATGCAAGAATTCGATCCCCGTACATCAACAGCCTCCTTGAGTGAGCCCTTGAAGAACCGCTGGTCGATTTTCGTCTGGGCTTCGTTATACCTTCTTATCGCAGGTGCACTCCAGCTCAATATACCATACCCGTGGGACGACGACACCGCCTACCATGCGGTTGTCGGGAAGCTCATCCGGGAGCACGGAATTCTCCATGCTTTCCCCTGGACACCGTTCAGTTGGCTCGCCGAACACTATGCGGACAAGGAACTCCTCTTTCATCTGATCTTCGTTCCTTTTGCCAGCCTTAACTGGGTCACTGCCGCACAAATCGTCGGTACGCTGACCGGCGCGGCCCTGCTGTTGACACTATATCTTGTCTTGCGTTCGGAGAATGTCCGCTTTCCCGGGCTTTGGGCTCTTGTGCCTTTAGCATGCTCCGTGCTCTTTCTCTTTCGCTTTGTGCTTGTCCGGCCCCATCAATTGTCCATTATCCTGGCGCTCGTTGTTTTATGGGCAGCGGTGCGGGGGAGGCTCGTGATTCTGGCCGCAGCTTCGGCTATTTACCCGTGGGCCTATGTGGCCTTCTGGCAACTCCCTCTTTTGCTCCTCATTGCATCCGAGACAGCCCGCTTCCTATCCGGTGAGCGTGTGCGGTGGAAACCTGCAGCGGCAGTCATCGGTGGCATAGCCCTGGGACTGGCGCTTCACCCCAATGCCGTGAACCTGCTGGGTGTTAACTGGATGCATATGGTCGACGTACTCTTCAAGCAAAGCTGGGGAGAGCGGGTGGGCTTCGAACTTGGAGGAGAGTTTAATCCCTATCCGCTGCCAGCATGGGTACAGGGACTCCTCTTCAGCGTCCTTATGACCATTACGGCGCTCATATACGCCTGGCGCAACCGGCGACATGACCTCATGACGCTTGCCTTCGGGCTTGCCGCCCTCGGTTTCTGCGCCCTCACCATCAAGTCGGCGCGTTTCGCTGAATATTTTGTACCATTTTCTGCCGCTGCCATGGCGCTCGCATCCCGGTCGGTTAAATGGCGTTATCTGCCACACACAATCATTGGCATCTCGATAGGCTGGATGGCGTTGGTTCAGCCCCATATCCTGTCGGATCTGTCGAAGAGGCCAAATGACATGCCTCCTCGCATTGAAACCTTCCTGCAGCAACAGATCCCGATCGGCGCGCAGGTGTTCACCACGGACTGGGACCATACCGGCTGGCTGATGCTGTCACTCCCGGACCGGCGTTTCATTGTGGGGCTTGATCCTACGTTCTTCTACTTGAAAGACCCCGAACTGTACCGGCTCTGGTATCGGATCTGCCGGGAGGCTCCTGCCGGCTCCGCCGAGAACATCCGGCGCCGTTTCGGGGCACGCTACGTACTGGGTCTCAATATACCGGGTACAAGCAAATTATTCAGCCAGCTCGGTTCAGAACGCGGCGTCCGGACACTTCTCGTCTCGGATATATGGCTCCTTTTCGACCTGGGCGAGCCTTTGGAGTACCAGGTTCCTCGATCGGATATTCCCGGTCGTTTGAACGAATAGCGATAGGTCCTTTCCCTTCAACGGGATTTTGAACGCCGGACAACTGGCTTTTCCGGACCGCATCGCGTATTGTCAGCAGAAAGAACCGCTGCAGTTTTTTGTTATTGGACCATCTCCAACGAGATGGTAATGTAAAGCCTTCTGGAACAAACATACCCCTGTCCCCGGACGTTACCGGCGGCCTTTTTGGGGCGGCTTATCGCATAGCCACGTTACATGCCAGTTTCTCAGTTTCGGATTCCTTGCTACTTCCCGTATCCCAGCACCGCTTCCCCTCCGGCCGCGTTGCTTTTGTCTTTTCTTATTATTCCCCGCGAATAACCATGGAACGCGTCCGACCCGTCAGGGCCACAGGGCTCATGGAAAAAGCAAAAAAGATTATCGCCGGTTCTCACCATTCTCACGGCCACTTCGGCCCAGGAACGCCCGCGATGCTTAAGCATGAATCACAAAACATTCTTAGTCAAACTACGCCAAACAGAACGTACGTCAACGTAAGGGCTGCGCGCATTCCGGAGCGCTTCAGAAGACCGCAATCGTAAGGGATTGTTGGCAGAGCAGTGCGAGCGGGCCGCAGAAAAAAATAAGAGCAGGGTGAATTGAGAAAGGAGACGGGAGCCCTTACCCCCTCCGATGTCATCCTCCATCAGGGCTAAGTTCCTGAAGGGCCCGCACTGCTCATGCCGTAAGCAGGAAGGGTCAGCTTTTTAAATGTACCCGGGCCTTTTTCAGCATCAGGTCCGGGACATACGATGACTTAAAGATTCGGAGGTTTTCCTTGTCCAGGTCCTGCTCCAGGTTCAGGTATCTATACTTTGGGGGGAGGATCTTCGCAAAATTGTTGAACATGTATTGATAGACGCCTTTGAACTTTGTCCGCGCCTTCGCGAAGTGCAGAACAAAGGTCTCATCGTTCAGCTCTTCGCCGAGCACAAACCCGGCAGGTTCGCGGTCTGCGTAATAGATCCCGCCGCAGAGTATAAGCTCTTCATACCGGTCGAGCGCCTCGAGACAGGCTGCGTAATCTGCTTCATCTTCGCTCATCTTCGTCGTCACAAGCCAGTCCTTCAGGATGAAACGCGCCTCATCGAGTAGGTCATTCGTCAGCGGCTGGGCATCGTGCGTATGGGCTCCAAGGAACTGTTTGAGAAGATTTCGTTTCTTGTGCAATTTCCTTCCACCATAGGTGCTCATCTTCTCCACGGTATACACGTAGTCAGCATCGCCCTCTTTATAGGTGATTTCAAACTCATCGGGAGGGAAGAAGGGGACCCACTCTTCGGGGATTGGGAACAGGAAGTCGACGCCGCGCATAAGCTCCTTGAGGTATGCGATGTCCAGCGTGCGCACATCTGTCGTGGGCATGAGAAAGGCATGCCCGTCGTACGATCGGCCTTTGATGAAGACCTCTTTGTCGAACATCACGTCGTAATCGTGGTTCTTGCGGAAGAGATAGAGGTTCGGGAATGTATATTCCGAGAGAGGAGCAGTGATATTTTTAAGACGCTCGTAGAGAATCTCTTTGTGTTTGAGGTTTAGCTTTTCGGTCTGCATGCACGTACTATAATGAATGAGAACATTTTGTCAAGACCGAACACGACCTGCGCTGTGAATGCTCCGGATGGAATGACGATAGCCAAGCGTTTCGTTTTCTCATAGTACCGCCGCTGTTCAGGCGACCACCATGTCTGGCTTGCGGCTGATCTTATAGCGGAACAATGAGTATCAAGGCGCAGCTAGCTTGCGGCCTGCCTCCCGTGCGCGGCGGATCATTTTATCCGAAACAGCTGGTTTCTGCTTTTGTGCGCTCAATCCGGCAAAGAGCGAGGAGACCGGTTTTGCGCCCATCGTCTCCGCCAATAGGTGAAGCACACAAGCCTCTCCATGAATCTCCTGGTAATGGCATTCAGGTTAAAACAGTTCACCGGCGCGCCAATCACGATCCCGTCCGATGTATCGTATCGGTCCAAGATGCCGGCCATGTCATCGCAATGAATGCATTCGCCTCGCTCGGTCCCCGGCCTTTGCGTGCACGTTCTGCAATTCATGCAAAACTCTATCTGTTTATCGAGAAGGTAGATCTTCTCCGTCTCAGCCCCCTGATTTTCAGCAGAGGACAGGACTTCGGAGACCAGGGAATCGATCGTGCTGTTCTTTCGGTAGCTGCCGACGATGCCTAGTATTCTTTTCCCCATCGGTCATCCCTCCTTGAAGTCTTATATCACCGCGTTGGCAATTTATTTTTGCAAGAATGAAAATGCAGGCCGTAGCGGGCTGGATAGAGAGACGTTTTAAGGACACAAAAAGGCACCGCGCATGCACAGCCTTCTACTGATTAGCTCGACATTTTCCAATAACGGAACAAGGGGAACAACGCCCCACAGTTACCCTATTCTAGACCTGGTCCCGTTGCTGTTCGCACTTTAATCGCTCTAGGCAATGGAGCGACAACGTCCCATTGCAGGGCCTTTTTCTTGTGATATATATCATACCTTGTCGCTCGCATTATGGAGTATTATTGCGATAACAAGGACAAGACAATGCTTGCCTGCCCTTTTTGTGATGAACAACTGCTAACGAAGACATCCGACGGCTGGGTCTGCCAATGCGGAGAGATGATTCCCTTCGGCATGGAAAAAGACGATGAGGAGAATTGCGCCCGCTGTTCCGTAATGAACTGCCCGAAAAGGAAATAGAGAAAAAAGCTTGCTAATAGGATTTGAAATATAAAGAAGTGCCCCTGAGATTCTAGTCATTTACCGCAATACAACGGGTGCAACAACGTCCCTGTGTGTTCCCCTTCCGCTTCTCGTCACGAGATAACTCTTTTCCCTTGACGGTGCACATTAAATGAGTGAGACACTACTCTTCCGTAGCTCTGATCCAAGAGGTTCCCGATGCACGGATCCAGCGACGGAGAAGTTTCCAGATTATCGCTGTCGCGTTTTGTATCTTTTTGAACCGCTTCGTGGCATCGGTCCTCAGTCTGGCCGAACTAAAGGCGATTCCACCATGTTGGTTGTCCGAATGTGTACCCAGTGCTCCTCCGGGGATGAGCAAAACGTGACCATGCGATTCCAGTCCGGAAAAGAGCTTCTCTACCGCTTCCGGATAATCCTTCTTTTGACATCCTTCCCCGGCCTGAAGTCCGAGGATTCCCGAATCAGGCTCTTAATTCGCTAAGAGCCACTGCTGATCCTGTTCGCGGATGCGGCAGAGATGTTTGCCACGTCCCCGGTTTATGAGCTAATAATGACGGCCTGGTTTTTCTCCAGGCAAACCGGTTGACCGCAGGCTGTGCCAAGCAGCCACTACTCCAGGAAGCACTTATTTGCCCCGGGAGATACCTTTTTAAAATATTGATTGCACCGTTCACGTCGGCATTGATCACGGCACCGCATTGGTTGCAGATATAGAGGCCACGATGAACACGATTGGATTTGCATATTGTCCCGCATATGCAGCATGTCTGGCTCGTATAGTCCTCGGATTCCTTAACAACGCGGATGCCTTTGAGCCTGGCCTTGTACGTAAGCATCTTGATGATCTTATCGAACGGCCATTTGTGGAACTGCTGGTTCCCGCTGTCTCCCCAGTCCTTCCCGTCTCTGATGTCCGTAAGGTCCCCCACGATAATCGTGGAGACACCGCGAGCGTCTGCATCGCTGACAAGAGATCTGGTGAAGCTGTGGAGCAGGTGGGTGCGCTGACGAGAGCGCTTCTGGTTCAGAACATGTGTTTTCCGGGATCTGCTCCTGGTGGTCTTTGACTTTTGCTTGTCAAAGTGCCTCTCAAGGGCAGCTAGCTCACCGCCTGACCAGAGGGATGTATCCCCATCCGTGCATGCGGTAGCGGCAAGATTGGTCATTCCAAGGTCAATGGCCATGGTCTCCCCGGATCCTTTCAGCTCGGGGAGGGGTATATTGTATACAAAATGTGCCGACCAGGTACCGTTGTGGTAGATCAGCCGGGCCAGCTGGATTTTGTCGTCGGTGAGGCGAATGCCTTTAGGCAGGCGTATCTTCAGATAGAGGAATTGCTTGCCGTAGATGTCTTTCGGGATGCTGAAACGCGCCGTGGACGTTCTCGGATTCCACTTTACGGCATGTTGCTTGAAGGTCACTGCCGAGAGACTCAGTTTTCCGTCTGAAACCGGGCGGTTTGACCCTCGCAGTCGCCTTTCTTCCGGAGAGCGAACCATGATCTATATGAACTGCCAAAGCTCTTCCAGCACCGCCTAAGCGCTTTGTGAGTGCAGGCGGCGGTACCAGAGAGGATGCTCTTGTTTCATGGCGACATCCATCTTTGCGTAGGAGGGTATCTTACCGGTGGTTTTCCAGGCTTCTTTGGCATACCAAACCGCGGTGTTCCAGAGCTTTGTCGCAGAATACCCCAGCAACCCAAGCAGGAGGGCGGTGCTGTCGTCAGTTACCAATGCTTTGCCAACAGCAGTCATCGTTTGCAAATTCGGGTTCTTTAGCAAATCCGTTCATTATTTAATTATATCAGAAAGGTGAACGATTGTCTACCTATTAGTTAGAGCGACATTTTTCAGTTTGCTTTGAAACCAGCCCCTTATATCCCCGCCCTGAAGGACGGGGTTTTAAGGCGCAGATGATAACGATCGACGAATCCATCCTTGAGCCGCTCGGACTCCGATCGGTTCTCTGCATAGGGAAGACGCTTGAGATATCCACTGGCTTCGGATCTTATCCTCTTAGGGAACGAATCCAGAACATTTTGTCAAGACCTAACAACCTCGCACCGTCAATGACTCTGGATGGTATAACAATCGCCAGTGGGCAAGACGATCAATCAATGCAGAAATTACATTGGCATGCCTGCGGGGACATTTAAACAGCGGTGCAGGAAAAAGAAATGGATCTTGAACTTCGTGACGACTTTCTGTATTTTCATCCTCCAGGTTGTTTTATTCTCTAGACGTCTTCAACTAAACAGGCTAAAATAAGGCGTCTGCAAAAAGAATGAAAGTAGCGGCTCTCTTATGGAAACAGCTCGATTAAGAAATATTTACGAAAAATTGCGTCGGTTTTTAATTGACCCACGAGAGCTTTTTCTCGTGGTGTCCATCGAGACACAAACGCTCCTCGTCTGCGTAAACGACACTATCATCGAGCGATACGATGTATCGACCTCCCGTTTCGGCAATGGCAATCGAGAGAACTCGCTCAAAACGCCGCTCGGTATTCATCGGATCAAGGAGAAGTTCGGAGCCGGCGCGCCTGCAGGCCGAATTTTCAGAGATCGCGAAGATACGGGCATCGACTGGGACCACGTTCAGACCGGAGATAATCTGATCCTGACCCGCATTCTGCGGCTCGAAGGACTTGAGGAGGGGATCAATAAGGGCGCGGGCGTGGATTCCTATGAGCGCTACATCTATATCCACGGCACCGGCCGGGAGGACCTGATCGGCACCCCCCTGTCGCACGGATGCGTGTGCCTGCGCAATCTCGACATCATTCGCTTATTTGAGATCGGTCAAGGAAGGCACGCTCGTCTACATCGATCCTCCAGCCATCGTTATCGGCGAACACCAATGCCGCAGCGTCCATTTTACCGGTATTTTCGGCAGCGGCATGAGCGCGCTCGCGCAATACCTGCGCTTTCAGGGGATCACGGTCTCGGGTTCCGATCGTTTCCATGCAAGCGAGGATACGGCCTCCATCCGGCGGTCGCTCGAAGGGCTCGGGTGCGCCGTCGTTCATCAGGACGGTTCGGGTGTGGGTGCGGACACCGATGTCGTCTGCGTCTCAACGGCAATAGAGGAATCAAATCCCGACATCGCTGCCGCGCGTAGCCGTGGTCTTCCCATCATCCATCGCTCCGATCTGCTTGCCGCGATCATCGCGACAAAAAAGACGATTGCAGTCGCCGGCACGAGCGGCAAGTCGACGGTGACCGCGATGATATTCGAATTCCTGACCGCATGCGGAAAATCGCCCTCCCTCATAAGCGGTGCGGGCCTGCGCAGGCTCGAAAAACAGGGGCTTATCGGCAATGCCTGGAGCGGCGGCTCCGATCTCCTGGTAGTGGAGGCGGACGAAAGCGACGGAACGCTGGTCAAATACCGTCCGGAGGCCGCGGTCTTCCTGAATATTTCCAAGGACCACAAAAGCATTGACGAGATAAAGCAACTATTCGAAACGCTGGCTTCACAGATCTCCCTGGACTGCTTCCAATGCCGACGATCCGATCCTTGCCTCCCTTCCTGCAACAGTGCGCTTCGGCCGAAATGGTTCGGGCTCATGGCGAGCCGGACCATGAAGAGCTCCTGCCGACGTCGGTCAAGCTTTTTAAGAGCGGCGTTGAATATCATTTGCCGCTTCCGGGCAATCACAATCTTGAAAACCTGTGCGCGGCGCTGTGCGTGTGCGAGCATTTCGGATGCGAGCAAACAGCGCTTGCCGATGCGGTAAAAAATTATGAGGGTGTGGCCCGGCGTTTTTTTGTGACCACGACAAAGCAGAACGTGCATGTGGTCGACGACTTTGCCCACAATCCGGCAAAGATAGCGGCTGTTGTGCGCGCCGCACGGGGCCTTTCCGAGCGCATTCTTGCCGTATACCAGCCGCACGGGTTCGGTCCGACACGATTCCTGAAGGATGAATACATAGCAACCTTTCGGACCGCCTTCCGGCAGAATGACTCGCTCTATCTCCTGCCGATCTATTATGCCGGAGGCACGGCGCAAAAGAATATTTCCTCGGAAGATATCATACAGGGCCTTGGTCCCGTAGCGTTCAATGCACAAGCGGTCGAGCGGTCGCGATGAGTTATTGACCAGATTAAAAGCCGATGCGAGACCGGAAGACTGCGTTCTTATCATGGGAGCACGGGATCCGTCGCTGCCTGCTCTGGTAAGGAGAGTTGTGGAAATGTTTGGCGGCGAAATGAGAATGTCATAAAACGCTCATCGAAAGAATTATTCTTGTTCTCTATCCCCTCTCCCTCATAGTCTTTTTTTGCATCTCCCTTTCACAGACTGAACAAAATTATTAACTCACGCCTAGGGCTTGGTGCGCTCGACCACGTAAACTCGGCCTTCAGCCTCAGGCAGCACTTTAGCATTCGGACGCATCCCTGCACCAAGGGGGAGCACATAAATTTCTTGGTTTTGTTCCATGCACGCGGGCACAGTGCGCTCCTGGGAAGCATTATTCCTCTCGTTGCAGCACTGTTGTGCTTTTAGAATCGCTCAGGGATGTCATCAGAACAGTATTAATATTGTATACGGGAGAATGCCTTAAGCAGCCTTGACAGCGCATCGGAAACTGCTATGATTTACTCATAAGGACATTTCAACATGTGGATAGTACGCTTAGCCCTCAGACGTCCGTATACAATTGCGGTGATGGCGCTTCTTCTCCTCGTATTGGGGGCGCTGTCGCTGACAAGAATGATAGTGGATATCTTTCCCGCTATCGATATCCCCGTCGTTGTCGTTGTCTGGAATTATCCCGGTCTTTCACCGGAGGACATGGAACGCCGCGTGGTGTTGATCAGTGAGAGGGCATATTCCACGACGGTCAACGGAATTCAGCGCATCGAATCACAATCAATCCCCGGAGTGGGACTTCTCAAGGTCTATTTCCAGCCGGGAAGCGACATCGGCGCTGCAATATCTCAGATTGCCTCAGTCTCAAATACGATTCTCAGAATTGCTCCGCCAGGCATGCAGCCCCCGACTATCGTCCAGTTCAACGCCTCCAATGTTCCTGTCGCGCAGCTGACTGTATCAAGCAATACGCTTCCTGAAGAAAAGATATTCGACTATGGTCTCAATTTCATCCGGGTCAGGTTGTTCACAATACCCGGCCTCGCCACTCCCGCGCCCTTCGGAGGTAAAAACCGTCAGATAATGATTGACGTTGATCCAGGAGCCCTGGCATCAAGGGGACTTTCTCCCGCCGATGTGGTAGCGGCCCTTCAATCATCGAACATCATCATCCCCGCAGGCACTGCACGCTTGGGAGGGACAGAATATAACGTCCTGGTCAACACAAGCCCCCGCAATCTTGATCAGTTCAACAAGATACCGATCAAGGTCGTGGGCAACGCCCCCGTATATATCGGAGACGTGGCCCGGGTCTCCGACAGTTTCGCCGCGCAGACGAACATCGTCAGGGTCAATGGTAGACGGGCTACGTACCTCGCGATACTCAAACACGCAGATGCCTCCACGCTTGCCGTGGTTGATGCGACCCGTGAAGCCCTTCCTTCCATAAGGGAGGTGGCACCCGAGGGGCTCGAACTCAAGATCGATTTCGATCAATCGGTTTTTGTGCGGAGCGCTATCGAGGGAGTGGTGCGAGAGGCGGTACTCGCTTCGATCCTCGTGTCGGTCATGATCCTGGTCTTCCTCGGGAGCTGGCGAAGCATGGTCGTGGTATCCACATCTATTCCTCTTTCGATCTTCGCCGCGATCATCTGCTTGAACCTGACAGGCCAGAGCATCAATATAATGACCCTTGGCGGCCTCGCGCTCGCAATAGGGATGCTTGTCGATGATGCTACCGTTGCCGTAGAGAACATCCACAGAAATCAGGCCCTCGGAAAACCCCTTACGGTTGCCGTCCTTGACGGTTCGAGCCAGATTGCGGTGCCTGCGATCGTATCGACGCTATCCATCTGCGTTGTTTTCTTCCCGGTGGTTCTCCTTTACGGCGCAGCGAAATATCTCTTCGGTCCCCTGGCGCTCGCTGTCGTCACCGCAATGCTCGCCTCTTATGTCCTTTCCAGGACTTTGGTTCCGGTGCTCTCGCGCATGCTCTTGAAGGATGTCCAACGCGAGGACGTCGGAGGAGAAGTTAACCCGCCGGGGCCTTTCGGACGGGCGACCCGTTATCTGGACCAATTGAGAGTGCGGTCGCATACGCATCTTCAGGAGGGTTACGGTCGCACCCTCGAAACGGTCATGCAGCACAGGTCCTTTACTCTTGTTGTTGCCTCTGTCCTGGCCGTAATCAGCGTCGGTCTCGTATTCTATATCGGGACAGACTTCTTTCCCTCGGTGGATACCGGAATGATGAAGCTCCATTTCCGTGCGCCCTCCGGCACCCGCATCGAAGAGACCGAGAAGATGGTCAATGCAGTGGAGAATCGTATTAAGGAGATCATCCCAGCTGGAGAGATAGAGACGATCAACGATATGATCGGCGTGCCGATCTTTTATAACCTTGCCTTTGTCCAGACCGAAAACATCGGGGGAATGGATGCTGAGATCCTCATTGCCCTTAAGAAGGGCCATCACCCCACCTCGGCGTACAGGCGGAAGATACGGGAACTGCTACCGGTCTCCTTTCCCGGCTCCCGTTTCTTTTTCGAGTCTGCCGACATTGTCACCCAGGTGCTCAACTTCGGGCTAACATCCCCTCTTGATGTACAGGTGGAAGGCATGGACTTCAACCGCTCATACAATTTTGCCCTGAAGATGCGGGACGCAATGAGGGAAATCCCCGGAACAGCGGATGTGCATATAAACCAGGTGCTTGACTACCCTACTCTTCGGGTAGATGTGGACAGGACACGCGCTGCAAGGCTCGGGGTCAGCGAGCGGGATGTGGCTAATAACGCACTGATATCGCTTTCTTCGAGCATTCTCATTGCGCCTTCTTTTTTCCTGAACCCGATTAATAATGTCAACTATACGGTCGCCGTGCAGATTCCGCCTGACCGCATCAAGTCTCTTGAAAATCTCCGGCTGATGCCAGTCACTTCGCCGGCAGCAGGCGCGCTCCTACAGCCGTTGGCTTCCCCGCTTCCCTCCGAAGTGCCGGAGGCTCCTGCCCAAACACTCGCAGACCTTGCAAGGGTATCTCACTCCGTCAGCCCTGAAAACATCACTCATTATACAGTGCAGCGGGTGCTCGATGTGGAAGGTGACATGGAGGGCAGAGACCTCGGTTCCGTCTCTAAAGATATACAGAGAAAGATCGACTCCCTGAAACCCCTCCCGCCCGGTACCCGTATCACTCTTCGGGGACAAAATGAGATAATGACCCAATCCTTCCGCAGCCTCGCGCTCGGACTGGTCCTGGCGGTGCTCCTCGTATATTTCCTTATGGTGGTGCTTTTTCAGTCCTGGATTGATCCCTTCATCATCATGATGGCAGTACCTGGAGCGCTCGCGGGGATACTCTGGATGCTCGCCCTCACCGGTACTACGATCAACGTGGAATCGCTCATGGGCTCCATCATGGCCGTGGGTATCGCGACGGCCAACTCAATCCTCCTCGTCAGTTTTGCCAATGATATCAGGGTGGAAAAGGGACATTCTCCTGAAATGGCTGCGATCGAGGCCGGGAAGACCCGGCTGCGTCCAGTCATAATGACCGCATTGGCCATGATCCTCGGGATGCTGCCCATGGCCCTCGCCATGGGAGAAGGGGGGGAGCAAAATGCTCCGCTGGGCCGCGCAGTAATCGGGGGACTCATTGTTGCAACATTCGTCACACTCTTTGTTGTGCCTGTTATCTATTCGCTGCTGAGAAAGAAAGTCCCTTCAAAACATCTTCTTGATGAAAGGTTCGAAGCTGAGGTGAGTGGGGCCTCGGCTCATGGAGAATAGAATGGACAAAGAGCGACAACATGCTAAACGGGGTTTCATCCTTTTTCTCATTGGCGGTATTCTCATCATTGCGGCGCTGGTGATTTCCGGAATCCTGATTGAAAAACGGAAGCACTATCTCGTACGCGAGACTCACGAAAGAGACGCCGCTGCCGGGGCAGGTCAGAGAGTGCGAGTTCTCTCTGCCACGCGTTCTCAGGGAATTCGCACTGTCACGCTGGTAGGCGAGGCAAGGCCTTTTGCGGCAGTGACACTCTATGCCAAAGTGAGCGGCTACTTGAAGGAGATCAAGGTCGATAAAGGCGACAACGTTAAAGCGGGACAGTTGCTTGCGGTGATAGAATCACCTGAGCTCGATAGGCAGTATGAGGCCGCGGCTGTAGACGCACAGAATAAGCGGAAAGATGCTGTACGTGCAAAGACCCTTGTTGAGAAAAAGTTAATTTCCGTGCAGGATGCAGATCATGCCGAAGCTGACGCAGGGGTGGCGGAGGCCAACGCAGAGGCGCTCAGGACCCAGAAAGATTATGAAGTTTTGAGGGCGCCTTTCAATTCGACCGTGACCGCCCGTTTCGCCGATCCAGGCGCGCTCGTGCAGAGCGCTATAAACGCGCAAACTTCGGCATTGCCTGTAGTTGCCCTTTCTCAAACCAACAAACTGAGGGTCTATGTATATCTGGACCAGCGGGACGCCTCCTTTGTTCGTTTGGGAGACCGCGCCGAGATCAACGATAGCGCGCGCCCCGAGGTCAGACTTCCCGCTGTTGTATCGAGGGTCAGCGGAGAACTCGATTCGAAAACCCGGACTCTATTGACCGAGCTGGATCTTGATAACAAACAGGGACTGATACTCGCAGGGAGTTTCGTACAGGTTTCCCTGACGCTAAAGACCACACCGCTTGTGGAGATTCCGGTGGAGGCCCTTCTTTCCAAAGATGAAACCGCCCTTGTGGCCGTTGTCTCCGACGACAATAAGGCGAATTTTCGCAAAGTGTCTGTCGCTGACAGTGACGGGAAGATGGTGAGATTGACCTCAGGGCTTTCCGAGGGAGAGTTGGTGATCCTCAACCCCGGCTTCGGAATCTCAGAAGGGATGCATGTAGTGCCGGTAAGCATCACTCCGAAATAGGACAAAAGAAAGGGGACAGGATGCTTTTTTCTTGGCTCTCAGTAGACGCAGAGCCTGATTCGGGATCCTCGGCCTTCTGGACGGGGAGGATGTCAACCCAACGCACTCCTTGCATTTTGCAAAAAGTTGTACTATGCTCGCTTCATTGGGAGAAAATACATGAAGCGGTCTCCCCAAATCACGAAATCTGATTTTAGGCTATATCTTGCCAAGAAACCTTCCAGTCAAATAATTCCCGATCATTGACCGCGGAGGAGATTGAAGCATGTACTTCATGTCCATCAACAAGTTCAAACCCAACGCGGTCCGGGAGCAGATCAATGAGGCGATCCCCCTGCATCGGGAATGGGTGAAAAAGCAGCTCGCGGCGGGAGTGCTTGTACAGGCCGGCAAGTGGGGAGACCGCGGCGGCATGATCATCGTCAAGGTGGAGACCAGAGAAGAAGCTGATCGGGTGGTGAACCAGGACCCGCTCGTCAAGGCTGACCTGATCACGTTCGAAACAGCAGAGATCCACCCGGCCGTTGCGTTAAAATGATCGCTTACTCATAGGGTGCTGATTTTGGCTTTCTTCCCTTTTCTCCCTTTGCTGGGAGAGGGTCGACGAAGCGCTACGAAGAAATTGCGTTTTAAGCAGTAAAATTTCTTAATTGGAGGGCGCACTCATGAAATGGCTTGCGAAGTACGCGGACCACGCTTACGCTTTGATGCGAATCATGGCGGGATTCATGTTCTCGTGCCACGGTTTTCAAAAAATCCTGGGCGTGCTATCAGATTTCCAACCACCGGTGGGATCCCAGCTCTGGTTCGGCGGGATCATCGAACTTCTGGCAGGGCTGGCAGTGATGCTGGGGTTTCAAACGCGCATAGCGGCTTTCCTCTGCAGTGGTGAGATGGCCGTGGCCTATTTCCAATTCCACTGGAAATTTCAAATGGGACCTAATTTCTTTCCGGCAATAAATAAAGGCGAGTTGGCCGTTCTCTACAGCTTTGTTTTCCTCTTCATTGCCTGCAAAGGCGGCGTCAAATGGAAGCTGGACAAAACAAACTAACGCACGCGGCGCGGAGTCACCATGAGCTTACGAAAACAGGTCGCCCAATGAAACGCCGCTGAGCTTGGCCAATTGCCGCCGTGTTTCGATGGAGAATGCACGAGTATCCGATTTCAAGCTCACCAGCGAAGAAGTTTCGATGCTCGACGGTCTCCATGATGGATTTCCAGCACCTGGTATCCGATAGCGATGCCTTGGATTTCCTGTCACACACCCCGTCAGTCTTACCATCCCGCATTGAGATTGTGATACAAAGCCACACTCTGTGAATTTGTACTCTAGCGAGCTTTACTTATCCTTTCTGTATTGATCTTTCCCCCACCGAGTCTTGAATCGATAAGCTTCTGAAAATGCATCGCCAGTTCCGCCCCTTTGGCCTCGTCCTCGTGTTTGAAATAAACGAAGGCTCGCTCCCATTTTTGCAGAAGGATCCTTTCCGCCCATTGTGACAGGTCGGCATCCGTGTAATCGGAACGGCGCAGGCGCAGGTACCCCCATGGCGCCGTACTGATGATCTTCTCTATTGGGTTCTCGTCAGTATCCTCGATGCACCAGCTGCATCCCTTTTCACGGAGGAGGTCCAGAGCGCCACCCTCGAGCCAGGTCGGACTGCGGAAATCGAATGCACAGGACGCGGTGCCGGGAATCAGCGGTAGAAAACCTTCCAGCGCAGGCCTGTCAACATGAAAACTCTTTGGAAATTGAAAAAGGATCGGTCCCAGTTTCCTGTCCAGAACCGAAAGCGACCTGAAGAGGTACTCGGTCTGCTCGAACACATTTCGGAGCTGCTTCATATGAGTTATGACCTGGGGTGCTTTGAGCGCGAACACAAAATCGCGCGGGACCTGTTCTGCCCAGGACGTGAGCACGCTCTCTTTAGGCATGTGATAAAAAGTGTTATTGATCTCGACCGTGTTGAGGCGTTCGGCATAGAAGCGAAGCATTTCCTTGGGTGAGATCTTTTCAGGATAGAATTTGCCTTCCCATTCCTTATGGGCAAATCCGCTTGTGCCAACATAGATATTCATCATTTTACGGTCCTCCTTCGCCGCTCTTTAGTGGTTTCTCGCGCACCACTTCGTGGGCGGCTTTATCCTCGCGCAGCCGCAGGAAAATGGGCTGCCGCATGATGGCGTCTCCAGTCCAGCCGGATAAACGAACCTCGCAGACCAGCTCCGGCTTTACCCAGGTGACCGGGGTGTTGGTCTCCGGCTTTACGTTAAAGGGGCATGCATTTTGGATCAGGGGGGCCAATTGTTCGCGGATGTCCTTTAAATCTTTCTCCGTAAATCCGCCTCCTACATGGCCGATGTACACTAATTTGTCCCCTTCAAATACGCCCAGGACAAGGGCACCGAAATATTTTCTGCCCCCTCCCGGTTCCGTGAATCCTGCGATGACGCCCTCCTGCGTGAGTCGCGTCTTCATTTTCAGCCACTGCCGGCTTCTTTTGCCCGTTTCATATGCGCTCTGAGAATGTTTAGCGATGATCCCTTCTAGTCCCTTTTCCCTGACGACAGTGTAAAACAAGGCCCCTTCTTTCCTTACGTGCTCGCTGAATCTTATTTTTGGGCTGGACGGGAGAATCTTTTTCAAGAGCTCTTTCCTCCTGAGCAGGGGCAGGTCCGTCAAATCATGTCCCCGGAAGTACAGGAGATCGAAAACATAATAAAGCAAATGACCGCTTCCAGAGTTTTGGTAGTGCTGCAGCATCTGAAAATCAGGCCGTCCCTCATCATCCACGACGACAATCTCGCCGTCCAGAACAGCGTCATATCCGAGTTTCCGAAGCGACTCCACAATAGGAAAAAACCTTTTATTGAACGAGATCCCGTTCCGGGAATACAGCGAAACAGTCCCGTCCCGGATTTCGGCAATAGCCCGGTATCCGTCCCATTTCACCTCAAAGATCCAATCCGGATGATCAAACGGTTCCTTGACCACGGTCGCGAGCATCGGTTTTATGATCTGCTGCATCGATCTGATTGGTGCATCCTGCAGGTCTTCACTTTCCATTGCTTCGCGAAGACGGATCTGGTTTACTTTTTTTTGTCTGAAAGATTTCTGCGGCTTGGCTTCGAGCATCTCCTCCAAGGTTTTATGAGACACAACGGAACGGTTCTCCTTGAGAATATCCCCTCTGGTCGCATTTCGATCTTTTTTCTTCAGGAGAAGCCACGACTTCCCGTCCTTTCCCGTTTTTACCAGAGCGAACTCACCGTGAAGCTTTTCCCCTTCGAGGACAAACTTCATATTCCCTTTTCTTAATCCGTCTAGCAGAAGTTTCTCACTTTCGTTCTCATCTTGTGTGGAAGGGTGATGATAAAAGCCCCTGTCCCAGATAATAACGCTTCCTGCGCCATAATTGCCCTCCGGGATAATACCCTCAAACTCCTTATAATCAAGCGGGTGGTCTTCAACCATAACTGCCAGCCTTTTTAAGGAAGGGTCCAGCGAGGGCCCCCTCGGCACAGCCCAGCTCTTCAGCACCCCCTCCAGCTCCAGCCTGAGATCATAATGCAGGGCTCTGGCCGCGTGCTTATGAACAACAAACATGAGACGGACCCCCTCACGGCTATGACCCGGTTTCGGTTCGGGCGTTTTCTCGAATTCCCTTTTCGATGCGTATTCCTTTAATTCCATGGCGTTGCCTCTTCGGGGCTCCCCACTCTACGCCCCCCAAGAAAAATTTACCGCAAATACGCGGATGGCGCGAAAATAAAAAAATCGATTCATCCAATACCACGCGATTTTCGTCGCGACCCTTTCATCTTGGCGGTTCAAAGGTTTAGGTTCCGGCCTGCCCCGACCTCCTGGCGACAGTCGGGGCTTGTCAGGGTCAGTGTAAACATTCCGTCATAGATGAGGCAGCTTTTGTTCTTTTACAAGCATCTCTTCGAAGAGGTCCCCTTTTTTTTCGGCTCTGCTCACAGATTCCGAATGCATGACCTGCAGCCTTTCCGGGTCGCCAAGCCCGGCCAGATGCTTCAGTTCCCCCCATTCAAGCGGAAACGAAACGAATGGTTTTTTACGGGCACGCAGGGAATAAACGCAGACCATCGTCTTCGAGGCGTCATTCTGGGACCAGTTGATAAAGACCCTCGCTTTCCGCTCCTGCTTCGCCATTTTTGCAGTCACCAGATTGGAATAATGTTTCTGCATGATTCCTGCCACGGCTTTTGAAAATGTCTTTGTATCCTCAAAGGTCGTCTCTTTGCGGTTCAAGGGGACAAGTACATGGAGCCCTTTTTGACCTGAAGTTTTTACATAGCTCACAAGCCCCATTTGGGAGAGCAGGTCCCGAAGTATCAGCGCCACCCTTGCACAATCGAGAATGCTTGCCTCGTCACCGGGATCCAGGTCGAAAACCATGGAATCGGGCGTCTGAGACGATCCAACCCTTGCCAGAGGCACATGGAGTTCAAGAGACGCGAGGTTCTCCACCCATATCAGCGTTTCCAGATCGTTGACCAGGCAGACTATCATCGGCTCTCCGTCATCCTGGGGGATTTCCGCTGTTTTCACCCAGACCGGACGGTGTTTGGGACAACGCTTTTCGAAAAAGAAATCCTTTTCTACTCCTTCGGGATAGCGCTTGAAGGTTAATGCCCGGTCCTTCAAATGAGGCAGTATGAACTGTGCGATTCCCCGGTAGTACTCCAGGATCTGGGCCTTCGTGAAACCATAGGAGGGATAGAGGTCCTTTTCAAGGTTCGATAAAGGGAGTCTCTTCCCTGCCATCTCGACGAATGTTCGGTTCACCGGTTCTCCTTCACTTTCCGCATGCTTTCCTCCAGCGCGGCAACCAGATCAGCCGGACCTTCTCCCCCTTCTTCCTCCACGGCAGGGGCCTCCACCGGAGTTTTTTCTTTCATCTTCGCCGCCAGGAGATCCATGAGCTTTTTCCTGCGCCCGTCCGCATACTTTCCCGGGTTAAAGTTTTCGATCATTTGCTCAATGCTTTTTTTCATCCGACTTTCCTCTTCAACATCGATCTTTCCTTTCTTCGGCGAGATTTCTTCATCGGGAAGTATTTCGTCGCTGTAATGAAGTGTGGTCAGTGCCAGCGCTCCCTCCCTGCTTGCGACTGCCACCAGATACTCACGTTCCGCCAACACGAATTTTGCGAGCCCGGCTTTGTTTGTCCGGCGCATCACTTCGACCAGGAGCTGATACGCTTTTTCTCCCCCTTTCGAAGGAACGAGATAGTACGGGTGATCATAATAGATCGTGTCCACTTCCTTCATATCGATGAACTCGACGATCTCGATCGTCCGACTCCGTTCCGGGGACACGGACTCCAGCTCCTCGTCCGTCATCAGAATGAATTTGCCGGGCACGATCTCGTATCCCCTGATGATCTCATCCGGGGGTACCATCGTTTTCTCTTCCGGACAAAACATTCTTCGCGAGAGACGGGAGTAATCCTTGCTGTGGAGCAGGTGAAAAGAGACATGGCCGGGCTCGATGGCCTTGACCAACTGCACCGGAATCGCCACAAGGCTGAAACTGATTGTCCCGCTCCATATACCCTGAATAGCCATTTCAATCCTCCTAACCCGAACAAGCCAGTAAGAAAACATTGGAATCGTGAAAGTACAAAGGCCGCCAAGAAAATAAGTCTTGAATTAAACAAAATCTCTTTTGTTCTGGTGTTCTTCGCGCCTCGCGGTATATATTCTTCCCATTTTGGGTAGAATTTGATTCATTAATTACTCTCCCTCAAGCGACTTTTTTAAGACTCGCTTCAAGGACTTGGAGCAGCTCGTCCGATTCCGTGGGTTTCAAGCGCCTGGGGGCCAGGACCGCAATTTTCTCTCCGCGGGCTTTTTTCTCGATCATATCCTGCAGCTTCTTCTGATGTTCGTTTTCGAATTTCCGTGGCTCAAAAGGCGCGGTTAACTGATTGATCAGATCGCCCCCGATCTTAAGTTCTTTTTCTGACAAGGGAACCTCCTGCTGTCCAAGGGATTCCACCGGGACCACTTCATCGGCATACCGCAGAGTATTCAGGCGAAGAACCTTACCGCTCGCCTGCAAGGCCCCGAGATAGGTCCGCTTTCTCATGGTCCAGGTGCAGATGCCTTCCACGTCCATCTCCTTCAAAGACTTGACAAGCGCGCCATATTCTTTTCCCTGAATACCCGCCATATCCGGCTCCAGGTAGTAGACGCGATCTAGGAAGATGGGATCGATCTGTGCGGTTTTGACGAATTCGTGGACCTCGATCATCCGGCTGCTTTCAGGATCCGTCTGTTCGAGTTCCTCCGGATCGACGATGATATACTTCCCCTCCTCCACTTCAAACCCTTTGGATTGTTCTTCAGTGGGCACCGGCTGTTTTTCATACGCACAGATCATCTGCTGGCGCAATTTCACTTGGTCACTCTTGTGAAGGAGGTGAAACTGAATCCGATCTTCCCTGACTGCGGAATGCAGCTTCACAGGCACGTCCGTATCCCCAAAATGGATATATCCTTTCCAGAGCGTTCCTCCAGGCATTGAAAATCCTCCGCAATCCTTTTGAAGTCTCCTTGACTGATTGATCCCCTTACAGCCGAAAAGCGACAAATTAAATCCTATTTAAAGCATAGCACCGGTTCCTGCAGGCGTCAACGATACCCGTCAGCCACACCGCGATTTTTGATACGAAGGTTGCAACAGTGAAGGCAGGAGAGGTTGTGGAACGACGGGTCCGCCGGCAGGATCGGGAAAAACACACCGATCTTTGACATGAACTACCCGCCACTAAATCGCTGTCGCGACTGGAGTGGGGGTTTCACGGTTCAATGAGGGATGCGCACTAAAGGTATTTCCTTTAATACGGCTTATCTCCTTCTCCCCGTGCGTTACTTCGGCCAGTTCCTGGCCTAGGTGATGCTTTTTCTTTAACCGCATGACACGCTTGTTCTGCTTTACAGAAATTCCGCCCTCCAAAAGCATCCTGATCCCGGTCTTCTTTATCACGAGGGATGCATTATAATCGGCGTTTTCGATAAACCCGCAGTTCTGGCATACGAACAACGATTGCGATTTCCGGTTGTCCGGGTGAGTGTGCGAACACTGCGAACACTCCTGCGACGTGCCGTCCGGTGGAACAGCGATGACAAGCTTATTTGCCTTGATGGCCTTGTAGGCTGTAAACTGTCTTACCTTGCCCCAGGCTGATTCGAGAATGGATCTATTGAGACCTGCTTTGGCTGCGGCCCCGTTCGGGAGATATCTACCGTTTCCCGCATTCTTTGGCTTTGGCGCCATGGTCATATTCTTTACTTTAAGGTCCTCAAACACGAATACCTCGGCTTCCGAGTCTACGATCTTCCTGCTGGCCTTATGAGCAAAATCATGCCGTACGTTGGCGGCATAGGCATGGCAAGAGGCGGCTTTTTGTGCGGTTCTTTTTTGACGGTTAGACCCCTTCTCGCGACGCGCCATCTGCCGCTGGTACCTTTTGCGCCGGATTTCTTTATGGTCAAGATTATGCTTCTGTTCGTCAGTGAAGTCATAGGAACTGTCTTTGACGCTTGTCGCGACCGGAATAACCACGCCTCTATCCATGCCGAGAGCGATCGTATCAAGCTGTGTCTCCGTCATGGCGCCATAATAGGCGATAAGTTCTTCTTCTGACACCGCGGCCAATGCTTTATCATAGGAAAAAGATACGTACCACTTGCCGGCGGATCGGGTTATGGTGATGGTAGCCGGCATACCGTATTCGCTGTGTGCTTTGAACTTGAGTTCGCCCAGACTCTTCGTCTTTGTACCAAGCATCAGCCTATGGTCGGTGATGGTTTTACCCTGTTTTCTAGAATTGGTGCCCGTGGGCTCGAACAGGAACAGTTCATTCGTCAGCCAAACTGTCTGCCGGCCAGCCTTCTTCTTATATGTTGGCCGCTCTGCAAGACCTTTAAAGTAGCGCTGATAAGCGCCCATGAACCGCGTTGCGCCGTTCCGAAGAACCTGGGAACGGGACAGCATACAGAAACGGGGTAAGCTCATTGCTTTTAAACTGAGCGTATTGCTGATCTATAGGCGTTTGGGTACCCGTTAGGGAAAGGGAATGATTACGAAATGTCCGGAAATAGCGGTCTTCGCTGACCTTCGCGTTATAAATAAAGCGTTGGCAACCCATCCCTTGAGACAATATCTTCTGCTGCTCTTCTGTTGGATAGCACCTGAACTTTACACCGCTTGACAATGCCATTTGTCTATTATATAGTAGGCTGCATGAAATATCAACCAGTAAAATCGCTGTCACATGCTGTTTATATGCTTAGGCTGCATATCGTCCTGGTAACCAAATACCGGAGGAAGGTTCTGACGCCAAAAGTCCTTTCGTATGCAGAAAAGGTATTTTCCGGTATCCTCGAGAGTTGGCGCTCAAGTTTGATCGAATTCGGCGGAGAAGAGGACCATGTGCACCTGCTGATCGACATCCACCCCGCGCTCAATATATCGACTCTTATTAACAACCTTAAATCTGCCAGCTCAAGGAGGATCCGGAACGAATTTCCTGACCATATAAAAAGATTCTACTGGAAGCCTGTTTTCTGGCATCGTGCGTATTTCGCAGGGACCGTTGGCAAGGTGACCCTTGAAACAGTTCGACGCTATGTTGGGCAACAGGGCACAAAAGAGAAACCGCGAAAGCAATCAGCAAACCTGTCCGCTTGACCCGCCTCCTGGTAACTCGCCACGGAGAGGGAATGCGCGGACATTAGTTCAACAAGGAGGTATGTATGGTTGAGGACTGGCTAGCTAACGCATACAAGGACATGTCTCGACGGCAGTTTCTTGCCCGGATGAGCGCCACAGGCATCAACCTGGCAGGTTTTGCTCTAGCCTCTAACTCGGTTGCAGGAGAAGTTGTTGCAACTTCCACTCAGGGACTCATAACGGCTGATGGCAAAGTAATGTCCGAATCATTTCAGGTTCCCCTTTACGAAGCGCGGCCCTCGGCTGCCGGGAAATATCCGGTCCTGCTCGTAATCCCTGAAATATTCGGGATGCATGAACACATCAAGGATGTCACGCGCCGATTTGCTAAGGAGGGCTTTCTCAGCATCACCTTCGAGCCCTATGCGCGGGAAGGCGGCGTTCTGCATCTACCCGATATGCCGTCAGTGCGGAAGGTTGTCGACTCAGTTCCCGACAGGAGAGTCATGGCGGATTTAGACGCACTCGTTGCGTACGCCAAACAGCATCCGGCTGCTCGACCCGACCGGATCGGTGTCACAGGATTCTGTCGCGGCGGGATGTACACGCTCCTGTATGCTGCCCACAACCCTGAACTCAAGGCTGCAGTCGCGTGGTACGGCCAGATCAAACCGGAAAAGAAACCAGGAATCCGTACAGCAGGGCCCCTTGAGGTAGCAGAGCATATCAAAGCGCCCCTTCTCGGTCTGTACGGCGGGGAGGATATGGGTATTCCCGTAGCCGATGTCAAGGAAATGGAAGCCGCTGTTAAGGCAAGCGGGGGGACGGCAGAATTCGTCATTTATGCCGGAGCACCGCATGCATTCTTTGCGGACTACCGTCCCAGTTATCGCTCTGATGCAGCAAATGACGCATGGAACCGCTGTCTGGCATGGTTTAGCAAGTACCTCAAGAAGTAGCGACGTTCCTTTTGGTAAATATAATACGACTCGTTTTGTGCTTCTTGAAACTTTAATAGATGCATTTTTTAACGACGTATAAGGAACCTAGAAGGTCAGGTCTACCCTTTTGTCATTTTCCCCCACGAATCTTTTCAGAATGGATACGCACTCAAACCACTGTTCGTAATTATTTCTTCTTTTCCTGCTCATTTTCCTTCGGCAATATCGGAGAAATGATCTCGACAGGCAGCTTGATGATGTTCTCCATAATATCGAGGATCCGCGTGCCCACGGCCTTGGGGGAGAGAAAGACGATATCGGGGTTCGCCAGCTCGCCGGAGACCCGGACCGGGATCGAAATAAGCGTGCCGCCCATGATCTTGCCGATGATCGGAGTGTTTCTGATGATCCAGTTGAGCGTAGAAAAGGGCGCCACGAGCACGACAAGATCCATCTTCTGCTTCTCCAGATCGATCTCCCCCTCGGCAATGATGTCCAGCGACTGCCCGCCGATGTAGGCTCTCTCCACCGTGAATTTGCCCTTATGGATATCTCCCCTCACAGCCATGGAATGATAGGGGAAGCCGCTTCCTCCCAGCGTCGGAGTCCTTGCGCGAAATACTTCAAGCACGCTCAAAACGGATAATATTTTTTGCAGAATGGGATAACGGTAAATCTTGCCGTCCCGTGCCTTGAAATCCACTCTGCCCTCCAGGGAAGAGAGTATCTCCTTTCCTGTTCCCTGCGCCCGAATGCTCGAGCTCAATTCGTAGTCACCCGTTATGTTAATTTCCTTGTTTGTCAAGCAGTCGATGGTTGGTCCCAAGGCTTCTTTTTTTACTTCAGGGGTAAACGTAAAAGATAAGCTTTCCCGGGAAATAAGGAGTGAACCTGGTATTGAAATGCCGCAGGTCTTGGTGTCGGTAAATTCCATGTTCACTCTGTCGGGATCCACTGTTATGACAGCGTGGGCGGGAGCAAAGATAAAGCGTCCGACTTTAACATACGACGAGTCAGCACGGAGGTCGCCTCGTATGGGCGGCATGGGAAAAGACCTGACTTTTTGATCTGTGCTTTTCTTGCCTGCCTGCTCCAGGGCCTGCTGGATTGCCTGTATTTCAATGCCGTCTGCAGTGAGGGCCATACTGAAGGCAATCCCCTCGTCCGAGGTGGTTGCGGCACCTGTCAGGGAGTAATGATTCTTGCCCCACGTTACATCGGCGGAGTCGATGGTGAGAACGTCGTCCTCGGCATGGAGGGTGAACGTGTCCACCGTAGTCGGGATTGGCATGCCCCAGGGAATAAAAATATCGTTCCCCGCAAGGGCACCCTTTGCCCGCGACCGGAGCGGTTGATCCGTGTGGATCAGGGCATGAAGATCGCCGTGCATGGTCCCGTTGCCGAAGGTCCCCTGCTCGAATATTCTGCTCAACGTGGCCTGCGCCAGAAGCCCGGAGAAAGAAAAGTCCGCTGCCTGCTTCTGCCAATTCAGGGTGAAGGATGCCTTTGTCTCCTGGTCCGTGATCGTAAGACGGCGGATCGATAAATCCGCGCCGTGTTGGGAAAGATCTACGAAGAACATTGGCCCGTTTGTCACTGATGCCGTTCCCATAAACGATATACCCGTTGTCTTTTGCCAGACCAGATGGGAATCGGCAAGAGCAAGGGGAGTCTTGATCATGAGCGCGGGCGGAAGCTCGAGGTTCTCAAAAACCCAATCAAGGGTTTTCCTGCCTGATTTCCCGTTCAAGGTCAGGTCGATGCTTCGCACGGTATTGGTGACGCCGCTCACCACGGCTGTGCCGGTCACAACCGAATCCAGGATTGTGGCTTCCTGCAGGGCAAGGGATAGTTTATCCGGGACAAAACTGAAATTTCCTTTGACCAAACCGACCTGACCAGGCAAGAACGATGAGTTAAAAACAATACGGTCAAGAATGCCCGTGGCGCTGATTTTCCATTGCTCGGGCTGGAGCAGGTGCCCTTTTAATTTCAAAGAGGTGAGGGTGAAGTTGCCGGCCATTGCGTCCACACCCTGCAGAATTTGCTCCAACGCCGGATGCCACGTCCGCCACTTAAAGATTTCGGTAATATTGATCGCCGCGTTTCCCCTCCGGATTTCGAGCTCGGGATTGTTTCTCCCCACAAGCCGTGCTGACACATGAGATAAGGACGACGATCCGAGCCGGGCTGATAATTCGGTTACGTCCAGCAAATTATCTTTCAAAATAAAATGGGAATCGAGTATCAGGGGAGCAGGTATCCGCGGCGACTCGATTTCAATGCGCCGGGCTTGACCAGTCAGACGTAGTCGCCATTTCTCCGGATTGGAGATCAATCCCTCTCCGCGCACGGACGTTATGGAGAGATGGCCTTTTAACGATGACATCTCCTTCATAAAGGGAGCCAGACTTTCCGATGACGAAAGCCATTGGTAGATTTCTTGCAGCGCGAGCGAGGCCCTGCCCGAACGTATTTCCAGACGGGGGCGTTGGTCCCATGTTAGGACAGCAGAGAAGTCCGTGAGGGCAGAGTGTCCCAGAGACACGGCCAAATCCCTGACCTCTGATTGCGCTTCGTTAAAGGTGTATGCTCCGCTCAGGATAAAATCTCCCCACTGGTCCGTGCCTGCCTTGACCAGTAGTTTCATCTCACCGGGCGGCGCGTTGAAATGCACGGTCACGTTTCTAAGGGAGAGAAAATCCCGGTGCCTTCTTCTGAATAAGAACTTGCCGTTGTCCATTTCAACGACAAGACCTGGGCCGATTGCCTGCAGGTATCCAAGCACGGACCGGATATTCGTTTTTGTTTCCTCCAAAGACGGAACCTCAGGTGTCGATTCGGATACTATGGCAGGAAGGATAATCTTGAAGTCTGGCTCCAGGATCCGAATCCTCGAAAACTGGAGCTGTCTCCTCAAGAGCGGGAACAGGTGGGGATAGATAGTGAGCGACTGTAAAGTACCTCTGAATGTCCGGGGATAGGCCAGGTGTAATTGCTTGACGATCACGTGAGGACGGGGAAAGAGTGAGAGGTCGATCCTTTCATAGGAGACTTTTCCGCCGAGTTTTTCTGATAATGCTGTCTGGATCTTGTTTTTCACTCCCATGGAGTCCAGATACACCGGTGTCAGAAAAACGATAACAGCGATCAGCAAGGCCGTTAGCAGGCCCACGATGCCGGAAGACCAGAGCAATATTTTTCTACGGACTGTCATATTCTGATAGATACGTTGGTTTATTTGAACCGATATGCTGCTATTCCTATTATAGGCTGTGTGGTTTGTCAGGGCAAATGGAAGTTATTCGATTCCGGCTTAGGATGGGTCTAGCGGTTTGACATTTTTCGTCACTTTATTACCGTTGCTGCAATACCGTCCCCCTTCTCATCGAATGCCCCGGCGCAGTCTATGACGCGACCTTCCGGGCTCACATGTGTGACCCCAGCTGTTCCCTTGACATTTACCGTTGACAGTGCTGAAATAGTGACAGGTCATTGCCGAAAGCGGATCATTACAACCCTATTCAACACGAAAGAGAGGATAGGACATGAAAACACAGGGCACGGGAGTTCTCATCGGCTCAGCGGTTGGGGCGTTGCTGACTGCAGCGCTGATCGCCGTCTTTTACGCGGGCTGGCGGCTGGCGGACCTGCCATTCGTCCCATTTGATGTGTTCGACTGGACGACCCGCGTACTGCCTGGAGCGGTCATCGAATTCGTCATCGGCGCCATGGTGGCTGCCATCCGCGGGCTGCACCTGGGCCCTACATCCGTCGTCGCCAAGATCGTTGAGCAGGCGATGGGGATTGTCGGCCTATTCATCACAGGCGTCGTTGCCGGCGGTGTTCTCTTCGGCGTGCTGCGCGCGCTGTCCGGCCGATACGCCTACGTGTCTGGTTTTTTTCTCGGATTGATCGCTGCCATTCCCGCCGTGCTCATCAGTTCCTTTCTCGCCAAGACAGCCGTCGCCTTGCCTTTGGTCAGCGCGCTCTGGATCCTGATCATGTTTGCCTCCTGGGGCATGGCAATCGGTTGGGCTTACCTTCGGCTATCCGTTGTCAGCGTACCCGCTGAACAAGGTTCGGACCTTCAACCATCCGTTCAGCGGGTCAACCGGCGTCAATTCCTGATCCGTCTTGCGGGGTACACGGCGACCATCACGGTCTCCGGGGCAATGGTGGGTCTCTTGTCGGAGCGCCACAGCCGGATGAAACTGGAGAGCCTGATGCCCTGGTCCGCAACGCACGTTCTGCCGAACGTCGGCGCAGCTGTCAAGCCTGCACCCGGCACGCGGCCTGAATACACTTCCCTGGAGCGGCACTATCGCATTGACATCAACACGACCCCGCCGAAGATAGACGGCATGATGTGGCGGCTCAGGATCAAGGGAATGGTCGAAAAATCTCTTTCCTTCACGCTGGATGAGCTCCGGCGCTATGAACCCATGCACCAGTTCGTCACGCTGTCCTGCATCTCCAACCCCGTGGGCGGCGATCTTATCGGCACGACCCGCTGGACCGGCGTCAGCCTGAAGAGCTTCCTGCCTGACATCGGCCTGAAGCCCAGCGCAACCCATCTGAAGATCAGTTCGGCAGACGGGTTCTTTGAAACCCTGCCCCTGGATACAATCATGGCCGACGAGCGGGTGATGCTGACTTACGCCTGGGACGGGGTGCCGCTCCATGATGACCACGGCTTTCCGCTGCGGGTCTACATTCCGGACGTACATGGGATGAAGCAGCCCAAATGGATCGAATCCATCGAGGCAATGGATCATTGGGAACCGGGTTATTGGGTGGTTCGCGGCTGGGACAAGGTCGCAAAGATGAAGGCAACGTCCGTGATAGACACCATCGCCGTCGATATGACCATCATCAGCGCTGATCAGCGGAAACTGGTGCCCATCGGGGGCATCGCCCACGCGGGCGCCCGCGGGATCTCGAAGGTCGAAGTACGGGTTGATGACGGCCCCTGGCAGGCTGCTGCGATCAGGACTCCTCTGTCGCAATTAACGTGGGTGATCTGGCGCTATGACTGGCCGTTTCAGCCGGGCAAACACACCTTCACGGTGCGCTGTTATGACGGGAGTGACACTCCGCAGATCGTTCTACCGATGCCGCCTGCTCCCAGCGGCGCATCCGGACTCTTCAGCAAGAGCCAGAAACTCTGAGGTCTCTGGGAATCCTTATGAACCATAAGCAGCTTTAGAACAATCACCCGGAGGAATGGGGCACTCATTCCAGCGACGAGGTGAGGGTTCGCTTCTTTAACTTTAACTAGACTCAATTACAGCTTTGAAGGTGAATTTTAATAGCTTGTTAAGGTTTGACAATTCGCCCAGCGAACGGGAGGAATGATTATATGGACATGGCGATCAAGACCAAGTTCGTCGAGTCATGGAATCGGTATTTCAGCGGCGCTGAGCTTCCATCTCGTTTTATTACACCAACGCGGAAGACGCCGCGGAACGGGTGCCTATTCCGGCAGCACACATGTGCATGATCGGAGTGCTTGCCAGGGTGAGAAAAGGCGCCTCGCTCAGCTTCGACGTCGATTCGATCGGCTGCGGCGGGGGCAAGCGCTACACCGGCTTTACCCAGGACATCAGCCCCACGTTCGAGTATTTCCTGTCCTGCGGCATTCCCGGCAAGCTCGAAGGCGAGCGGTACAAAAAGTCCCCCGAACTCGTCAAAGAGATGTTGAAGATCGTCCCGCAGATCAAGCGCTTCGACATGCTTGAGCAACCGGACGATCCCGACGCTGTTATCTTCTTTGCGACCCCTGACGTTCTTTCCGGCCTTTTCACCCTCGCCAACTACGACGAAGCCGAACCGAACGGTGTCTTCTGTCCCTTCTCCGCAGGCTACGGCTCGATCGTGCAGTATCCCTATCTCGAAAAAGGCTCCGCCCGTCCCAAGGCCGTCATCGGCATGTTAGACGTGTCTGCCCGGCCCTGCATCCCCAAGGAAACGCTGACCTTCGCCGTGCCGATGAATAAGTTCATTCGCATGGTTCATAACATGGAGGAAAGTTTTTTGATTACGCGGTCGTGGGAGAAGGTGAAAAAGAGGATGGGGTGAAGAATACGATGGTCACCTATAAAATGAAGATATTGTCATGGTTCTGTCCACTGGCCAACGTCGGGTCATGGCGCATAGGCCACGCATAGAATCTGGAACGCATTCCATCATGTCATAACCCGCGGCAACCAGCGCTGGAAGATATTGAAGCTCCCTGCAGCAGCGTGAAGATCCGTATAGGTATCCGCAGGGAGCTCGATTCTTAAGGTTTGAACATAATCGTATTCGTGAGCTACCCGCATTTCCGAATTCAGACACACCACGAACATCAGAAGCAACTCCAGTTGCCACTCTTCGGTCGCTATGTTCCCTCAGTTTAGGGCATCGTTCTATGCAGCGGGTGAGTGCGATGGCCTTCCTGGCCTCGGCCCCGAACCGGATGGCCGCGTGCGCTTGAGGAGCTTCCGCTTTCGCTTCTGCGCTTCCAGCTGCTTATTCTTTTTTTTCACCGAGGGCTTTTCGTAATGACGCCGCTTCTTCATTTCCCCGAATAGCCCGTCCAGCTGGAGCTTCTTCTTCAAGTCCCGCAGGGCCTTTTCGATGTTCTGGGACTGGACCCTTACCTCCACGACCTTCCTCCACCACCGCCACCGTATCCGCCGCGACCACCCCTACCGCCGCCAGACCCCGAGCGCTCAGTCTTGGGCTTAGCCTCGTTCACCGTGATCGTCCGGTCCATGAATGATGTGCCGTTCATGGAAGCGATCGCCTTGTCCGCGTCCTCGTCCGTCGCCATCTCCACGAAACCGAACCCCTTGGACCTGCCGCTCGTCTGATCGACGATCAGCGTGGCGGACAGAACCTCGCCGATCTTCGAGAATGCCTCCCGTAGATCCTCCTCGTGGGTGTTATACGACAAATTTCCTACATAAAGTTTCTTTGCCATGATGCCTCCTTTGTGATTTCAAGTTCACGCTGACGGTTATTGCCGCACGGCGCGTTTACGTCTTCTCCGCTCACATCACGTCCCGAAGAGAGGGGCGTGGACTCTCATTGGTGTCCACAAAACCGCATCGTTCGCCAACTATGCATGCAGTCGCTTTTTTACGGAGGAAAAGGTGAGAGCAGGAAGAGTCAGTGATCGATGATGAGTCGCGGACGACATCCCGTTCCGGATAACGCGAGAGCCTTACCCCGTTGATGATATATATAGATATTATACAGCTTTTGTCGTAAGTTGCAAGGGTTTTTACGTATCAGAGTTTAACTGCTTTCTTATGCTCTGGAAATGCCCTTTATATGATTATCAAGTCTTTTTTCCTCAAATCATGACTAACCTCTTCTCAATCAGCCCCACCTAGGCGCTCCTCGAACAAACCACGCGCTTCGTTGCTATAATTAATACAACAACGAAACAAGCTTTTCCCGTTAGGAAGCAGCAGAAACAGCCAGGGGAGATCAAAGTGTTCTGGCCCCTTCACTTCTTAGCGATTTTTCCCCTTGTCTTGACTTCCTTCCCCTTCGCGATATCATTACAATAAAACATTGTTTTTCCCTGAATGCAGAATGGACCGCATTACATTTCATGTTGTGCATTGCAGGCAATATGCCGGAAGGAAGCCGCACATAGTACGCCTCAATCGGGGCGGAAGGAGACCTGCATGCCAATCCTGAGAATATCCCGGGGATCCTTTAAACCTGAAGACTACGAGAGTATCAAAGCACGTCTCGATAAAGCTCAGCAGACGCTCGTACCCGCGATCAGGAAACTGAGCGGCTGTATGCATTACTGGGCCGGCATCGATCGGACAACTAACACGATGGTCAACGTAAGCGTGTGGAAGTCGCTTCCAGATGCAAAACAGATGGCAACGCTGGCCCCCATGCTGGCATTAGCAGGTGAGTTCGTCAAACTGGGTGTCGCCTTTGAGCGTCCGATCGCAAACTATGAAACCATCTGGCAGATCTAGGCTCGGTGCGTTCGTACTGAAGACCATCCCTCAAATCTGCCGATTAGCAATTAACATCGACCGCTGTAGCATCTTCTATCTTACCTACAGGATACCGCTGTTGCTAAGCATTAAGTCGTAATTACATACATTTTTTTCAAGTTGTTCAACAACGATCAACAATTTGTTCATAATTTGCCGAAAGATATTATGTGAACGGTGGTTTACCAAGACAAAACACACATACCTTGCGACTAAAGAATGTGCAAGACGAGTCACGCATTCAGTTTTGGTCGGTGTGAACCGGAAGTGGTGCTACAATATGCCTATAAGAGTCTTCTCATTGAAAACACGAAGATGTCGCGGTCGAAACCGATACTTTATGAGCTTCAGGCATAACAAGAGACTGTCGTATTATGGCTCATTCTCAGATGAGAGCTCCGGTAAGATGAAATATTCCTGTCAGAATCTGGAGGACTAACAAACCATTCTCCTCCGCTCATGTCCCCACGCTGTGTAAAAGGGAGAAGAGCAGTGAAAGGGATTCTCAGAATCGCGTATAAGCTGTTAGTGAATGACAAGGGTAAATTCGCTGCTTTGCTCGTCGGCATAACATTCGCGGTTTTTTTGATCGTCATGATGACCTCGATGTTCGCCGGCATCCTGCACCGGTCATCCGCCACTGTCCTGAACGTAGGTGCCAATCTTTGGGTGATGGACCCAGCGGTCAACACGCCAGTGAACAGCATCCCAATGCCGGATTATATATTGGACGCGGTGCGGAGCATTCCTGGCGTTAAATACGCAGTACCACTCTATTCCGGCGGGGCCCTCGTGAAGCTGCGCAGCGGCGTCTATCAATCGGTGACGGTCCTCGGGCTTGACGACTCCAGCCTGTATGGCAGGCCTGAGCTCATCGATGGGCATATCGATGATATCTACGCAGAAAATGCTTTTGTTGTAGTTAAGGATGCGGAATTCCCCAAGCTCGAAAATCCCCGGATTGGAACCGAATTTGAGATAAACGATCACCGCGGAGTTATTGTCGGCATTGCGAAAGTCACTACCAGCGGCTTGTTTGGAGTGCCTACCCTCTACACAACGTTTAAAAGGGCTATCAGATATATCCCCTCCACGAGATTTACCGCCGCATTTATTCTAGTCGATCCGAAGAGCAGCGACGCTGTGCCGTACATTAAGCAGCAGGTAGCGCAGCTTGGATACCTGGCGCTGACGAAAGACGAATTTATCCAGAGAACTTCCACTTTTTATAAATACAAAACTGGTCTTGGCACCAATGTGCTCATCATGACGGTAATAAGTTTCATCGTGGGCTTATCCATTTCAGGACAGACCTTTTACACTTTCATCCTCGAGAACCTGGAGAAATTCGGCGCTTTAAAGGCGATCGGAGCAAAGGGGAAGGAACTGGTCTTTATGATCCTGTTCCAGGCGACATTTACGTCTCTTACCGGCTACGGCCTGGGTATCGGCCTCGCCTCCCTCATGATCACCGTCGCAAGACTTAGGCTGCCAAGCTACGCAGCAAGAATAACGTATGGAAATCTTGGTTTCGCCTTTATCATGGTCGTGATCATTGCCGGCATTTCATGTTATATCGGTGTCAGAAAAGTGCTCAAGATCGAGCCATTCGACATTTTCAGAGGATAATAATTTGGCCAGGCTGGCGGTAAAAGCTGACGAACTGATCAAATGGTTCGGCGAAGGGGAAGCAAAAACGTATGCCGTGCGAGGCATCAGTTTTGAGGCCTTCTTCGGAGAAATGCTCTATATCGAAGGTCCGTCGGGAAGCGGTAAAACGACCTTGTTAAGTCTGATCTCGGGGATCCTCAGGCCAAATTCAGGCTCGGTATTGGTTGAGGACAAGAATATCTGGAACATGACAAGCGACGAGATCGCCGATTTCAGGTTGAACAAGGTAGGATTCGTGTTTCAGGATTATCATCTCTTTCCGCGGCTGACAACGGTCGAAAATGTGGCGATCCCCCTTATCCTGAAAAAGCTCGATTGGAATGAGTCCATGAACGAGGCTATGGCGTATCTCGAAATAGTAGGGATCAAAGATCGTGCATTTCTCCCGCCTGTTAAATTGAGCGGAGGCGAGCAGCAAAGGGTGGCGATTGCAAGAGCGATCGCAAGCGGCCCCGATATCCTTGTATTCGACGAGCCGACTGCATCGCTGGACGGTGACACCGGCAGACGGATCGTGGATTTTGTCAAGAAGAACATCCTTAATGAGAACCGGTGCATCATCATCGTTACCCATGACAGCAGGATATTTGAATACGCCGACAGGATCATGAAAATGGAGGATGGCAGGATCACCGGCATCGAAAAAGGAGGCCCCCGTGAGGAATAAGGTGATATTCATCCTTGCTATCATCGGACTGTTAATTGGCGTCGTGAGCGCCTACATATTCAGCATAGAGAAAAAGCCCCAGCCCCCGGCGTTCAAGCCGGCTTCCAATCCCTACGCAAAGGGCATCTATGCCAACGGTATCATCGAAAGCTACCAGGCGAATGGAGCGAACATCAACATTTACCCTGAAGTACCGGGAACGATCAAACAAATCCTGGTTTCCGAGGGAGCAATCATAAAAAAAGGTGCTCCGCTGATCCTGATCGACGATTCCGTGCAGAGGGCAACTGTCGAGCAGCAAAAGTCGCAGGTAGATCTCGCGAGCGCAAATCTCAAAAGCTCTCAGGACCAACTGGACAAACTAAGGAAATCATCTGAGCTGGAACCGAGATCCGTGAGTAAAAACGATCTGGATAACGCGGAAAACGCGGTCAACGTGGCAAAAGCAAATATCGAAGTAGCGCGGAAACAGTACGAACTCGGCCAAACGCTGCTGTCTAAGTACACTGTCAAGGCGCCCATAGATGGCTCGATCCTATCGATCAATGCTGCGGTCGGCAGTTATATCTCCGCGGCAGGCTCATACGACAGCTATTCGCAAGGATTTATGCCCATCCTTGTCATGGGGAGTTCACAAACCTATATCGGCGTCAGATGCTATATTGACGAGATTCTCATATCCAGACTGCCTCAAGCGTCACAAATGCACGCGCAAATGCTGATTCGAGGAACGAATATCAGCATTCCTCTTGAATACGTTCGGGTACAGCCTTATGTATCGCCCAAAATTGAACTATCGAGTCAAAGGACTGAAAGGGTTGATGTAAGAGTATTGCCGGTACTGTTCAGGTTTGAGAGGCCAAAAGATATTAATATTTATCCAGGTCAGCTGGTGGATGTTTATATTGGCGAAATAGATAAAGAGACAAAAAGTACTGGTACTCAACAATGACCACAAGAAACATTCTCCGGGAAAGGCAAATGTTATTGTATCGACAAAAAACGATAAGTAACTTGATAACAGCGAAGAAGATCAGCATCACGAGAGCGGTGATGCCGGCGCTCAAGGGGATGGGTTCCCTAGTGCTGTGCTCAATACTCGGCTGTGCCGTGGGGCCGGATTTTGAGCGTCCCAAACCGCCGTCGATAGAGAGCTACACCACGGGGACAACCCCGAACGCAACAATACCCGCAGACGGCAAGGCGCAGCGCTTTGAGCAAGGTGCCAAGATCGTCGCGGACTGGTGGCGGCTTTTTAATTCCCCCAAGCTCGACGCGGTAGTAAAAGAGGCGATCGCGAATAATCAAAGCCTCCAGGCGGCGCAGGCGAATTTGCGCCAAAGCCAAGATATCCTCCGCGCAGGCTATGGTGTATTTTACCCGCAAGTGGATGCCGGCTTAGAAGCATCTCGGCAAAAATCCTCTCCGGCTATCACACGAGGAACTGTTCCCAGCAGCATCTTTAATCTGTTCACTCTTTCGGCCACGGTTAGCTATGCCCTCGATGTATTCGGCGGGGAGCGCCGCGCCGTGGAAAGTCTCGGCGCCCAGGTGGATTTTCAACATGCTTCGGTTTTGGCCACATATATAACCCTATCTGGCAATGTTGTTAACACTATCATCGCCCAGGCAGCCTACCGGGAACAGATCACGGCAACCGGGGAGATCATCGACTTCCAGCGCGATCAAATAAAGATCACCGAAGCGCAGGCGCGAGCCGGCTTAATCCCCTACGCGAACTTGCTCAGCCTCCAAAGCCAGCTGGCCGCCGTCGAAGCAACGCTCCCTCCGCTCCGGCAAAAGCTCAGTCAGACCGAGCACCTGCTTGCTACCCTGGTAGGCCGCACGCCGGCTGAGTGGGCTCCGCCAGAGGTCGAACTGTCGGATCTGATGCTGCCCGTTGAACTGCCGATAACGCTGCCGTCCGAACTTGTTCGCCAGCGTCCGGATATTCTTGCCGCTGAGGCCCAGCTCCATGGCGCGAGCGCTGAAATCGGAGTGGCCACTGCGGCATTATTCCCCAGCTTTACCTTGAACGGCGCTTACGGTGTCGGAAGCAATACTTCCAGTAACCTCTTCAAAAGTAACAGCAGCTTCTGGAACCTGGGTGCAAACATCAGTGCACCCCTGTTCCGGGGCGGGACGCTGTGGTACGGACGTCAGGCAGCGATTGATGCCTACCAGGTGTCTTTGTCAAATTACCGCCAGACCGTTCTCAGCGCCTTTGCTCAGGTTGCCGATACCCTGCGGGGGCTGGAACATGACGCCGAGCTGGTGCAGGCACAGTCCCGGGCGCTCAGTGCATCGGAGGAAGCCCTGCGCTTGATTAAGACGAATTACGAGGCGGGCACGGCAAACTATGTTCAGGTCCTAATCGCGAACGGCCAGTACCAACAGGCGAAGATCGGATATCTTCAGGCACAGGCCCAGCGCTTTCAGGACACGATTGCCCTTTTTGTGGCCTTGGGCGGAGGCTGGTGGAATACTGAAGAAATTTCACAGGCACAGGGGACCGTATGGGGTCACCTATGAAAAAGTCTATCAAGTGAGAATGCGGTTCTCCTGTTGGGAGTTGCCCTTCCACGGCCTGTACACAACGCACAGAATCTGCTATCTCTAACGGGGTAAAGTTCAGAGTTAGGTTGCCGGAAGTCAAATCGACAATTCCGATTTATTTCCCTTCTCTTCTTTCTTGAAAATCAGAATAAGAGTGTCCGTAACCGCCGCACCCGTTTTCGGGTCCTTCCACGGGTTCTGTACAACTACCTCAACATCAGTATCGGTTTTTTTGAATCGCGCGCTCTCTTTCGATGGGCTTCCGACCTTCAGGAACAAGAGCCCTCGCTTCCGGTAAAACTCTATAACTTTCGCGATATCGTCGTTGGTCCGGTATGCGGCCCCTTCAACTGACAGGGAAGCTTTAAGCAGTTTCGTCCTGGCTTGATCGAATTTCGCTCCAGGATACACGGCGACCCCGAGCTGCTCTTCGGCAGCAGCGGACGAGATGCACAGCATGAACACAAACGCGGCGACACTGGTTCTTTTTAACATTTTGTATCTCCCTCCTGTATCCAATTGGGTCAAGCCTGCATGTTTATATTCCGTTCCTTGATGGCAAATACTGCCGCTGACATAGTATTGAAGAGAATCACCGGCATCAGCGATGACGGGGGGCAGGATATGATTGAGGGTACAATAAACCATAGGAATTGTAAAGAGGGAGATATACAAATGCGGGATGTGGATTGAAACCTGTACGCACGATGCATCTAGAGAGCGCCGGGAGCACGCCATGCTCCATGCTCCCCCGTTGCTCGCGGATACGGACTGCTAAGTCCGCAGGAATTCCGCATCAGGTACTACGTCTCACCTCTTTACAACAAGTCTCTCCTTATCAAGAGAAACGATTTTCATACTGCGTTTTGGCTTTGTCCCTGCTTTTTCATAAAATAAAAGAGAGTTGTCATCTTCAAGCTTCCATATTCCCTGGCTCTCCAGACGTCGGTCGGTCGGACCAATGCCGATCTCAACGAGGCCGCCGTCAGATTTCAGAGTGAATGCGGTTCGACCGCGGGAGGGAGGAAACGCAAAGGACGCGGGACGGAATACCATTTCCGTCTCGGTATCTTCCTCATGCGAATGCACCCACTGCTGATGCAGTGAATTTCTGTCAAGGTTCTTTTTCGTCATCGTCGTGTTCTCGTGCGCGCTTTACGTTTTGCCTATCTTCCGCGGACCATTCAAGGCTGTCTGCATCCGCGACACTTGTTGAGTCGTAAACATGAACATGGCATCATCATCAACGTAATCCATATAGTTCATGAACATATCTCCGTTCGGGCCGTTATGGCAGGATATATGGGGGAAGGTCGGTTTCCCATAGTTCGGCCCTGCCGCGTTCGGCGTATCAGCAACAAAATCACTTCCGCTGCAGTCTTCCGTGTCACCCCAGATGTGGCGCAGGTTGAGCCAGTGACCGACCTCATGCGTTGTTGTCCTCCCCAGGTTGAAGGGAGCGGCTGCCGTCCCCGTAGTGCCGAACGCAGTATTCAGGATGACAACCCCATCTGTTTTTTTCGGCCCGCCGGGGAACTGAGCGTATCCCAGTATTCCATTGGCGAGGGTGCACACCCAGATATTAAGATATTTGCTGGTAGTCCAAGGATTCCTTCCTCCGGTGGCCGACGACTTCACCGAATCATCGGTGTCGAATGATGTGCGGGTTGTCTTCGTCCGTGTAATGCCGTTCGTGGGCTTTCCGTTCGGGTCCTTTGTAGCGAGGGCAAACTGAACGCCCACATCAGTAACGAGGCCCGTCCAGACCGGAGGAACTTTGGATTTATCTGTGTTCTTGGCGCGGTAGTCCTTGTTAAGAACTTTTATCTGGCTCTTAATCTGAGTTGCGGAGATGTTTTCGCGGGAGGTGTTATAAACCACGTGGACGACAACCGGAATGCTGACCGGCGCCGCGGCCTTTCGTAATGCCTTCGCACCTAACGCCATCCGCATGGCGGTCGCGTTTTCCAGTTCCATTTGTCTCCTACGAAAGTTCGGGTCGAGTTCAAGGAGCCGATGATGTACTGCCATGGCACCGCACGTCCGCCTCTTTACATGTTTCTGTTTCGTCATAGCGACCTCCTTTTATAATTAATTTTCAATTTCTATAATGCATACACAAGAGAGAATGAGCATTCAATGCCGGATCTAAACGCTCGGAGTCTACATCTGCTCCCCTCTCCGTATTGTCCAGAAATCATCGGAAAGGTTCCTGTCCGCGACATAAGCGTAGGGCATGGTGAAATACCCTTTCATCCCCCATTGTGGTCCCCAGGAATTGCGTACGATTAGCCTTTTTTGTAAATCGTCGTATCCCACTGCTACGACCGCGTGTCCTCCCACGACCCGTTCTCCCGGCTGCGGCATGCCTGCGATTCCGGACCGTGCCACCTGCGGGGTCTCGAAGCTTTCGTACACGGTGAACCCGAACACGAACGGAAACCCTTCAGCAAGGCACGTCCGCATTTCATCGAGCGCAAGGATACGATGATAAGAAGTGATCTGGTGGTCGCTCGCTTCCTTATAGCACGCAGCGTTCGGCTTTGCCGCAAACCTGGATACCACATAGGGCCATTTTTTCTCTATGCAGGCACCCTGTTTGGCCAGTGTCTTGATGCCGTCGCGGAGCATGGCGCCGGAATCCGATTTGACAGAATGCTCGATTACCCGCTCGTTATAATAAATGAAAAGCCTGCTCAGATCGGCGTAATGCACCTTGTCCTTTATTTCCAAAAACTCCAGGGCGCCGGCTAGCGCATTGGCGGAACAGCTGCCGAGATTTCCCTGGTCTTCAATCTTGGAGCAGAAAGGCCGCAGGTCAACGTGAGATGGAAGCGCAGGGGGAACGCGTTGCACCGCACTGTACAGATAATCGCGTTGATCGGGCAGGTCCGGCACCCATCCGTACCCGCGGGCTCTCCTTTTGCTTTTCTTCGGAAGAGCGGTTTTCCTGGTCTTCGGCATGATCAGACCTCCTTCTGAAGCGATGAGAGACAATCCCGGCTATAAATCTATGCCATATTGTTCCGGGATTTGTAAGCTAAATTACTTGCGAAAAAAGAGCGTAAAAGAGCACCGCCTGTTTTGGAGGCTTTACCTGCATTTACAGGCGAACGATACGGGTAAAGGGTCAAGAAAGAAATATACTGAACTGAAAAGACGTTAACTTGAAGTTAGCAAGACAGTTGCAGTTTGTCAACCCAGGAATATCATACTGCCTTGCCATGAGTTACATTATTACCCGTAAAGGCGAAGTTTACGCTTGAAGGATTCCGTCAGAATAGGACTTTCTGCAGACTCATGGCAAGGCCGGCATCATTATCAAGCTTGTTGCAATTAATGATCGACTCTTTTGTGCTAAACGCGAATGGGAAGGATAACGACAGGAATGCCCTGGTTGTAAAATCTTCTCTGGACCGCGAAGATCGTGTAGTTATGGAACACGCCGGACAAGAATGTGGTTTTTGGGAACACGAGCTGTCCGCCGAAGAGGATCGAGTTCGGAAACCGCTCCAGGATCTCGGGTGTGAGGCGGGCGATCTCGTCGACCACGTCGGTGCCGAACGAAGAATAACCCGCGGCATAGTATCCGTGGCACCGCATATAATGCACATAGCGGTCCAGCTCCTTCCGCACCTCGGCTTTCATGTGTGATACTTCCTCGGCGCCCTTGAAGTTCCCGGCGTCCACCACGCCGACCTGGATGAACACGAAGTTCTTGAAGGTCCCGCCGAACAGACGGATGATGCTGAAGAGCGTGTGGAGTCCGAGGCCGTTGAAGCCGTTCACGAGCAGGATCGCGGTCTTGTCCTGGGGATCGTACTTCACCTTCAGTTCCTTATCAGTCCCCTGTTCGCCGGGAAACGACGGGACAGGAAGCTTCCGCCACCGTCACCAGCTCATCGAGCCGGTGCAGGAGTCCTGAAGGTGTTGCTGGTAGTGCCGCTTGCGTGAGCAGCGCGATGCCGACAAGGGTCCCGGTGAGGAGGATCGTGATCCAGCCGCCTTCGTGGAACTTGAGCACCGTCACGGAAATGAGGATGAAGAAGGTGAGCGTCATGCCCACGCCGTTGATGAACAGCTTCTTCTCCCAGTGGTCCTCTTTGCCCCGCACCTGCCACCAGTGGCGCACCATGCCGAGCTGGGAGAGGAAGAAGGTGATGAACACGTTGATGCTGTACAGGACGACGAGGTATTTGACCGAACCGTCCCGTCAGCACCATGGTGACGAGCGCGGCGCCGCCCATCATCAGGATGCCCTTCTGGGTCACGAGGCGGTCGGAGAGCATGGCGAACTTGGTCGGGAACCAGCGGTCGAGTGCCATGTTCGAGAGCACGCGCGGACCGTCGAGGAAACCCGTCTGGGCCGCGACGAACAGGAGCGCCGCCTCGGACAGGAGCGTGACGAGCACGAAGACGGTCCCGCCCCTGCCCCAGCCCTGGGTCATGGTCTCGAACAGCACGGCGTTCAAGGTTTTCCCGGTTTGCGGGCACGACCCGGTACAGGAGGTAGGCGATCATCAGGCCCATGACCGTGACGGCAAGGGAGATGGCCATGTAGCGCATGGTGCGCTTGCCGGTCCTGACCTTCGGCTCCCGCAGAATGGGCAGGCCGTTGCTGACCGCCTCGATCCCCGTGTAGGTGCCCGCGCCCATGCTGTAGGCGCGCAGGATGAGCAGGATCATGCCGCCGAATCCGAGTTCCGCCTGCGTTTGGACCACATCGGCCCTCGTGGCAGCGGCGACATCGCCGAAGTTTCCCAGATTCATGAATCACGGCGTAGCCGATGATGAACGCGTGGGTGAGGACAAAGGTGAGAAAGATCGGCACCAGGGGGAGGACCGATTCCTTGACGCCGCGCATGTTCATGACCGTAAGGACGAGGACGCCGAAGATCGCGAACGTGAGCTTGTACGGCAGCCATGCAGCGGGGAGAAAGCTGAACAGGGCGTCGGCGCCGCTCGCCACGGAGATCGTGATCGTGAGCACGTAATCGATCAGGAGCGCCGATCCCGACACCATGCCGGCCGTGGGTGAGAGCAGTTTGCTCGCGACGAGATAGCCGCCGCCGCCCGTGGGAAAGAGCTCGATGATCTGGGAGTAGCTCGCGGCGATGATGAAGACCGTGATACCGGACATGAGCGCGACAAAGACGCTCAGATACACATGGCCGTGAAGGGCGAGAAACGCTTCCTCCGGGCCGTAGCAGGACGACGAAAGGCCGTCCGCTCCGAGCCCGATCCAGGCGAAGAACGCGATGAGCGGTCAGCTTATGGAAAAGCGACGTGTCCTCGATGTCGTGCTTTCCGCCGAAGATGAGGGTCTTTAATCGATGGGTAAGTGACGGTTTAGGTGGTTGGTCCATACAATATAGGGCTCACCGGAGCAATCATGCTGCTGATCATTGAATCCGGCTATGCCTCCGATAAGCTTTCAATGATACAGTTAAATTATATAGCAAGGACCCTGCCATTGCAAGAAGAAGAGTACCATAATGATATCTGGCTGATTTTCTGGAGGAGACCCGTGATCATAACAGGGAAGGGCAACTTTTGAGGAGAGATTTTCTGGTACTTTTTTGGGCATTTGCCTGTGTCGTGAGCATCGGGAAGCTAAAACTGATTGTTTCCTTTTACGGACGCTGTTTATCTGTTCACCCTTCGGGATCATATTTCAGCCGATACCCGATCCCCGGCTCGTTCATGAGAAAACGCGGCCGCGCGGGGTCTGCCTCCAGTTTATGCCTGAGCTGCGTCATGTAAACCCGCAGATACTGCACCTCGTTCACATGCGCTGGACCCCATACTTCCTTCAGAAGCTGGCTGTGGGTGATGACCTTGCCAGCATGCCGGATCAGCACCATCAGCAGTTTGTACTCGATGGGAGTGAGGTGCACTTCCTTGTCGTCCACGAATACCTGCCGCTGCGCCAGATCCACCCGCAGATTCTGCAGCGATAAAGACCGGCTCCTGTCTGATCCGTATTCTGTCTTGCCGCATGTCGCAACGCGACGCGGATTCTCGCCAGGAGTTCTCCTGCGTTGAACGGTTTGGTCAGATAGTCATCGGCTCCGGCATCGAGCGCCTTGACCTTGTCCTGCTCCTGTTCCCGCGCGGATATGACGATGATGGGCGTTTGTGTCCATTCGCGCAACTCGTTTGGTCACTTCCAGTCCGTCCAGATCGGGCAGGCCCAGATCGAGGAGCACGACATCGGGATTGCGCGTGGTCGCCTGCATCAGGCCCTCCTGCGCAGTAGCCGCCTCGACCAGGCGATAGCCCTGGCTCTGGAGCGTGATCCGCAGAAAGCGCCGCATCTGCGGCTCGTCCTCGATCAGCAATATGAGTTCTTTGTCTTCAGGCATCGATTACTCCGATAATGCCGTCACAATAAACTGAATCCGCAAATGTGAGAAGAACGCGAGAGAGAGGCAGGTATAAGTTTCAGCATCACGGTTGCGCTCTTTGCGACTTCGCGGTAATTCTTGCTCTTTACAGATCTTCATTTGTAGCCGTCGCTCGCTTCGGTTCACAGTGATACGTTCCGGCTTATCGTTCTCAGCTCTTCTTCCCGTTTCGGCGGCGGCGGCAGGCCGGCCGAGGACAAGGTGAAGCGGAACACGGCGCCGCCGCCCTCGCGGTTCTCCGCCCATATTTTGCCGCCATGGGCGTTGATGATGGTGCGGCAAATAGCGAGCCCGAGTCCGACGCCGCCGCCCGTTGCCCGGCCGCGCACGAATTTTTCGAAGATGCGCTCTTCTTCTCCGGGCGGAATGCCGGGACCGCGGTCAGCCAGCTCGACGGTCACCGTGTAGAAAGACTCCGATGCCGACAGTTCCAGCGGCGTTCCCTTGGGAGTGTACTTGATGGCATTGTCGAACAGGTTCACCAGCACCTGTTCGATGAGCAGGCCGTCGAAGGGGATGAGCGGCAGGTTCCCCGGAAGTTTCACGGTTACGGGATGATCGTTGAGACGGTCTCCGAGACGGTTCAGCACCACGCCCACGATCTCCTCCAGGGACTGCCATTCCTTGTTCACCTTAATGGCCCCCGATTCAAGCCGCGTCATGTCGAGCACGTTCTTGATGATCCGGTTCAGGTGCTCCGCCTCTTCCTGAATGGTCTGGAGCAGATCGAGGCGGCTGTCGGTGTCGATGCAGGACATCTCCTGGAGCAGCGTGGTCGCGGCGCCGGTGATCGCCGACAGCGGCGTCCGCAGATCATGGGAAATGGAACTGAGCAGCGTGTTGCGCAGGCTTTCCGTTTCCGCCTTGAGCAGGGCGCGCTGGGCCGCCTCGCCGAGGAAAGAGCGCTCGATCGCGATCGCGGTCTGGTTCGCAAAGGCCTCGAGATAGTGGAATTGTTCCGGCTCGAAGCCGTCCGTCTGCGGTTTTCGGCAGGATGCCGACAACACCGATGGCGCCGGCAGAGGCGATCAGCGGCAGATACAGCGCCTTCGCGCCGGGCAGCGTATCGGTGCCCAGGCCTGCGGGCTGACGGTGTTCGTATACCCACTGTGCAACGCTCAGTTCCTGCTGATCCGGGGTGAAAGCGAAGGCGCCATTCGTTGCAGGCGCCAGACGGTTCTGGTCATCGGGAATGAGGACGACGACCTGGCTGTCGAACATCTCGCCGATATGTTTCATGGCGATCTCGCTCAGTCGTTTCGCTCCCCGCTCGCGGACCAGGTCTCGGCTCAAGTTATACAGGGCAGCGGTCCTGCGCTCCCGCAGCCGCGCTGCTTCCGCCTGATCGCGGACCCGGAGCGTGAGCCTGCTGATGACGAAGGAAACGATGAACATCACGATAAACGTGAAGAAATATCGGATATCGCTGACCGCGAAGCTGTAGTAGGGAGGGATGAAGAAAAAATCGAAGGCAGCGATGCTCAGGATCGTGGCGAAGAGGGACGGCCACGTGCTGGTCCGGCTTGCGGTGAACACGACGCCGAGCAGGTACACCATGGCCAGGTCCAGCCGTTCGAAATAAGGGAACATGAGCTGATGCAATGCCGGTGCAGAGCGATACGGTCAGAAGACTCCAGAGCCATTCTCGCTTGCGCCACGTGCGAGGCGCACGCTTCGACGGCAGGTGCAGATGCGGTGCGGCAACGTCTCCGCTGATGACATAGACATCGATATCGCCGCTCCCGCGCACGATCTCGTCCAGCGGCGATCCGAAGAGCTTGTCCTTCCAGCGGGCATGGGTCGGTTTGCCGATGATGATCCTGCGTCACGTTCCTGTTGCGCGCGTAAGTGAGGATTTCCTCGCTCATCCTCTGCCCGCTCAACATCACGCTCTCGGCGCCCAGGCTTTCCGCAAGCCGCATGTGGTCGCCCAGCTGTTTTATGTCGCTTTCCGAGGACCGGACCCGTGACGGGGCCTCGACGTGCACGGCGATCCACTCGGCGCGCAGCCCGGCGGCCAGCCTTCGCGCCGCGTGGATCAGACGGATCGAGCGGGGATTATGGCCTACGCAGACCAGGATCCGTTCCCCGGCGGGCCAGATATCCTTGATCCCCTTGTCCTGCCGGTAGATCTGCATCTGCTCGTCCACGCGGTCGGCGGTGCGGCGGAGCGCGAGTTCGCGGAGCGCGATCAGGTTGCCCTTGCGGAAGAAGTTCTCGATGGCCGCGGCTGCCTGTTCCGGCATGTACACCTTGCCTTCCCGGAGGCGCTGGAGCAGGTCGTCAGGCGGCAGGTCGATCAGCTCGATCTCGTCGGCCCGGTCGAGCAGAAAGTCGGGGACGGTTTCCCGGACGTTGATGCCCGTGATCTGCGAGACCACGTCGTTCAGGCTTTCGAGGTGCTGCACATTCACGGTGGTATAGACGGAAATTCCCGCGCCGAGCAGCTCATAGATGTCCTGCCAGCGCTTCTTGTGGCGGGAGCCGGGGGCATTGGTGTGGGCAAGCTCGTCAACGAGAATGATCGCGGGCTTGCGGCGAAGGGCAGCGTCGAGATCGAATTCCTGCAATGATCGCGCCGCGATATTCCACGTTCGCGGCGGGGCAGGACTTCCAAGCCTTCGAGGAGCGCCTCGGTTTCCTTGCGGCCGTGGGTCTCGACAAGGCCGACCACGATATCCACGCCCTCGCGTGCGCTTCTGGCGCGCGGCCTCGAGCATGGCATAGGTCTTCCCGACACCGGGAGCAGCGCCAAAGAATATCTTCAGTTGACCTTCGCGTTTTCGTTCCTCTTCCCGGCGCACTCTGTCCAGAAGCTCGTCGGGATTAGGTCTTCGTTCTTCCATTAATACTCCCTGAGATGATCACCATGCAAAGGATGTCGTTTTTTATATTGTCGCATTTTTTAAAGTAGGTGTAAATGCTTTTTTACAATGAACCTTTCCCGCTTAACGACGTTTGCGGGCACTCTATTATTCTCTTTAGCATTATACCGAGTAAGCCAAAAAAAACGGGACCCACAGAGGGGCCCCGCATTGGATGACGTGTTTTTTGACCACATATTAGCGACCGTTGGATATAGATTGAACTACTTACACTTGTCGCCTGATGATATGATGAGGCTTGCGACGTCACCTTTTTTCGCGATGTCGCCGGCTTTCAGTTCACCTTCAACAACCTCACCTTTCAAATAATCTTCCCCCACATAAGAAAGCACCTTGATCTTTCCTACTTCCTTGAGTTCGTGTTTCGGACCCTCACGGTACACGACGATAACGTCACCGATGCTGATCGCCTTTTTCACCTCCGCTGTTCCGCTTTGGAACAGGCATACTATGGTGCCCTTTTCCATGATCCCCTTGGCAGCCTTCTCTTCGCGTTCCTCTTGGAGGGGAGACCAGGAAACTGCGTTTGCGAGCTGAGGTAGTCCCATGCATGAGATCAGCAGAACGGCAAGAAGCGTTCCGATTTTTTTCATGTTTTATTCTCCTCAGTTACTTCTGCTCATCGAGTGCCAAGTTCAGTTCCAGAACATTGACCACAGGCTCGCCGATCAAACCGAGCCAGCGACCCTTGGTGTTCTTGGCAACGATGTCGTGGATCCTGGCATCCTCGAGTCCTCGGGCCTTTGCTACTCGATGTATCTGATATTCAGCAGCGGCAAGGCTGATATGCGGGATCAAGGCCGCTGCCGGAAGCAGTGACCAGATCAACGGGTATCTTTGCCCCATTGCTCGGATCGGCAGCGCGCAGAGCATCTATGCGCGCTTGCACAGCTTTCATGAGGTCGGGGTTGTTCGGGCCGAGGTTGGAGCCGGTCGATGATCCGCCATTATAGGGATAGGGTGTCGTTGCCGAAAGCCTGCCCCAAAAATATTTCGGATCTTCGAACTGCTGGCCGATCAGCTTTGAGCCGACGGCTTTGCCGTTCTTCGTGATGATGCTGCCGTTCGCCTGATGTGGAAATACCACTTGAGCGATCCCGGTCACTGCCAGGGGGTAGATGATCCCCGTGAGGATCGTGAACAGCAACAAGGACATGAGTGAATTGCGAATTATTGTAGTCATTGATCCCTCCGTTAGTTCTTTTCCTTACCATCTATACATCACGCCGAGCGCGATCGGTATCCTGTGATTTCTTCGTGGCGGCGCCGTTCACAATGTCGAAGGACTGTTTGTCCGACGAATCATGCCGGTACTCCGGCCGCAGGATCACTCCGCCGTTCAGCCGGATCTCCGGTGTCACCGTGACTTCCTTCAGCTTCTGCACCGTTCCGGTCCTGAAGCCGTCCTTGTCGTCAAAGTACTCGCCCCGGACCGCCACGCTGTACTTGTCATTGAAATCATACTTCACGATGCCCGCGAGACCGTTCCACTTCGCATCGCCCGAGATGCCCGAGGGGAGCAGCGTGCCGGGAACGTTGTCTTCCCTGCCGTCATCATAGTTCAGGATGATGGAGAGCGGTTTCACCGGCTTTATCGTCGCGATGAGGTCCAGCATATGTCCTCGTGTTGCTGCTCGATGAACCGACCGTAGGGGCATTGAGCGCCCTGTTCATCCTGCTCGGGCCCGGTCATGCCGTTCACAGTCAGCGAGAAGAGTTCCGCCGGGGTATAAGCTGATGCTCACGCCGTAGCTCTTTCCCCTATTGTTGTCAGTGCTGTTGTCCCAGCCGTTTACGATATGAAAGCTTGCGCTCAGCGCATCGGTGAAAGCATAGCTCATCTTCAGGCCCGTGTGCGTGAACGGAATGGCATAGTTGAACAGGAACGACCTGTGAATAGTTCGGGTTGTCTATCGCTTCGATCACCTCGGCGCCAAAGAAGGTGACCATCTTCCCGAGGTCGAACCGGAGCCCCTTGCCCACTGCCGCGTTATAGCTGATATACGCCTCGGTAACATCGAAAGAATCGGTCCCTTCGCCGGCCTGACGGAGCGGTCAGACGGCGCGCCGCTCAGGCCGCGCGAATGGATCCACTTCGCCGTTTCGCCTGCAGAGAGCTTCAGCTTGTAGCCGGCATTCCCCAGTGCGGGGTCCTTGACGAACACGATCTGTGCCAGGTCCAACGTGAAGCTGTTGGCCTTGTGGTCGAACACCCGAAAATCGTTCTGCTCTGAATCCCCGTTTGCGGTACCGGCATTCCCGTTATAGGTGTAGCCTGCCTGCAGATAGATGCTCAAACCGAGCGCCTTCTTCAGGTCATCGGCGCTTATGGCCGGCGCCGCCGGCTTCGCATCTTCGGCGAAGGCCGCTGAGCTCATTGCCGCCATAGCGCAGAATATCGCTAAACCGATCTTCAAACCTAGAATAGAACCCATTTTTTTCATTTTAATCTCCCTAAATTAATTAAACAATATGCAATGCCGTTATGATCATATCGACAAGCTTGATTCCGATGAACGGCACGATCAAGCCGCCGACGCCGTAGATCAGGGCGTTGTTGCGCAGGACCACCGAAGCTCCAAGTGGCCGATATTTCACGCCGCGAAGCGCCAGGGGGACCAAGAAGATAATGATCAGAGCGTTAAAGATCACCGCAGACAACACAGCGCTCTGTGGAGTTGCAAGGCCCATGATATTGAGCGCTCCGAGAGCCGGATAGATGGATAGAAACGCAGCAGGCAGAATGGCGAAATATTTCGCCACGTCGTTCGCGATGCTGAAGGTCGTGAGCGTGCCGCGGGTCATCAAGAGCTGCTTGCCTATTTCGACGATCTGGATGAGCTTGGTGGGATTAGAATCGAGATCCACGAGGTTCCCTGCTTCCTTCGCGGCCTGGGTCCCGGTGTGCATTGCAACGGCCACGTCCGCTTGGGCGAGGGCCGGCGCATCGTTCGTGCCGTCTCCGGTCATGGCAACGAGCCTGCCGCCTTTCTGGTGGTCGCGGATCAGCTTGAGCTTGGCTTCGGGTGTCGCCTCGGCCAGAAAATCGTCCACCCCTGCCTCGGCAGCGACCGCTGCTGCGGTAAGCGGGTTGTCACCGGTGATCATGACCGTTTTGATCCCCATCTTCCGCATTTCTGCGAATCGCTCCTTGATCCCTCCCTTGACAATATCGTTCAGCCGGATGACGCCAAGCACCTTGGCCTTGTCAGCCACAACGAGCGGCGTGGCCCCCTGCTTTGCGATATCATCAACGATCGATCGGACTTCGGAAGGAAAGGTGCCGCCCTGCTTTTGGACAAACTTTTCGACAGCATCTGCAGCGCCTTTGCGCACCTCCCGGCTGTCGAGATTCACACCGCTCATGCGCGTCTGTGCAGTGAACGGCACGAACGTTGCTCCGATATTCTGGATGTCCCGCGCCCGGAGCCCGTATTTCTCCTTCGCTAGCACAACAATGCTCCGGCCTTCGGGAGTTTCGTCAGCAAGCGAGGCAAGCTGTGCTGCGTCGGCAAGTGCTCCTACATGCACTCCCGGAGCAGGGATAAATTCCGTAGCCTGACGGTTTCCGAGGGTGATGGTGCCGGTTTTATCGAGCAGCAGCACGTCAACATCTCCGGCCGCTTCCACGGCCCGTCCCGACGTGGCAATCACATTTGCCTGGATCATCCGGTCCATGCCGGCAATGCCGATGGCGGAAAGGAGTCCGCCGATGGTGGTCGGGATGAGGCAGACCAGGAGCGCCACGAGCACGGTAATGGTGACCGGCGTGCCCTGGCTTGCTGCTTTGACGCTGAAGAGGGAATAAGGAAGCAGGGTCACGGTCACGAGCAGGAAGATGATAGTCATGCCCGCAAGCAGTATATCCAGGGCAATCTCGTTCGGCGTCTTCTGCCGTTTTGCGCCTTCGACCATGCTGATCATGCGGTCGAGAAAGGTCTCTCCGGGACTCGTCGTGATGCGGATGACCAGCCAGTCGGACAGGACCGTGGTACCGCCCGTGACCGCGCTCCGGTCTCCGCCGCTTTCGCGGATCACCGGCGCGCTCTCGCCGGTCACGGCGCTTTCGTTGACCGAGGCCACACCCTCGATGATTTCACCATCCATGGGGATGATGTCGCCCGCCTCCACGAGAACGACATCGCCTTTTTTTAGCTGTGACGAGGCGATCTTCGTGACCTCCGCATCCGGTTTCGGCTTCGCCAGGCGTTTGGCCATCACGTCACGCCGTGTTTTGCGAAGCGATTCGGCCTGTGCCTTGCCCCGGCCTTCGGCCATGGACTCGGCAAAATTGGCGAAGAGCACCGTTATCCAGAGCCAGATGGATATCTGTAGGATAAAGGAAGGGGACGCCTCGCCTTTTCCCGTGAATGCTGCGTGAATAAACAGGAGTGTCGTCAAAATACTGCCGACTTCCACGACAAACATGACAGGGTTCTTGATCTGGTGTACTGGGTTCAATTTTCTGAACGAATCCCATAATGCTTTTTTTACGATCGTCGGTTCAAAGAGCGATCGTGTTTTCGTTTTTGTGCTCATGATTTTCTCCTCATTTCGTAATCAACAGAAAAGTTTTTCACCTCAGAAGTCACAGAGAACAGCTTTTTGGTCGTTAAGAATAAAATCCGCATCCTTTCCTCGGTGTCCACGGTGGTAAAAAAACTTTTATTTTGCGGCCATCAACTGTTCAGCAAATGGCCCCAAGGCCCAGGCCGGCATGAACGTCAACGCTCCGACGATCACGATGACCCCGATCAAAAGCGCCACGAACAAGGGCGTATGGGTCGGCAGCGTTCCCAAGCCCGCTGGAACCTGCTTCTTCTTCGCGAGCGAACCGGCAATGGCAAGCACCGGGATGATCACCCAGAACCGGCCGATAAACATGGTCAGCCCGAGTGCGGTATTATAGAAAACCGTGTTGGCGGAAAGGCCCGCAAACGCGCTGCCGTTGTTGTTCGCTGCGGACGAAAAAGCATAAAGGATCTCGGAGAATCCATGCGGCCCGGGATTCAAGACCCCGGCAGCTCCCGCAGTTGTCGCAACGCCGACTGCCGTGCCGATCTTGACCAGCGCATTCACGACCAGAACGGCGACCGAGGCCATCTTCATCTCGAACATCTCGATCTTCTTGCCCAGATACTCAGGTGTGCGGCCGACCATGAGGCCGGCTATGAAGACCGTAATAATGGCCATGACCAGCATGCCGTAGAGCCCGGAGCCCACGCCGCCGAAGATGACCTCTCCAAACTGCATCAATACCATCGGGTAAAGGCCGCCCATGGGGGTGAAGGAGTCGTGCATGGCATTGACCGAACCGTTCGAGGCTGCTGTGGTCGCCGTGGCCCAGATTGCCGAATCAACGATCCCGAAGCGCGCTTCTTTCCCTTCCATGTTACCGCCCGGCTGCAGATTGCTTGGCTGTTGATCAACACCGATGGATGCGAAGCGGGGATTGCCGCCCTGCTCGCTCCAGGTACATAAGGCCATTAGTGTAACAAGGACTAGGACCATGGCGGAAAGCAGCGCCCACCCCTGGCGCTTGTCTCCGACCATCTTGCCGAAGGTGATACAGAAAGCTGCGGGTATTAGAATGAGCGCCAGCATTTCAAGAAAATTGGAGAAAGCTGTCGAATTCTCGAAAGGATGAGCCGAGTTGACGTTGAAGAATCCACCGCCGTTCGTGCCGAGCTGCTTGATCGCGATCTGCGAAGCAGCAGGGCCGAGCGGTATTACTTGCTCCTTCATGTCCGCCTTCTCCGTCACGGGATTGCCCTTTTCATCCTTGACCGGGTTGCCTTTGGCATCGAGCTTCGGATTATCGTAGGTGATGGTCTGCGTGAGAGAGACGGTTTTGTACTCGCTGAAGGTTTGCACAACACCCTGGGAGACCAGGAGCAGCGACCAGACCAGCGCTAGCGGCATCAGGATATAAAGCGTGGAACGGGTGAGATCAAACCAGAAATTACCAATGGTGTCTGCAGAGTGCCTCTTGAACCCGCGGATCAGGGCAACAAGCACGGCCATACCGGCTGCCGCTGAGACGAAATTCTGAACCGTCAGCCCTGCCATCTGGGTGAGATAACTCATCGTTGTTTCGCCGCCATACCCCTGCCAGTTGGTGTTCGTGATAAAACTGACAGCCGTGTTAAATGAAGAATCAGGGGAGACTGCCGAGAACTTTTGAGGGTTCAGGGGGAGCCAGCCCTGTAAGCGCTGCAGGAGATAGACTAAAAAGAATCCTGCCGCGCTGAAAAGAAGCACGGCGCTGGCATATTTTTTCCAGCTCATTTCCTCCTCCGGCTTTATGCCGCAAATCCGGTAGAAAAGACGTTCAACAGGGCCGAGCACGCGGTCCAGAGCTGAAGGCTGTCCTTCGTAGACCCGCGCCATGTAGACCCCGAGCGGTTTTGCGAGGAGCAGCAAAACGCCAAAAAATAAAACTATTTGCACGATGTCGTTGCCAGTCATGACAATGCCTCCGGTTTAAGAAGTGCTATTAAGAGATAGACCAACAGCCCCGCGGCGAGAATGCCGCCAATCCAGTAGAACAGTTCCATTCTTCCCTCCTTCTAGACTCGTTCAACAAGTTTCACTAAAAACCAGCTTGCAACAAAGAGCACAATCGTAATTCCGATAAACATGATGTCCATGAGTCTCCCTCCTTTGCATGGGTAAATATAAGCACAATATGCATTAAATTGCTGCTAAGAATGGGGCAAAAAGAATAAAAATTTAATAAAGATATTTTTTCTTCGCAGAACGCCCAGACCGCAAGCAAATGATCTTTGGCGAAAATGACCACAAAAAAAACGAAGTTGAGTTGTTCATAAAACAGATGGGAGGAATTTGTATTGGAGAGACAGCAACTGGTCGGCGCAACGCAGAATGGATGTTAGGTTCTTCTATCTTGCTATTTCAAATTTATGTTATAATTGCAAAAGAGATAATTTTAAACGTCATTTAATTTCGTTCTAAGGAGGGTCGTATGCTCGTAATGGCGGATAATCTGAGCATCAGGAACAAGGCTTACATGGATGCGGTTAAGAAGAAGGACAAGAAGGAGATCGGGGCCATGGCCAAAGAGCTTGCTGCCAAGGGCGCTGAGCTGATCAACGTCCAGGTCTCGCTCGACGGCATCGGTGATGAGGACGCCCTGCCCATGGCAACCGAAGCTGTCCAGCAGGCCACCGACCTGCCCCTGTGCCTTGACTCGAGGAACGTGAAGGCACTCAGGAAAGCCGTTCCGCTCTGCAATGAGCCTCCGATCATCAATTACCTTTCCGCGGACGAGAAGAACCCAGAAGAGTTCTTCACCCTCGTCAGGGAAACAAAATCGAACCTCATCATCCGGGCGCTCAAGGGCACCGTGCCCACAACGCTCGAAGCAAAGCTCATGATCATCGAGGACCTGATCGAGAAGGCAAATGCAGCCGACATTCCGAACGAGCGGCTTTTCGCCGATCCGTCGGTGGTGCACATCAGCAAAGGCATGGGGCAGGAGCATCTGCTCAACGCGCACGAGTGTATCGTGGTGCTGAACGAACTGGTCGACCCTCCAATCAACACGGCAGTCTGGATTTCGAACGTGACGACGGGGCTCCCAAAGAACCTGAAGCCCACCGTTGCTTCGGCCTACCTCTGCTACCTTGCAGGGGCCGGCCTGCATGCTGCGATGGTGAACGTAAAGGACCCGGAGATCATGAAGGCCGTGTATCTGATAAAATCGTTCCGGGACGAAATAATCTTCTCTCCGGCAGACCTCGCATAGCAACCTCCCCGGAGGATGCGAGGGGAGATGAAAGACCTTTAACCTGTTGTCGGCGGGGCTTCATGCCCCGCCGTTTTTTTTTAATTAGTGCCCTGTGGAGTCTTTTTGAAGTTCCGGAATGAGCCGCTGGTACTCTTCATAGGGTATCTGTGAATGCCATTTGCCGGAGGCCATGCCGATTCCGATCACCAGGTAGAAGAGGACAATCAGAATCACGGGGTAGAGGGAGGGACTTATGATACGAACCTTCTTGCCCAATCGCACGGAGAGGTCCAAAGCCCCTTCTGAAGGACACTGACTGACGCAGGTCATGCAGCCGAAGCACTCCTCCGATTTTATTACATCATTCTTCTCGACGTCGATAAGCGTAGGGCAGTGGCTGGTGCATGCATGGCAGTGGATGCATTTTTCTTCGTTCCTCCGTATCTTGAACGGGCTAAACCGGCTCAAGAGACCAAGGAGCGCACCGTAAGGGCAGAGGTACCGGCACCAGAAGTTCTTATAGAGCAGGGACAGCACCACGAGTGCGACGAGGACCCACAACGTGAGTGTGGACATATCGGTGAAGAACTTCATCATGCGTACGTCCACGATCTTGTAGTAATCGGTAATGAAGAAGAGGAGCATCATGTTCGTCGCCATGGCAACGCCGATCAGGAGGATGAAGAGGGACAGGAGAATATACTTCAGCGACCGCAGGATGATGTCGGTGGTTTTCCCGATCTGGAAGTTTTTACCCAGGATCCTTTCCCCGGCCATCCAGATGTACTGAGAGAGCGTTCCGACGGGGCAGATCCAGCCGCAGAATCCCTTCTTCATCACCAGGGAAACGCCGAGGATGGCGACGAACATAATAAAACCCGACGGGTGCACCGGCTCGACGATGCCGGTGAAGAGAAAATACTTGAAGGCCATGAGCCCGCCGATGGGGAGAAAGGCGTCCACGGACGGCGGTCGCTGAACGAACGGATGGCCTGGCGTCTCAAAGTGCTGGACGAACTGATAAAATCGGTATCCGATGAACAGGACAAGCAGGAGGAACGCGAACTGTACCACATATCTCAGGGTTCTGATGTATTTCCTCTCAGGGTGCATGCGCATATTATACACTACGGTGACCAGGTCGGTATGATGTTAATCATATCTCTTCTGCATGTTCGGACTCGGACCAGCAATCGGATCCGCTTATTTAAATCTCTGGACACCATTATTATGAACAAGGCCTGGTCCGGCATGAATAGATAGGACCCGTTTGCTCCGTTAGGCTGACCACAGCCGTCAGGAAAACCGTAATTGTCCCGCCAGAACCGCACCCGCCTCCTTCAAGGCCTTTTTCCCCTTGATCTCCCAAAGGGAGAGCGGCAGGAATGCGACAGGCAGGCTTCCAGCCATCGTCTTGAGTTCGGCAGAATATTTCCCCTGGAGCTCCTGGATGGTTCCGATGGAGGCAGGGTCTGCATGTTCAATGACCCTGTTTATGACCATGCCGTAGATGTCGACCTGGTAATCCGTAAGGGTTCTGATAATTCTTCTGACATGATTGACGACGAGAGCCTCGGGATTGGCAACGATGATGAAGGTTGCCTTATCATGGATGAATCGCGATATCCGTTCGGATAGTAGTACCCATTCATCCATGGTCTCCGAAATGGACCGCTTGCCGATTATGTGTTTCCCGATTTTATCTAGTCCCTCGAAGACCCGGGCCCCGGCCTTCAAGTGCTTTTTGATGAACCGCGGCATGTTCAGAAGATTCAAGGTTTCCCCTGCGGGGGCGGTGTCCCAGACCACCCGGTCGTATTTTCCCGTGTCGACCATATCGACAATGAGATCAAGCATGGTTTCTTCGCGCAGCGACGGCGCTGTACCGATGTAGTCAATCAGCTGGTGTTGCGATTCAGCATCGAGTGCTTTCATATCAATCAACTGGGAAAGGATATCATAGAAATCATGGCTGAACCTCTTTTTCCACCGCTCAACAATCGCCTCCTGGCTGATCTCGATAGCGAAGAGATTATTATCAATGTTTCTGACACAATCTCCAATTGGTTCTTCAAATATATCGGACAGCGAAGGCGTCATGTCAGACGTAACAATGAGCGATTTCTGCCCACGAGAAGCGAACCAGGTCGCCATGGCAGCGGAACACGTCGTTTTTCCCACACCGCCCTTCCCGCCGAACAGGATGATAGGTTTATCCGTCATATGGTATTGCAATCCTTCATATTCATTCAATGGCAGTCATGCATCACGGTGCCTTCCGCACCAGCTCGATTACCGTGACCTCCGGCGGAGATAGGAACCTGATTGGTGGCCCCCACGTGCCGGAGCCGCGACTCACATGAAGAATTGCCCCGTTCGAAAGATCGAACCTACCAGTGTTCAAAGGGTACGCAATTGCGCTGATATAGGTAAAGGGGAATATCTGTCCCTTGTGCGTATGGCCGGAAAGCTGGAGGTCGAACAGTTTAGGTCCATTCGGGTTTACAACGGGCCGGTGTTTCAGCAGGAGCGTGAATTGATTTTTCGGCAAGCCTGACAGAAGCGCTGTCTCCAGCTCGGGTTTATCAATGTGCATCTGCTCACCCGTAGGATCGTCCACTCCCGCGATGTTGATCACGCCGGTATTGACGACTTCGCCGCGGAGGAGCGTGAATCCTGCCTCCTTCGTAAACGCAATGGCCTGCTCGAGCCCAGCGTAGTATTCGTGATTTCCGGTGATGGCAAATTTACCATACCGCGGCTTTATCTCCTGTAACAGCTCCCGGAGGCCTGAAAGCTGATTGATCTGGGCATCCACCAGGTCGCCGGTGGAGATGAAGATGTCCGGTTTTGCCGCCTTTACTACATCGAGAATTCCCACAAGCCGGTCGCACCGTACGATCAGACCGAGATGCACATCCGATATCTGAACGATCGTGAGCCGGTCCGTGCCCGCGGGAAGCTTCGTTGTTTCGATTCTGAGCCGCTCGGTGCGGATATTCAGCGCCTCAAAATAACCGTATACGCAAATGATCAGGGAAAGGCATGTACTTATAAGGAAAACTGTCTTTGCGGGAATCAGAAGCCAGGCAAGCTGAGCGTGCGTCACCCAGCCTGCGATACGAACCACGAGGCTAACGAGGTCAAGGACGATCGAACTGCAGAAGAACAGGAACAGCGCCGCCATCCAGAGATAGGCTATATAGGAAAGTGCCCGGGCTGAAAGCTCGTAGTCATGACGCTCGAGCAACCGGATAAAAAAGGGCGCGAGCGTCATGATGACCATGAACACGGCAAGTGCGGCGCCCGTTCCCGCTCCGAACGCGATAGCGTTCCGTGCGCGGAAAAATGCGTAGGCATGCATCCCGCCGTAGACTATAAAGATGGTTAGAAAAAAGAGGCTCATCTGCCGAAGCTCATTCCCATGCCCTCGGCCATCCTGACGAGCTCTCCTTCGGGATCAACAAGCCTGAGGTTCGCAATCGCCTCGCCGAGCGGTACTGATTTTATGTCAGGCGGCTGGAACGACACCATCTCGCCGAACTTCTTCTGCGCGATGAGCTCCACCGCCGCCACCCCGTATCTCGTCGCGAGCAGGCGGTCAAAGGGACAGGGGCTGCCACCGCGCTGGAGGTGCCCGAGCACCGTTACGCGCACGTCGAACCCCGTCCGCATTTCGATCTCCTTGCCAACGATCTCCCCCATGCCGCCGAGCCGGAGCGCATACCCGTCGGCTGTCTTTTCGCGCACCGACATCTCACCGCCGACGGGTTTGGCGCCCTCGGCCACGATCACGATGCTCGACTTGCTCCCCGCCTTTTTTCTCGCGAGCAGTTTTTCGCTCACCCTGTCTATGGTGAAGGGTATCTCGGGAATCAGGATGACGTCAGCGCCACCCGAGATCCCCGCCTGCAGCGCGATCCAGCCTGCATACCGTCCCATCACCTCGAGCACGATCACCCGCTGGTGGCTCTCCGCCGTGGTATGGAGCTTGTCCAGCGCGTCCGTTGCCGTGTCAACAGCGGTCTGGAATCCGAAGGTCACGTAGGTGGCCATAAGATCGTTATCGATGGTCTTGGGCACACCGATCACCGGCACCCCGATCTTTTGCAACCCGTGCCCGATCTTGAGGGAGCCATCACCGCCGATCACAATGAGTGAGTCAAGGCCGTGGTCCTTGATATTTTCCACAACGCTCGACGAGACGTCACTCACGATCTCTCTGCCATCGATCTCGGTCTTGTGTGCAAAGGGGTTTCCGCGGTTCGTGGTCCCCAAGATAGTGCCGCCCTGGTACAGGATCCCTCTCGTGTTCCAGGAGTTGAGCGGGCGTGTCCTCGTGGGCAGGAGCAGGCCTTCGAAACCGTCAAAGATGCCCATCACCTCCCAGCCATACTTGATCACCGCGGTCTTGACCACGGCCCGTATCACCGCGTTCAGTCCCGGCGCATCACCTCCGCCCGACAGGATACCGATTCGCATGAAAATCCTCCACTCAGTAAAATGCGATCAATTCATTTCCTCTGCATACATTGCGATCTTCGTAGTAAATTATTTTAATCCCAGCAGCCTCGCTCCGCCCGAGGTTGCCATGGCAATCACCCCGGCATGTTCAATACCGGCTTGCTCAAAATATCCCAGCTCCTCGCCATAGACGCGCGCGTAATCCGACGCGGGCAGCACACAATCCGTTCCCACCGCAAGCGGAACACCGACCGCAGCAGCCCTCCCTATCATTGCGAGATGCGATCGGATCAGGCCGTTGATGAAGTCCCGGGAAGGGTTTATCGCTCTTCCGGGTCCGGACCCCGCCGCCCGGACGAGCGCACCAACCGTAGGAGTCCAGAAAACCTCCTTCTGTGCCAGAGCATCAAGAGCCCGCTCCGTCATGAAAAAACCATGTTCGATGGAACGGACCCCGGCCATGGCGCTGGAGACAATTGCCTCCTCGCCGTTTGCGTGGGCCATTACGTTCAGGCCTTGTCTGCGTGCTTCATCGACAATAAACCGAATCTCCTGGATCGTAAAGCCACCGGCAGTCACGATACCCGGCTCATTCAGGCTCACGATGCCGGAGGCCATGATTTTTATTATATCAGCTCCAGCATTCTTGAGATTGAGTATCTCAGTTTTGATTTCTTCTCGTGTCTCGACGGCCACGCCGAAGCGGGCACCATACCCGCTTTTTTTGTAGAGCGCCCAGAGGGCACTCACAACGGTTGGTTGCGTTTGCGGGAATCTCCGGCTTTCGCGTCCGGACGCGGCGTTCTCGCGGAGACCGGCATCGCGGGCTGCGACGATGCCTGCCGCGGCGAGAGTCGCAAGCCCGTCGAGGCTTCTTATGTGCACGTGGACATCGATGAGTCCGGGAACAGCTGTTACGGGCTCTCGGTCCATGGCTCAGGGTATGCGGCCGATCATCCCGTTGTCCCGGAAGCTGAAATGGTATCCGGCTCCGGTGATGATATGGTCTAGCAGGACGCAGTGAAAAGACTCTTCCTTGCTGTCCTCCAGCGTGGACTGGTAATACCGCACCATGGTTTCGCTTGAGCAGAGAGGTTCGGGGGAGGCAATGGAGGGACCCGACTTCTGGAACCATCGTCCCGGCTCGATTGCTGCCTTGATCTCCGCAGCCTTGGCCGGCGATATACCCGGCGCCTCGCAGATATCTTTGATCCCCGCCTGTTCAATGCCTGCAAAATCATTGAACTTCACGAGAAGAGCCATGGCAAAGTCCAGGGCGGTTCGTCCAGCTCTGTCGTTTTTAATGATGATGGCAAAGAGCTGTACTTTGGCGAGCGTAGCGAGGCCGTGAGCGGTAAGACGCTCACGCGGCCGCTCTCCCTCAGGCCAGTGCTTCACACTCCTTGCCTTCTTGACTGTCATGGATACCTCTGAGTCATGATCGAATTGAGGGAATGAACTGCGTGGTGAAATTATAGAATGGGAAGGGGGTGCTGTCAAACGAAAAAGGCAGCCGGGAACCCCGTGCTGCCCTGTTCGCTTCTTCTGCTTCCATGATTTACATCCGTACAAATGCGTCCTTCGGAGCATTGCATACCGGGCACGACCAGTCGTCGGGAAGGTCTTCGAACTTCGTCCCCTCTTTCGCATCATCGTAAATATACCCGCAGATGGTGCATCTCCACATCATCGCCTCCTCAGAAATTAAATTGTTGCAAAATCACGGCACCCAGTTTTCGGCATGCTTAATATCGAATATCAGATGCCGTTACGAAGTAATAATCACAGGCGTTCGAGCGATTCTGTTGATCCCGAGTTCAACTACGACGCACACTTCCCTGGTTGCTCGCCGTTAAACTTTTTGTGGTACTCAATCGTCTTTTCAGCGAACTGCTTGCCGAACGCAAAGCATTTTTCATCATCGTCGAGGCTCGGCCGATAGAGGACCTCAATGCCAGGCTCCACCACTTCAAGCCCCATCCTTTTGAACTCGGCATAGGCCTCCTTCACCGCGCCACCGCCCCAGCCAAAGCTTCCGAACGCGCCGACGAGCCGGTTCTTGGGGCGGAGTCCCCGGAGGTGCGTCAGGAACTCGGCAACGCTCGGGAACATGATGTTATTGAGCGTCGGCGTGCCGATAAGCATGGCCCGCGACTCCCAGATCCTCTTGATCGCCACTGCTCATGGGGGTAGCACCGGAGCTTGATCACTTCCACGTCGACACCCGCGGCCTTGATCCCTTCCATGAGGGGGATCGTCATGTGTTCGGTGCTGTGCCACATGGTGTCATAGACGATCACGACTCGGAGGTCTGCCTTGTCGTTCGCCATGTCGAGGTACATCTGGAGGATCTTGGCCGGGTCCTTTCTCCAGATGATGCCGTGGTCCGGCGCGATCATATCGATCTCGAGGCCGAGCTTCTGGATCTCGGCGATCTTGGTCTTGACGAGGGCGCCGAAGGGCATCAGGATATTCGCATAGTAGTCACGCACCGCATGCTCGAGAGCCGGTCACCGAATACTGGTCGCAATATTCGTCGTCGAACCGGGCAGACGAAGCAAGATGCTGGCCGAAGGCGTCCTGGCTGATAAGCAGTTTGTCTTCCTTCACATAGCTCATCATGGAGTCAGGCCAATGGAGCATCGGCGTTTCGAGGAAGGTGATCGTCTTCGTGCCCGTGCTGAGTGTATCCCCGGTTTTAACGATCTTGAAGTTCCATCGGGACGTATCGAAGAAGCGGTCGAGACCTTTCTTCCCTCGAGCGGTGATGTAGATCAGTGGCCTTCGGGGCAAGCTCCATGATCCGGTCGATGCTTGACATATGGTCATTCTCGATGTGGTTGATCACAACGTTCTCGATCTTCGCAGGATCCACAAGGCCCCTGATATTGTCGATCGTATATTCGCAGAAGTCGTGCTTCACCGTATCAATGAGCGTCACCTGCTCGTCGAGAATGAGGTAGTTGTTGTAGGATGTGCCGTTCGGCGTGATGTAGCCGTGGAAATCGCGGACAGCCCAGTCAATCGCTCCAACCCAGTAAATACCCGGCTTAATCTGTACTGCACCCATCGTAGCCTCCGTTAATATTCTTATTGTGACAGCATTGCCGTCCGTTACACGAAATCATACAGAGTTGCTCTTCTTCTTGCAAGCGGAACAGTGTCCGTAAAATTCCACGTGGTTGCCTGAAATGGAGAATTCCTTCTCAATACGTTCAGGTATGCCTACAGAAATATCCTCAGAGATATCGATGACTTTTTTGCAGGTGGACACAGATCAGATGGTGATGCGGCTCGGTATTCGGATCGTATCGCTTTCGTTCGGGATCTATGGTCAGTTCCCGCACCGCCCCTGACTGCGCAAGGGTATTCAGCGTATTGTAGACAGTCGCAAACGACAGGGAAAGATACTTCTTTCGATCACGGCCCGATACATATCCTCCGCAGAGGGATGGGACGTGTTTCCCTCGAGATAGTCGAGGATGGCGAGCCGTCTGCGGGGTCCGCTTGAACCCTTTACCGAATCCCTTTTTCAGCGATTGCTTCATAGCCTTCTAATTTAGAATCAATATAATTTAAGAACCGCTCCCTGTCAAGAGATTTTCTTATGCCGGAAGCTATCATCGGTCGCGGGAGAGGCTGACCCGGCTTTCCGCGCATGATGAAAAACAAAAAGGCAGGCCCCTGCGGGACTGCCTATCTGATATTCAGCGCTGCTTCATGATACGTTACTTCTGTCCGTGCTTCTCCGCCACCTGTATCCTGATCATGGCCCGGAGGAGATCGACGCGGGCCTTCTCATAATCCTTCTGTTCAAGCTTCTCGCTCAGCGACTCTTCTCTGCGCGCTCCTTAGCGATCCGCGCTTCGGCCAGGTCGATATCGGATGCGCGGTCCGCACCTTCCGCCAGAATGACGACCCGGTCCGGTCCCACCTCGGCATAGCCCCAGTCAACGGCAAGGTGATGCCACTCCGTACCCTCGCGGTACGAGAGCATGCCCACCTTGAGCGTGGTCAGGAAGGGCGTATGGCCCGGGCAGCACGCCGAACTCGCCTTCACTGCCGGGAGCGATCACTTCATCCACGCGCTCCGAGCGGACCACCTGGCGGCTCGGCGCAACGATCTCGAGGAGCATTTTTCCTTTTTCAGCAACCATTTTCTTTTTCCAATCCTCGCCACTCAATTTGTGATGGGCTTGATGAATTCGTCCTGTTCTCCCATCGTCATACTGAACGCTTACCGCTTGTAACCGAGCTTCTCCGCCTTCTCGAACACTTCCTCGATGGGGCCGACCATGTAGAACGCCTGCTCGGGAATATCATCCATCTTGCCGTCAACGACTTCCTTGAATCCCTTGATGGTCTCCTTGAGCGGCACGTATTTGCCCGGTGTGCCGGTAAAGGCTTCGGCCACCTGGAAGGGCTGCGACAGGAAGCGCTGGATCTTCCGGGCCCGGGACACGGAAAGCTTGTCTTCGTCGGAGAGTTCGTCCATACCGAGGATCGCGATGATGTCCTGGAGTTCCTTATACCGCTGAAGCACGAGCTGCACCCTTTGCGCAACAGCGTAATGCTCTTCTCCGACCACGTGGGGATCCATGATACGGGACGTAGAATCGAGCGGGTCCACGGCCGGGTAGATGCCGAGCTCCGCGATCTGGCGCGAAAGCACCGTGGTGGCATCGAGGTGCGCGAACGCCGTTGCCGGCGCCGGGTCGGTCAGGTCGTCGGCAGGCACGTAGATGGCCTGCACCGAGGTGATGGAGCCCTTCTTCGTGGAGGTGATGCGCTCCTGGAGTGCGCCCATTTCCGTACCGAGGGTCGGCTGGTAACCCACGGCCGACGGCATACGGCCGAGGAGCGCCGACACTTCGGAACCTGCCTGGGTGAACCGGAAGATGTTGTCAACGAACAGGAGCACGTCCTGGCCCATGGTATCGCGGAAATACTCGGCCACGGTCAGGGCCGAGAGGCCGACGCGGAGCCTCGCTCCCGGCGGCTCGTTCATCTGGCCGTAGACCAGGGCCGTCTTGTTGATAACGCCCGACTCCTTCATCTCGGCCCAGAGGTCGTTTCCTTCACGGGTACGCTCGCCCACGCCGGCGAACACGGAGTAGCCGCCGTGCTGCTTTGCCACGTTGTTGATCAGCTCCATGATGAGCACGGTCTTGCCCACGCCCGCGCCGCCGAACAGGCCCGTCTTGCCGCCCTTGGTGTACGGCGCGAGAAGGTCAATGACCTTGATGCCCGTTTCGAAGAGCTGCTTCGTGGGGTCGAGTTCTTCGAGCATCGGAGCGGACCGGTGGATGGGCAGCGTGTCCTTGGTCTGTGATCGGTCCCATTTCGTCCACAGGCTCTCCGATCACGTTCATGATGCGGCCGAGCACTTCCTTGCCCACGGGCATGGAAATAGGCTTGCCGGTGTCGTTGACCTTCATGCCGCGCATGAGGCCGTCGGTGGACGACATGGCCACCGTACGCACCCGGTTCTCGCCGAGGTGCAGCGCGACCTCAAGCGTCAGATGGGTCTCGGGCGTGCCGAGGTTCTTGTCCTCCGGCCTGATCGATCCTGAGCGCGTTCATCAGATGGGGAAGGCTTCCGACGGGGAACTCGCAGTCCACCACCGCGCCCATCACCTGTACTATTTTCCCTGTGCTCATTGATAACCCCCTGTTGCAGTATTCTTCGAATATTGAGTTGAAAATATAAGATTGAAAATTGGAAATGAAGAAAACATCCCGATAAATTAAAATATCAAATTTCCAATTTGCACGTTCTAATAATTATTTCAGCGCTTCCGCACCGCCCACGATCTCGGAGATTTCCTTGGTGATCGCGGCCTGGCGCTGCTTGTTGAACTTCAGCGTAAGCCTTTCGATCATGTCCTTGGCATTCCGTGTGGCCGAATCCATGGCGGTCATACGCGATCCCATCTCGCTCGCCTGGCTTTCCAGCATCGAGCGGTATACCTGCACCTCAATGTGCTTCGGCAGGATGGAGCCCAGGATCGCCTCTGCTGACGGCTCGTAGAGATAATCAACAGCGGCCATGAACGGGTCTGCCTCGGTCGGCGGTTCCACGGGCAGGAGCTTCTCAAGCGTGACCTTCTGCTGCATGACGCTCTTGAACTCGTTATAGAGAAGATAGACCTCATCGGTCTCGCCCGCCGTAAAACGTTCAACAATATTCTTGCCGACATCGGCAGCCTTTTCATAAGTCGATCATGCCGAGTTCCGACCACACCTTGCCCAGCGTATAGGCCGGCACGTTTGCGGAAGAAGTCGCGTCCTTTTCGGCCGACGACATTCACCTTCACTTCCTTGCCCTCGGCCTTGAACTGCTTGACCGCCTCGACGGCTTTGCGCAGGATATTGGTGTTGTAAGCGCCGCAGAGCCCGCGGTCCGAGGTGAGCACGAGAAGCTTCACCTGCTTGGGCTCGCGCTTGGCCAGGAGCGGATGCTGCGCCCGCTCCACACGGCCTGCGAGGTTCGCGATCACAGCGAGCATCTTGCGCGAGTACGGCCGCGCAGCGATCACGCGGTCCTGGGCGCGGCGGAGCTTCGCAGCCGCCACCATCTTCATGGCCTTGGTGATCTGCTGGGTCTTCTTGACGCTCGTGATTTTTCTTTTAATGTCTCTTAAGCTGGGCATGAGTACTTCCTAAGTTTCGAGTTTCGATGTTTGCAAGTTCAAGCTGAATCATTTTGAATCTTGAAATCTGCAAATCTGAATTACATGGTTTACGCAGTAAACGATCTTCTTGAACTCCTCGATGGCGCTCTTGATGCGCGCCTTGAGGTCGTCGTCGATCTGCTTCTTGCTCTTGATGTCGTCGAGCAGCGCCTGGTGCTTGCTCGTCGCGAACCGCAGGAGTTCCGGCTCGAACTTCCTCACCGCGTTCACCGGCACTTCGTCCACGATACCCGTTGGTTCCCGCAAAGATCACGAGGATCTGCTGTTCAACCGGGAGCGGCGAGTACTGGTCCTGCTTCAGAAGTTCGACCATGCGCTGACCGCGGTTCAACTGGGCCAGCGTGGCCTTGTCGAGGTCGCTGCCGAACTGGGCGAAGGCCGCGAGTTCGCGGTACTGTGCCAGGTCGAGACGGAGCGTGCCGGCCACCTGCTTCATGGCCTTGATCTGGGCGCTGCCGCCCACGCGCGACACGGAAATGCCCACGTTGATGGCCGGCCGCACGCCGGAGTAGAACAGGTCGGACTCGAGGAACATCTGTCCGTCGGTGATGGAGATCACGTTCGTCGGGATGTAGGCGGACACGTCGCCGGCCTGGGTCTCGATGATCGGGAGCGCCGTGAGCGATCCGCCGCCCATCTTGTCCGACAGCTTCGCCGCGCGCTCCAGAAGACGGGAGTGGAGATAGAACACGTCGCCGGGATACGCCTCGCGGCCCGGGGGCCTGCGGAGGAGCAGCGAGAGCTGGCGGTAGGCCGTGGCCTGCTTCGACAGATCATCATAGACGATCAGGGCGTGGCCGCCGTTGTCGCGGAAATACTCGCCGATGGTGCACCCGGTGTAGGGGGCGATGAACTGGAGCGGCGCCGGGTCGGATGCCGTGGCCGACACGATGATGGTGTAGTCCATGGCGCCGTGTTCCGTGAGGGTCTTGACCACCTGCGCCACCGTGGAGCGCTTCTGACCGATGGCCACGTAGATGCAGATGACGTTCTGGCCCTTCTGGTTGATGATGGTGTCGATGGCAACGGCGGTCTTGCCGGTCTGGCGGTCGCCGATGATGAGCTCGCGCTGGCCGCGGCCGATGGGGATCATGGCGTCAATGGCCTTGATGCCGGTCTGGAGCGACTCGCGCACCGACTGGCGCTTCACGATGCCCGGCGCGATCACTTCGATATGGCGGAACTCCTTCGAGGCGATGGGGCCCTTGCCGTCGATGGGCTGGCCGATGCCGTCCACCACGCGGCCCACGATGGCGTCACCCACGGGGACCTCGGCGATCCTCTTGGTCCGCTTGACGATGTCGCCTTCGCGGATCTTGGAGTCGTCTCCCATGAGCACGCGCCCACGTTCTCCTCTTCGAGGTTGAGCGCCATGCCCATGACGCCGCCGGGGAACTCCAGAAGTTCACCGGACATGACGTTGTCAAGTCCGAAGACCTTGGCGATACCGTCACCGACGGTGATCACGGTGCCGACTTCGGCGACCTCAACGGTCTTCTCGAAATCGGATATCTTCTTTTTTATGATCTCGCTGATTTCCTGTGCCTTGATCTGCATTGCTTGCACCTCGATGACAGAGTTCAGAGTCAGGGAACGCTTCCCTACAGCTCCTGATTCTGACTCTGTTTTTAGCTCATCAATTGATTGCGCATCTTGTTAAGCTGGTTCTTGATGGTCCCGTCGTAAATCGTGCTCCCGATCTGCGCCTTTGCCCCGCCGATCAGGGTGGCATCGACCTGCGAGTCGATGTCCACCTGCTTGCCGGTCAGCGCCTCAAGCTTCTTCTTGATATCCGCCAGGTCGCCGTCGTTGATTGCAGCGGCTGTGGTCAACCGCACAGCTGGCGCGGTTCTGACGCTCCGCGAGAATTTCCTGGAACGCCTCATTCACGTCCTTGACATACCTGATCCTGCCCGTTTCCGCCAGATGCTCCACGAACCGCTGCGTGGTCGGCTGCATGCTCAGTTTGCCGGCAAGCTCCTTGATGACCGCCTTCTTGTTCTCCGGGGTAAAGACGGGGCTTGCAAAGAGCTTCTGCATGGCCGGCAGCGCATCCACGGCGCTCGACAAATGCGGCAAGGTCGGCCTTGGTCTTGTCAACGGTCTTCTTCTCCTCGCGCAAGCTCGCACGAGGGCCTTGGCATATCTCTTTGCGATGATCCTGATCAACCCTTGCCTCCCACTTTGGCGATATATTCCTTCACAATGCGCTCATGGTCCTGGCTGCTGATCTTCTCCTTGATCCTGCCTTCCGCAAGATCGAGGGAAAGGAGCGACGCCTCAATCGCCAGCGCGGCCTTGGCCTTCTGGACCTCGATATCGATGCCCTGCTTGACCTGGGTCTGAACATCCGCCACGACCTTCTTGCCTTCCTCGATGAGCGCCTGCCTGTCCTTCTCGCCGCGGGCCTGGGCATCGGCGATCATCCTGCCTGTTTCAGCTTCGAGATCCTTGATCTTCCGCTCCATTTCTGCAAGGGCCGCGACGGCGCGCTCCCGGGCCTCTTTCGACTCCTGTATGGCCTTCGCGATCTCGGCGGAACGGTTCTTGAAGAAATCACGGATCGGCTTTCTCCCGAAATAGATGACGACCGCAGCGATGATGGCAAAATTGACCAGCCTCGGCAGCCAGTCTCCCATGAAGGTCATCTCTTCGCCGGCATGACCTTCTTCCGCGGCGAATGGCAACGGCGCTGACAAACAGCACCGGCATGAAGACGCTATAGATATTCTTCAAGCTTTTCATGATTTCTTTTTCTACTCGAACTCAAGCTCCTCACCGTTCTACACCGCCCTTCCGAGCAGTTTGGAGGTAATATCCTGCGACAGCCGCTCTGCTTCTTTCCGAAGGTCGGTCGCGGGCCGTGTTGGACGCCGCCGCGATCTCGGCCCGCGCCTTGTCCAGCATCTCGCCGGCCTTTGCGCGCTCCGCAGAGATCATATCGCGCTGGGCATCAAGGCCCTGCTGGTAGATCGTATTATAGGTGGCGGTGGCCTTCTGCTTGGATTCGGCGAGCGAGGCATTGTAGTGTTCAAGAATGCTCTGCATGCGGTCCTGCGCGGCTCTTGGCATCTTCAAGCGCAGAGCTGATGCCCTGCTCGCGCTCCTGCATGATCTGCCGGATGGGCTTGAAGAGAATGAAATTGAGCGCAATAAGCAATACGATGAAATTGACGAGCTGGATAAAGAGTGAGATGTTAATATCTATCATGGTGAATCGCCTCTTTTGCGGTTAAAGAGAAACATCTGTTTGGTGCATGAAAGTTTAAAAAAATTAACACAACCCAAAACCATTGTCAAGATTTTTGCCTATAAATAATATAAATGGCCGCAAAGTTTTTGATTATAGAAAAATCACGCAGAAAAACAGGCTGTCAGAAGCATTTATGGTAGTATGGTTCGGGGAAATAGAAGAGCAGGGACGCTAAGGCTTGGGCTCTTTCTGCATCAGATACTTATGCATCGCCCGAGCTGCCTTCCTGCCTGCGCCCATGGCCGAAATGACCGTAGCCGAGCCGGTTACGATGTCGCCGCCAGCATATACGCCATCCCTGCTTGTACGGCCGGTTTCTTCGTCGGCGATAATGTATTTCCTTTTATTGACGGTCAGGTTCTTCGTGCTCTGGGGAATCAGAGGATGGGCGCCGGTTCCTACCGCCATGATGACGATGTCGACAGGGATATGGAATTCCGAATCTGCCACCGGTTTCGGTGACCTCCTGCCTGACTCGTCAAGCTCACACAGGTCCATCCGCACGCACTCGATGGCCGTGACTGTGCCATGCTCTCCGATTATCCGAACAGGATTGGTGCAGAGCTCGAAGCGGATACCCTCTTCCTGGGCGTGGTGCACCTCTTCCTTTCGGGCCGGAAGTTCCGCGAGTGAGCGGCGGTAAATCATGATCACCTCGGTCGCACCCAGCCGAAGGGCCGTCCGGGCGGCGTCCATGGCAACGTTGCCACCGCCCACCACCGCCACGCGGTCTCCCCGCTTGACGGGAGTATCGTATTCAGGAAAACGGTAGGCCCGCATGAGATTAATACGGGTAAGAAACTCGTTCGATGAATAGACACCGTTCAGGTTCTCGCCTTCGATCCCCATGAACCGTGGCAGGCCTGCCCCCGTCCCGATATAGCAGGCGTCGAACTCATCGATGATCTCATCGATGCTGATGAGCTTGCCTATGACGGCATTGGTCCTGATCTCCACACCCATGCGTTTCAGGATTTCGATCTCACGGGCCACGATCTTCTTAGGGAGCCGAAATTCCGGAATGCCGTAGACAAGGACCCCGCCCGGCTCGTGAAGGGCCTCGAAAATCGTCACCGCATGCCCGCGCCGTGCCAAGTCATAAGCACAGGTCAGACCCGAGGGGCCGCTCCCGATTATAGCAACCCGTTTACCGACCTGCGGCTCAAGGACCGGCACCTTCGCGCGCCCGTCCATCATCTCCCGGTCGGCCGCAAACCGTTCGAGGCGGCCGATGCCCACAGGCTCGAATTTTTTGGACAGGGTGCAGAGCTTTTCACACTGGCTCTCCTGCGGGCAGACCCTGCCGCAGACCGCGGGCAAAAGGTTGACTTCTTTGATGATGTCAATGGCCCTCGTGAAATCGCCTTCACGGATCGCCTTGATGAACCGGGGAATCGGGACATTCACCGGGCAGCCCGTGACACACTTCGGCTCCCTGCACTGAAGACACCGCCCTGCCTCCTGCATTGCCAGCTCAGGTGTATAGCCCAATGCGACCTCGTCAAAATTAGACCGCCTGGCACGAGGATCCTGTTCAGGAATAGGTGTTTTTTTCGGCAAGATCCTTTTTGCTTTTTTCGTTTCTGCTTCCATATGCGATAAGTATCCGTTCACTCTTTTAGAGAAAGCCGCTGACTCCTGTCGACGGCGTATATCCCCCCCTGGAGATGGCGGGATAAACATCAGTCATAATCGTCAGGGACCTTTGTCACTATCAGAGTTTACTCGCAGAGCGCCCCCTCATGCCGTTGGAGCCACGATTCGAACGATTCTTTTTGCTCGGGAGCGTACTTTTTCTGGCGGTTCATGAGGATGTCCCAGTCCACGAGATGGCCATCGAACTCGGGACCATCGGTACAGGCAAACAGGGTCTCTCCACCAACCGTCACTCGGCAGCCTCCGCACATTCCCGTGCCGTCAACCATGATAGGGTTCAAGCTTACGAGTGTCTTAATACCAAGGGGCCTGGTCGTCTCTGATACGGCCTTCATCATGATCGCCGGCCCGATCGCAATGACCAGCGCAGCGTCCTTCTTCTCCAACTCTTTCTGCAGGGCCTGGGTCACAATGCCTTTTATTCCTTTGCTGCCGTCGTCCGTCGTCACAATCACCCGGTCGTTCACTTGTTCCATTTCCTGTTCATAGATCAACAGGTCCTTGGAGCGCGCCCCCATGATGCACACAACCTCGTTGCCCGCGGCTTTCAATGCACGCGCAATGGGGTACAGAGGGGCGACACCAAAGCCCCCGCCAACGAGAATGGTCTTCCCGACCTTTTTGATGTGGGTAGGGTTCCCGAGCGGACCGCAGAGATCGAGTACATCATCACCTGCCTTCATGCGTGACATCTCAGACGTGGTCTTTCCAACTGCCATGACGATCAGGCTGATCGTGCCATCTCCGGGATTGATATCGGCAAGCGAGAGCGGTATCCGCTCCCCGCTTTCGTGAAGCCTGATGATCACGAACTGGCCTGGATGCGCCTTTTTCGATATAAGCGGTGCCGATAGCTTATAATAATAAACATCAGGTGACCGGAGTAATATCTTTTCGAGTATCTTTGCCATGGTATTCAAAACAGCGCCGCGTGGATTTGAAAGGAACCGGCACACGAGCTTAAATAATATCACTTTTTGTTAGTATGTGGTAGCAAAATAATTATTCTAGGGATAACAATTTGCGACTGGGAAGTCAACGAAACCATAACCGGAGATTGTAACCCTGGGAAGGAGGCACTTGCAGGAAACCTGAGGCCGGGCATGTTATGCGGGACCGGCGTCTCCCATGGTCAGGTGTCTCTAGAGAACCGGTTTGGCTCCGATCAATGCCTTTGCCTGATCACTGCCGACCGGTTTGGAAAGGAGATAGCCCTGGCCGAACTCGCAGTTCAGCGACTGGATCTTCGTCAGCTGGCTTACCGTTTCCTCTCCTTCGGCGATATCCAGGTCCTGGGCAAGCATGAGAATGGTCTTGACGATCTCCTGGTTTTCTCCCTCGTTGCCCATACACCTGATAAAAGAGCCGTCGATCTTGAGGCCGTCTATTGGCAGCCGATGCAGGTACCTGAGCCTCCTTTTACAGGTTTGCCCGCCAGCGTGCAATAACCGTCCTTTTTGATTTCCGAGGTGGTGATGATGCCAATCGATGACGGCGCACCGCTCACCTTCTGCTCGTATTTCGACGCCCCGTACCCCGACGGGATCGGATAAAACGGAGGGAAAGAGTAACGGCAAGAGCCCGAAGAAATGCAAGCTTTGAAATGTGCACGAGCACTCCCTCCCTAATCCAGTTTAAAGATGTTTTAACGGTAAACTGATTCCTCACCCGAGGGATTGTGTTGCCTTTGCATCGATCACTGCAACAAAATTTTGACGGGACTTGTACGAGATAGGGCAGGTATACCCCTGTACAAAGTCCTTTACTCCCTTCCTTTGAGGTGGTAAAATTACGTTTCTTACCCATCGCGGACCCTATGAACAAGATCATCATAAAAGGCTGCCGCCAGCATAATCTCAAGAACATCGACCTCGAGATCCCGCGAGACAAGCTCGTGGTGATAACGGGCCTTGTCGGGCTCGGGCAAGTCATCCCTCGCCTTCGATACCATCTACGCCGAGGGTCAGCGCCGGTACGTCGAGAGCCTCTCGGCCTACGCGCGCCAGTTCCTCGGCCAGATGGACAAGCCCGATGTGGACTCCATCGACGGCCTTTCGCCAGCCATCGCCATCGAACAGAAGACCACGAGCAAGAACCCCCGCTCCACCGTCGGCACCGTAACCGAGGTGTACGACTACCTGCGTCTGCTCTTCGCGCGCATCGGCAAACCCTATTGCTACAAGTGCGGCAGGGAGATCGCGGCCCAGACCGTGCAGCAGATCACCGACGCGGTCATGGCCCTGCCCACAGGACACGCGCATCCAGATCCTCGCGCCGATCGTTCGCGGCAGGAAGGGCGAATACAAGAAAGGAGCTCATGGCCGCCGCAGCCTCGGGCTACGTGCGCGCGCGGGTCGACGGCGTGATCAAGGAGCTTGCCGAACCTGTCCCGATGGACAAGAAAAAGAAGCACGACATCGAGATCGTGATCGACCGTCTCGTGGTAAAGCCCGGCGTCGAGCGCAGGCTCGCGGAAGTCAATCGAGACCGCCCTCCATCAGGCCGACGGCATCGTGCTCGTGAACCTCGTGGATCAGAAAAAGGACCTGCTCTACAGCGAGAAGCTCGCCTGCATCGTCGACGGCATCAGCTATCCCGAGATCGCGCCCCAATACCTTCTCCTTCAACAGCCCCCAGGGCGCCTGCCCCACCTGCGACGGTCTCGGCGGCCTGCTCGAGTTCGACCCGGATCTCATCGTGCCGAACCCCAATCTCTCGCTCCGCGAAGGTGCGATCAAGCCCTGGGCTAAAGCGCACGTCGTTCCAGTATTTCCAGATGCTCGAATCCCTGGCGCAGTGCTGCGGCTTCGACGTGAACACACCCTTCAAGGAACTGAAGCCGGCCCAGCAGAAAATGCTGCTCCACGGCTTCAGCGAGAGCGAATCAAAATCTACGGTCACGCGGGCCGCCAAAGGCGCGGCACCGTGCAAACCCTTCGAAGGCATCATCGAAATACTGAAACGGCGCTACGACGAGACCGATTCCTTCGTCACCCAGTGGGAGCTCGAACAGTACATGAGCTACCAGACCTGCCCGGACTGCGGCGGCAGCAGGCTGCGCAAGGAGTCGCTTGCCATCAAGGTGGCCGGCATGAACATCCACGACATCACACGCATGAGCATCAAGCAGGCGCTGTCTTTCTTTGCAGGCCTCACGCTCACGGAGAAAGAGACCGCCATTGCCCAGCGGATCCTGAAGGAGATCCGCGAGAGACTCGGATTCATGGTGCACGTGGGCCTCGATTACCTCACTCTTGACCGCGGCGCGGCCACGCTCTCCGGCGGTGAAGGACAGCGTATCCGGCTTGCCACGCAGATCGGCTCGTCCCTGGTGGGCGTTCTCTACATCCTTGATGAACCGAGCATCGGGCTGCACCAGCGGGACAACCGGAGGCTCCTTGATACCCTGTTTCGGCTCCGCGACCTCGGGAACACAGTGCTCGTGGTGGAACACGACGAAGAGACCATCCGCTCCGCCGACCATGTGATCGACATGGGGCCCGGCGCCGGTGTCCACGGCGGCGAGGTCGTGGCCCAGGGCACGCCTCAAGAGATCCAGAAGAACAGCATATCGCTCACCGGCCAGTACCTTTCTGGCAAAGTCATTCATCAAAGTTCCCGCATCGCGCAGAACATCGGAGAAGTCCATCGGCCTCATCGGTGCGACCGAGAACAATCTGAAGAACATCGACGTGCGATTTCCCCTCGGCGTTCTCACCTGCGTAACCGGTGTTTCGGGCTCCGGCAAGAGCACGCTCGTGGTGGACATCCTGTACCGCGCGCTCGCGCAGCGGCTGTACCGCTCCACCGAACGCGCGGGCAAGCACAAGGACATCAGAGGCTTGGAGCATATCGACAAGGTGATCGACATCGACCAGTCGCCCATCGGCAGGACACCGCGCTCGAACCCCGCCACCTATACCGGCGTGTTCGGCCCGGTCCGTGACCTCTTCGCCCAGCTTCCGGAATCGCGCGTGCGCGGGTACAAGCCCGGCCGCTACAGCTTCAACGTCAAGGGCGGCAGGTGCGAGGCCTGCGAGGGTGACGGCCTGATCAAGATCGAGATGCACTTCCTGCCCGACGTGTACGTGACCTGCGACGTATGCCACGGCAGCCGCTACAACCGCGAGACCCTCGACATCAGGTACAAGGGCAAGAACATCGCCGAAGTGCTCGCCATGACCGTGGAACAGGCCTATGACTTTTTCCAGAACATGCCCCCGATCAGGTCCAAGCTCCAGACGCTCATGGATGTAGGCCTCGGCTACATCACCCTGGGCCAATCCGCGACCACGCTCTCCGGCGGTGAATCGCAGCGCGTAAAGCTCTCGAAGGAACTCTCGCGCCGCGCCACGGGCCGGACGCTCTACATCCTGGACGAGCCCACGACGGGCCTCCATTTCGCCGACACGCAGAAACTGCTCGACATGCTGAACCAGCTCGTGGACACGGGGAACACCGTGGTGGTGATCGAACACAACCTCGACGTGATCAAGACCGCAGACTGGATCATCGATCTCGGTCCCGAAGGCGGTGATCGGGGCGGCCAGATCGTGGCCGAAGGCACACCTGAGGACGTGGTTCAGGTAAAGGAATCCTATACCGGGCAGTTTTTGAAGAAGATATTGTAACAAGATGTGCGGTCCATGATGCACGATCCCTCAAGATTTAACTTTGCGTCGTGTTTCCGGCATCAGGTATCCCTGTAGCTATGATCATGCATCGTGCATCAAATTTCCTGACTTTGTTTTCGGAGGCCTTATGTATCGCATTTTGTTTTTTCTTCTCGTATCATCGCTTCTGCTTACCGCAGCCGCGTGCGGCGCAAAAAAGCCGCCTGAACAATCCGCGATCCAAGGAAACAAGGTTATATCGACGCTCCAAAACATGAGCCTCACCTACGAAAAAAAGGATCTTTCAGCCTTCATGGCCCAGATCGCGAGCTCCTACAAGAACAGACAAGCCTTCGTGAAATCCCTCGAATCCATATTCGTGAAATATGAAACGGTCCGCTTCACGATCCAGTACACAAAGATGCTCATCACTGTAGAGTACAAAGACATGACGAAAGCGGCATTCAACTGGGACAGTGAGTGGCAGACCGCAGGCGGGAGCGTGCAAAAGAACAGCGGCAGGTCCACTTTTGTCTTTGACCCGCGGGAAACCAAGCTCGTCTCCATCGATGGCAAGAACCCCTTTATCCCGCAGCCGGCTGAAACGCCGGGAAAGCAATGAGCTGAGCAGATCGCATGGAGCTCAGCGCAGAGCGTGACTCGTTGCTCTCTCCCCTATGCGCCATGCCCTCTGCAATAAATCTGATACCGACAATGTCCTATATATCCGAACATATAGCGACCGACTTCCTCATCATCGGCGGCGGTGTTGCCGGTCTCCGCGCGGCAATCGAGCTTGCGCGGAACGGCGAGGTCCTCGTCGTGACCAAGGATGCGCCGTCCGAGAGCAGCAGCGAATACGCACAGGGCGGCGTCGCCGTGGCGCTGTCGGACGAGGACGAAATCTCGATCCATTTCGAAGACACCATCAAGGCGGGCGACGGGCTCTGTCTGCGCAAGGCCGTGGGCACGCTCGTTGAGGAAGGCCCCACGCGGATCACGAGAGCTCATCCTCTGGGGCGCCGAATTCGACAAGGAGGGCACGAAGCTCGCCTTCACGCAGGAAGCAGCGCACTCCAAGCGGAGGATCCTCCATGCCCAGGGCGACTCCACGGGCAGGGAGATCATGCGCGTCCTGACGGACAAGGTCCGCTCCGCCGGCACAGTATCCAAGATCGACTTTGCATTCACCCGCGACCTTATCATCCAGGACGGGCGAGTGCACGGGCGCCGTCGTCTGCCAGCAGGCGCTGCGGAAGGTCCTCATCATCTCGGCGCGCGCGGTGATCCTCGCCACCGGCGGTGCGGGCCAGTTGTACGATGCGAACCACGAACCCAACCGTCGCGACGGGAGACGGCATGGCCATGGCCTTCCGTGCGGGCGCAGCGCTCGTGGATATGGAGTTCGTCCAGTTCCACCCCACTGCGCTCTTTCGCGAAGGAGCTCCGCAGTTCCTGCTTTCCGAGGCCATGCGTGGCGAAGGCGGCATGCTCAAAAACATCCATGGCCTGCGCTTCATGGACGGTTATCATCCTGCGCGCGAACTCGCCCCGCGCGACGTGGTCACGCGCGCTATCCAAGCGGAAATGACGGCGACCGGTGCCGACCATGTATATCTGGACATGACGCACCTGAACGGTGATTACGTGATCGGACGATTTCCGCGCATCTACAGGACCTGCAAGAGCTCGGCATCGACATCACGAAAGAGCCGATCCCCGTCTCGCCTGCGGCCCACTACATCATGGGCGGCGTGAAGACCGACCTCTGGGGCGCCACAACGCTTTCCGGCCTGTTTGCCGCAGGCGAAACCGCCTGCACCGGCGTGCACGGCGCGAACCGTCTCGCAAGCAATTCATTATTGGAGGGACTGGTCTATGGAGAGCGCGCAGGCCTTGCTGCAGCCCGATATGCGCGGAAACCGATCCAGGGAAAAGGAAAATTGCCCCCGACCTCTTCGCTCCACGGACATGCGGGCAGTTCCGGAACGTGTTCACCTCAGGCTATCGGTACGATCCGCGCTTTCTTGAAAAAGCTCATGTGGGAAAAGGTCGGGATTGTCAGGAACAAACAGGATCTGACCGTTGCACTCAAGCAGCTCAGGGAATGGGACCGGATGATGAAGAATCACGCACCCGACAGAAATATCTTTGAGCTCAAGAACATGATCGTCACCGCTCTGATCATTACCCGCTCGGCGCTGATCCGCGAGGGCAGTGTTGGTGCACACTTCAGGAGTGACTACCCGACAAAGGGAAAAAATTGGCGGAGAAGGACCGTGATGATACGGTAAGAGAAACCCTACTATCTCTCTCTACTCTACCATCCCGATGGAGGAGACCCGTACGGGCTGGGATAGGACCTCCACCACGGATCGTACCACCAATAGGGATAGGGGTAATAGTATGGGTAGTCAGGATAATAATACTCCCGCTCCTCCCACAGGTATATCTGCTTGATCTCGAAAACAGGATAGGCATACTCCATCTCGTCTATCGTGCCCTTCCTAATCTCGAGGAACTCCCCTGCGAGGGTTATCTCCCTGCCCTTCTCGTATACCAACGGGTCGAGGAACCCCCTCTCGCTAGGATATATGGCCAGGAACCTCCCCATGGAATGCTCGGTTTCTTTGAGGTATCCGTACGAATCCACAGGCAGGGACAACGCCTCGATCTGGGACCCTTTTCCTGTAAAACGGGTCTCAACGATCAGCCCGCCGAGGATGAAGATCTTGCCCCGGTACGCATCGGGAGCCTCCCGGAGCTGGGAGAATGGCACATTTCGCACGCCCTCATTCATGAGCTGCCGGTCCAGCACCGGCGCGCAGGAGGAAAACATCAGCGATGCGACTGTTATAAGAAATATTTTTTTCATGATTATATTTTTGCACCGTACAGTTGCATTGTCAAGACGTCCCATAAACGATCAGCTAATTCACAGGATATTTCTATTTTGGCTTTACACGATCTGCTAATTCATTTGCATACCATCGAGCTCCATGTTATATTATTGGAATTCTTAAGCGAGGAGGCCACAGATGGGGCCATCGAAATCAAAAATTAAGCTGTACACCCTCAGCACCTGCTCTCACTGCATACGCACCAAACGGTTCTTCAAAGACAAGGGAATCGACATGGAGTTCATCGATGTAGACCTTCTCACCAGTGCGGAACGTGAGAGCGTCATGGACGAGGTAAGGAAGCTTAATCCCGACTGCAGCTTTCCGACCATCTGTATCGGCGACATCATCATAGTCGGTTTTAACGAAGAAAAGCTCAAAAAGGCTTTAAACATACCATGACTTCCCAAAAACTCTACGAGATCCTTTCCAAATATGCCGAGTCGCAGGGCATCCGCTTGAACAAGGACAAACCTTTCGTAATGGATATTCTGCAGGGCCTCCTTACGAACGAGGCTCGTTACGGCTATCGGTCCTGCCCCTGCCGTCTCGCATGGGGCGTCAAGGAAAAGGATGCGGACATCATCTGCCCCTGCGTGTACCGCGATCCGGATATCAAGGACTATGGGAGCTGCTTCTGTGGGTTGTATGTGTCCGTAGCGTGGAACGAAGGAGAGATTGAGTATCGACGGGTGCCGGAGCGGCGGCCGAAAGAGAAGAGAGTGATGTAGGAACACTTTTCGCCCGTAGGGTGCAGAGCGCAGAGGGCTTAAATGTTATGCCCGATGCAGAACCAGGTACTCACCTATCGCATAGCTAAGCAAAGGGAAAGAACAATGAAGAAGAAAGATAAAGTGAAAAAAAAACCCGACATGCCGGAATTCAGCTTTAAGGAATTCACCCCGGAAGAAGGCAATATCTACGAAGAGGCGGTGAATAAGTACCGGGAGGGAATCGCTGCAGGCAAGACGCTCAAGCAGGTGTACGAAAGCTATTCCATAACAGACCCGGAGCTAAAATCGCTCATCCAGGCTGATTTTCTCAAAATACTGATCGCGGAATTACACTTCGGCAAAGGCCAGTCATTCGAGGAGGTGGCCAAGGTTCTTGATGTCTCTCTCGATCTCATCAAGGAAACCCATGCTCGGATGCTCCAGGAAGCAGGTGTCTCCGCAGCGAACCAGTTCGGCCAGGAGTTCGGTTCATTCGAACCTAAAACAAGCGACTAGTAAGTCTTACTGCCAAAGCACGAAGAGCCCATGGAAACGCGGGTTCTTTTCCTTAAAACGTGCATTTCTTCGCGAACTTTGCGACTTCGCGCTTCAATCGCTTGAGTCCTTAAATTTTTTCTTCATTTTCCCGCGTTTCTCTCATGAGCTTTCTTATCGGTTTTCTCGCAGGCATCTTCGGAGGACTTGTCGGTCTTGGTGGGGGGGTCATCATGATCCCCCTGATGGTAGGCATTCTCAAACTGGACCAGCACAAAGCCCATGGCACCAGCCTGGTGGCCCTCGTTTTCACCGGAATATCAGGTGCCATTGCCTATGGAATGAAGGGCACCGTGGACGTCACAGCCTCAGTGCTAATTGCAGCAACCGCTATAGCTACTGCCCGGGCGGGTGCGCACTATGCCCATGCGATGGCCGAGTGGAAGCTGAAGCGGTCATTCGGCGGTTTTCTTATATTCGTCTCGATCCTGCTGCTCCTCAAACCTTCCTTGTCCCATATTCCGGGAATGGACACAGGTTGGCCAAAGATCACCGTCCTCCTGCTGACGGGTGTTTTCACAGGATTCCTTTCCGGTATGATGGGTGTCGGCGGAGGAACGATCATGGTACCGGCCATGGTGCTCCTTGCCGGTTTTGAACAGCACCTAGCCCAAGGCAGCTCACTTCTCGCGATGGTCCCAGCAGGCGCTGTCGGCGCATATACCCACTGGAGGCTCGGTAACGTGAGAACGAATCTTCTCACGGGGCTGATCGCGGGGATCCTGATGGGGACCTTGCTGGGCGGAACAATGGCACATGTGCTCTCGGAGGGGACGCTTCGGATCGTGTTTGCATGTGTGTTGATATGGACAGGATTAAGGTATCTCAGAACGAAGCCGCCGACACCAACATCCGGCACATAATCACATCGCTGAAAACATCTAATTAAGGAAAAACTTTTTCAATCTTGAGTGTTCCGTCTTCTCGTTGCCTCCTCTGCGGAAAAATTTCCTCCTTACTCCCACTCGATCGTGCTCGGCGGCTTGGACGAGATGTCGAAGACCACACGATTCACGCCTTTTACTTCATTGATGATCCGGTTCGACATGACCCCAAGGAGATCGTAGGGGATCTTCGCCCAGTCCGCGGTCATGCCGTCCTGGCTCGTGACCGCACGGATGGCGACCACGTTTTCGTAAGTCCGTTCGTCGCCCATAACCCCCACGGTCTTGATCGGAAGCAGCACGGCAAAAGACTGCCAGATCTCCTTGTACAGCCCTGCTTTCTTGATCTCCTCGATCACGATGGCGTCTGCCTCGCGTAAGATTTTCAGCCTCGGTTCGGTTACCTCGCCCAGGATACGGATGGCAAGGCCGGGCCCGGGGAAGGGCTGGCGGTCGATGATGTCATCGGGCATCTTGAGCTCACGGCCGATGGCCCGCACTTCATCCTTGAATAATTCTCTCAGCGGTTCCACAAGTTTGAGCTTCATCTTCTCCGGCAACCCCCCCACATTATGGTGGGATTTAATGACCGCCGAAGGGCCTTTGAACGATACGCTCTCGATCACGTCAGGATAGAGCGTCCCCTGGACCAGGAACTCGGCCCCGCCGACAGCATGCGCTTCCCGCTCGAACACCTCGATAAAGGTGTTGCCGATGATCTTCCGCTTCTTCTCGGGATGCTCAACACCCTTAAGCTTGTCAAGGAACTGCGATGATGCATCAACATACTTGAGGTTCAACCCCATATCTTTGAAGGAATGTTGCACCTTTTCTGCCTCGTCCTTCCTGAGAACGCCATTGTTCACAAAGATACAGGTAAGCTGCTTGCCGATGGCCCTATGCACAAGCACCGCTGCCACGGAAGAGTCCACCCCGCCGGAAAGGCCGCAAACAGCCTGTTTATCGCCTATTGCCTTGCGAATCTCGCCAACAGAATAATCAACGAAAGACGCCATGTTCCAGGAAGGCCTGCACCCGCAGATCGTGTACACGAAGTTCCTGAGGATCTGGGTGCCCTTGCGGCGTGTGCACCACTTCGGGATGGAACTGGACGCCGTAGAATTTGCGCTTTTCATCGGCCATGGCCGCTGTCGGGGAGTTGCTGGTATGCGCGATAGCGTGAAACCCTTCTGGCATCCTCTCTATGCGGTCACCGTGGCTCATCCAGACCGTTGCCTTGCCTCCCTCGCCAATCCCCGTAAAGAGCCCCTCGTTCTTGTGGATCGTAAGCTCCGCCCTCCCGTACTCGCGCTTTTGCGACTTGGCAACGACCCCGCCCTGGATATGCGTCAGGAGCTGCATGCCGTAACAGATGCCGAGGACCGGCACGCCCAGGTCGAGGTGTGTCTTATCGATGAGCGGAGCACCCGCATCGTACACGCTCGCCGGGCCGCCGGAAAGGATCAGGCCCTTCGGCCGAAAAACCTTGACCTTCTCGAGCCCGGCATTGAACGGGAATATCTCGCAGTATACCTTTGCCTCCCGCACCCTGCGGGCGATGAGCTGGGTGTACTGGGACCCGAAGTCGAGGATCAATATTCGTTCGCTATGGATGTCGGACAAGAGGAACTCCTTTCAATTCCTGGAAGTAATGGCATATTACCCTATGTAGCAAAGTCATGTCAATCTGAAGATAATGCTCCCTAAAACTCGCCTTGACAATCATCTTCCTCAGCGTTTATTATAACTCATGTCGCAAGCGGTATATCAGAAGCTTCAGGACACAGCGCTCAAAATAGCCCGGACCCTTCCACGTCCCGCCTTCTACGGAGAGCACACCACGCTCATCAGCCTCGCCGAGGAGATGCTCAAAACTCATGAGCTCATCCGGAAATGCCGCGCTTATCTGGACGAATCTCAGTTGGAGTGCGCGCATGGGCTCTGTCACTGCGAGGCAGTAGCACGGGATGCCGGGACGATTGTCCTCGTCGAGGGTCGCAGGCGGGGCACCAGGCAGTCCGTGATCGAACCACTCTTTACCGCTGCGATCATCGCCGGCCTTTTCCATGACATCAAGCGCCGGGAGCAAGATCACGCGGTACGCGGAAGCATCGAGGCAGAGAAGATCCTTAAGGCGCTGGATGTGGACGAGCGTAGCCGCTCCTATATCACTTATGCGATCAGGAACCATGAAGCATTCAAGGCTACGTGCGATCTGGATGATGAGGAAGGTTGCATGGTAAGCGATGCACTCTACGACGCGGACAAGTTCCGCTGGGGACCGGAGAACTTCACGGGCACACTCTGGCTCATGGTCGAGGCCAATCACACGCCGCCCGAAGCTCTCCACAAAACCTTTAAGGAAAAAATGATGGGTATCGAGAGGATAAAAGAAACGTTCCGAACCGTAACCGGAAAACGGTACGGTCCGGAGTTCATTGACCAGGGAGTTACGATCGGGAACGCGATTTATGAGGAAATGAGCGCAATGTTACAGGGGTAGAAGCGTGGCGCCCTATGCCCCTTACTTCAATTCCTTATCTTTTCCCCCGTAGACCTTTCTAAGCACCTTATCAGCGCGGTCCTTGCGCGCCTCGGCGACGCCTTCTCTGAGCTTGAGCGTCTCCTCAGCAAACATGGCGGACCGGAGCCATTCGTATCCGAGCTTCAAGAGCTCGGTGTCATCCGTCCGGACCTTTTCGATCCGCTCCTGCGGGATATCGTAGGTCTCGAGGAAGCTGCTCCCGAACACAAATTCACGGAAGTAGTCCGTGTTCGTGCTGACCATGAAGAACATCTGGTTCTTGATCTCGGGGAACTCCCTCTCACCGAAGGACTTCTTCTTGATCAGGATCTCCATCCAGCCGCGGTTCATGTCGTCGTAGAGGTCGGCCTCCTGGTCCTTGCGCCACTCGTCGATGGTCCAGTCCTTGTCCTCCTCGAAGCCCTTGCAGTGGTCTTCCTTGACCATGAAATAAAACTCGTCCTTGCCGCCCTCGGCGTCCTTCTTTCTGAGCGTAGCCATACCCACCGGATAGTAGCGGCAGATGTTCGGCCGGTCCTCGTAGACCGTACAGCCTTCAGGCGTGACGAAAGGGCAGCTCTCTCTTTTCATCATTCCCCATCTTAAGCGTGATCACAGGGAGGAGCGTCTTGGCCAGGATCTCGATCTCGCAGTATTTGTTGATGAAGTCCTCGGTAGTCAGGCCGAGCCGTTTCCGAAGCCGCAGGAGGTCGTAGGGCGGGAGAACGATATTGATATTGCTGCAGCAGGCGGTAAAACACTTCACCCCCTTGTGGCAGCGGAACTTGAACCGGCTCGTTCCCGTCAGTTTGACCGGCACAACCTTATCGGTCTTGCTTTTTTTTAAGGGTTCGATATCGAAATCTTCTGGTTGCATTTCTTTTTTCTTATCTTTCATGACAACCCTCTCGGCGCCCCGTTGGTGCGGGACGGCTACCTTTGTCTATCTTCTGTTCCCTGGCTTCTGACTTCTGAGCTTACTTTATCCAGCCTTGTATCTCATGATGCTGCTTTAGAAACAACTCGACGCCTTCATGATCAGGCCCGAGAATAATTCTTGAACCGGTCCAGGGCTTCAGAAAATGGCATCTTCCTCACGCCGCTTATCAGATTATCGGCGTAGGATACGATCTTTTCTTCCGGTGTGAGAGGAATATAATCTTTCTTCGGCAGCCCGAGCTTCACGGCCTCCTCTTCACTGATTCCGGCGCCGATGTGCCGCTCGATAATATGCACAAGCCTGTCAGAGAATCCCAGTTTCTTCGCGATCTCGACACCTGCTAAAGCATGTTCGATTCCGTGCGTACGAGACCGGCCAATGTCATGGAACAGCCCGCCCTGCTGCACGAGCTCACGATCAAGGGCCACCGTTGCACGTTCTGCAAAGGAAAGGGCCAACTGGGAGACCACGATGGAGTGGGCTACGACGTCTGCAGAACAGCCGGCCTGGATAAGGATCTCAGCTTTATTCATTGTCGTTGCATAATACCACTCTGAGAGTAAATTTCAAAGAATTTGGCGCGAACGAGCGGTTCCTGCCGGCACCGCTCCAGAGAAAAAATAAGGGCTGGCCATGAGGCCAGCCCCTCGTTTGTATTGATATCGCGAATTGCTTACCTGATCAACGGAACGATCAGGAGCGCAACGATGTTGATGACCTTGATCATCGGGTTGATGGCCGGGCCCGCGGTGTCCTTGTAAGGATCGCCGACCGTATCGCCCGTCACCGAGGCCTTGTGTCCGTCGCTGCCCTTCTTGTGCACGACGCCCTTGCTGTCCGTGACGCCGTCTTCAAAGGACTTCTTGGCATTGTCCCATGCGCCGCCGCCGGAGGTCATGGCAATGGCCTGGAACAGACCGGTCACAATGGCGCCGATGAGCACGCCGCCAAGGGCTTCTTTGCCCAGGAGGAGACCCACCACAACCGGTACGACCACCGGAAGGAGCGCCGGGAGCATCATCTCATGGATGGCGCTCTTGGTCACGATGTCAACGCACTTGCCGTACTCCGGCTTGCCGGTGCCTTCCATGATGCCCTTGATCTCGCGGAACTGTCTGCGAACTTCCTCCACCACGCCGCCTGCAGCCTTAGCCACGGACTCCATGAGGAGCGCGCCGAAGTAGTAGGGGAGCAGGCCGCCGATGAACAGGCCGCAAAGGACCATGGGGTTCGAAAGGTCGAACAGGATCGTTGTGCCGAAGGAGCGTGAATATTCCGAGAACAGCACCAAAGCGGCAAGAGCCGCGGAGCCGATGGCATAGCCCTTGGTCACTGCCTTGGTGGTGTTGCCGACCGCATCGAGGGGGTCCGTGATATCGCGGATCTCTTTCGGGAGGTCGGGCCATTTCAGCGACACCGCCCGCATTGTCCGTGATCGGGCCGTAGGAGTCGATGGCCACAACGATACCGGTCATGGAGAGCATGGACACGGCTGCCAGCGCGATGGCAAAGATGCCGCCGGATGCTGCGTTCGCCTGGCCGGAGAATCCGCCGCCAAGCCAGTAAGCGCCGAGGATCGAGGCAACGATCACGAGCACCGGCGCTGCGGTGGACTTCATGCTGACCGCGAGGCCGGCGATCACGTTCGTGCCGTGGCCGGTCAGGCTGGCCTGTGCAATGTGCTGCACCGGGGAATACTCTTTAGCAGTGAAATACTCGGTGATCCACACGATCAGGCCGGTGAGGGCAAGACCGATGAGGGAGATGAAGAACACCGTGTTCGCCGTAAAAACGCCGGCATTGGCGCCGAGGTCGGCGATAAAGCTTTTGGCCACGAAATAGAACGCTATTGCCGCGATAACGCCTGCAACGGCAAGGCCCTTGTACAGGGCGCCCATGATGTAGTTGTTCTTGCCGAGCTTCACGACATAGGTGCCGATGATGGAAGCAATGATCGAAACGCCGCCGAGCATGAGCGGGAACTCGATCCACGGGCTGTCCGCGCCGAACACGGTCTTGGCGAGGAGCATGGCGGCCACGAGGGTCACCGTGTAGGTCTCATAGAGGTCAGCGGCCATACCAGCGCAGTCGCCCACGTTGTCGCCCACGTTGTCGGCGATCACGGCAGGGTTGCGCGGATCGTCTTCGGGGATGTTCTTCTCGACCTTACCCACGAGGTCGGCGCCCACGTCAGCGGCCTTGGTGTAGATGCCGCCCGCGATACGGGCGAACACGCTCATGAGCGAGCAGCCGAAGCCGAGCCCGATGAGGGCAGTGGAAACCTGCTCGGCCGGAGCAAACGTCTTGGCGATGAGGTAAAAACCGGCAAGGCCGATGATGCCGAGGCCCACGACCATGATGCCGGTCACGGAGCCGCCCTTGAACGCGAGGCTGAGCGCGGCCTGGAGGCCTTTGCTCGCTGCCGCTGCAGTACGCACGTTGGCACGGAGCGACACCCACATGCCGATGAAGCCGGCAAGGGCGGAACCCACCGTACCGATGATAAATCCGACGGCTGCCCACATCCCGAGTGCGGGAACGAAGGCCAGGATACCCACCAGAATCACTGCGACGATTGCGACTGTCTTGTACTCGCGCGCCAGGAACGCATTAGCGCCTTCCTTCACTGCATTGGAAATATCGATCATTTTCTGATTGCCTGCATCCTGCTTGTTCACCCAGATCGCGGTTATGATGCCGTAGATGACGCCGGCCACGCCGCAGATCAGGGCAAAAAGAATCGTGTTACTCATTAGATCTCCTCCTTTAAATAAAATTATTTGGTATATCTACAGATTAATACGTCGTTCTAACGTCCAGTGAATTATTCCTTCTCGATAAACTGCCTGAAGTGATTCTTTCTGTTCCGGCATCCCTCCCTCTGGCATACTGTATTAACAAACAAAATTTTAATCTCCAAGCTCGCCGAGCTTTCCACCGATCATGTCCTTCAGATACTGGTTTTCTGCCTTGAGATTCTTGACCAGGACCCTCACCACATCACGCATAGAAAGCAAGCCCGACAAGGCCGCTGTCCTCCACAATCGGCAAATGACGGATATTGTTCTGGATCATGATCGGCCATAACGTAATCAAGGTCATCGCCGGGCTTTGACGACGAGGAGGTTGGTGGTCATGACGTCCTTGATTTTCACATCCTTGCACTGGCGTGCTTCATTCGCCGCGTTCTTTACGATATCGCGCTCAGTGACGATCCCCGCGAGCGACCCCTTGTCCATCACGAGGAGTGCGCCGATGTTGCACTCTGTCATCTGCTTTGCAGCATCGAGGAGCGTCTGGTCGCTCGTGATGCTGAAGCATTCAATGCCTTTTATACTTAATAGTTCTTTAACTTTCATGGCTTACTCCACAATGAGATGAAACGGTTTACTCAATTTGAGAAAGCCGCCGAATCCTACCGGCGGCATACGCCGTTGCTTGATGATGGCAGCATAAGGCTGCCATCTATAAATCGTTTGAGAATTCCATTCTCTATAAGTCTCTAACAGAGTTTACTTCTTATCACGTCCGCTGTGACGAGCGAACACCATCGCGGTCGTGCGGTAGAACAGATGCGCGAACTTTGAATACGGTGCGTATGCGAACAGCGACCATATGAACACGAGGTGGAAGTAGTATACAAGATATCCGACGCTCATGTCAGCCAGCCGAAGCGCCCAGGAGAGCATGCCTGTCGCACCAACGCCGATCACGATGAGCAGGAAGATCCAGTCGAAGTAAGAGCCCATTCCTGCCTTACCGGCCTTGGCGAAGCGGTTAAGCAGGAGGATCACGACGCCGGCTGCGAATGCAATGGAGCTGATGAGGGCCAGGATCTTCACAGGATCGCTGTTCGGATAGGGTGATTCGCCGAAGTGGAAGGGCCCGAACGGCTGAATGCCGAGCAGTTCAAAACCGTAGAGATAAACAATCGCCCACGTGGTCACGACCGCGAGACCTGCAAAGCTGTAGAACAGGAGCATGTGGCCCCACTGCCGCATCCGGTTCACATTGCAGTCTGCGAACTTCGAGTGGGCCAGGATCGTGGTGACGGAGGAAATGATGTCACCCACGAGACTCCCGCTGGACTTCATCTCTCCTGCCTGTGCCTTCATGCCGCTCCAGAGGCGTCTTGATGCCCACGAAAGCCGATACTGCGGCAAAGATCGCCGTCAGGATGAATACCGTGTCGATCACCGGAACGGGAACGAACTTGTGATAGGCCATGATGTTGCCTTCTGCCCTGCGGGGCGGAAAAGTTCCCGTTCCCGAGCACTACCAGAATAGCATAAAAGAGCACCATGGGGATGGCGAACAGGACCAGGCAGGAGCTTCGCGTCCGTTGCGATCTTCGCGAAGAACGGCACCATCGCCACGTGCTTGATGCTCTGCTTCCGGATGGCGTTCAGCACTTCGCCGGGCTTTGCGCCGCGCGGGCAGTAGGCCGTGCAGTCGCTGCACTGATGGCAGAGCCACACATCGGGGCTGGCGATGAGCTTGTCCTTCTGGCCCCACTGGGCGAGGACCATCTCCTTGCGCGGGAAGGGGTTGCCCTCGGGCGTCACGTTGCAGACCACCGAGCAGGTGGCGCACTGGTAGCACTTCTTCAGGGACTCGCCGCCGCCCTTGATGATCTCGTTCACGAATTGTAAATCAGGTTTGATAACCGTTGCTTCTGACATATATCTTATCCTCCAATAACTTTGTTAGGAGAGTGATTTAGCGCTTTCTTTCCCGCACTCTGCATTCCGCAATCGGTTTACATGCTCTTGAACGGGTTCGGCCCGATCTCCTTCACCCTCTCGAGCGAACTCGTTGATCATATCCGGGAGCTTGTCGTACTCGTTGATGGCGATCTGCATCAGCTGGACGCGCTCGGATTCGAGCTGGAGCCGGTTCAGGGTCTCGCTGACCTTGCTGAAGCGGGTGTTCGCGAGTTCGCTGCCCTTGACGAAGTGGCACTGGTAGTTCTCGCCGTACTTGCAGCCCAGGAGCAGCATGCCGTCGATACCCTTGGAAAGCGCGTCGGCGACCCATACGAGGTTCATGCCGCCCAGGCAGCGCATGGAAACGAACCGCACGCTCGGGTCGATCTTCTTCCGGCGATGGCCGCCGTGTCGAGCGCCGGGTAGGAGTCGTTCTCGCACACGAGGCAGGCGATCCGGAACGTGTCCTCATCATCGGGGACATCGATGGCCTTGAGCATGGAGCCCACGATGTCGACGCTGTAGTCCTTGAAGGACACGATGCGCTCGGGGCAGGCGCCCATGCAGGTGCCGCATCGGCGGCAGCGGTTAAGCTTGTAGTTCGGTATGCCCTTCTCGTCCTCGTCGATGGCGCCGAAGGGACACTCTTCCGTGCAGCGCTTGCAGGCCGTGCACTTGATCAGCATCGGATCGGGGAAGGTCACGTCCCAGGCCCGGGGATGGACCGCAACGCCGCGCGCCACATGGTCCATGGCCTGGATGGCCTTGAACGCCGCTCCGGCCCCGTCTTCCTGCGCTTCGGCCATGTTCATGGGCTGGTGCACGCCTCCCGCTGCGTAGATGCCGGTCCTGCGCGTCTCGTACTGGAAGCAGATGAAGTTCGAGTCCGCAAAGCCCGACGCGCCTTCGAGGGTCGGGATTTCCGGACCCTGGCGATAGCCGAGGTTCAGGATGTAATCGGGCTTGGGCGTCTGCTCAAGATAGTTCTTTTTGGCTTCGTCGCCGCCGCCTGCGGCCTTGGTAAGGCCGTCAGCATATTCCTGGGGTCCGCGCGTGGTCGGGACCATGCCGGTGGCAAGGACCACGAGGTCGGCCTCGACCTTCACCTTTTCGCCGGTCTTCGTCCCGAAAAGCGTGTTCTCCATCTCGACGAACATGTTGCCGTTCCCGGCATCGGAAACGCCGGTCACATCGGCCTTCGTCAGCATCACGCCCGGATTGTTCTGGGCCTCTTTATAATAGAGCTCGGTCCTGCCCGGCGTCCTGATGTCCTTGTAGAAGATCATGGCAAGGGCGTCTTCATTCTGACGCACATACTGCGCTGCTTGAGCGACGTGGCGCAGCACATGGACGAACAGTAGGGAAGATGGTTCGGATCGCGCTGTCCGGCGCACTGGACGAAGGCGACCTTCATTGCGGGCTTTCCGTCCGAGGGACGAAGGAGCTTTCCGTTGTTCTTCTTTGCGATCTCTTCGAGCTCGAAGTTCGTGACCACGTTCTTCATCTTGCCGTAGCCGAGGTAGTCGAGCTTGTTCGCATCGTAGGGCTTCCAGCCAGATGCCATGACGATGGCGCCGATCTTCATGGTCTCGCCGTTCGAGAGCGTCACGTCATAGAGGCCGGGCTGGCCATCCGTCTTGGAGACCGTCGTTGACTTGTAGACCTTGATGTTCGGGTTGTTCTCGACCTCGCTCACGGTCTTGGCGATATCAGTATCCACGATGAGCGGCTTATTGATATAGGAACCGGTCGGGATCTTCTTATAGAGTTTGTTCACGAAGCCGCCGAGCTGGGCGTCCTTCTCAACGAGCACGACCTTCTGGCCCGCGCCTGCGGCCGAGAGAGCCGCGGTCATGCCGGCGATGCCGCCGCCGATCACGAGGATCGTATTGCTCAGGTCCGGCAGGATGTTCGGCTCCGGCAGATCGCCCTTCTGGGTCTTGACGATGCCCATGGTGAGGTAGTCGTAGGCGGCATCGTTCGTCGCATCCGTGTTCGGCTCCATGGTCCAGGCCACGAACTCGCGGATGTTCACGCGCTCGACGATGCGCGCCGGGGAAATCGAACTCTTCATATTTGACGCGGGGCGAGCAGGCGGCGATGATGATCGTGTTCACGCCTTCCTTCGCCATGTCGTCTTTTATCAGCTGAACGCCCTCGGGGCTGCACAGGACGTCGTGGAATTTATAGTTCTGGACCTTTTTGGCCGCGCCGGCGACCTTTTCGACGTCCATCGCCTCCTTGATGCCGCATCCCTTGCAGATATATACGCCGTATTTCTTCTCCATCCTTATTTCCTCCTCAAGCTCTGGATGCTCTTCATCACCACACCGGTGGCATCCTGCGCCGACCGCGCCACGTCAACGGGGGTCTTGAGCGTCCCGGTCGCATAGATGCCCTTCGGGAGCGTTGCCTGGTCCACGAACCCGTCGTCGGTCACCGCAACACCGGCGCTCTTGAGGGATCCTGCCGTGGGCTGCATGCCCGTGGCCAGCACGACCATGTCGAAGGTCTCGGTGACCTTGCTGCCGCCGTGGATGTCCTCGGCGGTGACCTTCACGTCGCCGTTCTGTGCCTGCTCGACCTTGGCGACCTTGCCCTTGAGGAAGGACACGTTCTGGTCTTCCTTGATCTTGGTATAGAACCGGTTCTCATAGAGGCCGGGGGTTCGCATGTCGATATAGAAGATCTTCGCCTTGGAATCAGGATAGAGCTCCCGGACATAGGTCGCCTGCTTGATCGAGGCCAGGCAGCAGATGTAGGAGCAGATGGGCCAGATGGTTCTCGTCGCGCGAGCCCGCGCACTGCACGAAGGCGATGTTCTTCACCTCTTTGCCGTCGGAGGGGCGCACGATCTTGCCTGCCGTGGGTCCGTTGGGAGCTGCCAGCCGCTCCATCATCATGTTGGTGATCACGTTCTGGACCGTGCCGAACCCGAGATTGTCCATCTTCGTGGCGTCATAGGGGTTCCAGCCCGTCGCCATGACCACGGCGCCGACCTTCACGTTCACCGTCTCGGCTTTCATGTCGAGGTGGATCGCGTCGTACTTGCATGCCTCAACGCACTTGGCGCAGGACGGACCTTTGCAGGCCTTGCCGTCGATGACGTACTGCAGCGGGAAATGCCTGGTTGTGCGGGAGGTAGGCCGCCTTGGTCTTGCTCATGCCGAAGTCAAAATCGTTCGACCGCTCGATCTCGCAGGCCTCTGCGCACTTGTTGCAGCCCGTGCACTTATCGTTCACGAACCGGGGCTGCATCTTGATGGTCACGTCGAAGTTGCCCTCTGAGCCGGAGATCTTCTCCACTTCGGCCATGGTATAGATCTTGACCTGGCCGTTGTTCTTGATCCGCTTGTACTGGATCTCGAGGCCGCAGTTCGGCGGGCACATCTTCCAGAAGTACTTGTTCAGCTGCGTCACCCGGCCGCCGAGATAGGGGTTCTTTTCCACGATGATGACATCGGAACCCGCTTCCGCGGCTTCCACTGCCGCCGTGAGGCCGCTGAAGCCTCCGCCGACAACCAACACCTTATTTTCCGCCATGGTATCTTATTCCTCCTTAAGGCAGTAAAACCGAGAATTGCAAATTGCAGACTGAAATTGAAAATTGGAAATTTTAAAAGTTAGCAGCGATCGGAGCGATCTTCACATTTGCAATTTTACAATTTTCAATTTTCAATAAAATCTCCGGGGAGGGCAAAGCCCTCCCCGGAGTTGTGAATGTTCTTAATGTTTTACAGGAGCTGCATCCTCAACAAGCTGTACGTAGGGAACCTTCTTGACTTCCCAGGTGTCCTTCTCGATGATCGTACTTGGAGTTCACGAAGCACTTCCAGTTGGTGTCGTCCACCAGGTCGAAGTCGCCGCGATAGTAGTAGCCGGGATACCGCGACTCTTCCCGGAACAGGATGTGGCGTGCATGGGCCTCCACGGACAGGATGCGGTGATAGTTCTCCCAGCAGCGCATCAGCTCGTGCAGGTTGCTTGCCGCCATCTTGGACGTGTCTTCCTTCAGCATCTGGAGCTGCTTGAGGCCTTCGTCGAGCATGGTCTTGGAGGTCATGTACCAGGTCGAGATGCCGCCAAAGTACTCGTCGGAGATCTTCTGCAGACGGGTCTGGAGCATCTTCGGCTTGATGTAGTTCGGGTTGATCGCGGGTCCGTGGTGTAGGTCTTGTACTTCTCATACACCTCGAAGGGCAGGTAGAGCTCGGCCGCCAGGTGGTCCGCCGTCTCCTTGATGGTCGGCGTGTAGTTCGGGTTGTCGAGGATGAACGCGATCGCGTTCTTGGCCGCGATACGGCCCTCTGCGTGCGAACCCGAGGAGAACTTGTGGCCCGAAGCGCCGCAGATGTCGCCGCACATGAAGAGGCCCTTCACGGTCGACTGGCGGTTGTAGCTGCCCGCCGGCCATTTCTTGTTCCACTCTTCCGGAGCGCCGAGGTCCTCGGGACCGCAGCACCAGAAGCCTGCGCAGCCTGCATGCGAACCGAGGAGATAGGGCTCGGTCGGCATGATTTCGGACGGGACCTTGTCCGGCTCGATGTTCTTCGCGGCCCAGAGACCGGCCTGGCCGATGGCCATATCGAGGAAGTCTTCCCATGCCTCTGCCTCGAGGTGCTTCACCTTCTTGGCGCCCTCTTTGTCGCCGAGCTTTTCCTTGAAGGTCTTGTTGATGGCTGCCATTGCCTCATCCGTTCTCATGAGGATCGGGCCTTTGCCCAGCTTCATGTCGCGCATCATGAGGTGGTTGCGGATGGCCGTGCCGAGGTTATCGACATACTTGCCGTACTTCGCCTTGGCCTCTGCCAGGGCTTCCGGATTGACGCAATAGTCCTCGCCGAGGCTGTTGGTCGCCTTGGCCTTGAAGAACAGGAACCAGGCGCCCACCGGGCCGTAGCCGTCCTTGAAGCGGGCGGGCACGAAGCGGTTCTCCATCATGGTCAGCTCTGCGCCGGCCTGCAGGCCGAGGGCATAGCCGGAACCGGAGTTCCACACCGGGTACCATGCGCGGCCCTGGCCTTCCTGGGTCGACCGGGGACGGAACACGTTCACCGCGCCGCCGGCTGCCAGCACCATGGCCTTTGCCTTGAAGATGTAGATCTTGTTCTCACGAACGCTGAAGCCGGCCGCTGCTGCAACGCGGTTCGGCTCCTTGGCATCATTGTAGAGCTTCACGATGAACACGCGCTCGTAGTGGTTCTGTCTTTACACCCGTTGCTGCGCGGTTGGTCTCGAGGGCCTTCTTCGCGGCTTCCGCCACGATGACCTTGTAGGACTCGCCGTTGATCATGATCTGCCACTTGCCGGAGCGGACCGGCTTGCCGCCGTCCTTCAGCATGGCCTTTCCGGCTTCCTTTGCCTGGAAGCCGTCGAGGGAGAAGCCGTCGTCGCCCATCTTCCAGATCGGGAGGCCCCACTCCTCGAAAAGCTGCACGGAATCATCAACGTGACGGCCGAGGTCATAGACCAGGTCCTCGCGGATGATGCCCATGAGGTCGTTTCGTACCATCTTTGACATAGTCCGCCGGATCGTTCTCACCCATGTAGGTGTTGATGGCCGACAGACCCATGGCGACGGCGCCGGACCGGTCGGTCGCGGCCTTGTCCACCATGGTGATCTTCATCTTCTTGGGGTTTGCCCAGCGGGCGCCTTCGAACGCCGCGCCGCAGCACGCCATACCGCCGCCGATGAGGAGGAGATCGGTCTCAACCTCTTCGATTGCCGGCTTTGCGCAAAACGAAAATGTACAGGTTTCTTTTTCCATTTGTCATTTCCTCCTTATTTCTTGATTACCGGCATGGCCTTCGTACGTGGTGAAGTAGCCCGGCTGTTTGAGTTTTGCCATATCTGCTTCAGGCTTGCCCTTGTAAGGGATCGACCGAACCTTCGGCAGTGGTCCTGATCGGGAACTTGAACCGCTTCAGGATCCCGTTCCGGAACTTGATGGTCCACATGATGGAGTCCGTACCCCTCATCGGGATAACGTTCGCGCCCAGGGGAGCGAAGTCCTGGTATCCCCGGACCTCGATCGCCTGCTGCGGGCAGATCTTCACGCAGTTGTAGCACTCCCAGCACTGCTCCGGCTCCTGGTTGTACGCCTTCATGAGGTCCCTGTTCAGGGCCATGAGGTCGTTCGGGCAGATATACTGGCAAGCAGTCTTATCCTGCGCCTTGCAGCCGTCACACTTCTCTGTAATCACATAACTCGGCATGTTTCTAAACCTCCTATCTATGGAATGTAGTTAACTGCATTTTGCAGTCGTTAAACCGTGGTTACTTTTCTCCGTATGCGTGCCCTCTGCGTGGCTGTGCAGTTTGATCTCCACCTTCTCGGTGAGGCCCGCATAGTATTTCTTGAGGATCTCGAGCACTTCGGGGCGGCTGAAGTGATCGGGAACGTTCTCGCCCTCGGAGAGCATCTTCCGGAGCTTGGTGCCGGACAGCATGAGCCGGTCTTCCTTGCCGTGCGGGCAGGTCCTCATGGAGGCCATGCCGTCGCACTTGAAGCAGTAGAACGTATGGTCGATCTTGAGCGGCTGGGTCTCGAGCGCGCCCTTCGGGATCTCGTCGAAGATCTTCTGCGCATCGAACGGGCCGTAGTAGTCGCCCACGCCGGCATGGTCGCGGCCGACGATCAGGTGGCTGCAGCCGAAGTTCTGGCGGAAGAGCGCGTGCAGGAGCGCTTCGCGCGGACCGGCATAGCGCATTTCCATGGGGTAGCCGCACTGAATGGCGGTGTCCTTCACGAAGTACTTCTCCATGAGGGTGTTGATGGCATCGGCGCGGACATCGGCCGGGATATCGCCCTCTTTGAGCTTGCCCAGGATCTGGTGGATCAGAACGCCGTCCATGGTCTCGATGGCGATCTTGGCGAGATACTCGTGCGAGCGGTGCATGGGGTTCCGGGTCTGGAACGCCGCGATCGTGCTCCAGCCCTTCTCCTCGAACATCTTGCGGGTCTGCGTCGGGGTCATGTAGATGCCCTTGAAGGTCTCGGGGAAATGGGCCTCGGAGAGGACCTTCACCGGACCGGCCAGGTTCACGTCGGGCTGGCCCATGACCTTCTGCACGCCCGGGTGACCGGCAACGTCCATTGGTGCGGAAGATCTGCTTGCACTCGTGTTCCTTGTCGGCCTTGGACATGGCGTACTTCTCGGTCACCTTCATGGTGGCCATGATCGTGCCCGACTCCTCGTCGACGAGGGTGATCTCTTCGTTCTTCTTGAGCGAGTTCGGCGAACTCCGTGGTAGCGGAGAGCGTCACCGGGACGGGCCAGAACGTGCCGTCCGCCATCTTGTACTTGTCGCAAACGCCCTTCCAGTCCTTCTTGGTCATGAAGCCCGTGAGCGGGGTGAAGGCGCCGATGCCCATCATCACGAGGTCTGCGGTCTCGCGCGATGAGATCTTGAGCTGCTTCAGGGTCTTGGCCTTCTTGAGCTCTTTCTGAAGGGCCGCGCCTTCCAGAAGAAGCGGCATGAGCTTCTTCTTTTTGCCGTGCGGCTTTACCAGTGCCATAACATGTTCCTCCTTAAATGAATTTTAAAATATATAGGTCCAACTGTGGCCTATACGACCTACGAATCTCTTACCCGAGGACCGCCGTCACCTTGTTGAAGATATCGTTGATGCTGCCCACGCCCATGACGGTCTTCATGATGTTTTTCTTTGAGTAGTAATCGATGAGCGGCGCGGTCTGCTGCGGTATACATCGAGCCGCTTCTTGATGGTCTCTTCCTTGTCGTCGTCGCGCTGGAAGAGCGCGCCGCCGCACTTGTCGCAGACGCCTTCTTTTTTGGGGGCCGAGAAATAGATATTGTACATCTGCTGGCAGCCTTTGCAGGTCCGCGGCCGGTGAGGCGCTTCAGGAGGTCGTTCATGTCCACGTCGATGTTGAGGGCCACGGTGAGCGGCATGCCCATGCCGGAGAGGATCTTGTCGAGGGCCTCGGCCTGGGCCGTGTTGCGCGGGAACCCGTCGAGGATGAAGCCGGCCTTGCAGTCGGGCTGCTTGATGCGCTCTTCGACGAGGCCGAGCACGATCTTGTCGGACACGAGACCGCCCGAGTCCATGATCACCTTGGCCTCTTTGCCGAGCGGCGTGCCGTCGGCAACGGCCTTGCGGAGGATATCCCCTGTAGATATCTGCGGAATCTTGTACTTTTCGATCAACATCTTCGCCTGCGTGCCTTTGCCGGCACCGGGAGCTCCGAGCAGCACTACCCTCTTTGCCATCGAGGTGGATCCTCCGTAGAAAAGATTATGTTTCAGAAGAGAGAATGATAGAAGGCGCAATAAGCACCTTCGTGAGTTTTTAACCGGCCTATAATGGTTGAAAACGAGTTTTTTTTCAAGTTAAAAATTATAATTTGAATATTAGTTTTGTTTATAAATGAGGTTGCTGATGGAGAAAATCGGCTAGTTTTTCAAGAGCTTTACCACGATGACTGAGACGGTCCTTCTCTTCACCGGACATCTCGGCAAAAGTTCTTTCATGGCCATCGGGGATGAAAACCGGGTCATAGCCGAACCCTGTTTTGCCCTCTAGGTTCACGCCCAATACGACCTTTGGCGTAGCCGAAAAAGGTCTTGACCGTCCCGTCAGGGAAGGCCAGGGCCATGCAACAGACGAATTGGGCGCCCCTTTTCTCGTCCGGGACATCCTTGAGTTCGGCAAGAAGCTTTTCGTAATTTCTGATGTCGTTCCCGCTGCGTGCCGCCGGCGTACCGGGCTGAATAGACCCCGGGCGCTCCGTTCAAAGGCATCGACTTCGAGTCCTGAGTCGTCGGCAAGGGCGGGTTTGCCTGTGCATTGGCAGACCTCGACTGCTTTCTTGACCGCATTCCCCTCGAAGGTGTCCCTGTCCTCCACCGTTTCGGGGCAATTCGGGAAATTGTCGAGGGAGAGGATCGTTATCGGGCAGATCAGCGGTAATCCGCTTGATCTCTTCGATCTTTTTTTTATTGCGTGTGGCGAGAACAATTTCCATTTTCTTTCGTCGTTCCCGCGAAAACGGGAATCCATGGTCTTGGTTTTTAAAAAAGGAAGGCTTACCGTATCACAAACAACGGGGCTTTGCAACAGGGACGATGCGGGCGGCAATACATAGGCGGACTTTAAACTTCAGGAAGAACATGGAAGAGGATCTTTCATTCTCTCTTATGCTGAAGATTTTTCAACTGGATAGTGGCTGTATCGATAGCTTTTGCAATGCCTGAATTGTTCGGATCGAATGCAAGGATGCTCTTCCAGGTTGAAATCGCCTCGGCAAGGTTGCCTTTTCTGTAATCGGCCAGTGCCCGTTGCGAAAGATGCGAACTGCAATCCTCCAATCGTGCATTGAGAGATCCCTTGTCAAACGACAGATTCGGGATGAGTTCCTGATAATACGAATGGTTTTTCAACAAGACAAAATATGCGCGTCCTGATGAGGTAAAATCCTCTCTGGTGAAAGCCTCGTCGGCGAGACGATGAATATCCTCTATGGTTTTGTGGTAGTTCGTGATGAGCGTCGGATGCTTAGGATGTTTACGGACGGCATCGGCATAGACATCCATCGCGCTTTTATAATCACCCTCGACGACATACTGTTCGGATTCCGCACGCGTCCGTTCGATTTCCGTGCGGGTTCGATCGGCCATCGCACGATCAACCGCTGTTTTTTTCTGCGGCATGCAGGAAGGAAATGCCAGACATATCAGGACCGCGTGGAGAACAATTATTTTCCAGGAAAGGAACCGCATGCTCTTCTACCCTCGCGTCTCTTGCATTTCCGGGGTAATACGCTTATCCATGATCCTGGTGAAGACCTTCACGAGATCGGGATGGAATTGCGTGCCGGCGCAGTCCATGAGTTCCTCCAGCGTCTCCAGTTCTGAAATGGCGTTCCGGTAGGGTCTGTTTGACGTCATCGCGTCATAGGTATCTGATATGGCGATGATCGCGGCAAACAGGGGAATGGCATCTCCCTTCAGACCGTCAGGATACCCTTTGCCATTAAACCACTCGTGGTGATGCCTGACCGGAGGTATGTATTTTTGCAGTGACGATGCTTTGCTGAGAATAGCAGCCCCATATTCGGTATGGCGCATCATTTCCTTGTACTCCCATACGTTCAGCTTGTCTCTTTTCATGAGAATCAAATCCGGCGTTTTGATCTTTCCAATATCGTGGAACAGGCACGCGACTTCGAGTTCTTCCAACGACGCGTTGTTCAGACCGATTTCCCTCCCGAGCTGCAGAGAAAACATCGAAACCCTTGTTGAGTGCCCATGGGTATAGGGGTCTCTTGCGTCGATTGCCGCGGCAAGCACCCTCACCGTGGAAACATATGAGTCCTCCAGATCTTTGGCGTATTTGTTAAGCTTGCTGCTCTGATCGTCTATCAATACCATCATTTCATTGAAGCTTGCAGTCAACCTCCCGAACTCGTCTTGCGAATAGATTTTGAGCCGTCGATACTTTTTCCCCTCTTTGAGATCGTCCACACCTGCTGAAAGCTCTTGAATCGGTTTGGTCAAGAACGATGAAAGGGCAATGCTGCCGGCAATGCCCAGCAGGAGAATTGCCGAAAAGAATACCATGATCATCATTCGCGCCGCATGCTGGGCGTCCTGCAGCGACGATTTGTTTACGCTGAGAATAACCGCCCCCTGCCGCTTGTTGAATGTGACAATGGGGCTTACGATATCAAAACTTTCAACGGACGGACTCGTTGATTCCGTTATCGTAATCCCATCGGCGCCTTGCTGGAGTAATCGCCCCTGAGGGGGCGATAGTGTCTTTCCGGACTTTGCTATATCGCTGTGCGCTATGATTTTCATATCGGTATCCACTATCGCTATAGACTCTACATCCCGATTGGACTCGCGCATTCTGAAAACCATGTTGTCAAGGCCGAGTAAGTCCTTCGAGAGCAGACTGTAACCCGCAGATGCCGCGGTGCTCTTCGAAAGCGCTTCCGATCTTTTGAGCACCTCATTGAGGAGATGATGGTTCATGATCGTGAGGGTGATGGCGTAGAACGCGAGGGCGGAAACAATGAGCAGGAGGAGCACCATGCCGGCAATTTTGAATCTGATGCTGTTAAATTTGGTGAGCATGTCGATATGAACTACTCTCATTAACGACTATCAGTGCAGCACCGGGCAGAGATGTTAATCAGAAAAGTAATACCAAAGTATACCGTAAATTATCTGTTTTGGCAAGAGAAAATTGTCATGACACATTTTTTATTTAAACAATTCAATCCTATATGATCTTAGACCGTGCTTTTTTGCTCTTCGAATCTGCAATTCAATTTGCCGCAATATATTTCTTATCGGCTACTTTTTCGATAGATTTAAATCTTTTTTACATCATTGGCGATTGAAACAGCGTCTCTATCCCTCGGTGAATGAATCTTCTCTCCTTTCTTGACAGAGGATCTCGGACAGGACTGACTCGATGATCTCGGTTCTCTCAGCTTTGACATGAATAACTGTGGATGGACTCGGATACGAAAGTCCTTGAACTTAGTAATTATTACCTGGTTTCATCTGTGTAAATCCGGGTGTATCCGTGGTAACACGGGATTGCTTTTCGTTTACATTATGTTCTCTGTCTGTCGCCTATAGCCGTCAAACCCTCACCGGATTGGCAATTTTGGATTGATTATTGGCAGGTCATTATGATATAGTTCCCGGTACTTGAGGAGAATTACTTTTCGCCCGACCTTTCCATGACATGCCCTCATGCGCAATTGATTGCCAGAGAACCTGTCGGTGAATACGGATAACCGAGGATGGAGCCTATGCCCTACCGAGCCTGGTTTCAATGCATCAACGAACAGTGCAAAGAGCAGCTATCCGCTCAACACGATCATCTACCGCTGCAAGACCTGCGACTCGCTGCTGGAAGTGCAGCACGACATGCAGGCGCTCGCCCGCCGCGACGCCAAGGCGTGGATGAAGCTCTTCGAGGACCGCTACAAGTCCACCCAGTGGCCCTACGGCTCGGGCGTCTGGGGCAAGAAGGAATGGATCCTGCCGCAGATCGACGACGACAACATCGTCTCGCTCTACGAAGGCGGCACCAACCTGTTCTGGGCCGAGCGGTTCGGCAAGATGATCGGCGTGGACAACCTCTGGATCAAGCTCTGCGGCAACTCCCACAGCGGCTCGTTCAAGGACCTCGGCATGACGGTGCTCGTCTCGCAGGTCAAGCAGATGATCAGCGAGGGCGCGCCGATCCAGGCCGTGGCCTGCGCCTCCACCGGCGACACCTCGGCAGCGCTGGCGGTCTACTGCGCCGCCGCCGGCATCCAGTCCATCGTGCTGCTGCCCAAGGGCAAGATCTCCATCGCCCAGCTCGTCCAGCCCATCGCCAACGGCGCCCTGGTGCTGTCGCTGGACACGGACTTCGACGGCTGCATGCGCGTCGTGCAGGAGATCACCAAGGACGAGACGATCTACCTGGCCAACTCCATGAACTCGCTGCGCGATCGAGGGCCAGAAGACCGTGGGCATCGAGATCGTCCAGCAGTTCGACTGGGAGGTGCCCGACGTGATCATCATCCCCGGCGGCAACCTGGGGAACGTCTCGGCGCTGGGCAGCGGCCTGCTCATGATGCGCGACCTCGGCCTGATCGCCAAGCTGCCGCGCATCGTCGTAGCCCAGGCGGAGCGCGCCAATCCGCTCTATCGCTCCTATCTCAAGAACTTCGAGACCTTCGAGCCGATGCAGGCCCAGAAGACGCTGGCCAGCGCCATCCAGATCGGCAACCCGGTCAGCATCGAGAAGGCGATCCGCACGCTGAAGCAGTTCAACGGCATCGTCGTGGACGCCACGGAGCAGGAACTGGCCGATGCGGCCGCGCTCGGCGACACGCACCGGCATGTTCAACTGCCCGCACACCGGCGTCGCGCTGGCGGCGCTGATCAAGCTGCTCAAGGCCGGCAAGATCGACAAGTCCGAGCACGTCGTGGTCATCTCCACGGCCCACGGGCTGAAGTTCACCGACTTCAAGGTCAACTATCACGAGGAGAAGCTTGGACTTCCCCTGCCGTTACGCGAACAAGCCGATCGAACTGCCGGCGCGCGTGGACGCGGTCAAGGAAGCGCTGCAGCAGGCGTTACAGAAGAGGAGAACGATCAATGGCTAAGAAACCGTCAAATCCCAAGAACTGGAACCCGGCCACCCTCGGCATCCACGGCCATGGACCGCGTGCACCACGCCCACTACGCGGTCTCCACGCCGATCGTCCATACCTCGAACTATTACTTCAACAACACCGCAGGAAGTGTACGAGTTCATGAAGGCCAAGAGCGAGGGCCGGGTCATCCGCGAGCACGAATACGGCCGCTACGGCAACCCGACCCAGACGGAGTGCGAACGCAAGCTAGCCGCCATCGAGGGCGCCGAGCGCGCGGTGCTGTTCTCCACGCGGCATGACCGCCGTGATCCTGACGCTCATGACCTTCATGCGCCGCGACGGCCACATCATCTTCACCAGCGACTGCTACCGCCAGACGCGCGACTTCGCCGCGAACCTGCTGGCCGAGTTCGGCATCCAGGTCTCGCTCGTGGACCCGACCGCGGAGGCCATCGAGAAGGCGATCCGGCCCAACACCAACATCATCTTCACCGAATCGCCCACGAACCCCTACCTGCGGTGTCTGGACCTCCCAGCGGTGGTGAAGGTCGCGAAGCAGCACAAGGTCATGACGATCATCGACGCCACGCTGGCCACGCCCTACAACATCAAGCCGCTGGACCTGGGCGTGGACGTGGTCATCCATTCGGCCACGAAGTATCTCGGCGGCCACAACGACCTGCTGGCCGGCGTCGCCCTCGGCGCGGACAAGCTCATGAACGACGTCTACCGCATGCAGCGCATGATCGGTGCGACGCCCGGTCCGCTCACCTGCTTCCTGCTGGAGCGCGGCCTCAAGACCTTCGGCCTGCGCATGGAGCACCACAACCGCGCCGGCCTGGCCGTCGCCCGTATGCTCGAAACGCACCCCAAGATCGAGAAGGTCTGGTATCCCGGCCTGGAATCGCACCCGGACCGCAAGATCGCGAAAGACGCAGATGAAGGGCTTCGGCAGCGTGGTCACCTTCCTGCTCAGGGGCGACGACGCGAAGACGAGGAAGTTCATCGATTCGCTCGAACTATTCCTGATCACGCCGAGCCTCGGCGGCAGCGAAAGCCTCGTGACCCAGATGTGGATGATGTCGTTCTTTGACTATCCCGAGGACTACCGCAAGAAGATCGGCATGGCGGACAACCTGGTCCGGCTCGCACTGGGTCTGGAGGACGTGGACGACCTAATTGCCGATCTGAAACAGGCGTTGGACAAGATCTGATCCATGATGCCGCGTAAAAAGCAGGTTTCTCGCAGAGGCGCAGAGGACGTGAAGGAAGAACAGTACTTATCAACCATGAAGAGCACAGAGGTCATTAAGAAAACCTGATCTTATTTCTCGCAAAGACGTAAAGAAGAGAGCGCATCCCTCATTAAGGATTCAAAATTTAAGATTTAGCCTTTGCGAACTAGCATCTTAGTGAAAGAGGTTACTTTTGCAGTTAGCATTTGGCCTGCACCCTTTTTTTGATTCCAAAATAGGCACACCGAAATCAGGAATGGCCGCCCCTTGCCCCATTCCTTTCATTCTGCATTACTTTCCCCTTGTCCCTTTCCCCCTGTGTTTTTCGGGTTCCTTCTTTGCTTTCTGAAGGACCAAGCCGATGTATTTATTGATCGGGTTTGCCCTGTCAAGGAACGGCACGGGAGGTTTTTTCCTCATCCCCAGTCTCCGTAATTCCTTCCGGAGATCGCTGTTGCTCTTGTCGTACTGCAACCCTTTATGAAAAGCATCGATCGCATCCTTCTTCTTTCCCGCAGCGAGGTATGCCCTGCCGAGATTGAGATAGAACACAGGATAGAGCACCTCTTCACCAGAGGACTTTTTCTCTTTAAACAGGACAATGGCCCTTTTGCAGGCTTCAACGCCGCTCCGATACTTTTTGTCCACGATTGCCTGGAGACAACCGTAATAGGAGAGGATAAGGGGTTCGTCCGGGAACTGCACTGAGGCTCGCAACAGGAGGCTGAATGCATCCTTCTGTTCGCCGCTCCTGAGATGGACCTTCACTGCGCGCAGGTAATCAGAAGGCTTTATTCCCTCAGCAGGGTCAGGCGGCGCAGGCTCGCCTGCATCCTCAGGTTTCTTTGGATCATCACTTTTTTTCATACAACATATTTTATCATAAATGCGGTCAAAGAAAAGAAGAGAAAGTAATAATCTGGAATTCAACTAAATCCTTTGGTTTGATACAGAATTTTTTGAACAAGACGACCCGTGATTGGTTCAAGGCAAATTTTGTCACTCCTTTACGATTTTATTGTCTCTCTATCTCCCCGTCACCGCGTCTGCATGAACCTGTTCCATACTCCATAAACCGAACGCCGCACTCTGAACTTTGTACGCGGTGTAAATTGCCCCAATGCCGATATCCTTAACATTGACCTTAGCAAGCCTTCAGATAGCAATGATCCATCCTGGTCCGCTAGCGTCCTTCAAGAGACACGAGAAACCAGCCTGTGCTATAATAAAGTTTATTAATTGACCCTCTTTTGCCAGATCCGAAAACGGTGGTTTATATGATAAGTACAACATTACATCCGGAATTGCCGCTGATTCAGGACGCCGACCTCGAAGGGAAAGTCGTCCTCGTCCGGTTTGATCATAATGTAGTGAAGGGAGGAGAAATACGGGACCCCTACCGGATTGACCGTACCATAGGGACGCTCTTTCACCTCGTGGAACGAGGCGGCAGGCCAATCATGATGACCCATGTAGGCAGGCCCAAAGACAGAAAGACGGGAACAATAACCTGCAGACCGGAAGAGTCCGTTGAACCTGTCGTACGCTACCTTGAACAAAAGCTCCATACAAAATTTTACATTCCGAAATTTCCCCTGGATTCGGAGAAAGGTATAGTAGGGATCGACACATCCATTAACCTGGCCATAAGAGAACTGAGAGAACGGAGGATCGGAGGCATCTATCTTCCGAATATGCGGTGGTTCCAGGGGGAGGAGGCCGAAGGAGAGCTCCGGGAACGTTTCGCGCTCCAGCTTGCCGGCCTGGCAGATATCTACGTGAACGACGCGTTCGGCTCGTGGCAGCCGCATGCCTCCACATACAACATCACCGGGCACCTCCCCTCCTACGCGGGCTACCTGCTCCAGCAAGAGATCAGGCACCTCGAAAGTGTCATGAACCCCGGTCGGCCTTTCCTTGCCGTCGTCGCCGGCGCGAAGTATGACACCAAGATCAAGCCGCTCTATGCCCTCTATGAAAAGGTGGACCGTCTGATGCTCGGCGGCGTCATTTATAACGCTTACCTCTGCGCCAAGTATCAGGTTATGATCAAAGGTGTGAGCAGCGAAGACTGCGCGCTAGCGAAGGAGCTGGTTGAAAAGGACCGTGTCCGGAAAAAGATCGTCGAGTTCCCCTCGATCGTCGAATCAGACACCATAGACGGAAGAATTGAGGGCAAATACAGGACCATCTCTATTAAGGATTTTAAACCCGGCAGGTTCTTACGAATACGTCCTGGATATCGACCCCCGATCTTTCGAGGAAAGAACGGTGGCCGAGGCCATCGGCACGGCCAAGACCATCTTCGTCAATGCCGTCATGGGATACACCCCGCACTTTGCCGCCGGCTCCCAGGCGCTCGACAATACCATAGACCTGAACCGGGACGCCATGAAGATGTATGGCGGCGGAGACACCCTCCAGGAATTCAAGAACCTCTTGCCCGGCCTCTATCTTTCTGTCATGGATGATGCGAGCTACTACTTCTTCACCGGAGGCGGCACAGTGCTGACGGCAATAGAGCATGGCAGCCCCTACAGCCTCAAGCCAGTTCAGGCATTGATAGAGTCGAAGAAGAAATGATCACTGCTAATGGCCTTTTTCCTGCCTCTTGACTATTTTCGCTCTTTTGCTTAAACTTACCCAGTCACAAGCATGATGTCATAGGCTTTCATGCTGAAGTAACTATTTAAAAGAGCAAGAGGTTGAAATCAAACATGTCAGATACCCCTGTCTTTATCCGGTGCAACAACTGTCTGATGGTGAACCGCGTCCCCCCGGACAAGCTCTGGAGCAAACCCACCTGTGGCAATTGCAAGACTATTCTCGAGGTCCCGCGTCAACCCGTATGGGCGAAACTCGAGAGCTTCGACCGCGCCGTTGCATACTGGCCGGAAACCCTCCTCGTCGTATTCACGTCATCGTCGTGTCTCTACTGCCGGATATTCGATCCCGTGGTGAATGAGCTCGCCGCGCAAAGACCGGGAAAACTCAAGGTGATGAAGGTCGATGTCGAGATAGACGAGTACCTGTCACAACGCTTTACGATCACGAAAACACCAACCTTCATTGTTTATCGAAACGGCGTGAGGATAATTCGTGTAGATGGCGCGCCAAAGGAAAAGACGGATCTGGTTAAATGGGTCGATAATCTCATCAACTATACGAGCTATTGATCCATTGGCATCACCCCTCAATCGTCATACAAAGTCCCTCATACCTCATGGACGTCGCAGGTGACTCCGGACGACCCCCCAGGTAGTATCATCTTTTTTTGCGAGATTGAACATTATAAATCTGGCAGGAGGAAAAACTCTTTGCTTTTTAAAGCAAGACAGAACAAAAAAGTTTAACGTACGATTATGGATATCACTTCAGACCGACAGCATTTAAATTGCAAAGTTATTAAAGATGATTGCTAAAAATATGCGTATTGTTCTGGCCGCGTACACGAGAGTTAGCTTGAACAAATTGATCTAGCCAATCAGACCCTGCCTGGTGGGCGTATAATTATCAAAGCATACATCTTTGATCGAACTGCCATGTCAACTTACACCTTGCTCTTGTGAGTGTGGTTTACGAGACGGCGCGCGAAGGGCCAGTTTGGAGGCATGGCCACCCTCAGGATAGAGCATTTCCAGCTGACTTGCCTGGGTTATCGCAATCTGGTGCCGCATTGTTTGCATACGCGTCTGTTGACATCGCTGCCTAGATATTTATTACATGATGGACATCTCCAGTTAAAGGCGGTAAAACCAATAAACGCAATAATGAGCACGAATTGTGCCGCAAAGACCGTATTCTTTGAGAATTCTCCGAAACGATCGGGGCGTTTATAAAGCACAGCAAGAAATAAAACGAGGAACAGCGCCGCCGCTATCGCGAGGATCTGGCGACCCTGGCGCAATCTGAACTCCCGCATGATCTGCTTATTGTCTCTTTTATCCATCTCACAATATTCCTTTTGCCTGAAAATAACGATATCCGAAACAGGTCTATTATTATAGCTTTACGAATGCAGCTTTTCAAGAACCTTTCATCGGGGGTGAGGCTGCATCTGGCTGTTCCGGAGGAGGAGATAGAGACTCTTCTGAAAACATCTACAGGGACATGGGAAGCGAATAAAAAGCCTTGTTTCTCACAAAGACGCCAAGAACGCTTAGAAAAAGCACAAGTTGCTGTTTAAATTCTAACACCACTGATAACTATTGCATTCTCTGCGTCTCTGAGAAAGAGGAAGTTTGTGCAGTTTACGCTGTTCTCTTGACCTCGCTCCATGACCCTGGCCCCGGTCTTTTCACACCGCCACTTTGATCACGATCTTCATGACAGAAGATAGTGCACGGCTAGCCAGTCTGGGGGCATGGCCGTCTTCGGGATAGATTACTGCCAACTGTCCCGCCTGCAGATGCACGGGCGTCCATTTCCTCTGTGTCACCGTGCCGAAGCAGATGTCCTTATCGGGGTCATAGGCTTCGGTGGTTGTCATTCTCTCTGCCGGCATCCAGCCGATGATCTCCTCACCGGATACGATGTACTGAATGTCAATATATTTTCGATGGAATTCAAATTTTGGGGCATCGGCCATTATTGTCTCATACCGCTGGATAATAGCAAACACCCGGTCCCCGTCGATCTCTACTTTGCCGTCGAGCAGATTATAAATGTTGTGTCGGCGTAAAAAGTCGATCGCCTTTCGAAGAGCAGGCGTCATAGCGACCTGGCGGTCGATGTGCCTGAGGTCAGTAACGATCATGGCTAATCTCCTAAGCTGAACACGTCTGAAACCAGCTAAATCTGAGCTAATGCAATTGCAAAGTATGATCTTATTGGTTCCGTGTGCTCGTATACTTGGAAGTTCTCGCTATAGCTCTCTATCTTCCCACTCGGGATAATACTTTTTTTCTTAATTCTCAAATAAAGTCCTAGGAGTGTTTAAATTAAGTGTTAAGCTTTGTTTCTATCCAGGCATTTTCAGGTCGGATGCAACCGGTCGGGTTTTTTTGCGTCGAACTTTAAGCCCATGTATTTCAGAAAAACCTCAAGGTCCTGTCTTTCCTTTTGGTATTTGGATCAAGTGCTGCGGTAATTCTTATTACGAGAAATCTGAAATGGCGCTGCGGTTATGCGCTGGGAGTTTGGGTGGTATGATGCATAGACATCTTGTGACATTTCTCCCGCATTCAGAGAGTACTATAATTCAACCGCTAAATCAAGAAGATCGGCGGGGCGCTTAGGATGGAGTGCTACGGATCATCGGGCCAGGATGTTTTTTGAATGTGGATTTATCATCTGCGTCTTAAAACCCCGGCCTTCAGGCCAGGGAGGATGTCAAGAGTGCCAAAATACGGAATTGACGCCACGCAGGTCACTGTGATCTGAATCACACGCTGGGGCGTGAGGTTCTGCTGGCTGAAAGTTTCTTTACAATCCGGGAAGGGCTGCGGTATAATCAGGCCATATTCTGCGATATGGAGGGTACGTCATGCATAAACAGTCTAGAATGGTTCCCTTCGTCTTCGGTCTCGTACTGGGTGTTCTCTGTACAATCTTCCTGCCGAAATATATGCGCCCCTACCTCCCGGAATCGGTTATGGGGAAAGAAACGGTTGTCAAAGGGACTGTTATGGCAAAGGAGAAAAAAGGGAATGCCCTTCTCTTAGCGGTGAGTACATCCCAGGGAGCGCTGCTGGCTACCTTCACGAAGAAGGGAGACGAAGTCAATCTCCTGGTCAACGAAAAAGATGACGTCGAATTTACCCTGGAGAAGTACAAGCCCTTCATCGATGACCCGAATATAACGCGGGTGGTAAAAGCCGAGCAGATCTTGTCTCCTGAACCGGAGAAAGCTTCGGTAGCCCCTGCCAAGCCTGCAGGAAAAATTACGAAGGAAGTTAAGCCAAGGACCCAGGGGAAACCGTCTCCCCCTGCGGCTGTTTCAAAAGGGACGACGGAAGTGCAGCAGCAGAGCCGTGAGAGCATGCCACCTGCCCCCGGCAATAAGGGGGCAGAGCAATAAGAGGACCGCAGTCGTTCTGCCCTCTCAGTCGTGCAAATGCAATACTATTTGTAACCATGCGACCTTCAGCTCATATTCAAAAGCCCGAAACTCCTGGTCGCCAGTATAGGTTTCTACCTTATTCTATTTTGCAGGCGCCACAGCAAACAGTCCGCTGCTAATGACATCTTGTGCTCCGCATTTATCTCCCCTCCAAGCTCTGCAAGAACCTGACATGCATCAATGACCTCAATAGGCAGGCAGTTTGGCCCGCACCACATTTCATTTGGCAAATCCAATGTTTCGCGCAGCCATGAAGAACCACGCTCATTTACACCATAGCGATAGATGCGACCTCTGAAAACCTCTTTGGGCCAAGAATAAACTGGGGTCTCAAGCTGTTACTGTTAATGTGATATTAGGTCAGATACGACTCCTGCAAAAGGGTTTGGGACTTGTCCCGTCCGAGATGGCAGCGTCAATGTCGATTCCTGCCATAACGTTCGTCTTTTGCATTAATTTCGCATAGACTGGAGTGCATGATCGCTAACGGGGCAAGCGTCACCTGTGAAGAGAGACAATCCCGTGGCATGTTTATTATTCACACTCCACTTGTGGTCATTCTCCTCGAATCGTTTCAGGGTTCGCGGGGTTTTGTGCGGCGAGTAGGCACAGCATTCCATGGATCTTCAGGCCAGGGATGTTTCGGGTAGCGCCCCTTCAGCTCCTTCTTCACCTGTGGATACCCGTTGCTCCAGAACCCCTGCAGGTCCTGCGTGATCTGGACCGGTCTGCGTGCCGGCGAAAGCAAGTGGAGCAGTATCTTTACGCGGCCAGCCGCTATCATCGGCGTGTCCGCGAGACCGAACATCTCCTGCAGTTTTACGGCAAGTATCGGCAGATCGCCTGAAGTATAATCGAGCGTCACGCCATGACCGCTCGGCACAGCGATCGACGCAGGCGCCCGTTCGTCCAGAAGCCGTTGCTTCTCCCAGGAAAGCGTTGCTTTGAGCGCCGGTAGGATATCCAGCCCGCTAAGGCCTTGAGCACTGCGGATGCTGCCGAACCAAGGCATTAGCCATTCCTCTGGTTTGGAGAGGAGTTGTTCGTCCGAAAGATCAGGCCAGGTCTCTTCAGGGAAGGTCCTGCGCATGAGGCCCACCCTGCCCTGGAACAGTCTCGCCTTTTTGCTGAAAGTAAGAATGCCAGGGGTCGTCCGGATAACTTCGCACAATATTGACGCAGCCTCTCCGTCAGTAGGCGTCAAGCGCCGTGTTGAAAGAAGCAGGGCACCAAGCCGCTCTTCAACGGCAGCAACGATCCTGCCTTCCTTCCCGTCCCATTCCAGCCTCCGCTTGGTCTCGATGAGATTGGCGCATTCGTCTCGGATAAGCTCGTCGGTAACCGGCGCAGCCATATGGACAAAGCCTTCGGTCTTTTCACCGGCATCCGCGTGAACAGCAATGATATAGGGACTGCTGCCTAGGTGGCTGTCCAATGAAAGCCGCACACCCCTACCCTGGACGTGGACGAAACGACCACCCCCTTCGTCGCGGCGCTTGCAGATACTGTCCGGATAGGCAGAGAGCAGGATCCGGGAGACTGCATCATGGTCCTCGGTATCTTGTATTGAACCGCCCATCGTCTCGGGCACCAGGTGCATGAGCTGTTTTGAAGTCCTTTCCACGGCCCTCAGAGCAGAGACATCCGCCGAGGGATCGGTTGATGCGCCCGATTCCTTTTGCTTCCGCCACTTATGCAGCACGTTAACCCTTTCTGAAACATCCGGTCTGCTGATAATACGGTCCGCGCCCCTGTGTCTGAAGATGTCCCGCTCAGTAAGGATGGCCGCGAGGTCTGCTCCAAGGCGTACACAGCCGAGTTGCTCTGCCCTCATTATGAGACGGGAAAGCCTCGGATGAAGCGGAAGGCGGGCCATTGCCCTGCCAATGGAAGTGACCGAGCCCGAAGGATCAAGGGCGCCGAGGTCCCGCAGAAGTCGCAGGCCCGAATCCCAGGCAGGAGCAGGCGGCATATCGAGCCACGAGAGCGCATGCGGATCTTTTACGCCCCAGACTGCAAGATCAAGGGCCAGTGGCGACAGGTCGGATACCAGGATTTCCGGCTTGGTGAAGGGCAGCATGCTATGAAGGTCATGCTTGCTGTAGAGACGGTAGCACACACCCGGTCCGAGCCGGCCTGCACGTCCCTTGCGCTGTTCTGCCGATGCCTGGGAAACGGACACTGTCACCAGCCGGTTCATGCCCGTGGACGCGTCATACCGGAGCATGCGCGTCAGGCCACTGTCAATCACAACGTGAACGCCTTCTATGGTTAGGCTCGTTTCAGCGATGTTCGTGGCAAGCACGATCTTCCGTTTGTCCTTCGATGGCATGATGGCGCGCTCCTGCTCCTCGAAAGGCAGGTCGCCGTAGAGCGCGTGAAGTGAAATACGGTCTTCGTTCATATTCAGCGCTTCCTGCAGCTCCTTGAGACTAGCGCGTATCTCGCCTGACCCAGGGAGGAACACGAGGATATCACCATTGGTCTCCTTCAGGGCGGTCTTGACAGCCACGACGATACGCATCGGGAGAGGTCCCGTGCTGTCCTCAAGGTAGCGTTCTTCTACGGGAAAGGCCTTTCCAGAGGAGGCGATTATCAATGCGTTGCCCAGCATCGAAGCGATGGGGCCATAGTCCATTGTGGCGGACATAACCAGTATCTTCAGGTCCTGCCGCAGTCCCTTGCGGATATCGAGGCAGAGCGCGAGCGCCAGGTCGGCATGGATGCTTCGTTCATGGAATTCGTCGAAGATTATCATTGCCACGCCTTCGAGACCGGGGTCAGACTGAATGCGGCTGGTAAGGATACCCTCCGTAACGACCTCTATGCGGGTCTTCGCAGAGGACGACCTATCGAAGCGAATGGCGTATCCAATCGTTTCGCCCGCTTGCTCGTTCAGCGATTTCGCCATCCAGCGCGCAGCGGAAACAGCGGCGATCCTTCGCGGTTCGAGCATGACGATACGGCCCCTTGCAGGTTGCATCACATCCAGTAGCGCAAGCGGGACGCGGGTGGTCTTCCCCGCGCCAGGCGGCGCATGCAAGACAATTGACGAATTGTGTTGCACCACCTCTTTCAGCCTTGGCAGAATGCTGTCTATGGGGTAGGAATTCATGGGATTATCCTGTCAGGGCCTACAGGGTCCAACATTACGGTCCCTCAACAATAATCTGGGGAACCTTTAGGGAGTGGCTGTCCATTGTCAGCAGCTTGGGGCCATATCGCATTGCCTTAGTGGCGATCCTCAGACCATTCGTGATGATCGGCGTTCCCTGCACGCGGTGATTCTATTAATACAGCACCTCCCGGCAAAGTCAAGCCGAAAAATAGTAGCGACCTATTTCGGGGGACCGTGTTAAAAGGTCTTGCTCCATTTATTGCCTCAATACAACCCCCGCAAGGATCGCGAAGATCATCATATCCGCACATAGGTGCGCGATCCAGGGTGCAAAAATGCCCTGTGCGCGGCGGCGAAGCGCGCCGAGCATGATCCCGTAGACGAAGGTCATGGCGAGCCCCCATGCGCCATTCGGGAACCCCTCAAGATAATGCATGGCGCCAAAAGGCCATGCTTGTAACACAATTGATATGATGCCGGGACCGAAGGCACTGTCAAGCGCCTGCATGGTCACACCGCGAAACACAAATTCTTCCATTGCCGCGTTGAACGCGGAAAATCCGAGCCCGGCAAGCGGGAAAAGCCAGATCGGCATGTCCGGGATATATTTCAGATGCATCGACAAATCCGGATTCAGGAGACGGGACCAGATGTAAAGCGCAAAACCCGAGGTCGCGGCTGTTGCGATCACGAGGAGGAGGATGTCTTTTCCAAATCGCCCGATGCGCAGCCACAAGAGAGATCTGCGATAACGCGGAACGGCGAGCACGACGAGTAGATAGATAAGGACCGGCATGACAAGATTAAAGGGCCAATCATGCAATGATGAATGCAGAAATGGCATAATGATGAGCGCGGCGGTGAAAAACACAAGGTGAAAGGCTTGATTTTCCTTCGCAAGGGCCGCGGCAAAGGCGAGCAGAGTAGCGAGTGCAGCGGCCCAGGGGCTCATACGCTGCGAAAACGGGATGACTGAGAGAAGAATGACCGTAGCGATTATGACAATAGTTCCGGCGAGTGATGATCGCGGCGGGGACTGGATCAATCGAGAAGCGGTTGTCATAGAGTTCGCCTTCTGCCAGGCAGGTTCACTTTGTCACGGGGAGATTGATTATTGCTACGCCGCTTGCAACGCAATGATGCCATTATGAGCATCCCAATAGACTTCCTGGCGAATAAGAAAAGAAAATTCTTAGACCGCTAGCACGAGTGTCGCGAAGGGAACGCATTCCACGGTGAAATCCAAGGATATCTTATGTGCTCTTCGTATAATTTGTGCAATTCATGTCGCTTAGAAGTGCCTGCTTTTGGTCAATTATTGGGTTCCAGCTTGTTCGGTTCAGGAATGACGCCTACTCTCCGTTTCCTTATACAGCCTTCTGATATCACGCTTCAGGATTTTTCCCGTCGCGGTCCGAGGAAGCTCCTGAATCATAATGAACCGGCGAGGGATCTTATAATGCGCGACATGCTTGGAGAGGTATTCCCGGAACGCCCTGGGAGTCACCGAGTGGCCACCCTGCGGGACAACATACATTATTGGCAATTCCTTCCCCTCCTCATGTTCATGGGGCGCGCCGATCATGGCACAGTCTTTGACTGCCGGATGGCGGTACATGACCTCCTCGACTTCGTAGGGATACACGTTCAGGCCGTCAACGATGATCATATCTTTCTTGCGGTCGATGATCCTGATATATCCCTCTTGATCTATGGATGCGATGTCGCCCGTGTAGAGCCACCCATCCCTGATGGTTAGTGCCGTATCCTCGGGACGATTGAGGTACCCCTGCATGACGTTCGGCCCTTTCACCACCAGCTCTCCGGGGATCCCGGGAGACAATGTCTTTCCTTCATCATCTACTACCTTCACTTCCAGGCCGGGCAATGGCAGACCCACGGTGCCAGGCCTGTTCCTGCCGGGTTCAAAGGGATTGATGGAGACTATGGGAGAGGCCTCCGTGAGACCGTAGCCTTCAAGGAGCGGCACCTTGAAGGTTCTCTCGAAATCGCGGAGGACGCTCACTGGGAGAGGCGCCGCCCCGGAGACACAGAGCCGCAAATTAAGCAGGAGCTTCACGATGAACGGCATGTCAGTTTCGGCAAGTATCTTGTAAACGGTCGGGATTGCAACAAAGAGTGTGATACGGTCGATGATGAGACTTTTCACTACCCGGGAGAAGGGCCGTACCGACGGCAGGAGGGTGATCGTCGCGCCGACGAGGACAGGAAGGATCACGCAGACCGTAAAGGTGAAGGAGTGGAACAGAGGCAGAAAGACGACAAGCCGGTCCTTCTGCGTCACATGGATGACCGCAGTCGCGGCAAGGGCATTTGAGACGATATTGCGGTGCGTGAGGAGCGCTCCCTTCGGCCGGCCCGTTGTTCCCGATGTGTAGAGAATGGTAGAAACATCGTCGGCAGTATGCGATGACGGACTCGCTGCCCGGTCTACGGCCCTTGCCGAGCTTGCGACATCGCCGATCATGACGAACGACCGCGATCCCTTCTTGCCCAGCTTTTCGATTGTTCCGCTGAAATCCACGTCGTAAAAGCAGGTCAGAACGCCGGCATCATTCAGGATGTAATCGATCTCTTCATGCGTCAGGAGGCTGTTCAGCGGCAGCACAATTCCGCCTGCCCTGATGATGCCGAAGTACGCTGGAATGTACAATGCGCAGTTATGGCAGAGAATGGCTACCCGCTCACCGGACTGCATACCCCGGGTGAGCAGGAAAGAGGAGAACACGTCCGCAAGGTGGTCCATGTCTCGAAAAGCATATTTTCCCCCTTCGAATTTTATGAACGTTCTGCGGGGGGTAAGGGCGGCGCGCTTCCGCAGGAGCTGATCGAGGGTAAGAATTTCCTTAATCATACAATGAAATATAGCATAGTAAATAAGGCAGTAGAAGCAAAAAGCGCAGTCCTCTTCTTCGTGCATGACAGCATATGGGCAGGTTCCCTACATTGCTTCCAGCTCCCCTCCGACCTTTGTTTTACATTTATTTCAGCCATATATTCCGTACTCGTCCCATGCAGCGTGGCCCCAGCACGGAGCACGACAGGCAAGGGTCGGAGACTGCCCTTGACATTATACAGGACATGTTCTATCCTATTTATAGATCCTTTTTAGCTGCGGAACATGCGCCAAGGTTGGGGATGTCGGATTTGGCGAAAGCCGGAAGGAGGTAGATATGATTCGGCTAGTTGTAAAAGATATCATGTTTCCGCAGGTTAGCCTGTATGCTAAAGATAAGGGCAGTGAGCTTGTGAAAAAGCTCATGATCAATGACCCCGCGCTCCCAGTCGTAAACAACGACCTAGAGGTAATCGGGATCGTTTCGGACTAAGAGCACGGGAACCCGCCCTCAACGTTTAATCAAGCATCGTTCAGTGTGAGGTGATCGCAAATGAAAGAAACATTCTACTATCAGGACCTGATAAAAGCCATGGAGGCATGGATGGATTCGGAGGACCAGACCATTAAGGACGCGGAATATATGAAGAAGGAAGCCGAGAGTCCCTTTGTCAAGATGACCATGGAAATGCTCATCCACGATGCGAAAAAGCACAAGATCATCCAGCAGATGGTCATAGACAGTCTGGCGGAGGAGGCGGTGCATCTGACCCCCGGCGAATTCGCTCCACTCAAGGAGGTTCTGAACAGGCATATCATGGAGGAGAGCGAATCCCTGATGCGCGTCATGTCGACCCTTGACAAGAAAGAGCCGAGAATTACGAGGTACCTCTTATCGTATCTCGGTGCGGACGAGGCAGGACACCGCGAACTGGTGGGCAAGCTCAATGAGCTCAAACTTACGACCATTCAGATATCGTAAGAAAAAACAAGTGAGAAAAGGAGGTGACATCATGGAGGAAAGAAGGGGCATAATAACCATGAAAAGAAATCCGCTCACCCTTATCGGGCCGGACGTAAAGGTCGGGGACAAGGCCCCAGATTTTACCGTTCTGAACGGCGAACTCCTCGACGTGAAGCTTAACGATTTCGGCGGAAAGACAAAGGTGATAAGCGTAACACCGTCGCTTGACACGCCGGTCTGCGATTTGCAGGCCCGTCGGTTCAACCATGAAGCGGCGTCGCTGCCGCACGATGTCGTGGTGCTGAACATAAGCATGGATCTTCCCTTCGCGATTTCGCGTTTCTGTACCGTGGCGGAGATCGACCGCGTGAAGGCGCTGTCAGACCATCGGGACGCGTCTTTCGGCACCGCCTACGGTGTCTTGATCAAGGAGCTTCGGCTTCTGGCGAGATCGATCTTCATCATCGATAAGAACAACGTTGTGCGATACAAAGAGATTGTTCCGGAGCAGTCCAACCATCCCGACTACGACAAGGCGCTCGAAGCGCTCGGGAAAATATCTGGTATCGATAAAGCTGCGTAGAGGTAAGGGTACTGTAGCTGGATAAAAATGAAAAAGCCGGTCCCGACGTTCGGGAGCGGCTTTTTTAAGGTTTGGCTTAGAATTTTACGAAATTCGCTGCTTTCGGGCCTTTGGGGCTGTCAACAACGTCAAACGTCACATTCTGACCTTCGGCCAGCGACTTGAAACCGCTGTCCTGGATGTCGGAAAAGTGGACAAAAACATCTCCGCCATCTTTTTTGGTAATGAATCCAAAACCTTTGGAATCATTGAACCATTTAACGGTACCTTTTGCCATTCAGGTTAAACCTCCTTCTTTGGATATCGAAGATTGCGGAAATGTCACAAAAAAACCGCAAAGCGTACAATCTTTGCGGCCTCTCTCACAACAAAGACTTCCGAACTTAAAAAAAATAATTGCATAATATCGCGTAAAAGTCAGCATTATCATCTGGATATTAGGAAATTAGCAACAGACAGGAAGGGGTAGGGATACGGCTGGACTCGCAGAAAGAGACTGAGTATACTGAGAGGATAGAGCCTCTTTGGGCATTCCTGGTAAGGAGCAAATGCCATGCCTCGTTCATATATAAAAGCATTGAATATAAAACGGACAGACTGGAACTTGAATCCGCTCTTCGCGGGCGACAATGACCCCCGGATGGGGAAAAAGCGCAAGATCCTCGAGCGGGAGAGCTATGCGTTCATCAACGCCTGGAAAGACCGCACCGATTATCTCGAAGACCCTGTGGCGCTCCGCCAGGCTCTGGACCACTATGAATCCTGGCAGCGAAGGTTCGGCACGGACGGCGATGAAGGCTATTATTTCCTGCTCCGCACCCACCAGGACCAGAACGATCCGAAACTCAAGGCACGGTTCAACAAGATCGAGGAGTTCAGCAGGAAGGTCGAGAACGATAGCCAGTTCTTCCGCCTGCGCATCGCTGGGATCAAGCGTGAGGATCAGACAAAATTCCTGCATCACGACGCCCTCAAACGATACCGTCATTTCCTGGAGCGGATATTTGCCGAATCCCGCTACCACTTGAGCGAGCCCGAGGAGAAAATCCTGAACCTCAAATCCGCCACCTCCTATTCGAACTGGACCAAAATGACCGCCGGATTCCTTTCAAAGGAAGAATGTCCGGTCGTCATGGAGGACGGCAGGAAAAAGACTCGCCCATTCGCGGAGATCATCGGCCTTATGAACAGCAGGAAGAAGAGGACGCGCGACTCCGCCTCCGAAGCCTTTAATGCCATCCTTAGCAGGAACGTCGACGTGGCTGAGGCTGAGCTCAATTCCGTACTCGCGAACAAAAAGATCGACGACGAGCTACGCGGCGCTCCCCGGCCGGACAGCCTCCGGCACCTGAGCGATGATATTGAGAGCGAGATAGTGGACACGCTTATAGGTTCCGTGTCCGGACGGTTCGACATCTCCTCGTTTTTCTATAAGCTCAAGGCAGGATTATTCAAGGTTAGGAAACTCAAGTACCACGAACGGAACGTCGAATACGGGGATGTCGCCAAGCGCTATCCCTATGAGAAATCTGTCAATCTTGTCCATGGGGTGCTGAAAAGGCTTGACGATCAATTTGCTGATATCTTTGAAGGATTCATTGAGAACGGACAGATCGACGCGTACCCCGGGAAAGGGAAGGACAGCGGCGCGTTCTGCACCCACCACCTCATCACGCAGCCCACGTACATACTCCTCAACCATACCTGCAAGCTGCACGATGTCCTGACCCTCGCGCACGAACTGGGCCACGGCATCAACAACGAGCTCATCAAGGAAAAGCAACACGCCCTCGATTTTGGCACCCCCACCTCCACGGCCGAGGTAGCAAGTACGTTCCTGGAGGACTTCGTGCTTGAGGATATCCTCCGCGAGGCAGACGACGAACTGCGACTTGCTATCATGATGGCAAAGCTGAACGACGATGTATCCTCCATTTTCCGACAGGTCGCTTGCTATCGGTTCGAGCAGGACCTGCATGGCGAATTCAGGAAGAAAGGATACCTGTCAAAGGAAGAGATCGGAAAGCTCTTCCAGAAGCACATGGCAGCGTATATGGGCCCTGCCGTTGAGCAGTCACCTGGCTCCGAGAACTGGTGGGTCTACTGGCACCATATCCGGTACTTCTTCTACGTATATTCCTACGCAAGCGGGCTTTTGATCTCCAAGTACCTCCAGAACACGGTGAAGAAAGACCCCGCTTTCATCGGCAAGGTCAAGGAGTTCCTATCCGCCGGGTTGTCAGATTCCCCGAAGAATATCTTCGGTAGGCTCGGGATCGATATCACCGACAAAACGTTCTGGGATAGTGGGCTGGATGAGGTCGAGAACCTGCTCAGAGAGACCACGCTGCTGGCCGTGAGGCTTGGCAAGATAAGAAAGTAAGATTAGGCAGAGTGCTCGAACTTGATCACCCATAATCTTGCCGAACAACGAGTCATGCTGAATAAGCGAATCGATTGAACTAATGCCCGCGCATTCCCCCTGCAGTAGGAAGGGGGTGCCGCCGGCCCATGCTTTTTCGAACAGGATTCCCGAAGGCTGCAGCCCGAACAGGAGCAGTATCCCTGCAGCAAACCACGGATACTTTTTCGTGATTGGATTAATTTCCATGGGCGTGAGGACTAGCCGGTCGAGCATCGAAAACTCGGCGGTGCTCATCTCTTTTGTTTATTTGTAGCCAGCCTGAACGTAGGCGTGGATGTCCCGTGCGTCCACAGGGCCGTAGTAAACGCGGAACCCGGCCCGCTTCTGAACCGCGCTTGCGCTCACACCCACCGCACCGAGCTGAGGCACAATTATCCGCCGATGGCTCACTACCGTACCAAGATGAGCTTCCGCGATCCGTCTTACCAGCTCGTCCGTACCGAACGTCCCCTTACCCGCAGCGCACCAAACGTTGATGCTCTTGGTGTCGAGTACGAGAATCCAGGCATTCAATCCCTTTAATCCCCGCCGAAGGACATCAAAACTCAGTTTATAATTCGCGCTGACGAAGACGTCGGATTCTTTATTCGGCTCGTCAACGGCATACAGCCCAGGCATAACAGCATATTTCATGCGGTACGCGCTGATCCTGCTCTTTATCATGCCCCAATGGTCGCCGCGGGACCAGTCGGTCGAGATCTTCATGACCATGCCCGCCGGAGTCATGATGGTTCCCGTTGCCCAAAGGGGTAAATCTTGCTCCTCCGCGGCGCAGCATGTGCTTTGCGTCAAGACGGGGCCGGGCGTGCACCCACTCTCGGGCGGACAACACGTGACACTTTGTATCCCCTTTCCGTCTTTTCGCGTTACAAACTTTATTTCCTGCATTTACTTTCTCATCCTTCCTGACATGATCGTGATGTATTCTCATATTACTCCATACCTGCGGTATTCTCAAGAAATTGTGCCCTTATCACAATCCTGTCACGATTCTTTCAAGATCTCTTCATCTTCCTTGTGCCAGGCCGGGTCAACGATGCAGAGGAAGACAAGGTCCGTCTTCCCGGAATTGCGGATAAACTGCGTCGTCCTCGGGGGGATATAGACCGTGGACCCGGGGCGGACGGTCTCGGTGTCGCCATCGATATGCATCACACCTTCGCCTGCCACGATATAATATACCTCGGATGTTTTGAGCCGGTGAGGCTTCGTCGTCTGGCCGGGCCTCACGATCGCGTGCGCTAGGCTGTAACGGATTGTGAGGTCGGCCTTGTCGGGATGAAGGATCTCCCGCAGGATACTGTTGTCCCCCGCAGTGAATTCTGCGCAGTCTTTCAGGTCTCGTATGAACATGAGGGGTTTCTCCTTACGGTTCTTCAGTTTATCATTATGATCATTTGCATGACTCAACTTTATCATAATTTCGGTCTTTTTCAAAGTATCCTCATGTACGATGATTTTTTCTCATCCCCATGAGCCTTGTCGGCAGAATTTCACCGGTTAAATAAATGCCACTTAACTGTCATCCGCTTTAATCCCGATGGATGAATACCACACGGAACCCCGAACGGCCTTGACGCAAGCATACCGATACAGTAAAATCAGCCATTACGAGCGGATACAAGGCACATGGACCAACACGTATTAAACGATCTCAAACGCTGGTTCACCGATTACTGCGGGTCATTTTACTCATTAAACCGTGAAGACCAGCGAAATATCACCCTCAAAGAAGAACATACCCGTAATGTCTGTGGGAACATCGTGCAGATCGCACGGGACCTTTCGCTAGACGACGCCAGGATCACGCTCGCAGAAGCGATTGCCTTGTACCATGACATCGGAAGATTTCCGCAGTACCAGAAGTTCAAAACGTTCAAAGATAGCGTTTCGATAAACCATGCCGCCCTGGGAGCAAAGGTGCTGATTGAAAATAATATTCTGCAGGGCCTTCCCAAACATGAGCAGGACATCATCGTGAGCGCCGTAGCCCTGCATAATGTCTATTCCATACCCAGCGGGCTTGACCAGGACAAGCTCCTTTTTCTTAAACTGGTACGCGACGCCGACAAGCTCGATATCTGGAGGATTGCCATAGAGTATTACGGGCAGCCGGAGGATGGAAGGGCCTCAGCGGTGGGACTCGGGCTTCCGGATGTTCCCGGATATTCGCCGGAGGTTCTGACAGCCTTGAAGAACGAACAGATGGTCCAGATTTCGACGCTCAAGACTCTGAACGACTTTAAGTTGCTCCAGCTGGCATGGATCTATGATCTCAACTTTGCGAGTTCTCTGCGGATTTTGGAGTCCAGGCAGTACATTGACGGCATTGCCGCGACCCTGCCGAGGACGGGGGAGATCAGCGGTGCACTGGCCACATTACGCGCGCATGTGCACGAGGGACTGCGGGGCAAATAGCGCCTGTTCCCGAAGGAATATTTTCTGCTCCCAACACCGTTCTATTCACTGCCTGGTAGAGAACTCAGGCTCTCTTGTCTTGTAATACTGGTAGAGCACCTTCTCCAGGTTCCTGACGATATCCTCTTTCGCGTTAATGATGAATACCCTGTTCTGTATCTGGAATAGCTCCCGCTCCATCCGCGTTACCTCGGGAGGAGAGGAATGCCGCCTCGCAAGCTCGGCCTCGAACATGGGCACGATCTTGTCCTTCATCCGGAGCTCCGTGTCCATGAAGAATACTGCGATCTCGGGTGAAAGGTCGTCAACACGGTCAAGGAACGCGGCAATCTCGCTGTCGTAGATCTGCTTGGGCGGCGATGATTTCACTTCCATATAGAGGAGCGCTCCGTCGAACTTCGTGATCACGTCATAGTCCCCTCCTACCTCCGGCCGCTTGAACTTCACTCCCCAGACCGCCTCGGAGCCAAACTCTCGCTTGAATACTTCAGCGATATACCATTCAAGAGTCACTCCAAAGCTCTTGACCGGACCTTTGGTGAGGGTATAGGCATTAGTTCTTTTTTTGATCAGCTTGATGGAAATGAGGTAGTCGAGATAGTCTTTCGTAACACCCGGGGTCGCATACCTCGTGACCTGTTCGAGAGTAAAGAGCCTCTGATGTTTGATCACATCCCGCAGGAAGATCCGAAAGGAATATTTATGCAGCATCTGGAAGTAAGAGTAGAGATATTTTTTTGACGGGATCAGGCGGTCTTCTAACGGTTCTTTCTTATATACTGTGAATCCCCGCCGTTTCAGAAGGATATCTATGCGCGGGGTCAGGAGATTAAGAGAGGAGCGGAGCCGCTTGACCTCCCCTCTCAGGTACGCGAGCTCTTCGAAGGTCTTGTCGTCGGATAGTGGCACAGGTCCTCGTCCTCAGGTGCAGGTTCCTGGGTGCGTCTGGCATCCCGCTTCACGCTTTTTTTCGGCAAGCCGTATTTCTCTCCTCGCCTTTGCCTCACGGTTCCGCCGCATTTCCTCTTCGATTTCCAGGATGAGAGGCGGAATTTCCCGGGGTTTTCCATGCCGGTCAAGCGCAACATAGGTCAGGTACGCCGAGGCCGCATGGCGCACTTCTCCGGTCAAAAGGTTCTCCGCCTCTACGCGGACCCCGATCTCCATCGACGTCCTTCCCACCAGATTCAGGCTTGACTTGAAGAAAAGAACATCGCCGACAAAGACCGGGTGATGGAAGTCCATCCGGTCGATCGAAGCGGTGACTACATTGCTCCGTGAATGTCGGGCGGCCACGACACCTGCCGCCTCATCGATGATTTTGACGACCACGCCGCCGTGAACGTTTCCCGCGGGATTGGCGTCCTGTGGGATCATCATCTGGGCCATGATGACGCTGCTGTCCTTTACTCGCTTCCCTTCCATCATTCGCCTCCTTTTCCGCTCATGCAACATGGACCTCTGCGCCGGAACAGACTTATATTTGTGCAGGTCACTAAAGAGCCATGACCGAGTTTCCCTGAACACATACCGGTTGGACTTATTTTATCAAACTGCCGTCCTGTTATCTATGATTATTTGAGGCATGAGGGAACATGGGCGATACGGGTTCATTTCGCAATTATCCTTACCGAGGGCAGTATATTGTTTGAGGCGGTCGAAGCATTTTTCTATCCACTTTCATACCAGTGACTGGTGAAATTGGAATATACAGTGATGGGGGAAAATCAAAAAGGAAGTAGTTCGGGCAAGTTCCCTTGCAGTAGAGAAAGACTCTGAAGCTTCGTAAGGGAAATTTGCCTCCCTACTCGTAATAAAAAAGTAACGCTGATGAAAAGCTTATTTCCCGGCCGGCAATAATTTTACTTTTATTTTTTAGTTACATAATATATATTACATACTTCATTCATGATATTCTTAAACAAGAGAGGGTATTGTAAGTATGGGTGCATGGAAAAACACAAACAATAGATTTGTCGTTTTCTTTGACATAGCAGGCTTTAAAGATATGGTATTTAGCAATGATCATAAGAATGTATTGGAATCGATGAGATATTTGAGTGATCGTTTGGGAGAAATAGGCAATAAAGAGGAAACGTCGCCTCAGATCAAGCAGATTTTGTTTTCTGACTCTATGATGCTTATTTCAGAAGATGACTCAATAAATTCCGCACACGAAATATCATTGGCGGCAAATTGGCTGACATCGGCATCATTGTTTAAAGGTATAGCAATCAAAGGTGTAATGGCGCGTGGAAAACAAACGGCTGATTTTAAAAGGTCATTACATTTCGGCAAGCCGTTAATTGATGCCTGTTTATTAGGGAAAGAACTGATGTTATATTCCGTAATCTTACATCATACAGCCGAAGAAAAATTGTCAGAATATAAATTGCTGAATACCAAAGATAGTTTTATAGACGTATTGCAATATAAGACGCCTATGAAAAGCGGCAATATAAATCATTATGTGCTTGACTGGACAAAAATAAATGAAAGAATTAGCGCAGTAGATGCTATGAATAATTTGTATAACTTTTTTTCAGGCGAGGCAAGAAATTGTATAGATAATACTCTTGAATTTGTGCATTTTGTGAGTAAACGCAGCGAAAAGAATGGGATTAAGTATCTGTCACCACTCTTAAGCAGATAACCCTTTAGATGTCATATGTTTTACCTGTACAAAACCTCTCGTATTTTTCTTGAAAGAGCGCCCCTTTTTTTGTTATCTATTAAGGGATAAGATTACTGGCGCATTATCCTCCTCAGGAAAACAACTCCAGCAAGACCAGCACCAAGTTCGTTAGAGAAATTTGGCGTGGATACGGCAAGATCTCCCAGAGTAACTTTAAATCCGTTAAGTACGCCACTTATCGGATTAACTCCGCCTTGCGGGACATGTGCGCCAGAGAAGACGAAATCAGTCGTTATCGGATAAATGGCGAACTCAGCTGGAGTTGGCAAATGCCAACAAAACGTCGATTGAAAGGAAAGATCAATTTCGCCGCACCCCCGTAGCAGCACAGGGGTCCGCCCTCGCACTTACCAATAAAAATACTACTGTGCTGAAAAATATTAAAGGCTTAGAGGTTCATCCTCTAAGCCTTTTTTATCTTCAAGTTTATTTTGGTTACAGAATCAATTAGTTAATTGGTGGAGGCGGTGGGATTCAACTAATTGTCCAAGTGATTGAATAAACAGAGCTTTTTAAATGCGATTTTAAAAAATATACCCAAGTATATACCCAAAATTTTCCGTAAAGTTTTTACATTGCGATAGTCCTCCTGCGTGATAATTACGCTTGAAAGCTGCGTAAATCTATGGTATTGTCTTTCCCATCATTCACCCCAAGAAAGCATAGTCTGTTCAAAATGAACACACGTATCACAAAATTCTATGAAAAAAATATAAATAATATCTGGCTCAATGTAATTTTGCCAGCCAGTCTCGCATCTGTAATTTTTCTTTCAAAACAAGACTATCTTAAGCTTATTTTACCTGCTGGCATAAGCATTCCTTTAGGTCTTCCTCCATCATTGGGCGTCTTTGCAACAATGGCATTGGCCTTTCATGCATATTTCAGCGCAGCTGCATCGAAAGTTAAACTGAAAGAAATTGATTTTTGGAAGAAGGAACTGGAAGGCCATAAATGGCTTTTGAACGTCATAAAGGAGATGATTCAAAGGAAAATAAACAAATTCAAAAACAATTCAATGCCCGGTAGTGTTGATGATGAGTATAGAAATGCAATCATGAAGAACCTGGATATGCTTAGAGCCTTCTATTCACATTATTTCCATGACCCCGAAAATACTTTTCGTGTTGTTCTCTTCCATCCAAGTGATGATAAGAAATATCTTGTGTCAAAATTTTATTCGACCATCGACGGTGAACCGCCATCTTCACACGATAATGTACAAAGACAGAAAGAGCTCTTTGATAGAAGCAGAAGTCAATCTTTGGCTGTCGCCGCATGGAAAGATTTAAGCCCCAAAATAGCTAGGGAAGAAAAGGAAATTAAATATCTGTATCCTCAGCAACAGGAAAAAATAAAGTCCATAATAGCATACCCAATATTTATAGGCGATAAGTCAGAGGATAATTTCCTTGGTGTTATCACAATATCATCGAAAAAGCCATACTTCCAAAACGAAGAACTGGACAAGCATTGTGATTATATCTCTGAATTTGCATTGAGAGTGGAATTCGAACATTGTAAGTGGCGAGCTCTCTGTGCAAGATAGGTGCATTATTTCACATAACAACCACAGTATTTTGTATTGCGGTTATAATAATTATTTATTTGTATAGGCACCAATATCGTGTATAATATTATAGGGGAGGATGCGAACAATGGCAAATATAAAACCAGCAACAAAAGCAGAGGTCATTCGCATCACAAGCGAGATGAAGGAGGTCGTATTGAGAGTTGATTCTAAAGTTGAGGAATCGATGAAAGCGTGCGAAACTTCTGCTAGGATATACGCAACTGGGTCTCGGAAGAAGTAAGCTAGGAAATCATTCGCATAAGGTCAACAGTGAACCCCACTATCGCTCATAGTGGGGTTTTTTTTCGCCATAGGGAGAAACTTTTGAGAGTTGATATGCATTAGTCACAAATCGTTTACAGGTAGTGGCTGTTTACATATATCGTGAACGCTTTTAAAATTAGCCTCACACGGAGTGTATCCTCTTCTCTCGCTTGACAATGAATATGAACAGTAATAGACTTTTCCTCAAATCTGTCGTTAGCACCAAATTCTCGATATCAGGAGGAACTATGCAAAGACGGATTATTCTCTCACTTATAATGGCTTCAGTTTTCCTTGTCGTTACCACGGGCATTGCCCAACAGAAATCACCTTCGCACCCAGGTGCCGAACCATACACCCCCTCTCGAATCGAATGGTTAGCTACAGTGCTGCAGGCTAATCTACGCACTGAGAGGCTCACGGAAGATGGCTTTACGCTCAACATTGTAATGCAGGACCAAGAAACGATATCGATATATGTTAGATATTTGCCTACTGTGAACCGCGAAATCATGAATATCGGAATCGAAAGTGCTCGCTACGTTATTCAAATTACAGCAAAAAGCTATGGTTGGGACAAATGGCTAAAGGTCAAAGAAAATATTCAAATGTATCAACCCGATAAAAGCAAATGACGGGGAGGCACCATCTATGAAAACATTGCTGTATCAGACTGTGGTGTCCTTGTTTATTGTTGCTTTTAATCGTTTCTTTCGCCGATGACACAATAACAGGTTCTTATTGTTTCACTTATGGAGATAGAGAGAGTTTGAAAGAAGCAAAGGAAATTACCAGAACGTTGGCAATCAGAAATGCAATAGAATCTTATCGGGTTTATGTAGAAACCTCCACGACTGTAACCAACTTTATATTAACCAATGATATTTTGCAGATGCTTAGCACTGGTTCGTTGAAGAATATTACTGTAGAAAAACACACAGAGAAAGGCAGAACTATATGCGAAACGGTGAAGGCAACAGTAAGTCCATTAGAGTTTCAAAAAGTCATGAAAAAAGAAACGCTAAAAGAAATAAAAAAGCCGAGGAAATAGGACTTGGCACGAACGGATGCTTAAAAATACTCAGTGTTAGAAGTACAATTAAAAAAGTGGACGTTGATGAGATGCTAAAAAGGCCTATGGATTATACTGAGGTCACCCACGTGGTACTAAAAGCATTAGAGAATACCGATGAGGGAGTATGCCTTAAAGGAAATAGAGCCACAATATTTGTGGACTATTTTGATATTACGGGAGACCCGCTAAGCGGTGACAAGAAAGACTTTTCAGTATCATCAAAATTATCATCAATAAGAAAAGGTGAAACTAAGGCGTTCGATTTTATTTCAAATGAGAAAATTATTGGTTCTTTTCGCGTCTGGATTGAAGAAGATTAAAGTGCAGCAGTCGACAATCATATTTTCACGCATTGTAAACGCTTTTAATGACTGCCCTCGCACGAGGTGCATCTCTTCTGCGCTTGACAATGAATATGAGCAAGAATATGAGAACAGTGATATCAAGAACAAAAAAGCGTATTGAACATGCTGAGCGTCTCGCCGAACTTAAAAGGATTTGTTGGAATACATGCTACGATTCTATCTATTATTATTAGCGTTTTCTCAGCTTACTCAGTGTATACCTATAGTGAGATTCGCAGGCTGCAACAAGATGCCATGATTGCAGCGGAGAAAATAAATAATATCCAGTTTGTCCGGTCTGCATATCGCCCTCTTGATAAAGATGTTTTGGCATCAGGGCCGGAGGACGTAAAGCGTAATGGAGCATATTTTTTTGAGCTTAATGATATTATAATGGTACCATTTGGTTCAGAACAAGCGAGGATGCAAAAAGTACCAGAAGACCAAGCTAAAAGAGCCGAACGTTTACTTGAAATTTTGAATATAATCAGTCATCGATACCCCTTCCCAAAAGCTATAGCAAATTCTTCTCCGATTGCGTTCGCTCCAGAAACAATTCTCTTTACAGATATCAAAACCCTGCGTCAATGGCTTGATGATATGAATTACATGATGCAAAACTGGAGGGGCACAAATTTAATGATATTTGCAAATCCGAATGACTTAAATTCATATCTTGAGGCGTTTGCCCAAAAGGAAAAAGAGCGCATAGAATTAGCTAAGAAGGACAGAGTTTTTCGAATTCTAGGCGAGAGAAACCCCTATACTTTGGTAAGTAACTTTATCGCAGGCATGGATAGTGTTTTAGAAGTCTACAATTCAACCTCTAATACGCTTAGGCGAGCTGATGAACTACGCAGGAATGAGACATCAAAGTGGGTAACTCTGATAATATTAGGCGGAGGTTTTATTGTCTTTGTTTTTGGTATAGTGCTTCCGCTAATTTCCTTTCAGCTTAAAGCCTATTACTACATTCATTTGCCGTTGGCATACTACACGATTGTATATATTATGCTTATATACAAAATTATGAATATCCTGGCCGTATAGCTCGATTTTCATTTATCCCGTCTCCTGCTCCGTCCTGAAGTAACACAACTCAAAATAATAACGAATTATTAATGCCCTTACCATAGGGAAATATCTTGACATGGTGAATTCTATTTTCACCATTGAAAGCCGTTAGGAGCAACATCAATTCTTATATAGAATTCAAATATCAGGTTTAGCTTATTGATATTACAGCATTTTATGAAGTGCTTATTTTCAGGATATACCTATAGATATACCCAAAATATTTAAGTACCCCATATTAGGGGGAGATGATGATTGTATTTTATTTATTTTTCTTCTCTTTCGTTATTGTAAAACCTTGCCCACACTCGCAGACAAACCTGTCGTTTTCCAACGCCCAAGCGCGGGTAATCTCTGATAGGCCGCCACACTTGGGGCATTTTATTTCAAGAGGTGGTGGTTCGTCTTTTTCTTCATCCTGATATTCCGCCTTAATTTCTCCATCATCGTCTATGATTCCGAGGAAGTACATAATATTTTCTATCGGTTCATTCTTTTCAAGGTCAAAAGGTCTCGATATGCCTCCAATATAAAATGTTCTTTCAGCTTTTCTTAATTCACAAAATCCCTCGATGATAGCATAATTTTTCACTCGTATATCTTTAACGATGCGAGAAGTATTTTTGCCCTTGCCATCTATGTAATCAAATTTTATTCTCATTCCCTATCACCTATAGGATAGAGTTTATTATCGTTTGCATTCATTGTCAAGTGGCGTGTGACCGCTCCTGCGCTCGATAGTCCACCTCACTAAGACGCCGTTCATACTCCCTGCATCCGCAGGGATAGCAGACAACCAGTTTGCCCGATTTCGTCACATTGAAAACGCAAATATTGTTCCTGTGCCATATACATGCGAGGGGATTCATTTCTGCTTTTCCCCCGGCCTCTTGGGCCTCGGCCCGCTCATGTCCTGCGCCGTGCAAATAATCCTCACGATGTCTTTGGGAAGTGATTCAAACTCTTTTCTTGCGGCATCTTCTTCAGCCTTGGTCAGGCACACCCGCACGACTCCGGGCTTAGGTCGCGCCGTATGCCGCACCCGTTCGACTAATGCTTTAATCCGTGACTTCAAGTTGCTCATCAATATTCTCCTCTTAATCAAAATTAAGTTGGCCGTCCGCACGATGAACAGACGGCCTCGGACTGTGCACCCAGCAGGTTGACTTCTTCGCATGGGGGAAGATGATTCCTGCCGCACCGTGGCCTTGTCCGCACAGTCCTTCCCCCGACTATTCTACAAGGCTCTTGATGTTCTTTTCGATGTTCTGAAGCTCGATATTTTCCATCTCGTCGAGTCTCTTGTTTAAATCATTCGCCATGTCCGGCGTTCCTTCCGGGATGTTGCCGCCAATGTTCCTTGAAGCCGCACATTCCCGTACTTGCTGAAAAATTTCATGCACAGTTGTCTGGATGTCTTTTACTGGTTCCATGATTAGTCTCCTTTCTCCGGTGACTTTTCCGGCGACGGGCCTTCCCCGGTCTGTAGAAAATGACGATAGGCAGAATCCCCATGCGTGGTGATATACTTTGCTCTCAAAGCGTCGCTGACAAAGAGAGATTGACGTGCCTTGAAATTATCTGACTGCCGTTTGGTTAGGGCCTGTTGGATGTCCAAGCCCCGGTTCTTTGCCAACTTCGCAGCAGCAGAGGGGACGACATCCAGTGCCCTCTGCACATAAGCACCTGCTCTCGTGCCTGCTTCACGCTTGCGACTTCCTTTGGAAATGCAACATTGATGTATCGTTCTTCAGCGTTTTTAAGCACGTTTTCATGGATGCTTGGCTTCAGCGTAGACCGGAGGGCACGCAATACGCTAGGGTCGCCCTGCTCAGTGGTTCTACGTAAAGCATCATGTCTTTCATCCTGAGTCATGGTCGCAAGTTCGTTCAAGATTGCTTGGTTCTTGTGAAAGTCAATCAGTTCCTTTATGTCGGAATCATACGCCGCAGGTGCGGATGCTTTTTTGAGATTGTTCTCCGCAAGGCGGACGTTTTCCAGCGGCTTTGTCGAGATTTTCTTCATCTCGGCCATGAGGGCATCGTGGGCTTCGAGTCCCGCATCATTGATTTTTTGAGTGCGGACATCATCCCGATACTCTTTGAATTTTTCCCCGACTCCGTAGAGAGCTCGTGTCAAATTTCTTCAAAGCGGCAGCCATATTATAATTGAAGCTCCGATTTTCTGTCACCAAATGCGGATGTAAACTTGATTCCCATTCTTCATGAACATCATTTTCATCATTCATTTTATTTTTTCCTCCTTTTGTCTTTTGGATTCAATGAACATTCTATTTGCTCTTCTTGCTTCATGTCGCGTTTCACCCACCAAGGCACGTCATCGGAGGGCGTGGGCATGATAAAAATTCCGTTTTTAGAATATTTTTGTCTGCCCTTGCGAGTCAGGACAATTTTATTGCTCTTGTTCATATCGCTTGCAGTTCACCTCCTGCCCCTCCGGATTTGAAAACATTTTCACTTATACTTAGTAATATCATCATCGCTGCCGTGCTCCTCGATAGTGGCTTCCAATTCGGATAATCTCTGTCCGAGTTCTTCCTGTTCGATGAACCTGCCGAGGTTATCAAGAACGATAGTTACTGCTTTTAATCTCACATGAGCAGACCTCGCATGTAGGAGTCTCGACAGGACTTCGACGGCATCGTCTGCCAGTAACTTCACTGAATCGATAGCGTCCTGTCCGACTTCCCTGCTTGCCTTCATGTACTCCTTGCGGAATTTCCTATGCTTCTTCCACGAATACCAGGTATCCCGGCTTATGCGAGCATGTTCGCAGCCTGCTGCGACGCTACGGGCGCGTATGACGGCAGCGATTGCCTGCATTTGCCGCGCTGTTAATTCTGTACGATTCTGATTGTTTCTGTCAGCCATGTGTGACCTCTTTTCTTCCCCCTGTGCTCGTCAGTCCTTTTAAAGTTTGTCCAGATTCACCGGGCCTTGATTCGGTACGACTTCCATCTCGACGGGAGTCCCGAACTTCTCTTTGAATTTCTCAACCCTCTTTTTTTCTTGTTCGGCTTCCATTTTCTGTCGTGCTGCAAGTCTGATTTTACAGCGCTCCGACACTTCAGCAATTTTTCGCTCTCGTTCCCGTTCCTGTCGTCCCTTTTCCCAGTGATTAAGATAGAGTGTAAGAATGTCCGACCAGAGATACTCGACCTCTTCGAGTGAGGGATTCAGGGATTTTATTTTTGACTTGCCCCCCTTGTCATATTTTATCTCTCTCCTGATGTCTGGCCAATTCCGAGCGCACCACTGCCCGAATGCGCAGTCGTCAACTTTGTTCTCCCGAAGTTTTTTGATAAGCGTAGGAAGCCTCTTCCGTGCTTCCGCCGACACGGAAATGGAGCACTTGAGTTTCTTCATCTCGTCTTGCCAGACTTTTATGAATCTGCGGCTGTCTGCTGGCTGCAACCTCGCCGGGGGCGAAACTCTCCCAGAACCATGCGAAAAATTTTCTCTAAAACCCTCCTGTGAACTCTTTCCAGCATGAGAAAGGGGAAAACCCGTATTCCCGGAAAAATCTTTTCCGGGCGTAGCCTTTGTAGGTCTCTGTTTATTCTTTGCTGTAGTCTCTGTTAGGGAAAGTAAATTATTTGACTTTCTATAAGTCAAATTTTTACTACCACAGTCAATATTTTTACTTTGAGAAAGTAAAATTTTTAACGGTAAAAGTTTTGACTGTGAATCCTCCATGAATCTTTCAAGAGCCTGCATGAGCGCATCACGGTTGAGCCGGAAATGGTTTGTAGGGCTGCTCCTGACTTCGTTCTTCGCCGAATAACTCACTGCTCGACGGTTTTCAACATCGATAATGCCTGCGAGGTACAGGCGCAGTGTGGCGTTGCTCACTTCGTACTTGCTCAGTCCCGTTTCCTTATTCCATTCGCTGGCAGATTTCCAGACGAACTCGTCCTGCCTGATGCCTCTGTCAGACCAATATATGAGGTTCGAAAGCAACAGGGCCGTTTCCTTATCCCCGCAAAAATCCAAAATCATTTGCGGCATGATGACCATGGCAAAGGTAGGCTTTCCATCCTTGCCTTTTAGCTGTTCCTTTTCCGCAATGAGCTTAAACACTTTATCTTGAAAATGTTCTTTATTTGTCTTCGCATCGCCGGGCTTAATTGTTGCGTCTCCCATTTTTATTAATCCCCCATCTATTTATTATTGGTATTGTTATGGGTATACAGACGCTACCCAAAAAATTGAAAGTATTTTCACTTCAATATCTTACGTACTTCGTTCACGTCCTGCCGTGGCAATCGATTTGACCATGGAGGGCTTGTCTTGCGGCTTGCCTTGCCCCAGCTCGTCAATGAGTCGGCGAACGTCCTCGACTCTCCACACGGTGATGCGCTTGCTCAGCTTGAGCGGTCGGGGATAGCGACCGGACTTGACACCGGCCCACCAATTAGACCTTGAGACAGGAATTATTGCGGGGATGTTTTTCTTGCGGACACCAAGAATGTCATTGATGCGAAGGAAACCTTTTTCAGGAAGCGTAACCATACAGCCCTCCAAGTGATTTAAGATGCCGCCAGAAATAGAAAAAGGCGGTCGAAGGGAAACGTCCAGCCTTGCGACTGAATTCGTTTCCCCTCGACCGCCTCTTGTTTGTGAGCAATCCCTGACGGGATGCGGCCTTCAAATCTCTTGTTGAGGGTACTTCTTTACGATGTGTGATTATCTCATATCGCACGGAAAATGTCAAACACGTTCTTTATAATCACAAAACATATTGCCCCTTCTCATTCAGAGAAATATGAGGATATAAGAATTGAACAATCCGAGATACAAGGGTTTCATCTTGTACATTCATCAGGGCGTGTACGAGTTCCTCAAGAATACTAGCAACCTTCAGATGATGAGGATATAGGTTGCTTTTATCAAAATCTAAAAATATAAAATTTTCAACATTTGCGTGGATTGTTTGTTGTTTAGCTGAGTAGCTTAATATGCCATTTGATAAAGCAATAGTGAACGGGGTAGTACCTATAATAATATGTACTCTTTGGTTCAGTTTTATTTTACTCGCAATGACA
>CAVPKD010000002.1:0-544360 GCA_963705595.1 Nitrospirota bacterium | reverse complement strand
CGCGGTCCTCGTCGTCGTCGAGCACTTCACCGGCGGCATCGCGACCGTGGCGCTCTTCACGGCGATGATGGACGTCTGCGATCCGCGCACCGGCGCCACCGACTACACGGTCCAGGCCTGTGCCGTCGTCGGCGTGCAATTCCCTCGGCAGCGTGCTCTCGGGGATCTCCGCGCAGGCCATCGGCTACGGCTCGCACTTCCTCGTCGTCGGGGCCGTGTCGATTCGCGGGCGTCGTCGTCATGGCGCTTGGCTTCTCGCGCCACCCGCACCACGCACCGGCGTGACCTGATCAGGGCAAGCGGTCGACGATGCGCTTCGGCACGAAGAAGTGGTTCGCGCTGATCGACGGGTTCGTCCGGGGCTTCGGCGACAGCGGGTGCACCCGTGCGGCTCCTCGACGAGTAACGCCTCGAGCCGGCACGTAGCCGGCGAGCTCGGCGCACTCGCGCCAGCTCTTTTGGAGCGAGCGCCCGAAGCGCGAAGGAGGGGCGGGCTCCGCCGGCCGCAGCCCCTGTCCCGACTTCTCGTGCACGTAGCGAAACCCCGCGTGGTAGGTGTTCCACGCGGTGGTCAGCAGGTCGTCGACGCGCAGGGCGTTCTCTTCGGTGAAGAGCAGGAGGATGCCCGCGTCGCAGTACCCGCGGAAGACGTCACCATGCGGGCGTCGCCTGGTTTCTCACCTCGTGAAAGCCGTTGCCGACGATCATCACCGCGCCTTGGGATTCGACGCCCGCCTTCCGGAGGGCGGCGACGAGGTGCGCGGGATCGCCGATGTCGGCTTGCCGCACGAACTCCATGGCGCGCGGCAGCTTGCCCTTCGCCTGCTCGTCGACGCACGCGTCGATGGCAGCATCCTCGAGATCGGCGCCGAAGTACCGGAGGGTGTCGCCGGCGCGTTCGAAGCGTTGGCGCGTGGCCTCGCCGCGGCCGATCGCGTGCTCGATGAACACCCGGTACGCGAAGCCGGTGTCCTCGCAGAACGCATCGAGGGCGTCGTTGGCCTTCGTGGAAGCTCTCCGCGGTTGGCGTCCTGGCTGGCGGCGATGTTCGCGCCGCGCGTGACCCACGCGGCGTTGCGGCCGTCGGACGAGGATTCCTCGTCGAGCTTCGCCATGTAGGGGTGGTACGCCTCGATGATCCCCATGGGGCCGGCGCCCTTCTCCCCGACGCGCTTTCCCGGCGCCGTGGCGGTGAACGCACGGGCGCCGGGCTCGCCGGCAGCAGCGACGACGCCGGCGGCCTCGAGCACCGCGAGCGCGCTCGCTCCGACTTCGGTGTCCGCGGCGAGCGCCGCCGCATCGAGGCGTTCGCCGGCGGCGAGCTTGGAGTGCAGGCCCGCGGCCCGCAGCGCGAGCACGATCGGCAACAAGCGGAACCCGAGGTCCACCTCGTCGCGCGTGGCGATCCACGTGTCCTGCGCGGCGTCGGAGCGCCTCGGCGGGGATGCGCCGACCTCGAGGAGCGCCTTCCTCTCGCCGGGGGACACGGCGCCGCCGCGAAAGGCCTGGAGCCATACGCGCGACAAATCCGCGGGCCACGACGGGCCGACGCCCAGCCCCTGGAGCGCTTCGATGGCGCGTGGGTGGCTCGGCGCGCAGAAGCGCCCGTACTCGGTCTCGAGATAGCCGCGCGAGAGGAGCAGCGTGAGGTCGGCATCGAGCTCGCGCGCGTCGGCCGGTTGCATCTTGCCGTCGACGTCGACGTCGCAGCGCGCGGGATTCGATCTTCTCGCCGCCGAGGATGCGCGCGACGAGGCCCACCTTCGTGAGCGAGCCGACGACGTGGCGCAGCAGCCAGAGATCGCTCGGGGCCGTGATCGCCGCGGTGAGCACGCAACCGCGGACGACCTTCGCCGCCGCGGCCACGTCGAAGCGGCGCTTCTCGGCGGCGCGCACCACGATGTCGAGCGCCTCGAGGGCGCGCCGCGACCCATGCCGAGGATGTGGGCGGACCCCTCCGGAAGTCAAGCGTCTTCACTGGCCTATCAATGACCCGGTGGGAACCGTAGGTTCAGAAGAAAAGATCATGAAGGAGTTTCGGCGGGCGAGGGATGAAATCGGGGCGAGAATAGTACAACTCATATCCGAGATCAAAACAACGGGGGAAATAACTGTGACGGAACAGGCTGTCAAAAAACTATCATTTGTAGACTACTTCCTCACCCTCTGGATCTTTGCCGCGATGGCCTTCGGGGTAGCTCTCGGCCATCTTATTCCTGGGACGGAAGACTATATCAACAGCTTGCGGTCCGGAACGACCAATATCCCCATCGCTGTCGGTCTCATACTCATGATGTATCCCCCCCTTGCCAAGGTCAAATATGAGGAACTCGGCGAGGTATTCAAAAACAAAAAAGTCCTTGGATTGTCACTGGTCCAGAACTGGGTCATCGGACCCATTCTGATGTTTCTTCTGGCAATAATCTTTCTTCGCAACTATCCCGAATATATGGTAGGCCTCATCATGATCGGTCTTGCCCGGTGTATCGCGATGGTCATTGTCTGGAACGACCTTGCCTGCGGCGACCCTGAATATGCCGCAGGTCTAGTCGCTTTCAATTCCATCTTCCAGGTCTTCTTTTATTCCGCATATGCCTATGTGTTCATTACCGTACTCCCCGCATGGTTCGGCCTCAAGGGGGTGGTTGTTGAGGTAACGATGGGGCAGATCGCCAAAAGCGTTTTTATTTATCTGGGCATCCCGTTCATCGCCGGCATGACGACTCGATTTGCCCTGATCAGGCTCAAGGGCCGCCCGTGGTATGATCAGACCTTCATCCCCCGGATAAGCCCATTGACGCTCATCTCGCTCCTTTTTACCATCGTCGTGATGTTCTCGCTCAAGGGGAATTATATCGTCAAGCTCCCCTTTGATGTTCTCAGGATCGCGGTCCCCCTTCTGATCTATTTCGTCGTCATGTTCCTCGTTTCATTTTACATGGGGCGGAAACTGGGGACCGACTACGCAAAGACCGCGACCCTGTCCTTTACGGCAGCAAGCAATAATTTCGAGCTTGCCATTGCGGTCGCCGTCGCCGTCTTCGGGATCAATTCAGGAGTCGCCTTCGCGGCTGTCATCGGCCCGCTGGTGGAGGTCCCTGTCCTGATTGGCCTCGTCAGCGTCGCACGTTTTTTCCAAAGGAAATATTTCACAGTTGACTACTGCAGTATTCGGACAACAGATTTGCCATAAAGCGTTCGCAGCGTGGCTATCGTCTCAAGCGGTCTGCCCTCTTATTTCGCGGAGAAGCTTAAAGAGGGCAGATAAGGAGCAGGGAAGATTTTTTTAACATCTTGTTCAATATCATCCCAAGCTAGAGGCAGGGGCTGGCGTTTCTTGCGGTCTTAGCGTCCGGTGTTGGACAGTGCAAAATGTTTAATTTCTTTAAGGAAATTCAGCGGGATAGTATCTGTTGCGGCGGGTATTTATTGGGGCATATCGATGTTATAAAATGCCTTTGGATTTAAAAAAAAAGTTGCGAAGATACGCATATACTGGTAATATAAAAATTAGGATACAATTTAACTGAGATCGGACAGGCTCAGAATTACAGCAAGGAGGAAGTATGGTAAGTTTGACAGAGAGTGCGGTGAGGAAGTTCAAGGATGTTGTCGAAAAACAGGGTACAACAGGGGACGGGGTGAGGATATTTGTCGTCCCCGGCGGCTGAAGCCCATCCTTGGCTATGGACATAGCCAAAGCAGCTCAATTGGGTGACACTACTCTTGAGTTAGACGGATTGAAGGTTTATTTGGAAGAGCGCGCCAAGGGCATGCTCTTGAACACGAACATCGATTTCCAGGAGGGCGAGGGTTTCGTCCTTTCCGGAATGCAGCCGAGTTCCTGCGGTTCTTCGTGCAGCAGCTGTTGATTACAAAGAATCACTGATTCCCACTACCGCCGTCTTCATCTTGAAGACGGCGTTTTTTTTGGACTACACCTATCCCTCTGCTTTCCCCTGTAAAACCTTGCATAAAGTTTCATAATCCCCAATGAAAGTAGTGCTAGAATAGAAATAGCAGTTTGACCTCTCTGCAGTCCTTAGGATATTATCATGCCTCTGCTCGAAGTCAAAGATATTGTTTACGGAGCGGGTTCCTACGCTAAAACGCCCATTCTCTCCGGGCTTTCACTCGCCATCGAGCATGGAGAAGTCCATGCTCTTCTCGGCACGAACGGCACGGGCAAGAGCACGCTTGCCTATCTCATCATGGGGTGTGAAGGCTATTGGCCGACCTCGGGAGAAATCCGGTTCGACAGCGCCCTTATCAACGGCCTCAAGATATATGAAAGGGCGCGGCTCGGCATTACCATGGCATGGCAGGAACCTGTCCGTTTCGAAGGCATCTCCGTGATGGATTACCTTTCGATCAAAAACAGGGAAACGGACCCAGCGCCTTTCCTCAACATGGTAGGGCTCGCTCCGGAGCTTTATCTCACGAGAATGGTCGATCGATCCCTGAGTGGCGGAGAACGCAAGAGGATAGAGCTTGCGTCGGTCCTCGCTTTGAAGCCCCGGCTCGCCATTCTCGATGAACCGGATTCCGGTATCGATATGCTTTCGATCCAGGACGTCATCAACGTTATCAACGCGTTCAAAAAGAGCGGGACCTCTGTGCTGCTCATCACCCACCGTGAGGAAATCTCTGTGATAACCGACCGGGCATCCCAGGTGTGCAACGGAAAGATCATTTGCTCCGGTGATCCCGCAAAGGTAGCGGAGCACTATAAAGCGAGGCATTGTCTGACCTGCGACGGAGTGGAGTGCCACTATGTCTGAGCTTGATGAACTCATGCGTGCGTTCGGCGAAGCTGGCGGGGAGCAGGGTGTGTTCGCTGATCAGGGAACGGCGCACCTCGCTGTGAGCAGTCATTCCATCTTGAGCTCCCGGGTCGTCGAAGGTATTGACGTGGATGCGACAGAAACCCGCAAGGGCATCTCTGCCCGGGTCATCGTCCGTGAAGGCGTGAAGCTCCAAAAGCCCGTGCACCTCTGCTTCGGCGTACTTCATAAAAAAGGTACGCAAGAGATAAAGATGGACGTGAAGCTAGAAAAAAATTCTTCCGCAACATTCATTGCCCACTGTATATTCCCGAAGGCAGAAAAGGTCCGGCACATCATGGACGCGGTAGTGGATATCGGCGAGGGCGCAGAAATGCGGTATTCCGAAACGCATTATCACGGTCTCTATGGCGGTATTGAAGTCGAGCCGAAGCTCACTGTGAAGGTCGGCAAGAACGGCAGATATTATACGGACTTCTCGCTTATCAACGGCAGGGTAGGCAAGCTCGCGATAGATTATGATGTCCAAGCAGGTGAGAACTCCGTGACCGAGCTCATGGCACGCGTTTTTGGTCATGCGAATGATGATGTGAAGATCAAGGAAAAGGTGGTGCTTGCCGGAGAGAACGCCCGGGGGCTTATTAAAGCCAGGGTTGCTGTCGAGGACGAGGCCACGGCCGAGATCACCGGCATTACCGAAGGAAACGCCGCCGGCGCGCGCGGGCACGTGGACTGCATGGAAATCGTGAAGGACAATGCCGTGGCAAAAGCAAGCCCGCGCGTCCAGGTGAACAACCCGCTCGCCAAAGTGACGCATGAGGCCGCCATAGGGAGCGTGGACAAGCGGCAGATGGAGACGCTCATGGCTCACGGTCTCTCACCTGAGGAAGCCGTGGACGTGATCGTGAAGGGGATCCTCCGATAAAGATCAAATGCGTTGATCGAATAAACACGAATAGTGCGAATTACACGAAAAGCACGAATGAAAACCCTTGAAGTCATTTATTCGTGTTATTCGTTCACTACGTGGCCGTTCGTGAGAGGGTTGTTTTGATTTTATACTAATCCATCTTCCAAGACCCCCGACAACCTTTCCCGTCAGTATTCGAAAATCGAATACCGCTGTTCGATAATAATATAATCTCTTCTGTCTTCCCTAAACTCCTCCTTTCATGCAGGTGCCTGTCCTTCACCATAACTATTTGTATTATAACGATCTCCTTGGTATTTCTTCCTACAATTCTCATTGCCTTTCATTCTGGCATGTTCGATGCATCTTAGTGTTCCAGAAAGACGGAGTAACAGATGGTAACCTGAGGAGCAGGCCATGGGAGAGGGCTTGAAAAGCTGTCTGAAAAAAATCTTCTTAAATGCAGTCGAACAGCCTGAAAAGCCAGTATCAGCCGTGGCAACGACCTTCTCCATCACAAAGAAACCCGACGGAGACACCCGCGTGCTCCAGCCTGCGTATACGCTGAGACTGAAGCCTGAGCCCGAACCTCCGGTGTCTGCTTGCCAGGTAAACGCGAAGCCAGAACCGTGTTCCACCGCAGAGACTTCGCTTGTCTGGTGCGGACTCACGGATACAGGTCTGGTGAGGGACCACAATGAGGACTACTTCTCGTGTATGAGTTTCAGAGAAAGTACCTTGTTCGTTGTTGCCGACGGCATGGGTGGACATGACGCGGGAGAGGTTGCCAGCAGGCTGGCTGTGGAGACGGCATGCAAAGAGGTGCAAGATGGCGCGCAAGGAGAATACGATCCTCAGAAACTGCTTGAGAAGGCGGTGCAGAGCGCGAATACCGAGGTGATCCGTGAGGGGGAAAGCAAGGGTTCCAACATGGGTACAACGCTCACCCTGGCGCTCATGAGGCAGGACAGGGCGTACATCGCGAGCGTGGGTGATAGCCGGAGCTACTGGATCGAGAATGGCTCCATCAGACAGATCACGGAGGACCACTCACTCGTGGCGAAGCTCGTTTCCGCGGGAAAGCTCACGAGAGAAGAAGCAAGGAACCACCCAAAATCGAACCTGCTTTACCGCACGATCGGCTCGGATGAAAACGTAAAGGTGGATACCTTCGAGGTGGACCTGAAAAGAGGCGGCAGTCTTCTGCTCTGTACCGACGGGCTCTGGGGAGAGGTGACTGATGAGGATATCCACAGTGTTTGTGCATCGGAGAGGGATCTGAAAGCAGCATGCTCAAGTCTGATCCAGTTGGCAAATGAAAACGGCGGGAAGGACAACATTACGGCGGTCGTGGTGAGGGTGGTATAGGAATTGAGCATGGTGCAACGTACAGATTGCGAAGAACAGAGAGCAGAAAGCAATGGGAAGTGCTCTATGCCTTATGCTGAACAAGAAAAGGAGGAACAGACCATGAAAGAAGACATCAAAATCCGGTGCCTTATGAGCAAAGACGCGCTGCCGACAACCGGAGCGGAGCAGGCCATCTATGCCCTCGTGGACATCAAGGCCGTGAGCGGGACAATGTTCGGGATTGTGCTGGCGAACTTTGGCTTGGTGCTTGACCGAAGCGGGTCCATGGACGGCGAGAAGATGGACAATCTGAAAGAGGCCGTGGGCTATGTGGCTGACCATCTGAGCGATCATGATCTCGTTTCGGTCACGATCTTTGATGACCAGGTGGAGACGCTCATTCCGAACCAGCCTGCGAAGAACCGCGAGGAGATCAAAAGCAGGCTCGCGAAGGTGATCCCGCGCGGCGGCACACAGATCTCAGATGGTCTTAAGGCAGGGATGGATGAGGTAAAGAAGGGATTTTCGAAGGACCGAGTGAACCACATACTCTTGCTTACGGACGGCCAGACGTGGGACGACGAGGATGCGTGCCTCAAGCTCGCAGATGAGGCGGGGAAGCAGGGAATAGCCATCACAAGCATCGGCATTGGCGAGGACTGGAACGAGAAGCTCCTCCTCCAGCTCGCCGAGCGCTCTCACGGCAACTCGCACTGGATCCAGAACCCTATTTCCATCCTCGATGCGTTCCAAAAAGAGGTGGAGGGCATGCAATCCATTGCTGCCGTTAACCTCAAAGTGACTGCCCGCATGAGCCAGGGAGTAAGGCCGGTCAAGGTGTACACCACTACCCCGATGATCGCCGATGTGAGCAAAAAGGCCGTGAGCAAAAATAGCGTGGTTGCTGACCTTGGCTCTCTCGATGGCAAGAAGGGACAGGCAATGCTCATCGAGGCGCGCGTTGCTGCACAAAAAGCAGGAAAGTTCCGGCTGGGGCAGGTGGAAGTCACCTATGACATCCCGTCTCAGGGCATCAAGGGGCAGAGCGTCAAGGCGGACATGTTCGTCACCTTTGCCGCGGACGCTTCAGCCGCAACAAAAGTAAACGCCGAGGTGATGAACCTCGTGGAGAAGGTGAGCGCGTTCAAGCTTCAGACCAAGGCACTGAGCGAGGTCGAGGCAGGCAACATCGCCGCAGCCACCCGAAAGCTCCAGTCAGCAGCGACGGTGCTCCTGAATATGGGTGAGGACGAACTGGCCGAGGCAGCGGAGCGAGAGATCCTATCACTCAAGAAGACAGGCAGTCTCACCTCAGCTGGGACCAAGAAGCTAGAATACGGTACACGAAAGTTGACGCAGGTGCTTACGGAAACGGCAAAGTAAAGGCGAAAGAGCAGGAGTCAAGGGCAGAGTATGGAATACAATCCGCCATGCCCTGTGCTCTATGCACAACAAACAATAAGACAAGGAGGATATTACCATGAAATGCAAAGAATGTCAGATGGAAAACATTGAGGGTGCGCTCTTCTGCGAAGAGTGCGGAGCAAAGCTTGAAACAATGAGCGAACTTCAGGACAGTGCCGTTGAGATGGGCGGCGAAGGGACGAACCTGGTCTTCAAGACCGCTGACGGAAGCAAACTGGAAATTCCTGCCAAGGAAGAAGTCGTCATCGGCAGAGAAGACCCCATCAGCGAGGTGTTTCCCGATCTTGATCTGACAGACTTCGGGGGTGCCGAAGGCGGCGTGTCCCGCAAGCATGCGGTCATCCACCGCTCGGGCAATGTCTACACCATCGAGGACATGGGGTCCACGAACGGTACGTACGTCAACAAGAAGCGCATCCTGCCCCATGTACCGCAGACGATCACGCCTGGCGATGAACTGAGGTTTGGTAAACTGGCGTTATCGCTCCAGGCAGCGTGAAGTCAGTGCAGAAGGCGGAAACCGGAGTGTGGAGTGTAAGGGCGAAGATTGAAAAAATCGATTCTTAGTCCGCACTCCGCACTTCCCATCCCGCACTTGAAAACGGAGGTTCCCATGCCCAGACTATCTCATAAAATATTATTGTACAGTGCAGCAGGCGCACTCGGCGGATCAGCCGCCTGGGCCTTTGTCCTGTACGTGTCCGGCACAGCCGGGGGTGGACTGCTCACGGAGGTCGTGCTCGGTGCTCTTGCGGGCATGTTCATCGGTGGGTTCATCTGGAGCCACGAATCGATCACCGGCAGGCAGTTCCAGGCAGCCGTGAAGCGCGCGGTATACGGCGCAGCTGCAGGAATCCTCGGCGGCGCAGCAGGAGCGGCCCTGGGCAATACGCTTTTCACTACCCTTGGAAAAATTGTGGTCGATGCGGGTGGATTCCGGACATCCCTGGGAATTGCTCTCGCCGTCGGCTTGGGGTGGGCAGTACTCGGCGCGGCAATCGGCATAAGCGGCGGACTTATGATCCGGTCCCTCGACCGTACCCTTTACGGTCTGGTCGGCGGTTCTATAGGAGGATTTCTCGGCGGCCTGCTCTTTACCGCTCTGTCGGCCACGAGCATCTGGTCGGCCTTGGCCGGGCTTGTGTTGCTGGGGCTGTCTATCGGAGCCTTCATCAGCCTCGTTGAGGAGGCATTCGTATCAGCCAAGCTCAAGGTAATAAAGGGACGACATCTCGGCAGGGAATTCTCCCTCCTCAAAGAGCTGAATGTCGTGGGCAGGGACGACCGCTCTGATGTCTGTCTCTCGGGTGCGGAAGGTGTGGGTATGGAGCATGCCTTGATCAAGCGGAAGAACGGACGCTACTCCATCGAAGCCGACCAGAAGGGCAGGGTTGTATACGTGAACCATAAGCTGACGAGGATAGGAAAGCTTGCCGACGGAGACGTCATCCGTGTAGGGAGCATCATGCTGATGTTCTCTGCCGTGCGGAAGGCAGCCGCAGTCGCGGCAATCATCTTCATTCTTTTCGGTGGGATCGGGATGCAGGGAAACACTGCATGGGCTAGCGACGGTGCTTCTCTCCAGATCACCCAGTTCGATTTGAGTGCGTTTCCCAGGGTCAAAGCATACATCTCAATTCTCGATGCAGCAGGGAGACCGATGCGCGGCCTTACGAAGGAAGACATGACGCTCGTGGAAAACGGCCATCCCGTCAAAATCACGGAGATGCAGATGTCCGGTTCAGAAGGCAAGCGTGAGCCCCTTAGCTTTTCTATCGTGCTGGACCGGAGCGGCTCTATGACCGGCGACAAGATCGCCCGCGCGAAGGAATCGGTAAACCGGTTCATCTCGCTCATGGAACATGGCGACCGGGCGTCTCTCTTCGCGTTCAGCGACAGGGTGGTAATGCTCAAGTCCCTTACCGGCGACCAGGGCGATCTGACCAAGGCTGTCCAGTCCATTCAGGCCGGCGGTCACACAGCTCTCTTTGATGGAATTGCTAGGGGCGTGGAATCGGTCCAGAGCATCTCCGGCAGGAGGGCCGTGATCGTGCTTACCGACGGAATCGCAAACCGGGGCGCACTGGACATCGGCCAAGCCATTGAGTCTGCGATGAAGACGAACGTATCCGTCTACGTCATAGGACTCGGCGAGGACGTACGGACCGCACGGCTCGAGCGGATCGCCCGCGAAACAGGCGGTTCCTACTTCTTCACGCCTTCTGCCGAAGGCCTTGCAGAGATCTATGAGACCATCAGCAAGAGAATCCGCAACGAATATGCCGTCAGCTATACGACGGAAAAGCGGGGAGAATATCTCAGGAACGTGTCGATCACGCTCCGCTCAGGCCAAATGGCAGCACGCTCCTTTTTCCAGCCCCAGTCATCGCTCTTCGGTGCGGGGATGAGATTGCCGGGCTGGGCTTTCGTTGTACCGCTCATGAGCATCGTAGGGCTTTTGGCTGTATCGTTCCGGCACCTGGAGCGAAGTTATCCGATCGGCCATTTGAGCCTTGTACGAGGAAAAGGAACGAAACAAGAGATTGACGTTGACTCCGCCGTGACCATCGGGAGGGACGAGCGCAACACCCTTGGCCTCTTCAAGGACAGCGCGATCGCACAGCACCATGCCGACGTGGTACGGGAAGAAGGACGCTATATCATCGAAGACAAAGGGTCATCTGCGGGCACGATCGTGAACCAGGAAAAGATCACCGGAAGGCATGCGCTCGAAGACGGAGACATCATAGACATTGGTGGCACGAGGATCGTGTTCAACGAGGAAAGCCGTCGCGCCTGCGGGGGCTGCGGCAGTCCGGTGAGATCGAACGTGAAGTTCTGCCCAAAGTGCGGAGTAAAAGCAGCGTAGGGTCAGCGGTCCCGGGTGCAAGGATCGAGGTGTAAGATACAGATCCTTGATGCGCGGTGTCGGATACAATCCAACTTCCGGACCCTGACTTCTGGTCGCCAATCATGATCAGGCTTCTCAAAAACAGGTATGAAATTCTTGAGATCCTCGGCCGGGGAGGTATGGGGCGCGTGTACAAAGTTGCGGACCGGTTGCAGGGGGGAAAGATACTTGCAGCCAAGGAACTCCTGGCAGGCAATCTTTCTGCCGAGAAAGCTCATGAAGCCCTCGCTCAGTTCCAGACCGAGGCGAGGATCCTGACGCGCCTCACGCACCCGAACCTCCCGAAGGTCTACGACTACTTCAGCTTTCCCGGAAGGTATTACATCATCATGGAGCATGTGAAGGGAAAGACGCTGGGAAAGATCCTCGACGCCCGGAAAGGAAAGCCTGTGAATGAACGGCTGGCCCTGTCGTGGGCGCTCCAGATCTGTAAGACCATGCACTTCCTGACCGTTCAGAAGCCGCCTGTGGTGTTCCGTGACCTCAAACCCGCGAACATCATGATCGACCGGAACAGCCGGGTAAAGCTCATCGATTTCGGCATTGCGCGGTTCTTCAAAGAGGCTAAGAACGAAGACACCTTCGTGTACGGCACGCCAGGGTACGCAGCGCCCGAGCAATACGGCACAGGACAGACCGATGTCCGTTCGGACATCTTCTCTCTCGGCGCAACCTTGCACCACTGCCTCACGGGCCGAAACCCTTCAGAGAACCCCCTCGATTTTCCCGACCCGAGGATCCTGAACCCGAAGCTGAGCAAGGGCACTGCGGAGATCATCCGGAAGGCCCTCCAACAGGAAAGGGGAAAGCGGTTTCAGAGTGCTCTTGATATGAAGCAGGCAGTCCAGCGCGTGCTTCTCGATACAGCCGCCGTGCCGAAAGGGGTAGGCAGGATCATTCTTGCTAAGGCAGGAAAGCCCATCAGACTTCCAGCGTTCAGGAAGTTTTGCTGGGTAAGCGTACCGATCACGGCTTTGGGATGTAGCGGGACGACAGGAAACCTTTCCACGGACGAACTCTGGATCCAGCCGCGTCCAAAAATATTCGGCCCGGACGCGTCGAGCCTGTTGTTTCGCGTAGAAAGCAGAAAACTCAAGCTTGGGAGGGAATACCGCCCGATAGTCACGGTTCAAACTAACGAAGGGGTCATGAAACCGGAGCTTCTGTTCAAAAAATCCTTACCGTGGATTATTATTGAAATAGCGGTGATCCTTGCGGCCATTGCGGCTTCGGTGATAATGAGATTTGCAGGGGGATTTCGTTAACTGCACTTGCGAGTCAACAGTTCCCATAGTAGGCAAGCGCCAGCAATAATGTACTGCTCATGCGCCAGGGAACATCTTTTTGTATCCTCAATCAAAATGATAACAAAGGATTATATTTTGCGCTGCCTCCTTTGACAATTAGCATATCTATTGATATATTTAATTTGAGGTAGAATAATCAAAAAGAATAATGATAAATCGGACAACAATTAATTCTAAGAGAGGAGGCCTTTGTATGTTAATCCGCGTAATTTACCAAAATCAAAGGTACGATTTTGTTAAGGATTCCCGCCTTGATGAGTTCATAGAGACGGGCGCGATCGCATCATTTAAACGCCGGAGGGGGTGGGTGCGTGTGGGCATCGACCCCATAAGGGCGACGATAACAGACTCCTCCTATAACTATAAAGGCAAAGAACGCAGACAATCGCAGGAGGGGATGGCGGAAGCGGCATAAAGTGACTGCCGAATTCGGGCGTATCTCTAACCTTCAGATCGTTCTTGAAACCAAGGAACCTGGGAAATAAGAGAAGGGTATAATTGGATTCTTTTTGTCTGACGGACAACAATCGTAAGACGGTTGGTTTTCTCAGTTGTCTCTTCCTAACCGTTAAGAGTATTTTCTGATCAACATTTTTCCAATTCTTAACACGCAAAAGCGTTACTCATGTCCCTGCCAGCAAGTTATCTGCCGTCCGGAATCATCTGTTTCATTAATATATCTATATCTTAGTTATCCTCATTCAAACAATTAACGATTGCTGATTAAAGATTAACAGGAAGTTCCCGATGCTTTGTCACCAAACAGGTCAATCGTATGTGGTGGGAAGAGCGTTTCATTCCCGCATTCCGTACTTCTTCATCTTTTCATATAGTGTTGAATACGCAATACCGAGCATCTTTGCGGCCTCGGTCTTGTTTCCGGAAACTGATTTGAGCGTGGCGTGAATCGCGGCCTTTTCGATATCTTCCAGCGTTTTGCCGCTCAGGCCTTCGAGGGTGGCTGTTTTCTTCCCTTGGGACAGGAAAAGGTCTTTTGCCTCGATCTTACAGCCGTCGCTCAGTGCAGCGGCCCGTCCGAGGACGTTCTTAAGTTCCCGCACGTTCCCGGGCCAGGAATATGCCATCAGTGCTGCGGCGGCCTCAGGAGAGAGGCCGTTAACCTTCTTGCCGATCTCGGAGGATATTCCCGCGAGTAGATATTCGGTGATTGTTTCGATGTCCTCTTTCCTTTTCCTGAGTGGGGGCATGTATACCCGAACTACCGAGAGCCGGTAAAAGAGGTCCTCGCGGAACCTTCCGGCCTTTACCTCTTTTTCGAGGTCCTTGTTCGTCGCGGAGACGACTCGGACATTTACCGGTACGGGTTTGTCGGCTCCCACCCGCTTGGTCTCGCGCTGGTCAAGGGCGCGGAGGAGCTTTGGCTGGAGATCGAGGGACAGTTCGCCGATCTCATCGAGGAAGATAGTTCCACCAGCGGCCAGTTCGAATGCGCCCTGCCGGGACTTGACCGCGTCGGTGAACGCGCCCTTTTCGTGGCCGAAAAGCTCGCTTTCGATGAGGTTCGGTGCTACTGCGCCGCAGTCGAACACGACAAAAGGGCCGCCCGCCCTGCGGCTGTAGCCATGAATGGCCCGTGCCGCAAGCTCCTTGCCCGTGCCGGTCTCGCCCTCGAGGAGCACAGTAACGTCCGTAGGAGCGATGCGCTCGAGAATGCCGTATACCTCCTGCATGGGGGATGATGAGCCGATAAGTTCGCCGAAGCGGTCTGCGTCGCTTTGCAGGATTTCTATGCGCTCTTCCAGCGGCGAGAAGGAGATCTCGGTCTGTCCCAGGCGAATGACAGATCCCGGTGTGAGATACGCTTCGCGCACCCGTACGCCGTCGAGGAACGTCCCATTAGTGCTGTTAAGATCGCGGATCACATAGCCGTCGGCTTTTTCCTCGACCACCGCGTGCCTGCGTGAAACCGTGTGGTCCATTAGCACGAGATCGTTCTCAGGGAGCGTGCCGATCGAGACTAGGGCCTTCTGAAGCATCGTATCTTTCCCTGCATCCCCGCCGTTGACCACAGCGAGCCGTACCTTCCTGAATATAAATGGCCCTCTGTTACGGACAACTAATATCTCGGTTCTGTCAGCACCTCTTCCGGATGCGTTGTTTTTCTTCCCGGAATTTATCATTCTTTCATTGTATCACAGTACAATAAAAATGATAACCAGGATTCCTCTTAAGCGTTTTTTTAACCCCTGATTCAGATCCTTGTGCTTATTGATCCGGAGATAGGGAGAAGCTTGGTCACGTGGCCACCTCCTCCGTCATTAAAGAAAAAAAGCCGGCGAGGTAAAGAGATCTTCCCGCGCCGGCATTTTCCGTCAAGCGTTATCAATTGACAGCTTGTTTCCTATACCCCGCCTTTTTCGATACTCACCTTTTTCGTCACCTTGTGCCAGGTAATGCCTGTCTCCTTGTCACCGAAAGGCTCATACATGAGCTCGATGTCCACGGTCATGTCGTAATCAAGGATGTTCGTCACGTCCTTGCCATCTATCTTGGTGAACTCTGCAGGGAACGGGATCTCGAATTTTTCATGCACGGGCCTGTTCGGCGGCAGGCCGTTGTCGCGGATGATGCCGCTCTTTTCATAGGGTCCGCGGCCCATTTTGTCGCCGCGGCCGAGCTGCTGGGGAATAGGCATGTAAATACGGGTATGCTTTGCGATCTCATTTCCTTTTGAATCTTTCGCGGTCACTTCCAGGACCAGCCGGTTGGGCGTTGGTCAGCCGTCGGGGATGGCGTGGCCGGCGCGGTTGATCATCTCGATCTTGACAAGGGTCTGGGGCATCATCTTCGAGCCATCGCGCCAGATGATAGCCCAGCGTCTCGACCTGGAAGTCAACGGCCGTTTTGCCCATATTGATATCGTTGTAGCTCTGCATGTTGTGGCCGAGCTTGCTCTTCTTCATATGGCATTCCTGGCAGCTTTCCTGGCCGCCCTCGGCACGGTAGGCCCAGAGGTAGCTTCCGTAGAGCGTACCGCACTGTGACGGGTTCTCAAGCTCGAAATTGGGGCCCAAACCGTGGCACTGGCCGCAGAGAATAGATTCGGACATGATGGGGCTCTTCTTCATCTTCGGATACGTCGAATCGGCATGGGCGCCATCCTTGTACCCGTAGACCGTGTCCTTCTCCGGGAACCCGTCGACCCACTTGTGGATGATGGCATTCCGCTGGTGGCAGACGAGGCAGTTGATGCTCACCTTTGAGAGCTTGGCGACCGACTTTTCCCGCTCCTCATCGCTCGACTTGGGGTCTGTGTAGATGAAGGCGTTCTTCACGATCTCCTTTGCCACGTCATCCGTTGCTTCCGCGAGCTGGGGAAGATGGCACTTCATGCAGATCATAAGGTGCTTGACCTGTCACATCTTCCGGTTTCTTGACGCCGGAGTATTTCCAACCCATGAGCCCGACCGTCACCGTCGTCTTGATGGTAGCTGCCGTCCTGCCGGTCCCGAAGATGGACCGGGAATGGATCGACTTCTCCCAATCACTTGTAAATTCCTTCGTGGCACTGCTTGCAGCCGGTTGAATCGTACATCTTCGCGAGTTCGTCGATACTGGTGGCTTTCTTTGGTTCCGCCGCGCTTCCGTCCTGACAGAGGCCATATGCCAGAATCGGCAATGCCAGCAGGGCGGAAATTGCGACGGATCTGAGAATCTTCATGCACTTACCTCCTTTTTTTAGATTTTGCAGCTCTTTAATTTTTAAAAATATGTTGCTGCAGGTGGGGGTGTGACATTCTCAAGTAACAATTATAATATAGTCTATTAATTATAATTTGATATGTCAAATTAAAAATGCTTTTTAACTTGCTGATTTTATAAGGTTCCCAGGCAGGATCATTAACTAGGGTATTTCCTCAGGACGAGAGCGGCATTGATCCCGCCGAAGCCGAGTGAGTTGGAAAGGGCTGAACGAATGTCCTTCTTTCTAGCGTGATTGGGAACATAGTCCAAATCACATTCGGGGTCGCGGTGTTCGTAATTTATCGTAGGCGGGATAGTTCTCTGATGGAGCGACAGTGCAGTGACCGCTGCCTCGACAGCTCCGGCCGCGCCGAGCATGTGGCCGAGCATGGACTTCGATGAGCTTACGGCGAGGTTATATGCGTGCTTGTTGAAGGCCTTTTTGATCGCCAGGGTCTCTATCCTGTCGTTCGACACCGTCGATGTCCCATGGGCATTTATATAATCGATAGCTTCCGGTCTCACTCCCGCATCCTTGATGGCGAGCGTCATCGCGCGGGCAGGGCCGTCTGCTTCGGGGTCCGGTCGGGTGTAATGATGTGCATCGGAACCGAGTCCGTATCCGGCGAGCTCTGCGTATATCCTCGCTCCCCGCCTCTCCGCGTGGGTCAGCTCTTCGAGCACGAGTACGCCCGCTCCCTCAGCGAGCACGAAGCCGTCCCGGTCCCTGTCAAAGGGCCTACTTGCTTTTTCCGGCTCATCGTTCCGCTGTGACAATGCCTTGGCCTGGCAGAAGCCGGCAAGGATGAGCGGCGTGAGCGCGGCTTCGGTCCCGCCGGCGATCATCACGTCCGCATCTCCCCGCTGGATGAGCTTCATGGCCTCGCCTAACGCATGCGTCCCGGTTGCGCAGGCCGTTGAGACGTCAAGGCACGGGCCCTTTGCCCCGAGCTTCATCGAAATATAGCCTGATGCCATGTTCACAAGCGACATGGGAGTATAGAATGGTGATACGGCCCGGGGGCCTTTGGCCATGAATGCAATGAGGTTCCTCTCGCTCGTTGTGACCCCGCCGCGGCCTGAGCCTACCAGCACACCCGTGCGGAGTGAGGAGTGCGGAGTGATGGTAAGTCCGGCGTCTTCCATCGCCATCATAGCTGCTGCCAGAGCGTACTGAATGAACGGGTCGGTCCTGTGAACTTCTTTCGCAGTCATATATCCGAAGGGGTCGAACCCTTTCAGTTCTCCTGCGATGCGGCAGGAGAAGTCCGATGCGTCGAACTTTGTGATACGCCCGATTCCGGAAACACTGTTGACGAGCGATTCCCATGTGCTTTCCATGCTGTTGCCGAGCGGCGTGAGCGCTCCCAGTCCCGTTATGACGACGCGAGCTTTCATGGCGCGCAGTATAAGACTTTTGTGCGTGTTTGTCAAAAAACCGAGGAGCAGAGCACAGGGAATAAGTTTGACAATGCCGTATTTTGTGGTATAGTTTAGTGGAGTTTAAATGCTGAAAAGATAGGGGGTTTGAGATGAAAAAAGCTGAATTAACAGCAAAGACCGTAGCAGAACTCAAAGCCCTGGCGAAGAAGAAAAAGATATCGCTGCCCGCTGGGGCAAAGAAAGATGATATTATCAAGGTACTAATGGCGTCCGCTGTGCGCAAGAAAACCGGAAAACCTGCCGCAATAAAGCCGGTGAGCACCAAAGCGCCCGGCACGGCGCGTCGCGGTTTCGGGGTCTGTCACGAAGACGGTCAAGGAGCCTGCAAAGGCGCCGGCACGTACGTGGGAAATGCCCGTGGGCGCGGAGGAGCCGCTTATGGCGCAGGAGCGAGTTGCCGAAGCCAAATTCTACACAGGCCCTGTTCCTGAACAGAAAGCGGCACCCACAACTCGACCATACGAGGAGCTTCCTCCCGGCTACAGTGAAGAGAGGATTGTCCTCATGACGCGGGATCCCTTCGTGGCCCATGCCTACTGGGAGGTGACCCCGGCACGGATCGAACGGGAAAAGGCATGGTTAGGCTGGAACAGCAGGCTGTGCATACGTATCTACGACGTGACTGGCGTGCAGTTCGACGGCCGTAATGCGTTGGGCTATTTCGACCAGGAGGTCTACGAACGGACAGGTAGCTGGTATTTTGATCTCGGAAAACCAACCCATTCATTCTGTGCCGACCTTGGCCTGCTTTCTCCCGAAGGTAAGTTCCTCACGCTCGCGCGGTCGAACTACGTCACCATGCCGAGGGACGGCGTGTCTGATGTTGTCGATGAGGAGTGGATGCTCGTGGATGAGGAATTCTGGAAACTGTACGGCTACCCTGAGGGTTTCCCGGGAGGTATTTCGTCGCAGCAGGTTCAAGAGATCGTGAGACGTAGACGCATCCAGGAGATATCCTCTCCCGGCATGTCTTCCCGTGAGAAGGTGAAGAGAAAGTAACAGCATGCAGCAAGGTTTCGTTTCCGGACGGCCTTGCCTGTAACGATGGCAGAAAGTCCATCCTTCTTTGGATGGGCTTTTCTTTTGTAATTTCCGTGACAACACGGAAGAGAACTATTTATGAGCAGGAACATCCCGCGGAACAAAGAAAACGAGCGGGCAAGTTCCAGCTCGGAAGGCGATGGAGGCCGAATGGAAAAAGGTTATCTAGCACTGGTACTGCACAGCCATCTGCCCTATGTACGACACCCGGAACATGACCAGTTCCTCGAAGAGGACTGGCTGTACGAGGCGATCACCGAGACCTATATCCCGCTCATCAATGTGTTCGACGGTCTGGTGAACGACGGCGTGGATTTCCGCATCACCATGAGCCTCACGCCCACGCTTATCGCCATGCTCACCGACCCGCTGCTTCAGCACCGGTACGTCCGGCATATCAGCAAGCTGATCGAGCTTGCGGAGAAGGAGATAGAGCGCACCAAGAACCAGCCGGAGTTCAACCCCCTCGCCCGCATGTACCTGGAAATGTTTCGGAACGCCCGCTCGGTGTTCGAGGAGAAGTACGGACGCAACCTGGTCGGCGCCTTCAAGAAGTTCCAGGACCTGGGCAAGCTGGAGATCATCACCTGCGGCGCAACGCACGGATTCCTGCCGCTCATGGTGAACCGGAAGGCGGTACGCGCCCAGATCATGATTGCCGCTCGAGCAGCATGAGAAACACCTCGGCAGGGCCCCGAAAGGCATCTGGCTGCCGGAATGCGGCTATTACGAAGGCCTCGACGAGATACTGAAGGAGGCCGGCATCCGCTATTTCTTCACGGATTCACACGGCATCTTCCATGCATCGCCCCGGCCGAAGTACGGCGTGTATGCGCCGATCTACTGCCGCTCCGGCGTGGCCGCCTTCGGCAGGGACATCGAATCGTCCAAGCAGGTCTGGAGCTCCATCGAAGGCTATCCCGGCGACTACAATTACCGGGAGTTCTACCGCGACGTGGGGTTCGACCTGGACTACGACTATATCAGGCCCTATATCCACCCGGACGGCGTGCGCGTGAACCTGGGCATCAAATACTACAAGATCACGGGAACGTCGAACCACAAAGAGCCCTATATCCGGCACTGGGCGCTCGAGAAGGCCGCGGAGCACGCCGGCAACTTCCTGTTCAACCGCGAGAAGCAGGTCGAATGGCTCTCGGGCATCCTCAAGGACAGGAAGCCGCTCATCGTGGCGCCCTATGACGCGGAGCTCTACGGCCACTGGTGGTTCGAAGGGCCGGACTGGATCAACTTCCTGCTCCGGAAGATCGCCTTCGACCAGAAGACCGTCCGTCTGATCACGCCGTCGGAATACCTGGCGGAGAACCCGCAGCTGCCAGATCGCCGCGCCCTCCACTATCGAGCTGGGGCTACAAGGGCTATGCCGAGGTATGGCTCGACGGCTCGAACGACTGGATCTACCGCCATCTGCACAAGGCAGCGGACCGCATGGTCGAGCTGGCGCAGAGCCATCGCCGGCGCGCAGGGATTGCTGCGCAGGGCCCTGAACCAGGCCGCGCGGGAACTGCTCCTGGCCCAGAGCTCGGACTGGGCCTTCATCATGAAGACCGGCAGCCATGTCGAATACGCCGTCAAGAGGACCAAGGAACACGTTCTCCGGTTCACAAGGCTGTATGACGATATCAAGACAAACCGTATTGACGAAGGGTGGCTCGGCGATATAGAATACAAGGACAATCTGTTCCCAGATATCGATTATCGCGTGTATGCTTAAGCCGTCCATCGTCAAAGAACTGAAAAATATCGTCGGTCCTGCCAATCTCTCCACATTGCCTGAAGAGCTGGTCGTCTATTCCTACGATGCCACGCAGCGGGAGGTCCTGCCCTGGGCCGTTGCCCGGCCTGTTTCGGCTCAGGAAGTTTCGGAGATCCTCCGGCTTGCGAACAGGGAGCTGTTTCCGGTGGTCCCGCGCGGTGCGGGGACCGGCATGTCCGGAGGCTCCGTTCCGGTACACGGCGGACTCGTTCTCTCGCTCGAACGGATGAACCGGATACTCGAGATCGACGAACCAGAACCTCATAGCCGTGGTCGAGCCGGGTGTCATTACCGGAGAGCTGCAGCGCGAGGTAGAGGCACGCGGTCTGTTCTATCCGCCGGACCCGGCCAGCAACCAATTCTGCACGATCGGTGGGAATGTTGCCGAGTGCGCAGGCGGGCTCCGTGCCGTGAAATACGGCGTGACCAAGGACTATGTTCTGGGACTTGAGGTCGTGCTTCCGACGGGAGAGATCATCAGAACAGGCGCGCGCACGGTCAAGAGCGTAGCGGGTTATGACCTCACGAAGCTCATCGTCGGCTCTGAGGGCACGCTCGGCGTGGCGACCACGATCATCCTCAGGCTCCTGCCTCTGCCGGAGAGCGTGCGGACGATCTCCGCATTTTTCAGCACCATCGAAGGCGCTGCGACGGCGGCGGCAAAAATCATCGCGAGCCGTATCATTCCGCGTGCGCTCGAATTTGTAGACCGGCATGCGCTTCGCGCTGTCGAGAACTATCTGAAGGAAGACATTGCGGGCGGTGCGGCAGCCATGCTGCTCGTCGAGGTGGACGGGGCGGTGGATTCCACGGCGCGGGAGAGCGAGCGGATTGCGGAGATCATGACGCGGGTCGGGGCTATCCACGTCAAGAAGGCAGAGACCGACGCCGAGACGGGAACAGCTCTGGAAAGCCAGACGCGCTATCTCTCCGGCGCTTTATACCATAAAACCGAAAAAGGTGAATGAAGACATCGTCGTTCCACGGAGCAGGATTCCCGATATTCTGCGGGAGATCGAAGAAATAGCGAAGCGATATGATCTGCTGATCGTGAACTTCGGCCATGCCGGAGACGGCAATATTCACACGAATATCATGATCGATGAGGCGGACACGCCGAAGGCAGAGTCTGCGGTGAAGGAAATCTTTGAGTCAACGTTACGCATGGGCGGAAGCATTTCCGGAGAACACGGTATCGGGCTGTCCAAGGCCGCTTACCTGCCTATGGAAGTCGGGACCGCGGCGCTGGCTGCGATGAGACATATTAAACAGGCGCTCGATCCGAACAATATCCTGAACCCGGGAAAGATATTCATGGAGCGCCAAGAGAAATTCTAAATTTAAGCACAAACTTCTGAACTATATCGAAAGCACAAATTCAAAGCAGTTTAATATCGGAATTTTGAATTTGTTAGGATTGACGGATTAGGAACCGGATTGTCTAAGAGATGCGGACCACAAAAAAAGTCATACTGGTCATTCTTCTTCTCTCATGCTGCGTTATGACGCCTTTCCCTGTATGGGCCGGAGAAGCTGCTGCGCCCGCGACAATCGATGCGCTCAAGGAGCAAATACTTTCCATGGAGCAGGAAGCGGCCGTTCTCGAAGAAGAAAACCGGGGTCTGATGAAGATGCTCAAGGAGATTGAAGATGACGATATATACCTTGTGGTGGACACTGAAAACAACCGGCTGACGATGAGACAAGGGAACAAGATCCTTCTGGCAGCGGTGGTGGGAACGGGCAGCCGGCAGTTCGTGAAGGAAGAGACCGGAAGGAACTGGTATTTCGAAAGCCCCACGGGGTCACTTACGGTTCTCGGCAAGGAGCGCAACCCCGTCTGGATCAGGCCTGACTGGTCCTATGTTGAAGAAAACATGCCGGTGCCCCCGAAGAATGACCCCGACAGGATCGTGCGCGGCGTCTTGGGCAAGTACGCGCTTATTCTCGGGAACGGATATAAGATACATGGGACCAAATATACCGACCTCCTAGGGACCCACTTTACCCATGGATGCATATCGGTCGGGGACAAAGACCTGGAAACATTGTATAGATCGGTGAAGATCGGGACCAAGGTGTACATCTACTAGTGCGGAATGCAGAATGTCACAATAAAATCTAAGGCAGCATGCCTGCTGCTTCTGCTCTCGCTGCTTCTCGTTGGCATGGACGGGAACGGACAGGAAAAAGACGAGCGAAGCGAGCTCCTGGAGCAGCAGAAAGTGTTGGAGGAGAAGATTGAAACGCTCCGGCGCGAGCAGGACTTTCTGCTTTTCGAAAAAGCGCTCTACGCTACGGATTCCAAGTATCTGATCATCAATCTCGGCGCAAAGAAGGGACAGCTCAAGTACAAGAACCGGGTGCTCAAAGACTTCCGCCTTACTACATCAGCGAATCTTGCCGGAGACGTGCTCAAACCCGGGACAGTGACCCTTACGAAGAAGAGAGAGTATCCTGGCCAGAGGCATGTCCTGCTCTTCGGGAAGTCTCTCGTCATTCAGTGGAAGCAACCTGCGTCGTCACCATACGCAGCGAATATCCCGCGTATCTCTCTTTCTAAAAGAGACTTCCAGTCGATGTTCTATGCAATTGAAGAGGGGGCGAAGGCGTACATCATAAGATGAAGCCTCCAGAATTCCTGGGCCTCTCCTCTGTGCTCGTCCTGGTAGCTTTCCCCCTGTATGCTTCTTGAGAATGATGTGATCTGCATGCTGTGCGTGCCCTACTTTAAAGTGATCAATAGGACAGATGAGATAGGTATTGCGTTGCAGGAAGAATCAGGTTTGCAGGTCTTCCGGGCCCGGGGCCGCAAAAGACTGAGCGCTCAATTTTTTGATCGTGCGTCGGTACTACATGGACAGGCGGATTCATTCAGGATTTTCAGATTGACTGCGACCGATTTCACGGTATAATGTTTCCATGCGAGAGCTCACACGGGGCGAAGAATTTTATGACGGTACAGCCCTGCTCGGCGATCCGGTCCACGGGTATATTTCGTTCACCACGCCGCGCGCGGCAGGGGAAAAGACCGAAAAGGACCTGATCGACACCCCCTGGATGCAGCGGCTGCGACAGATCTATCAGCTCCAGAGCGCCCGGTGGGTCTATCCCTCGGCGGAGCACAGCAGGTTCCAGCACTCCCTCGGCGCCATGCACCTCGCCGGCAGGTTCGCCCGGCATCTCTACCCGTCGCTCAAGGCGGCCGTTCCCGACTGCCCGTCGGCAAACTACGTCGAGGAACTCCTGCGCGTGGCCGCACTCCTCCATGACGTCGGTCACGGCCCCTTCGGCCATTTTTTCGACGACAATTACCTTGAGCAGTTCGGGCTGACCCACGAGAAACTCGGCCAGCACATCATCAAGACAGAGCTGGCGGAGATCATCAGAGCGATTCGCCGCAGCCCCTCCGGGGAGTTCAGCAAAGGAGAACGTCTGAACCCCGATCAGATCGCGTTCCTCATCGGCAAGGGGTCGGTGGCGACCGCAAAGCAGCCGCGATGGCTCGTATTCCTCCAGCCCCTGCTCTCAGGCATTTACACCGTGGACAATCTCGACTATGTGCTGCGCGACGCCTATATGTGCGGCGTGGCAATCGGTGCGGTGGACATCGACCGGCTGATGTACTATACTTTTTTCACGGACAAGGGTCTCACGCTCCACAAGTCCGGCCTCACCGCGCTGAACATGTTCCTGAATGCCCGTCTGTACATGTACACGAACGTCTACTACCATCGTACCACGCGCGCCATTGACGAACACCTCAAGGAGCTGTTCAAGGATACCATGGCCGCGCTCTTCCCTTACAATCCTGTTGAAAATCTCAAGGAATATCTCGAGCTCACGGACTGGTCCCTGCTCGAGGCGGTGAGGAGGTGGGGAAGCGGCGAGAACGGCTCAACCGCGGCGCTCGGGCGTGAATGGGCCGCCATCCTCTCACGTGAAGTGAAGTGGAAGATGGCCTACGATGTTACGCTCTCGATGCGTGCTTTCGAAAAAGGGAAGACCATCATCGATGCGGCTGAGCTCGTAAAACGCATCAAGAAGAACCTGCCGTCGAAGCTGAAGGACCTGCATTTCCGGGTGGACATGGCGAGCCAGGACCCGAGGCCGATCAACCCCCTCATGATGGGCGAGCGTCAGATCTACGTATTCAACCCCTCAACGAGGAAGGTCGAGAAAGAGCCGCTCAAGGACTTCTTCGACTACATCCCTGCGCGGGTTGTCCAGTGCCGCGTGTTTACCCTGAACCACGATCACGACCAGGTCCTTGCCGATATCGTTGATAAGGTGCTGGGGATCCAGGAAGACAGCATCAAGACGAATGTATGATAGGATTCTGTCACTCCTTTCCTAATTCACCCTGTTCAAGATACAGCGCCTACTGCCAGCACCGAGAAAGACTGTAATTTATCTTCATTTTATAATGCGGTTATTTATCAAAAAGTACTTCCTGCCATCTAACCCGAAGATATATATAGATATGTACGGATTACATATGAAGTCCGCTGCCGTTGTTTCATCCTCCTACTAGTAGTTGTTCTATATAGATATTTGTGCCAAAGATAGTGAAAAGAGAAAGGACATAAAAGGAAACAGACTCATCGTAATTCCCATAATCTTTTGGTTGTTAATGCAAAACGTGAAATCTCAAAATAGCTTAGCATTGGAGTTCTGCGTATTTCTACTCAATAATTGTCATCTCTTTCATGTGAAATTGCATGATGACAAGCGTAATCGTCAGTTTGTGCATTTGCTTGTGTGGTGTCAGAAATTAATTGATCGTTGGAGACCCAGAGAATCAGCCAGCGCCTTGTTCACGATTTTACCGTGATAGGTGTTGAGCGCGCTTCTGATGATCGGATCTTCCTGCAGGGCTTTCCTGATTCCCTTCTCCGCAATAATTTTAACATAGGGTAGAGTAGCATTCGTGAGCGCGAGCGTCGACGTCCTCGGGTAAGCGCCGGGCATATTCGCTACGCAGTAGTGGATGATGCCGTCAACCTCGAACACAGGGTCATCGTGCGTCGTAGGTTTAGAAGTCTCAATGCACCCGCCCTGGTCAACTGACACATCGACGATAACTGAGCCCTTTTTCATGGTCATGAGCATCTGTCGCGTAATCAGTATCGGCGTCCTTCCTCCGGGCACGAGCACGGCGCCGACGACGATATCGGCGTCTCTTATCTCTTCTGCGATGGTCTGGGCCGTAACGGGCAAGGTTTCTACCCTTCCCATGAACATCTCGTCGATCTTCCGAAGCCGTTCGGTGCCTTTGTTCATGACGACGGTCTGCATGCCAAGACTAGATGCCACGCGGGCAGCGTTCGTGCCTACGACGCCTGCGCCGATGATCACTATCTTCGCAGGTTTTACGCCGCTCGCGCCGGTCGCTAGGATGCCCGAGCCGCCCTTGAACTTCTGAAGATAGTAAATGCCCATGAGCGGCGCCATCCTGCCCGCTATCTCGCTCATGGGAGCGAGCAGGGGAAGGGCATTGTCCTTGGTCAGGGTCTCATACCCGAGGCCGGTCACCTTTTTCCTGAGGAGAACCTCAGTGAGTTCGCGATTGGGCGCGAGGTGGAGATAGGTGAAGAGAGCCTGTCCTTCTCTGAGCAGATCGTATTCCTGCGGGAGGGGTTCCTTGACCTTAAGCACGAGATCAGCTGCTTCGAAAAGTTTATCCTTATCGACGATTTCGGCACCTGCTTTCACATATTCCTCGTCTGGAAAACCGCTGCCAGCACCCGCGCTCCTTTCGATCAGGATGGGATGACCTTGACGCTTTAGGTCCTCCACGCCGAACGGCGTGATGCCGACGCGGAATTCTTCTGTTTTGATTTCTTTCGGGACGCCGATCATCATATCTCTATCCTTAAGCGAGAAGGAATGCTCTATGTAAAATGTATCATGTTCTGCGGCTAATTTCAATGGAGGCTGTTCGTGATAATCCAGGGAAGGTATTGACTTATGGAGCAGTTTTGGGTAGTATTGGCGATTAAAAAAATACTCATAATAATTGCAGGAGGATTTTTATGGCAGAAGAGAAGAAAGAACCATGGCTTAGTTATCTAGCACTCACGACGGTGATCTTTGCTGTTTGCGCCACGCTCGCGACGCTGAAGGGCGGAGGATTTTCGACGCGGTCTGTCATATCCCAGGCCCAGGCCTCCGACCAGTGGTCCTACTATCAGGCCAAGAGCATCAAGGGATATATCTACGATCTTCAGAAGGACAAGCTCGAGCTGGAGCTCGGAGCGATAAAGACGAAGGTATCCCGTTCCGTGGCCTTAGACTATGAGAAGAAAATAATGGCCTACAAGGAGAAGGTGGAGAAATACGACCAGGAGAAGGAGGATATCAAGCAGAAGGCGGAGGAGCTGGAAAAGCGGCGTGATGACGCGCAGACGCACTCAGGTACATTCGGGTTGGCCGCCATGTTTCTCCAGATCGCCATCCTGCTCTCATCCATCGCGGCTTTGATGAAGAAGAAATTCTTCTGGTTCATCGGGATCGGGGCAGGGTGCTTCGGTCTGCTTTACTTCTTAAATGGGTTCTTTCTCTTCATGAAGTAGGGATGGCTTACTCTTTTTAACGTTACCCTCAGGGCAGCGATATGGAACGTCCTCTGCCTTTTGTCTGCTTTCTCTCTACTCGGTTTCACTCCTGGTTCTGATATAATAAGTATGAATCTTGTGCATTCGTTCGGCAACCTATGCTCCACGTTCCACTACAACGGGGACGTCATGGAGAATCAACGGTTTCCCTCGTGTTCATCGTCGTTGTTGTCATGTCAGGTTTCTGGCATCGGTCACGCCGCAGACAGTTGCGTCGAACACGACGGCAGATCGCCGCGGCGATATTGGTAATCAAAAGGAGTTGATTGATGAAAAGACTAAGAGGTCAGATTCTGCTGAGCGTGGTGCTGATTGCCCTTTCAGCCGTATTGTATGTCCTCCAGATACGGATCTTTCACTCCCAACGAGACACGCTTTTCTATTTGTTCCAGGACCTTGCCTTCATCCCGATCCAGGTGCTTCTCGTGACCGTGATCGTGGACCAGGTACTGCGGATACGGGAAAAAATCGCCATGCTGAACAAACTGAACATGGTGATCGGGACCTTCTTCAGCGAAGTAGGTACAGGACTTCTGAGATCATTCTCCGGTTTTGACCACCACTTCGACCAGATCAGGCGGAACCTTATCGTGACGAAGGACTGGAGGGATCTGAATTTTTCCAAAGTAGCAAAGGATGTCGGGAGTTACGATTACCGCTTGGACTACAAAAGAAGAGATCTGAATGAACTCAAGACATTCCTCTTTTCTAAAAGGGACTTTCTGCTTCGTCTGCTCGAAAATCAGAACCTGCTAGAACACGAATCGTTCACTGATCTTTTGTGGGCAGTTTTTCACCTGACTGAGGAGTTGGAAGCCAGGGAAAATCTTGCGCAGTTGCCTAAGCCGGATGGCGAGCACATCGCCGGAGATATGAGAAGGGCCTATGGACTCCTGATCGTGCAATGGCTTGCGTACATGAAGCACCTCAAGAAAGAATATCCGTATCTCTTCTCGCTCGCCGTGCGGAAAAATCCGTTCGATCCTGATGTGTCGGTTGTTGTCAAGTAGGGAACAAATTGGTGCGGGAGGTTTCGCGAAGGATTTGCTACGGTCAACGGCAGCGTGCACTCTTTTCATTATGCATGACGATCGGAGCTGCTTTAGACATACTTTACGTGCTTGCCGTACATAACCGAACTGTTTCCAGGGAAGATTTCTATCATGTCAGGCCCTCCCGAGGGCGGGAGGGCTGTTCGTGCCGTTATTTTTTGAATTCTACCTGGTCACCTTTTACCAGAGCGTCGGTGCTCTTGCGCACCACCGCGGTTGAGGTATGTTCTTTTACAAGGATCACCTGTGTTTCTCCGACGAGGCTTCTGGGATAAGTTTCCTTTCCTTGCCCGGTATAGACAACAAAGCGGTCCCCGGGTTCTACGCCTTCTGCACTGCCCTTGTCGAGATATACGATGTCGAGCTGCCCATTAACGGTACGGCTGTCCATGACCTCGAGGATATAACCGGAGATATCCTTGGTTTTCGTCTGTGGGGTATCGTAAATGGGGGCTGGCTCCTGATATGGCATCAGCATGGTACCTTTGCGACTTACGTCAAAAGAGAGCGTGATCCGCGCGGTATACATACCGGATGCATCCTTCTTGGCCGTAATCTGGAGGATACCGCGGATCCTGATAAGTTTCCCATATGTTTTGCCCGTTACGGGATGCTTGACATTGTTGAGAGGATTGAACATGACGTACTTGTCCCCGATGTTAACATTTTCCTTTGAGCCGATAGTAACGTAAACAACATCGTCATACCCAAAATATGTTTTTTCTTCCTGACCCCCGACAATCACGTCTTTGCTCTCGTCATCTCCCACATAGCCGGCGCTCAGCATAGTATACCTGTCGATAATGGGAGTTGCCGCTTCTTCAGGCAGAATGAGCTTGCCTGTCGTGAGCGTTTCCCCTTCACCCGGTTTTCCCGGCGCGGCCCCGATCCCTTGTTTCCGCTGCAGAGTCGCTAAGCCCTCTTCACCAGCCTCTTCGGCGGTTTCCGGTTTGGCAGGAGCCTGCTGTTCAGCTACCGCCGGTGTTTGCATCGCCCGCTCGATGGGTGCAAGGCTTGGAATTGTCAGTTTGTTGCCGGGGTAGATCAGGTCAGGGTTGGTTATGGATGGATTTTCCTTCCAGATGAACGGCCACAGGAACGGGTCCTTGAGAAAAGTATTAGAGATGTCCCACAGCGTGTCACCTCGTTTGATGGTGTAGCGTGTGGCCGCTTCCGGAGATGGTGCTGCCTTAGCCGCTTCAGGCTCTGTTGCCGTTTCCCCCTGTTTCGGGATGGTCATTTCTGACGGTTTCTGCGGCGTCTGGCCTTCAGTGGCTTTCTCCTGCTGTGGCGCAGGGACGGCGTTCTGATTCTGGGAACGTGCAGAGATGGGAAGGAGAGTCATGAGAAGAAGCATTGTTACAGCATGGACAAGAGTTCGCGACCGTCTGGTCATCCCTGCCTCCTGACTTTATTCTTCTTTTTACCGGCATTTTGCCGGCTTATTCTTTTCGGCCTCGGCCACCGGCCGTGACCGTGGGTTTGTACTCAATCTGACGACAACTTTGGGGCTGAACCGCCTGCCTCTCTTCCAGCGCATCTGGCGTTAAAGAGAGGGCGCCGATCATGGCGGTCGAAGCGTCGAGTTCCACTCTGGTTCCACTCTTATGATTTTTCCTTAAGATAGCCGAGAAACCTCTTGTTTGTCAAGAGAATTAATCAAAACCAGACCTTGCTTTTAGCAGGTGTTTTTGGTATTCTGCCTTACCATGGCGACCGAGAGGAAAGAGGGGCAATCAGGATTGCGGGGAGTGCTCACCCTTTTCGGCTTTGTGCTCCTGACGGCGCTCGCCATCGTACTCCAGATCAAGTACCGTGGTTTCGAAGGCCCACTTTCCGACAATATCCTTATTGTCATTCTGACCAACGCGAATTTCCTTCTCTTGGCTGCGGTCATTTTCATGACGGCCCGGAGCCTCTGGAAGCTTTCTATCGAGAGAAAACATGGTGTTCTTGGTGCCCGGTTCCGGACCAAATTGGTCGCTGCTTTCGTCAGCCTTTCCCTGATACCGCCGATACTTCTCTTCTTGATCGGGACCGGGATGTCCACCAGAAGCATGGAGCGGCTCTTCAGTCTCAAAATAGAAACCTCCCTTCAGGACTCGGTCTCCGTGGCCCAAGCCTATTACGATCGGCTCCGGGAGCAGTCCTTTGATTTCAGCAGGCAGATCAGCAGACAGATGACCGAGGAGCATCTTCTGTCCCGTTTTCAGGCACCAGTGCTCAAGGACTATCTGCGTCGGAAGGCGGCTGAATATGGTCTCGGTTCCGTAGAACTCCTGGCATCGCCCCGTGAACGGTCGGTCACTGTTGTTACCGGAAAGTTTCCGGCCAGGACCTTTGTCGCCACGTCGGCCGACTTTGCAGCCACGGCATTTACATCCGAAGGCGCCGCCACGGTGATCGATCTCGGGAAAAAAGGCGAGATCGTCCGGGCGGTCGTTCCGGTCTACGCGTCGCTCGACGACAAGAAGGTTTCGGCTGCGGTAGCTGTGAGCTACTATGTACCCCAGAGCCTTGCGGCAAAGACTGAAGAAATACGACTAGGATATTCGCAGTACCGGTCATCGCTCCGGGGCAAGGAACCGATCAAGCTGGCATACCGGCTCGGATTTCTTACGGTCACGCTGGCGCTGCTCCTGGCAGCGATCTGGGTCGCTCTCCGCGTGGCAGCCGGTATCACCGTGCCGATCAAGAAGCTGGCAGAGGGAACGGCCGCGGTCGCTGCCGGCAGGTTCGATTACCGTATCGACGAAACGACGGGGGACGAGGTGGGCGTGCTCATCGATTCGTTCAACAAGATGACGAGCGAGCTGAGACAGTCGCGCGAGCAACTCGTGCAGGCGGATTCCTACAAGCAGACGATCCTTTCAAACATCGATACCGGCGTAGTCTCCATTGATCGCTCAGGCAGGATAACGACGATAAACCCGTCGGCTTCGGCGAGCCTCGGCGTCCGAGAGAAGGACATGCTTGGCAAACGGTACGACGAGGCGTTCGGGTTCATCGAGCTTGAACCGATCCGCAGGCTCTTCCGAAGGCTCGAGCAAGGCCAGGGGCGGGCCGAGGAAGAGATCGCGCTCAACGTACGCGGCCGCATCCTGACGCTTCGGATGCGAGTCTCCACGCTCAGGGACAGCGCCGGGACGCCTATCGGCACGGTGATAACCTTCGATGACCTGACCGAGTTGATCCGTGCAAAGAAGGCCGAGACCTGGCAGGATGTTGCCCGGAGGATCGCCCACGAGTTCAAGAATCCCCTCACACCGATCAAACTCTCTGCCGAGCGCCTGCGCAAAAAGCACGCCGAAGGGGCTGCCGACTTTGATACGGTGTTCGATGAATGCAGCCGTACGATTGTGCAGGAGGCGGACGGCCTGCGAAAGCTCGTCGATGAATTTGCGAACTTCGCGCGCATGCCGAGTTCCAGTCCTGTCCCACAGCCGCTGGCGCCTGTGATCGAGAGCGCGGCACAGCTCTATGCCACTGCGCACAAGAATATAACAATGGTTAAGGACATGGCACCCGGCATGCCTGATGTGATCATAGATAACGAACAGATGAAACGGGTCTTCATCAATCTCTTCGAGAACGCCGTCGAGGCCATGAGCGGCAAGGGCAGGATATGGGTTGCAGCGCGGATGACTCCGGGCGGCATGGCGCAGATAGAGGTGGCCGATGAGGGGCCGGGGATAGCAGCGGAGGACATACCCAGACTGTTCCAGCCTGACTTTTCAAGGAAGAAGAAAAAGAGCGGACTGGGGCTTGCCATCGTGCTTCGGATCATCAAGGACCACAGTGGCACTATCCGTGTCGAACAGAACGCTCCGAAGGGCGCCAAGTTCATCATTGAGCTGCCCGTGAGACGGGGATGAATATATATTGCGGCTCGCGGGTTTCCCATAGGGGATTGACTCGTGGAACGAGTGGTATTTATTCCGCATTCCGCAAACTAAAATTAGAAATCAATTGAGGGAGGATTTTGAACTTTGGATACAGCATCAACGATACTCGTAGGAATTGTCGTACTGTTTCTTGTCATCAAGCTGTTCGGTTTTTTGGGCCGCCTGGGGATCAAGCAGATATCTCCCCGGGATCTTGATCAGAAAAAGGGGATGGTGCTCCTGGATGTACGTCCGAATAAAGAATACGAGCAGGGACATATTCCCGGCGCGGTCCATGTGCCACTTTCAGATATTGGAAATAAGGTCAAGAAGCTCAAGAAGGATAAAGAGCTGGTTGTGTACTGCCGGAACGGAAATCAGAGTATCTGGGCCATCAAGCGCCTAATGGGCATGGGCTACAAGAACCTCTATAATCTACGGGGCGGCTACAATGCCTGGCAAAGACTTCATCGCTGAGCTCAAACGGGATTATCGGAAAAAGAAGCCTTTGATCATTGCGCGGCTGTCGGAATTCAAGGCGGCTTACGAAAAAGGCGATCGAGCGATCTTCGAAGAGCTCTGCTACTGCATCCTGACCGCCGGCAGCAGTGCGAAAATGGGAATGCGCACCGTTGGAGCGCTCAAGGACATTCTCCATACGGGAAGTGAAAAGGAACTGCAGCAGCGCGCCCAGGCGCACCGTGTTCGGTTCTGGCGCATCCGACCGTCGTACATTGTCCAAACGAGAGAATATCTTAATGACGCCTGCGGCATGGAGCTTCGCCGGCTCATAGAGTCATTTGACTGCCGGGATCTGCGTCGTGATTTTTTCGCTAAGAACAAATCGATCAAAGGTTTGGGATACAAAGAGGCAAGCCACTTTCTCCGGAACATCGGGTTCCCTGGTTATGCCATCCTGGACAAGCACATCCTGAACAGCCTGCGCGAGATGGGTGTGATCGGCAGGCGAATGCGTCCCACGACGCGCGCGGGGTACCTCACGATAGAGAAAAGGCTAGAGCGGTTCGCCAGGGAGATCGGCATCGATATGGACCACCTCGACCTGCTTCTGTGGTCGCGCAAGACCGGCGAAATATTGAAATAGTTCGTCAGAAGCGTTAAACGACAGCGATCGATGGTGTTCGGTGATGAAAAGACTGTCGCATGCGCAGGGGTAAGGGAAACCGGATCCTGCCATCCATCGTGACGTCCTCCTTGTGGCTTTCTGGCATGACAGCTTATGCGGGGGTCTATCATTATCCCGATAGTGAGGGTGCGGTCCATGTTGTAATCATATTTCCAGGGTGCCCGAGCAATACAGAGGCCAAATAGAAAATGCACAGTCCCTTCACAACGTCAATGTCGTCGGCCGCCCCGGCCCTGTAGCATACGAAGCGTTGACCCAAGCTGCTAACCCGTCCCCGAGAAAGACGATATCCGTCGGAGTGACGGTGGAAATATTCATGACCTCCTTGTACGGGTAGTGCAACAATTGGCAACAGTTCTCGATACAAAAGGCATCCGTTACACGACATACGATATTGAGAAAGACGGCAGCGTGAATAAGACCTATGGAGGATTAGGCGGTCGGGGTGTTCCCTTGTCACGGATCGGGTCCACCATGGTGCGGGAGTGCAACCCTGAGGTAGTACTGAGGGTCGTTGAAAATGAGCGATAACGCGGGAGAGAGGGGAAGCCTGCTCTGCGGATCGACATAGAGGTGCAGATGATGGCTTGGTGACGAAAGCGAGAGACAGAAATGTGTAAGGCAGTTTTAATGCAATGAAAAAAATCATCGTACTCTCCGTGCTGGTTATTATCAGCATCCTGTTTACTGCCCAGATAAAACGGGCGTTCGTGAGTCTCCTTATCCTTGCTGACAGCGTGAGGCCGCCGGAGAAGGCGGTGATGGGGAAATTTATCGACGGGCCCTCCGTGAAGAAGGTGAGCATCCCGACCAGGGGGAGGTCCCTTCATGCAGATCTTTATATTCCGAAAGAAGGCGGCCTTCATTTTCCGCTCGTCATCGTGCACGGAGTGAATCCCACGGGCAAGGATGACGAACAGCTTGTGCTTTTGGCAAAGGACTTCGCACGGGCAGGATTCCTCGTCATGGTCCCCGATTTCGAGGGGATGAAAACCCTCCGCATACGCATTTCTGAAGCAGAGGACATCCTGCAAAGTTTTCTGTATATAAGCAGGCGACAGGACGCAAAGCACAGAGGCGGCATGCTGGGCATAAGCTACGGTGCCGGTCCTATGCTACTTGCTTCAGCGGATTCACGGATACGGGACAAGGTCAGCGTGGTCGTGAGTTTCGGAGGGTACTACAACCTCCGGGACGTCATGCTCTTTGCCATGACCGGCAGCTTTGAGTACGGGAGACACAAGGGCTGGCTAAGGCCGGATGAGTCCTTCCGATGGATGTTTGCGTACAGGAATCTGGACGTACTGCGTGCCCCTGCGGACCGGGATACGCTTAGAAAGATCATAGAAATGAAGAACCGGTACGAGACGGCCCAAGCCGCTGCACTTGTGAAGTCCTTGGGCCCCGAGGGGAGGGCGCTGTACGATTTTCTCATAAATAAGGACCAGGAGCGTTTCGACTTGCTCTATGAGAACCTCCCTGTTGCATTACGGGAGCAGGTGTATCAGCTTTCTCCGGCACGTGCAGTAAAATATATTAACGCCTCTTTCATCATCGCTCATGGCATGGAAGATTATTCCATACCGTATACCGAGAGCCTGAGACTTGCAGATGCGGTCGGCGATGCAAGACGCGTGCATCTCGAACTCCTACCCCAGTTCATGCACATCGAGCCCGTTGAACCATCGATGGGTTCGATATATAAAAAGTACGTCCTCGGCGGTTGGCGATTGTTTTCGCTGATCTATGATTTGCTGGGAAAGGGCGAACAGGCAGGCGGAGGTGCGTGATGAGGAGAAAGGGAAGGTGATGGGTTCATGAGTGACAGGGGACTCAAGAAGGCGGTCTTCATTGGTGCTGGCATCGGCGCGCTCATAACCCTTGGCGCAGCCCTGTCTATGGATATTGTTTTTTCGGACACCCTCCAGGGCACTTGGCGGGATGCAGCTGCAAAGGACGTTACGAGGATGTTTGGACCGGCATGCGGCCAGAATTATATTGCCGTAACGCTCGTGCTGGTGGTCGTGATGGGATTCCTTGCCGCATTCGGCGCTCTTCTTGGCGCTGCCGCCGGGCTTGCCATGAACAGGTTCTTCAAACTTTTACTTAAATAAAAGGGGCAAGGAGGATGTTCTCCTGCGTTCTGTATCTTTGCGGCTGCAAGAGCGGAACGGATACTTTCCGTACTGCCATATTGCCCGGCTAAGGCCGGGGGATTCGATTTTCTTCGTATTTGCCTATCATTGTTCTTCTCCGGCACCTCTGAACGTTTCACGGGAACACTTCGTCAAAGTCGCGCACATCATCTCGACGAGTTTATAGCTTACCAAACCATGAAGGGGACCGTGCCGCAGGAGAGAAGGCAACTGCTCAAAAAGATCAATGCCCGAGATCAGAACCCATGTTGAGTTCTAGCGCGCGGCCTTTCCCACGCGCTGGCTTTTCATCGGAGAAAAGCGAGGGGGGAACGGCACGTGCCGTTCCGGCTTGAGGAGCAGTTTCAGGAGGCTGGGGATTTTGAGCTTCCAGCCCTTGATGGGCCAGTCGAGCTCATGTTTGTCGCAGACGATATCAAGGGTGTTCAGGCTGATTATTTCACTTCGTATCTCATCATCCAAATTCCGAGGGTCTTTTATTCTTTCATTCAATTGTATCGCGCGCAGAAGATGATTGCGCACCTTTGCAGCTGTCTTATGACCGATAACGCCGTGCTGCTCCTTAAGGTCGATGAGCATCAGCGCCCCGTCGTAGGTGGCCCGTACGATATCCTCGCGCGTCATCCATGCAGTCTCGTAACTCAGCGTATATTTCCAGCTCGGCATGAGCATGGCCTGCCGGTGCTCTTTAAGCGTCCGGTAGAAGAACCGGTAGCCGTACTTCTCCGGATCTTCGAAGATGCTGCTGCCGGGATCGATGAACGGCGCGAGGGGCGCGATCAGGGGGAGGACCCTGCCTGATTTGCCGTTGCTGCCGTACCGCGCCATGAGCTCGCCGCAATATCTGACCGTATCCATGACAGATGCGTAGTCCTGGTTAGGAAGGCCGACCATGAAGAACAGGTCGATCCGTTTGCAACCGAGGCTGATGAGCGTCTTCGATCATGTTCTCAAACTCGTCGTTCGAATAGCTTTTACCGAAGATCTTCCGGACGGCGATGTCGTGGGACTCCGGGGATATCTCGACGTTGAAGGTCTCGATTGAATCGGCTACCCGTTGCAGGAAATCAGCAGGAGGCGGGCTGAAGAACTCGATGGCGATCTCGTTCTTAATGCGGTGCTTTCTCATGGCATCTAAAAACCGCTCGCTGTATTCCCTACCTGCCTGGAGCAGGTCTCCGAGCACCATGACAGGCGCTCCTGTATACTCCGCGACGTGGCGGATGTCTTCGGCAACGAGCTCTGGCGACCGAAAACAGGGATGCTGCCTCAAACACACCTGCCTGAATGCTGAGACAGATCCTCCGCAGGTACCGCAGTTGTGGTTGCATCCTCGGCAAGAGAATACGGCCGTGACGGGATAGGTGAGCCAGTACTTGAACGGGATATAGCCGGACGGGTCGCGGTACTTGATCGCCATCTTAAGAAGATGGGTGTAGTCGAAGTCGATGTAATCCAGGGTTTCCGGCCTGAACGACCTCTCATTTACCACCATACATCCGCTTTGATCCCGCCACACAAGATTTGGAACGTCTTTGTAACCGGAGCCGGCCTTGATCGCCTTCATGAGCTGTCGCAGGGGCTCTTCCGTGGAATCGCCGCACAGGATGAAGTCAACGAACGGATAGTCCCGCATAATCTCTTCATGGAAATATGTCGCGCTCAGGCCACCGAGAATGACCGGTTTTGTCGGGTGGTGTTTCTTCACGAGTTCTGCCACGCTCAAGCTGCCGTCCACATGAGGGAGCCAGTGGAGATCGATGCCGAAGGCCGCTCCCTTGAGCCGGGCAATGAACCCTTCTGGATCGAACAGCCTGTCATTCAGCATCTTCAGGGCCAGGTTCACGATCCTGACCGACATGCCGTGCTGGTGAAGGTAGTTGGACATGGTCAGGAATCCGATTGGATATATCTCGAATATGGAAGACGACGGAACCACATCGCTTACCGGGCCATAGAAAATGGGCAGTTCCCTGAATTTGAAAATGCTTGGTGGATGGATGAGGATCAGGTCAGTTTCCGGCATAGACGATTTTGTCTCCGAATATTTTTTTTGCGTAGATATCCGCCATATCTTCCGTTGTTTCCTCCATGGCCTGGAAGAGGGTTTCGACGTAGGTATTCACCGCCTTGTTGAATGGCGAAAAAAGCCTGATGGACTTGCTTAGCATCCGGGTCTCTTGATTGTAGAGGTGGAGTATTTCAGCAAGGATCTCCTTAAACTCTTTTACCGTGTAGGCATTTCGCGCGGCATCGGTGAAGGATGCAGTGTCTCGCCAGTTTGCCAGCAGGGTATAAACGGTCCTCGATATGCGCCAGATCCTCTGTATCCGGATATCGGCAAAATCGCTGTATCGCACCGAGAGCGAGAAAGAAGGGATCAGGAGATTCTCAAGAAATGTCTTGTCTACCTTTTTTGTTTTCTCAAAAATGTCTTCCAGATCCAGGTCGCAGACGGGCCTCCCCGCTTTGTATGCCTCTGCCGCCTCCTCGATGATAAGCCGGTCCTTCTCCACCTCTTTTTTCACATTCGAATCCATGTAGGCAGAAAAGAATGGAAGGGAGTTCAACAACAGAGAGCGTCCGCTGACACGGTCAAGGCTCCGTCGGGAGAATTCATACATCATGTCCCTGTCTTTGTCGCACAGGACAGTGACCTTATCCATTTTTTACCGCCCGGTAGATCGTTGCGACGCCCATGGTCAGGGAGTCTATTGTCACCCGTGAAAAACCGCATCCCGTGATGATACGCCTGAACTCATCTGGAGGGTAGAAGGCGTTTATGGACCGGGGCAGGTACAGATAGGGCGCTGCCGTTTTTACGACGATCTCAGCGATGAAAGGCATGATCCTGAAGACATACCACTGGTAGAGTGACTGGAACCACCTGACGTGCGGTTTCGTGAGTTCGAGACAGATGAATTTTCCACCGGGTTTCAGGACCCTCTTGATCTCCTGTAAGGCGGGTATGGTATCCGGAATATTCCTCATGCCGAAGGCGACGGTGACGGCATCGAAGGTGTTGTCGGGGAAGGGCAGTTTTTTTGTATTCGATAAAATGTACGAGAGGTTCGTATAGTGATGGTTGGTCTTCTTCTGGGCCCGGTCAAGCATCTCCTCGCAGAAGTCTGCTCCAGTGACCGTACCGCGGGGTCCGACTTTTTGTGCAAGCAGGACGGCCAGTTCTCCAGTGCCCGTGCAGACATCCAGCACCCGTTCGCCCTCCTGGATACCTGAAAGGGAAACAGCCTTCTTCCGCCAGAAATGGTCAAAGCCGAGACTGAATCCACTGCTCAGGAAGTCAACATGGGGGGCTACCGTCGAAAAGATATGTTTTATGAATAGGTCTCGCTGTTCTAAAGACATGGTTAATAAACGAACTGCCCCAGAATGATCAGGATTAGTAAAAAGAATCCTATCAATACGATCGAAAAGCCGAAAAGAATACCCGCGTCCGTCTTCCAGCTTGCCTGTGGTGCAGCCTCCTGTTCTTCGAGTCTTTTTTCTGCTACGAGCCGCTGATACTCGAGCGGCCGCTCATGCTGCAGCTCATGGAGCGAAAGCCTCCCGGTAAAAATGACTGTATCCATGGGAAATTTTTCAGGTCTCATGTGCGTATTAAAATAGTGAATGGTAAAAATGAATCCCGCGGCCAGAAGCGCCTCATCACTATGGATGACGGTCGCTACGTTAAACGCCCATCCGGGAAGGAACCTCCCGAAAAATTCCGGGAACCAGAGGAACAGTCCGGACACGCCGATCATGCCGACACCCCAGAACACGGCCCAGTAATCGAACTTTTCCCAGTACGTCCACTGATCGTGCTGCGGCCGCGGTCCCATTCCGAGAAACCACTTGAAGTTGCTCACAATATCATTGATGTCCGTGATCCAGGGCACCATGGATTCGGGCCCTAACACGTTGAACTGGAACTTTTTAACGATGCCGATATAATACAGAACATACCCGATATGGGCTATGAAGTAGCCGAAGGTGATGACCGCGAAGATGCGGTGAATGAGCGCGGCCCCATGGTATCCTCCGAGGAGCTTCGTCATCCAGACGGCCCAGGGGGCACTGGAATATTTGATCGGCATGCCCGATGTGACAAGGCCGATGAAGCTTACGGCCATGACCACGTGGAGGATCCTGTGATAGGTATTAAACCGTTTGAACTGGGCCACGTTATTCTCCTCCCTTTTTTTGCATCCGCTCTTTCAGAGAACGGTACGCCCAAAGGAACGTGTGCGTCAGGAAGAAGGCAAACACACTAATAAGGAGGATCGTCATGAAAAGATAAGTATAGAACATGATGGGATATTTCGCCCGGTTGCTTTCCTCGGCGTGAGCGTAGAACTTGGTAAAGCCTGCCGTGGCTTTGGGATGACATTTTCTGCATGTCGTGAGGATGTTCCTCTGGGAGAGCGTGGAGTCCTGATCTGCGACAGGCAGGATGGTATGCGAACCGTGGCAGTCAGCGCACTTGGCAATATTGGCATAACCGAGCCGCGTGACTTTCCCGTGGTATGTTTTCCGATAAGTATTCATCTCCTCGGCGTGGCAGTTGCCGCACTGCGTGATTAGCGAAAGCATCCACTGTTCGTCTCCGACATTCGGGATGCGGTGTTCCATATGACAGTCAAAACAGGTGGGGACGCCTGCATTCTGGTTCTGCAGAAACTCTTTGCCATGGATGCTTTTGCCGTAGTCCGCGAACTCTTTGCTATGACATTTGGAACAGAGCGAGGGAATGTTTTCTCTTCGCGTGCTCGATCGGCTGTCCCCCGCGCGGTAGATGTAATGAGAGCCGTGGCAGGTCTGGCAGTTCGGCGCTGCGGTCTTTCCTGCCGCGAGCGCGCGGCCGTGGACGCTCAGTTTGTATTCCTGTGCCTTTTCCTTCGGAGCTCCTTCCCTGCCGAGGAAGTGGCAGCTGCCGCAGTTCACTTTCAGGACTTTCCCGTGGGGGTAGTCGGAGACGTCTAGATGACATTTTATACAGTCAAATCTGCTATGCACGGACTGTCCGAAGGCAGCTCTGTCAACGTGCTCCCGCATGTCTTTCTGTCCATGACAGGACAAGCAGTCTTCCTTGGCAACTGCTGCAGTCGTTATCATAAAGTTTGTAATGAGAACAATCAGGAGGGCGCGAATCATGCATTTAATATAGCAGAGAATTAATGCTTGTCAAGTTGCGGCTGCAACTTTTTTTCTAATCTTTTTATAATGATAAAATGATAATATGTAGCAAATGATATGTTAGAAATATTGCGAAAAGACTTGCGATCGGAATGCGAAAAAAATGCATAAAAGGTTGCCCATAAAAAAGGGACCAAAAGAACCCGCTATCCCCGTGAGCATGCATCATACGATACGGCATGAAATATTGTCGGCGCTTGAACAGGGGCCGCGCTCTGCCGGAGAAATCTCCAGAGAAGTCAGGATTTCAGAGCGGGAGGTGTACGACCATCTTGAGCACATCAGGAAGACGGCCAGCAGATCCGCCAGACATCTCATCATCACTCCTGCGGAGTGCAGGAAATGCGGTTTCATTTTTTCGAAGCGGGAGCGGCTCAGGAAACCCGGCAGGTGCCCACTCTGCAGGGGAGAGTCTATTCGAGAGGCACTCTTCTCAATCGGCGAGCGCTAACACCAGCGGCAACTATTCAGGCGCAGTCTCCACAATACGTGTACGAGTGTAAAACACTATAACGATGTCTTCTTTTTTCCGTGAAAAAGTTCGCTTCCTGCGCCCGGGTAAACGATCCATTCATTCTTAGGTGTGGGCCTACTGACCATCGGCCATATTCCGGGACGAGGCCTAGTTCCTTCGCGCGCTGCGGCCGTCGGAACTCGGTCTTCCATCACCGGATTATTTCGCACGTCGATTCCTTCAACATTGTGGCTGAACTCGACGGGTATGCCGTTGGGATCAAAGGCATATATAGAATGAATGAATCCGTGATCGATCATTTCCGATACCCAGATGTCAGCTGCTGCCAGTTTGTCCTTGAGGTCCCAAAGATCGTCTTCGGTTTCTACACCGAACGATACATGGTCGAAAACGAAGGGCCCGCTTTGCGGGCGGCCATGCTCCTTTTCAGCAACTGGCTTGACGCCCGGCCACTCGAAGAAAGCAATCATGTCCTTCTTGGATATCTCGAAAAAATAATGGCGGTAGCCGGGCTGGCCAAGTCCCGCCACCAGCCGCATGCCTAGGAGGTCTCTCCAGAATCTGATCGTCTCGTCCATGTTTCCCGTGGCCATCGCCAGGTGATTTATTCCGTTGTATTTTATCATGCTGCTCCCCCTGTGAGAAATAGCGCTATCATTGTACTTTACTCAGAATGATTTTAAAAGGTGTATGTCACGTCATAGATAAAAAGTAGTGTATATTCCCCATGGTGGACATCTCCGGGCGTGAAAAATGATCAGAAAACGCCGAATTCAACCTCGAAGTGCGACGATGGGGCAAGCAATTTCAATATACGCTTTAGACCCCAGACACTTTCCGGGGCGGTCGTCGATTAGCGATTCGAGCTGATTGCTCGTTGTCAATTTTACTGAAATCGGGACCCTTTGGCAAGTACCGGCGGATTAGAGCGTCGGCATGCTGACGGGGACATCGTTCCCATGCCGCACAGGGACAGGCGAAGTAACCTTTGATGCCAAGTTTGGTAGTGATCTTTTCATGCCGGGCATTGCCGGCGCTGTAATCAAATTTTGGTTTCCTATTGGGCTTCAAGGGAGCTTCTTCAGCAGTTTATTGATTACATCGGTGTCAGCAGCGTTTTCCGGTCGACCTTGGTCAGCAGAGGAGCCGGCTCCTGCGCACGGACAGACGGATTAAGGCTTCCTTGCTTTTTGAGAGACCCGGGAGACAGCTTCCCATCGGTCGTACCGGTGGCGCAGGTTCACCGAGACTTTTTCCCCTCCCCCAAATGGGTAAGCTAAGTGCTGACGCTCGGCCTGGGATAACTGCTTGTAATGTTTTGATATAGATGCCAAGGACAACACGAACCTTTCTGTTTGCCCGCGCGTTGCACTCCGCTGCTGAACTGGCAGACTCCTATTTTGGAAGAATAACTATAAAATTTAAAAAATAAAATTATGGGCATTTTTTTTTGCTAAAATATAACTATGCAAAAGGACATCCTGAGCGAAGTGATAGAAGTTGAGAAAGAGATTCAGAAGTGTCTTGAGGTCGAGAAGGAGAAATCCCGTGACTGGCTCGAGAAGGTGAAGAAGGAATCCGAGGCAGAACTGGCGCGGGAAGAGAAGAACATCAAAGAATCTCTGAACAAATCCATCGAGGTTGCGAAGAAAGAAGCCGAACTGAAAGCTGCGGAGATCGTGAAACAGACCGAAGCCAGGGCCGAACGTCTTGCAAAACTGAATGATCAGACCCTAGTGGACATTGTCGGGGAACAAATCACCAGAATCCTGCCGGGCTAATACCATGATAGTCAGGATGTCAAAGGTCGAGATTGTAGGGGCGAAAGGTCTGCTTCAGGATGTGCTTTCACTCCTCCGAGAACTAGGTATATTCCAGATCGAGCCCGCCACGATAGGATTTATCGAGGAAGGGCGTGAGCACGATATACGGTCCTTTATGCCCGACCAAAAAGAGATGGTCGAGCGGCTTTTTCTCGAGAACCTTCTCCACAAGATCGATGAGCTTTTTTCCTATCTTCCGAAACAGCCGGTGCGGAAAAGCTATCTCGAACCCCGGTCAATTATAGATACCATAGCAAAAACCCTGGAACGGCATGTCGCGAACGCCAAGGAACTGTTCGAACGGCGGGATGCACTCCGGAAGGAGCGGGCCGAACTTGACCGGTATGCTATCTTTCTCGGCACGCTCGCTTCGCTCGTTGAGAGCACACGCGAGACTCCGGACCTTGAATTCATCGGGCTCACCATACGGGAGCCGGAAATGGTCGAGCATTTGCGCGAGGCCATCTCCCGGATCACCGACTGGAAATTCGAACTCATGACCGAGATTGCGGAGGACGGTACGCTCGTGGGGCTCATAACCGTGGAAAAGGACCTTGCCGACAAGGTTAAGAAATCGCTGAGCGATGAACACGTTCCGGAGCTTGTCTTTCCGCCATCCTTCAGCGCTCTCTCATTCACTGAGAAGGTTGCCTACGTCAAGAAACGGATTGCAGAGGTATCCGCGGAGTTGGAGTGGATCAATAACCAGCAGACACGGTTTGCTCAGCGGTGGATCCCGATCTACCAGGCCGTGAAGGAGTGGATCAACGACCGGTTGTCGCTGCTCGCAGCGACAACGGCTACGTTCGAGACGCGATTGTGTTTTTTTATCAACGGATGGATGTCTTCCCAGGATGTGGACAAGCTGAGGAAAAAACTGGTCGGATCGTTCAACGGCGACGTGTTCCTGGAGGAGAAGGAAATGCACGAGGAGGATCTTGAACGGGTTCCGATCATTCTGAAGAACCCCCCCTACTTCAAGCCCTTTGAGCTCTTCACCAGCCTCCTACCGCTGCCGTTGTACACATCATACGACCCGACGCCGTTCATCGGGATATTCTTCCCCATCTTCTTCGGCATGATACTCGGGGATGCCGGATATGGTCTGTTCCTCGGCATATGTTCCTACCTGCTGATGAGGAAGTTCAGACGGCCAGGTATGGTCCGGGAGGGGGCCAAGATCCTGTTGGCAGCCTCGCTCTATTCGATTTTCTTCGGCGTCCTCTTCGGTGAGTTCTTCGGCGACCTTCCTGAGCGACTTTTTCATCTCAAGCCCATCTGCATCGAACGACGCGAGGCCGTTATTCCGATGCTCTATTTCGCGCTCACCGTGGGCGTCGCCCATATCCTCCTGGGATTGCTTCTCGGCGCCATAACGGGCTTCAAGAAACATGAGAAGAAGGAAGCTACATACAAGATCCTCAGCATCATCATCATTATCGGCATGATCGCCATTCTCGCCTCGTTTTTCGGCCTATTCCCGGCAGTGCTCGCACGGCCAATCATCATCCTGATCCTTTTCCTTACGCCGGTCCTGTTTTTCACCGGAGGTTTGCTGGCCCCTCTCGAGCTCCTAAAGAGCATTGGCAACATCATCTCCTATGTCAGGATCATGGCAATCGGGCTCACCTCCGTTCTGCTTGCCTTTGTTGCAAACCGCCTCGGCGGTGCGACAGGAGACATCGTGACCGGCCTGGTGGTCGCGGGACTGCTCCATCTGCTCAATATCGTCCTCGGGGTCTTTTCCCCGACCATACACTCGCTCCGTCTCCATTACGTCGAGTTTTTCAGCAAGTTCATGGAGCACGGGGGGAGAAAGTTCGAGCCGCTTAGAAAATGACCGATGGCTTCTCAAGGGAGGAGCCAGAATGTGGCCGTCAGCAGATCGCCGCTTCTCATAGCCCGGTCAGTTGTCATGGACAGCGACTTTTCGCAGCAGATATGGAGCGAACATATAAAATATAATAAGGAGGAATCGCCATGAATTACGAAAAGGTGCTTATTGCATTCTGTGCGGCTCTGGCAATCGGTCTTACCGCGATGGCTACGGCCTGGGCGCAGGGGAGAATCGGGTCAGCAGGTGCGGGATCGCTTGCGGAAAAACCCGAGCTGACCGGTACCATCGTTATCCTTGTCGCTATTCCCGAGACCATGGTGATCCTCGGCTTTGTGGTTGCGACGATGATCCTCTTCACGGTGAAATAATATGGGGTGCAAAGAGTTAATCGAATCGCTCCGGAGAGCGGCTGACGGGAGGATAAAGCTGATCTGGCAGGAGACGGAGGGCGAGGCGGAAAAGGTCAGGGAAGAGGTCTCCCACAAGCTTGATCAGCTCCGTGAAAACTGTTCACGGACGGAGTCGCTGGCGGTCACGGCTGCTCAGGTGGCCGCCGTTTCCGAAGCGAAGAACCGCTCGCGGACATGCCTTCTTACGGCCGAAAAGGCACTTTCGGATCGTCTTTTTTCTGTCGCCCTGTCCTCCCTGCCGCGTTTGAGAGGCAGCGATTACCCCGAGGTATTCGGGAGAATGGCCCGGGAGCTTCCACCCCTTGCCTGGAAGATGGTTCGGGTGAACCCCGAGGACGCCGGCCTTGCAAAAAGCATCTTTACCGGTGCCGATATCATTTCGGACAAAACCATCGCGGGCGGAGTGGACGCGATGACCGACGGAGGGAAGATCAGGGTCATCAACACGTTCGAAAAGAGGCTCGAGAGGGCGTGGGTGGATATGCTTCCCGAACTGATCAAAAAAATCTATGATGTTATAGAGGAAAGCCCGTGAGTGTCGTTGTCCAGATGACGAGGCGCCATATGGACCTCCTTGAGTATCCGGAAGACAGAGGGTATCCGACGGACTATCTCCTGTCAAGGATCAAGGGCAGGAGAGGACAGCTGATTAGGGACTGGCGGCCCCTCGTCTACGATGCCGCTCCGCTTGAATCCCTTTCCTCCTCACGGTATCGGGGTCTCATTAGCAGTAAATCTCCGGATGCTGTCTGGAAATATCTTGTCCAGGAATATCGGTGGGTATATGTCCAGATGAACGGAGCGCTGCGGCGCATATTCTACCCCTTCTTCCTGTACACGGAACTAAGGACCATCTTTATCTGCCTCCGGCACTTGAAGGAAAAAAGCGCATGGAGGACGGATGATCTCCTTGCCGCCAGTTTGCTCTCGGGGGAGATCAAGACGGTCCTTGCAACGAGTAAGGACATTTCCACAGCTATTGCAGGAATCGAGCGCATCTTTCGAGCTGTTTCCCCGAATTTCGGAGGGCTTACGGGACTTCTGGATGAAGAGGGCTTGCGCGGGGTCGAGCAGCGACTGGCGAATACATATCTGGTTCATACCATGGGTACGGACCTGAATCCTCTGATACGCGATCTTTTCTCCCGTATCATCGATTCACGGAACATCATGAGCCTGTTTAAATATCAGCGACTGAATAGCAAAGCTGCGCCGGTCTTCATCCAGAGCGGCAGCATTGCCGTGGCCAGGCTCCAGGAGATCATCAAAAAAGATGATATCTTCGCTGTTACTACCCTGATCCGGGAACTCACGGGGAGAAAAGCAGACACGCCGAACCCCACGCTCATAGAGAGTTCCCTGTATAAGGGGATTACGCAGTTCTTACGGAAGAGGGGAAAGCACCCCTTTGGGGCCGAACCGATCATGGATTACCTGTGGCGTTGCTCGATAGAGGCTATGAACCTTGGTGTCCTGTTCTACGGAAAGGATCTGGAACGTGACATTGTTACAGCGGAGCTGGTACATTGAAGAAAATTGCCTTCATAACCCCTCCTGATTCAAAGTACGGATTCAGTCTAGTCGGCATCCCGCAATATGTTGCGGAGCCACACGACTTGGAAGAGACGCTGAAGAACGTCATGACCGAGCCCGATAACGGGCTGGTCATCATTGATGAGCGCATGATCAACGGCGTGACCGAGGAGCGGCTGCATGAGCTTGAACACGGATGGCAAGGGATACTCCTCGTCCTCCCGTCACCCGTGAAGCCCCCGGCCGAGATCGAAGATTATGCGGCGCGTCTGATCAGGCGCGCAATCGGATATCATGTGAGGCTTAAACTATGAGCGGCATGAGCGGTAAGATACAGGGCATATCAGGACCGACGGTGATGGTTGACCTCAAGGGACTTAAACTCTATGAACGGGTCTATGTGGGCAACGCCATGCTGACGGGTGAAGTCGTGCGGATCGAGCAGGACAGGACCGTGATCCAGATTTATGAAGACACGCGCGGCCTTGCCGTGGGTGAACCGGTCAAGGGCGTAGGCATGCCGCTTACGGTCCGGCTCGGGCCGGGGCTTCTGGGCGGGATGTTCGATGGTCTTCAGCGGCCTCTCGAACGGTTGAAGGAGGATATGGGACCGTTCATTACCGGGGGCAAGGAGATCTATGCCCTTGATTACATGCGCCGGTGGGAGTTCACGCCTTTCCTGAAAAAAGGGGACACGCCGTCCTTCGGGACCATCATGGGTTCCGTTGATGAGGGGGCCTTCAAGCATTATATCATGTGCGGAGCAGAAGCGGGAAAAACGGTCGCCAGCGTCGTTGACGGCGCTGACATAAGCCTGAATGAGCCTCTTGGGGAGTTTGAGGATGGCCAGGAGATCCCGGGATGCCATGAGTGGCCGGTGCGGCTCGCGCGGCCTTACCGGAGAAAGTTCGCCCCGGCCGAGCCGCTGGTGACCGGGCAGCGGAGCATCGACTTCCTGTTCCCCCTGGCGCGGGGAGGCACCGCGATCATCCCGGGGGGGTTCGGGACGGGCAAGACGATTCTTGAGCAGGCTGTGGCGAAGTTTGCCGATGTTGACATCGTCGTGTATGTGGGGTGCGGCGAACGCGGCAACGAGATGGCCGACATGATCGCCGAGTTCGGGGAACTCCAGGACCCGTGGACCAAGCGGCCGCTGCGGGAAAGGACCGTCCTCGTGGTCAACACCTCGAACATGCCGGTTGCTGCGCGCGAAGCCTCGATCTACACTGCGGTCACCATGGCGGAATACTACCGGGACATGGGGTATCACGTCCTGTTCCTCGCTGACAGCCTTTCGCGCTGGGCAGAGGCCCTGCGGGAGATATCCGCCTCCCTTGAAGAGATGCCCGGCGAGGAAGGATATCCCACGTACCTTGCCTCACGCCTGTCCGGGTTCATCGAGCGCGCCGGTGTGGTCGAGACGATGAACGGCAAGATCGGATCACTCAGCATGATCCTGTCTGTTTCGCCTCCGGGCGGCGACTTCACCGAGCCGGTCACCCAGGCATGCCTCAGAACGACCGGCGTTTTCCTCATGCTCGACACATCCCTGGCGCACGGGCGGCACTTCCCCGCCATCAACTGGTTCCAGAGCTATTCCCTCTACGGGAAAGACGCTGCCGAACATTATCACCAGAAGGTAGATCCCGATTGGGCGAAACTGCTCCAGCGTTGCCGGCAGATCCTGCAGGAAGAGGAAACGCTCCGGGAAGTGGCGGAGATCGTCGGGGCAGAGGGACTTCAGGACACGGACCGCTTGCTCATGCACGTGGCGGAGCGGCTCCGGAACGAAGTCCTCCAGCAGAATGCCTACAGCGAAGATGCCTTTTCGCCGCCCGACAAAACCGTTGGCATGGTCAAGAGCATCATTGGTTTCTACGACCGTGCCATAGAACAACTGAAGCAGGGAATAAACCTTGATGAAGCGCTGAAGGGTGCATGATGCTGAGGGGAAATGATCATCGAATTTAAAAGCCAGAAGGCAGATTTCATTCTGGCTCCTGACGCCTGACTTCTGAGGTACTCTATGCGACTATCAGAACATACCTACCGTACGTTGTCAACCGTAGCAGGGCCGCTTCTGTTCGTGGAGAACGTTTTCAACGCGAGGATCGGCGAGGTCGTGATCGTCAACACACCCGACGGCAGGGAGCTGGAAGCCGAGGTGCTCGAGATCGACGGAAACACGGTGATGGTCGAGGTCTATGGCTCGACGCAGGGGCTCGATATCGAGCGGACCTCGGTGATCTTCACCGACGCGATCAAGAAGGTCCCCCTGTCGCCGGACATCGTCGGGCAGGATCTTCAACGGCTCCTTCGTGCCGAAGGACGGCATACCCATGTTCATTCCCGAGAAGTGGAAGCCCATCACCGGCTCTCCCATGAATCCGTCGGCCCGCGCACGGCCCGAGGACTTCATCGAGACCGGGTTCTCAACCATCGACGGTTTGAACACCCTCGTCCGGGGGCAGAAGCTTCCGGTCTTTTCCTCCTCGGGCCTGCCGTCCAAAGAGGTGGTCGGCGTCAATCCTGAAGAACGCACGGCTCGCGGACAGCGCAAAAAGGTTCATCGTCGTATTCGCCGCCCTTGGTCTCACCTTCCATGAGTATTCCTACTACCTGAAAGTGCTCGAGGAGATGAAGACGGGGTTTGTTGCATTCGTGAACATGGCCGACGAACCGGTGATGGAACGGATCCTTGCCCCGCGGTTTGCGCTGACCGTAGCGGAATACCTCGCCTTCGAGAAAGGTATGGACATCCTCGTGATCATCACGGACATGACGAACTACTGCGACGCCCTGCGTGAGATATCGACGGCCCGTGAAGAACTCCCGGGCAGACGCGGGTATCCGGGGTATATGTACTCCGACCTCGCTTCGCTATATGAGCGGGCCGGTCGGATCTACGGCCTCGAGGGGTCAGTCACCATGCTGCCGGTGGTGACCATGCCCGAGGACGACATTACTCATCCTATCCCGGACCTCACGGGCTACATCACCGAAGGTCAGATCGTGCTCTCCCGGGAACTGCACCAGAAAAGCATCTTCCCGCCCATTGATGTGCTCCCGAGCCTGTCGCGGCTCATGCAGAAGGGCATCGGCGAAGGACGCACCCGCGCTGACCACCGCAAGGTCTCGAACCATCTCTACAAGTACTACGCCAAAGGCCGCGATCTCCGGAGGCTCGAGGCAATCGTCGGGCGCGACGGCATGACCAAGGCCGATATCCTCATGCTCGACTTCGCCGATGCCTTCGAGAGAGATTTCGTGGGCCAGGGAATGGCAAGGCGCACCGTGTTCGAAACCCTCGATGCAGGCCTGGATCTTATGAAGAAGTTCTCACTTGAGGTAAAATGATCTATGGGCTGTCCGGGAACAGCGGCACGGTTCTCTTTGAAGATCGTTTTTGTATTGCTCGTCACGAGCCTGATCATTCTCTTAGTAGCCCTACACGGCGTTGCTGCATCGGAGCAACGGCAGAACAGAACGGAGCGGGTGCGGCTCTATCTCTTCTGGGGCAGAGGATGCCCCCACTGCAGCGAGGAGATAGAATTCCTGAAGACGCTCAAACAGAAATATCCGACGCTTGAAGTCAAGGAGTACGAAGTCTGGAATGACAAACAAAACGCCTCACTCTTCGAAAGAATCATTAAAGCAGCCGGAGGACAGTCGGTGGGTGTGCCGGGAACGGTCATAGGCGGCAGAGTCATTATCGGTTTTAACGTCCAGGCGGCCAGAGCTATAGAGGATGCGATCGTGCTCTGCAGGGAACACGGGTGCCCTGATACCATGGAACTTATCGAACGTCGGCATGCGGATCTTCCGCGTGAAGAACCGAAAGCCATTGCCCTTCCGCTTTTCGGAGAGGTTGACCCGACGAAAATATCGCTTCCTCTGTTCACCATGATCATCGGCGGCCTGGACAGCTTCAATCCATGTGCATTCTTTGTCCTCCTCTTTCTGCTCAGCCTGCTGATCCACGTCCGTTCCCGGCAGAAAATGCTCATCATCGGAGGCATCTTTGTTCTGTTCTCCGGCATTATCTATTTCATCTTCATGGCCGCGTGGCTGAATATCTTTCTCGTCATCGGCCAGTTGACGGCGATCACGCTCACAGCGGGCCTGATCGCACTTGCAACGGCAGCGATCAATATCAAGGACTTCTTTTTCTTTCACAAGGGGATCTCGCTCGTCATCCCGGAACAGGCAAAGCCCAGGCTTTTCGAGCAGATGAGAAACCTGCTCAGATCTCCCTCATTCCCCGCGATGGCGGCAGGGACGATCGTTCTCGCCATAACAGCAAATGCCTATGAACTGCTCTGCACTGCCGGATTTCCCATGATATACACGAGGGTATTGACTCTACATAAGCTTACCACAGCGCAATACTACCTGTTCCTCGTTCTGTACAACGTTGTCTATATTCTTCCGCTGGCGGCGATCGTGGCCGTCATTACCATCACCCTGGGGGCGCGGAAGCTGACCGAATGGCAGGGCCGCAAACTGAAGCTTGTATCCGGGCTCATGATGCTGTCGCTCGGCATGGTTTTGATCATCAACCCTGCGCTCCTCAACAACGTCCTTGCCGCGGCGGTTCTCCTCGGCGCAGTGCTCATCGTGTCATGGGTCGCCATCACCGTAACGAGGAGGCTACGGCCGGAGATAGCCACGAACTAAAGGCACAAGGATATGATTCATCCTACACGAACGAATCTCCTGTTGCTCAAGGAAAAATCCCGGTCGGTGGTAAACAGTATCGGGATCCTCAAGGCCAGGAAACAGGCCTTGATCAAGGAATTTCTTGCCGCCACCCTGCCGTTCCTCAGGTCCCGGGAAGATATCAGGCAGGCATACGGCAAGGCGCTGCGCGAACTAGCGCTCTCGCTCGGACACGAAGGCAAGGACAGTATAGAATCGATCGTTGTCGCAACGGAGCGTGAATTCAAGATCGATGTGACCGAAAAGAGCATCTGGGGATTGCGTTACAAGGATATCGCTTTCCATGATGCGCCGATCAGAGACCCGGACGAACGCGGGTATGATGAATTCTCTACCACGCCCCATCTCGAAGAGGGCACCTCCCTTTTTGAAAAACTGCTCGAATCCATGCTTCAAATAGCGCAGTATGAGAGCAAGTTGAAGAGACTTGGAGAAGAGATCCTCCGCACCACGAGGCGGATCAAAGTGCTCGAAGAGCTGGTGCTCCCGGGACTGAAAGCCCAGATCAAGACCATTGCACAGTACATCGGGGAGCGGGAACGGGAAGCATTCTATCGTCTCAAGAGAGTAAAGAGCATACTGACCGCTAAGGAGCAATCCGGCAACAGCCCCCTGTGATATAATAAACAAAACCCCCCGTTCTCTCCATGCAGGATAGCGAAATAAAAAAGATGCTCGTTGAATACATGGGCAAGGGCTTTCTTGATAATATTATCGCCCTGTTCAAGCAGGACCGCTCCCTTTACCGGTTTATTCCTGATATGCTGGGTGACGAAAACATGCGGGTGAGGCTCGGCGTAACGGCGCTCGTAGAGGAGCTGACCGGTGAGCACAAGACAGAATTGAGGAATGCCGTACCGGGGATCATCGAGCTGCTAAAACATGAGAACCCCACCATCCGTGGTGATGCCGCTTATGTGCTAGGGATCATCAAGGACCGGTCAGCGCGGGAAGCACTGGTGGCATGTTTGCATGATAGCCATCTCAGCGTCCGCGAGGTGGTGAGCGATGCCCTTGCGCAGCTTGGTTGAGAACGGACAAACAGGTAGAAGATGCCGGGGCGGGCTCTTTAAAGTACATGCAGTTTCCGGAGAGCGTTGGCAACGAGGATACCGAACAGGAAGAGTGTGCCGGTTATCCCGATGAAAGTAAAGAAGAAATAGAATGCTTTTTTTACGGGCGGCACGTCAACGGTTCTGATTGATCGGAAATAGACAAGAACACTGAAACCCAGTCCGAAGAATAAACAAAAAGTCTCGATCATGCGGCCATGATATCCAACTCACGCATGCTTGTCAACTGCGCTGTTGCAGGTTCCTTATCAGGATTTTTTAATTGACAGTGTCCAGTCTCTCAATTAATATTCAATGTGGCGATGAAGCGTAACAACAAAAATACCGACGACGAAGGGTGGGAATACGGCGACGTCTGGAAGCAAGGATCTCCGGACGAGCCTGCCTCTGCAGAAGATATTGAATACGTAGAAGTGTTGCGCGGTGATACGGGTTCAGGATATGACGATTCCCTCATGTTAAACCTGGTGGCCTATCTCGGTTCGAGAGGGATACGCGCTACCTATGATTCCTTTTCCCTCGGTATTGAGCCCGCGGCAATCAAGAATTATGTTCTCAAAGTTGAGGCCGGGAAAGAGGAAGAGGCGAGAGGACATCTCACGGAAAAGTTCAAAGAGCAGCGTCCTCATTCCAAATAACTTAAAACGCGGAGTGGGGTATTCTCCATCGGTCTTTAACCTCATTGGAACTTTAGATATTGGTATGTGAAATTTATTGTTAAGGAGTAACGCATGTCTGAGGAAAAAGAAATTAAGGAATTAGAAGAAACGCTTGACGCGTATAAGTCGAAGATCTCTCAGGTGAACAAGGCGACCCTCACCTGGGACAAGGAGTTGATCTTCATCGGTCGCACGAACCGGGGATACGAGGTTGAGTACGACGCGCAGCAGCAGTGGGGCTGCTCGCCGACGGAGACGCTCCTCCTGAGCGTGGCGGGATGCATGGGGATCGACATGGTGTCGTTCCTCAAAAAAATGAAATGCGAGATCAAATCCTACAAGATGGACATTGTGGGCGAGAGAAACCCCACGCCGCCTCAGTACTATACTTCCATCGAAATGATCATCACAGTGACCGGCTCGGGACTTACGGCCAAGAAGATCGAGCGGGCCATCTCCCTCTCGCAGGAGAAGTATTGCTCGGTATATCATTCGCTCAGGAAAGACATGAAGGTGAAGGTGGATTACACGTTCGAGAATGTATAGCTTAGCATGAATGCAAGATGTAAAAAGTGAAATTTAAAATAAAGGTGTTTTAGCTGATCTTGTTCCATCATTTTACATTTTTATTTGTTCCATGACCACTATTAGTTTCCTGAAAAATGGTATCGAAGCCTTTCCCGCGATGTTCGGGGCCATTGACCGCGCCACATCAAGCATCGCCTTTGAGATGTACATCTTTGCCGACGACGATACGGGCAGAGAGTTCCGGACACATCTCGTGAATGCTGCCCGGCGGGGGATCCATGTCATGGTTCTGGTGGATGGATGGGGCTCATGGAAACTGCCGGACGCCTTCTGGGATGACCTCCGCGCTGCCGGCGGCACTGTTCGCCAGTTCCGGCCATTTTCGAAGGGACTGTTCCCGTTCCGAAACCATCGAAAGCTGCTGCTCATCGATGACTGCATCGCTTACGTCGGTGGCATGAACATCGCAGACGAGTATTTTCTCGGATCCGGAGAAGAAGAGCCCTGGAGAGATAATACCCTCGAGATTTTGGGATCAGAAGCCACACGGCTCCGCCGCTCTTTTATGAAGATGTGGAGACGGGCCGATGCGCCGCTCCGCAGACTGATCCGCCGGCTCCGCCGCGACAATGGCAGGCGGAGCATTGTCGGTGCAGGGGTGCGGTTTCTCGAGAGCGGGCCGGAAAACCCTATGCGGCCGGTGCGCAGGGCTTACCAGCAGGTAATTCACAACGCAGAGAAGAGCATCGATCTCGCCATGAGCTATTTCTACCCGCACGGCAGGCTGATGCGGGCGTTCAAACGGGCGGTCAAGCGCGGGGTGCGCGTTCGCTTTCTATTTCCGATGAAAACCGATGTGCCGGTGGCGCGCTGGGCCGCGAGAGGCCTCTACGGCAGACTGCTGCGGGCGGGTGCAGAGGTCTGGGAATACACACCGACGATGATGCATGCCAAGCTTGCGATCGCAGACGACACCGTGATAGCCGGCTCTGCGAACCTCGATATCCGGAGCGGAAAGATAAACTACGAGCTCGTGGCGGTCGTGACCGATCCCATGCTTGCAGCCAAGGCGCGTGCTGATTTTGAGGACGATCTGAAAAGATCCGTACGCATCAATTTCGAAGAGTGGAAAAAGCGGCCCACGCTCCAGAAACTCAAAGAACGGCTCAGTTTCTGCCTGCTTGCCCGCGCGGACATTTTTGTCGCCAGGATGGAGATGGCGAGAAGGATGAGGTAGGGGAGAAGCTGACAAGCTTGCAAGGCGACAGGCCTGCAAGCGGTACATATCAATAGGAGGTCATTATGAAAAACAAAGGAACCAGGACTGAGAAGAACCTGCTCGCGGCTTTTGCCGGAGAGTCCCAGGCAAGGAACAGGTACACATACTTCGCGAGTGCAGCGAAGAAAGAAGGCTTCGAGCAGATAGCGGGCTTCTTTCTCGAGACCGCGGAGAATGAAAAGGAGCATGCCAAGCGATTCTTCAAATTCCTTGAAGGAGGCATGGCGGAATTCACGGCGACCTTCCCGGCGGGGCGCATCGGCACCACGGCCGAGAACCTTCTCTCGGCCGCGGAGGGGGAAAACGAGGAGTGGACGAAGCTCTACCCCGGAGCCGCGGACATTGCACAGCAGGAAGGCTTCCTCGATGTGGCAACAGCATTCCGCTTCATCGCCAAAGTGGAAGTAGAGCATGAAAAGCGGTATCGGAAGCTACTGGAAAATCTGACTAAGGGGAAGGTCTTTAAAAAGGATGCATTCACGACTTGGATCTGCCGGAACTGCGGCTATCATCACGAAGGCACGGACGCACCGGAGCTGTGTCCTACGTGTCTGCATCCCAAGAGCTATTTTGAACTCTGGACCGTGAACTATTGAACATGATTTTTCTGAACATGATTTTCTGTTGCAAACAGGCCTTGGATGACGTATAATAACACGTTGTTTTATGGAGGCTTCAGGGAGGTTGTCATGATGGACACAAAAGACTGGAAGGTTACCGAGGCTCCGACCTGTCCGCACTGCAAGACGGTCATGGAGCAGATGGACTCGCGCTACCTAGACTGGGATTCACCCTATCTCTGGGTGTGCTACAACAACGAATGCACGCTGTTCAAAAAGGGCTGGAAACACATGATGGAGAGCTATGGCCAACTGGTTTCCTATCGTTTCATGATCCATCCCCAGAACGGAGATCACGGGCGTGATTCCGGCCTTCAGCCAGACTACCTGCAAAACAGGCAAGCCGGCGAATCCGAACTACGAAGATGAGTGACCACGCTGCAGGAGTGATTACAAAGCCGGGGTCAGAATATCGATCCGGGCTTGTTCGTTCCCGAGCAATCCCATCAGCGTTGTAGACCTGCTTAGACGCTTTCCTTCTGAACACATTCTCGAGCCCGTCGATGCCTCGTTGCTTTTTCTGCTTTCGACGTAACGGGGGACAGCTCCTTCCTGTTTCTTTGCCATCATCTCTATCTTCACGGCGCAGACCTTGAACTCCGGGATCAGGACGTCCGGGTCGAGGGCGTCGTTCGTAAGGACGTTGGCCGCCGCTTCGCGGTAGTGCATGGGGATGAAGACCGTGCCGGCCGAGATCCGCCGCGTGAACCGCGCCTTGATCTCGACATCACCGCGCCTGAGCGCACTCTCACCATATCCCCGTTCTCGATCGCCGAGCTTCTTGCCGTCCGCGGGATTCAACTCCACATAGGCCTCGCCGGCATGTTTCTCGATGGCCGCTGACGCGCCTGGTCATGGATCCGGAATGGTACTGGAACAGGTTCCTGCCCGTGGTGAGCACGAAGGGGTAGTTGCCGCATACGGTCTCTGCCGCGGGATTGAAGGCAATGGGTACGAAGGGGACCTTCCCCTTCGGGAAGCCGTCCTTGTACAGAAATTCCGTGCCCGGGTGGTCCTTCGAGGGGCAGGGCCAGGCGATCCCCCGTGACGTGATGCGGTCGTAGGTGATGCCTGCCAGGGCGGGCCAGACCTTGCCGAATTCCTCCAGCACCTGTTCCGGCGAACGGTATGTCCATGGGATACCCCATTGCGCGTGACAGTCCTGCATGATGATGGAAAGATCGTCACGGGCCTCGCCGGGCGGATTGACCGCCTTGCGCACGCGCTGGACGCGCCGCTCGGTGTTGGTGAAGGTCCCTTCCTTTTCGAACGAGCACGCCGCGGGGAGCACGACGTGCGCGTAGTTCTGCGGTCTCGGTCAGGAAGATGTCCTGCACCACGAGGAACTCAAGGTTCTTGAGCGCCTTCGATCGTATGGTGCTGATCGGGATCGGTCAGGACGGGATTCTCGCCCATGATGTACAGCGCCTTGAGCGTGCCGTCCACGGCGGCGTTCATCATCTCGGTCGCGGTGAGGCCGGGTTTCGGCGAGAGCGGCACGCCCCAGGCCTGTTCGAACTTCTGCCGCGACCTCGGGGAGGTCGACCTTCTGATATCCCGGATAGACGTTGGGGAGACAGGCAGCGTCCGACGCGCCCTGCACGTTGTTCTGGCCCCGCAGGGGATTCACGCCGGTGAACTCCCTGCCGATGTTGCCCGTGAGCGTCGCGAGGTTGGCGATGGCCCGCACGTTGTCCGTGCCGCAGGTGTGCTGGGTGATGCCCATGGTATAGAAGATGCCTGCGCTTGCGCGAGCTGCCGTACATCCTCGCCGCCTTGATGATATCGTCCTTCGGCACGCCGGTGATCTTTTCCGCCTGCTCCGGCGTGAACTCCTCGCAACGTCTCGTTTCCATGCATCGAAGCCTTCGGTCTTTTCCCGGATGAACTCGTCGTTCTGCAGGCCTTCCTTCACGATGACATGGGCCATGCCGTTCAGCAGGGCGATGTCCGTGCCCGGGCGCAGCTTGAGGTACACCTCGGCGAACTTCGACCATGGGGATCGTCGCGCGGATCGGCCACGATGATCTTTGCGCCCTTGCGGTACGGCCTTGATCATCCTGTTCGCGATGACCGGGTGGGTCTCCTTGGTGTTGGAGCCGATGATGAAGATGACCTCCATGCCCTCGATCTCGCGGATGGAGTTCGTCATTGCCCCGGAACCGAAGATGGCGGCCAGACCGGCCACCGTGGGGGAGTGTCAGAGACGGGCGCAGTGGTCGACGTTGTTGGTGCCGACCGCCGCGCGCATGAACTTCTGGAAGAGGTAGTTCTCCTCGTTGGTGCACCGGGCCGAGGAGAGGCCGCCGATGGCGTCGGCGCCGTGCTTGTCCCGGATCTCCTTGAGCCTGGCCGCCGTGTACGCCAGCGCCTCGGTCCCAGGTCAGGCCTCCTCGAACTCGCCGCTGGCCCGCCGGATGAGGGGCGACGTGAGCCGGTCGGGGCTGTTCACGAACTTATAGCCGAACCGGCCCTTGACGCAGAGCCAGCCCTCGTTCGGGTGTCCGGGCTTCGACGTGATCCGCGACGATCTCGTTGTCCTTCACATGGGCGGTGAGGGTGCAGCCCGTGCCGCAGTAGGGGCAGATGGTGTCGACCTTCCGCATGCCCTCGTAGCGTCCCTTTCGGGCCCACTGCTTGCCGGTAAGCGCGCCGGTCGGGCAGACCGAGACGCACTGGCCGCAGAACTCGCAGTCGAGGTCGTCCTCGTAGGACGGGCAGATCTTGGACCGGAACCCCCGGTAGCCGAAGTCGATGGCCTCGACGCCCTGCACCTCGTCGCAGACCTTGACGCACCGGCCGCAGAGGATGCACTTTTCCATGTCCCGCTCGATGAAGGGATTGCCGTCGCGCTTGGCGTAGACGCGCCGTTCGCCGGCGTATTCCGATCCCTCGACGCCGTAGGTGTATGCAAGCTCCTGCAGGGCGCAGCTTCCCGTGGCCTCGCAGATCATACAGTCGTTGGGATGGTCGGACAGGATAAGCTCCAGCACCAGCTTTGCGCAGGTCCTCGATCTCCGGCGTCGACGTGGTGACCTCCATGCCCTCGGTGACGGTCGTGGTGCACGATGCGACCGGTTTGGGCATGCCTTTCACGGAGACGACGCAAAGCCGGCAGCCGCCGAAGGGCGTGAGCTTGGGGTGGTGGCAGAGCGTCGGGATATGAATCCCGTGCCGCCGTGCCGCCTCGAGGATGGTCATGTCCGCGGGGACCGTGACCTTCTTATTGTTGATGGTGAGCGATACCATGGTACCTCGTCGTCAAATGCATTGCCACAGAGGCACAGAGAGCACAGAGTTTCGTAAGGCAATCAGTAATCGGTTTGTTCGCCGGATTACGGTGCTGAAGTTTGCTTTTGCGTTTATGGTCTCTACTCCTGTGTAGCCACTTTGGTCCTACTCCCTCTCTCATACCGATTTGAACTTGCAGACCTCGAAACAGCACCCGCATCTGATGCACTTGGCCTGGATCGATCTTGTGGGGCATCTTCTTCTCTCCGGTGATCGCGCCGGCGGGCATGCCTTGCAGGCAGGCTCCGCAGGCCTTGCAGGCATTCTCGTCGATGCTGTAGGTCAGGAGGGCCTTGCACACCTTTGCGGGACATTTCTTGTCCCTGATATGGGCCTCGAATTCTTCCCGGAAATACCTGATGGTGCTGAGCATCGGATTCGGTGCGGTCTGTCCGAGGCCGCAGAGCGACAGTGGTCTTGATGCCCGTGGCTCAGCTTTTCGAGCTGTTCGATATCGCCTTCCCGGCCCTGTCCCTTGGTGATCCGGTCGAGGGTCTCGAGGAGCCTTTTGGTGCCGACCCGGCAGGGGACACATTTCCCGCAGGATTCCGCCTGGGTGAACTGGACGAAATATTGGGCCATGTTCACCATGCAGTCGTCCTCGATCAAGAACGATCATGCCGCCCGATCCCGACAATGGAGCCGGCCTTGGCAAGGGACTCGTAGTCCACGTTCAGGTCGAGCATGCCGGCCGGGATGCAGCCGCCCGAGGGGCCGCCGGTCTGGACCGCTTTTAGCGGCTTTGCCGCCCTCGATGCCGCCGCCGATCTCCTCGATGATCTCGCGCAGCGTGATGCCCATGGGGACCTCGATGAGGCCCGGGTTCTTGATCTTGCCCGTCAGCGCGAAGACTTTCGTGCCCTGTGAGCGTTCTCGGTACCGTACGAGGCATACCAGCGGAGCCCTTCCTGATGATGTAGGGGATGTTCGCCAGGGTCTCGACATTGTTGATGACCGTGGGTTTCTGCCAAAGACCCTTGTTCACGGGGAACGGCGGCTTTGGCCGCGGCATGCCCCGCTGGCCTTCGATGGATGCGATAAGGGCCGTCTCTTCACCGCAGACGAAGGCGCCGGCGCCGAGTTTGATCTTGATGTCGAAATCGAAATCCGTGCTGAAGATGTTCTCTCCGAGAAACCCCTGGTCAGTAGCCTGCTTGAGGGCCCGCTTTAAACGTTCGACAGCAAGGGGATACTCGGCACGGATATACACATACCCGTGGTGCGCGCAGATCGCATAGGCGCCGATGATCATGCCCTCGATCACGGCAGTGGGGATTGCCCTCGATGACGGCACGGTCCATGAACGCGCCGGGGTCGCCTTCATCGGCGTTGCAGACGATGTACTTGATCGTCACCCGGAGACTTTCCTGCCCAGTTCCCACTTGAGGCCCGTGGGAAACCCTGCGCCGCCGCGCCCCCGGAGCCCGGACTCTTTATCTCCTCAATGACCTCTTCCGGGACCCAGGAGTGGAGCACTTCGCTTGGCGGCCTCGTATCCGCCGACGGCCTGATAGGCATCGATCTCCTCGGGGTCGATGCGGCCGCAGTCGGACAGGACCACCTTGACCTGCTTCTTGTAGAATGCATCGTAGGCATCGTCGACGAGCCATTCCTTGACCGGGGTGCCGCCGACAAGGTGCTCGTCCACGATTCGCTGGACCATCTCGGGTTTTACGTACTGATAGACGATCTTGGAGCCGTCCTTGTGGACCTCCACAAGGACATCGCGTGCGCAGAGCCCTAGGCAGCCCACCTGGTGGGAGGAGCAGTTCTCCTTGACCGATGCCTGCGCGCCGGACTGCGCAAGGGCAACTCTGAACGCCCCGAGAACGGTTTTGCCGCCCGCAGCGATTCCCGCCGGCCCCATGCAGACCCGTATGACGGTCGGACTTTCCACTTACTTTTTCCTCATCGTCCGCAGCTCTTTGAGCAAGGAGTCGGAATTCGTTTTTCCGTGTACATTGTCGTTGATCAGGACTACGGGGGCAAAACTGCAAAATCCGAGACAGGCGACCTTTTCGATGGTAAATTCGCGGTCCTTCGTGGTATCCTCATTCTCCGCGAGGTTGAGCTCTCGCTTCAGACTATTCAGGATACGCTCGGCGCCGCGCACATGGCAGGCAGTGCCGCAGCAGGCCGTAATTTTGTTCTTTCCAATCGGGGTCAGGCGGAACTGGGCGTAGAAGGTTACGACGCCGTAGAAACGGCTGGGGGCGATATTGAGCGTCTCCGCGAAGACGTCAACGGCCTCGCGCGGAATATACCCATAAGCCTCCTGCGTTTCCTGGAGAAGCGTGATCACATTCCCGCCTTCCTGGCGGTAGTTTTGGATGATTTTGTCGAGAGGATTGTTCATAAGGAAAATTAATAAAATTATTATATAATATCATGAGAGATCTTTTTTTGCACTAAAAAAATACAATTTGCATCTTCTTTATTTTCATCGGGAAAACACCCGCTGCTTTTGATCATGCTCCATCGCCGTCGCTATGCAATATTCGGCCATGACCTCCGTGATCACTATTTTCGAACGGTGTTTATGAATTGGCTTGCTCGGTGATCAGGAAGCAACAAGCAGAAGGGGAGGGCAGGATTGCGGACTGCCCCATTGCCCAGAAAAACAATCTTCCTTCCCCCTTCTCGTTCCTTGAGAGGCGCCGCAGCCCTGTCTGTGCATCAAGAGCGCGGCCGTGCTTAGAAGCCGGTAATATAGTCTTTCAGATAATGGATTTCCGAAGTAAGCTTCTTCACCTGGGTCTGGATGATGTCGCGGATCGACAGCATTCCGATGACTCTATGGTTATCAATAACAGGTAAATGGCGGATGTTCTTTTCGATCATGATCGTCCCGATGTCGTGTACCTCATCGTCCGGGACCGCGACAATAAGATTGCTCACCATGGCATCCTTGACTTTGATCTCCTTAAAGCTCTTGCCGCCCGAAGATATGTAGCATCGTACGACGTCTCTTTCCGTGAAGATCCCGACCGTCTTGCCGTGTTCGGTCACCATGATCGCGCTGATTTTCCGGGAGTGCATTGACCGTATGGCATCCTCTACCGAACCATCGGCATCAATGGACACGATGTCTTTTCCTTTGGAATCCAGCAAGGCCCGTACTTTCATAAGCATCACCTCCGCATTGTATTGGCTTAAAAAAATAAAAACTCGCCGCTCTTCGCCAGATTGATGTGGATATTACACACAGGTTAATTATACCATACTTGGACCATAATGCTCTTGACAGCAGCTACCGCGATTCCAGCCCCTTGACCTCGCCGACACGGTGAATCTTCATCATGTTCGTGCTGCCGGCAACGCCGATGGGCACGCCGGCGGTAATCACAATGAGGTCGTGCCGCCTCACGAGCCTGCCAAAGTGCATAGCGCGCTCGACGCTCGCAATCATGTTGTCGGTGGTGCGTTTGGTCTTCAGGATGATCGGTGTTACGCCCCAGTAGAGCGACATCTTTCTGGCAACCAGTTCGAAGGGCGTCGGCGCGATGATGCGCATCCTGGGCCGGTGCTTCGAGACCAGGAGGGCCGTGGAGCCGGACTGGGTGAAGGTTACGATCGCCTGTGCCTGCTGCTCCTCCGCGGCGCGGCAGGCCGCATGGGCCACGCTCTCATCAGGACCGGAAATACGATTGTCCGGCGGAATGGGGGAAAGTGACGTCTCTGCCTGCACGGCGATCCTCGCCATGACCTCCACAGCCTGGACCGGGTATTTGCCCATCGCGGTCTCGCCCGAGAGCATGACGCAGTCAGTGCCGTCGAGGATGGCGTTCGCCACATCCGATGCCTCGGCCCGCGTGGGCTGAGGGTTCTCGATCATGCTTTCGAGCATCTGTGTGGCAGTGATCACCGGCTTTTCAGCCCGGTTGCAGGCCTCGATGATCTTCTTCTGGAGCAGCGGCACCTGTTCGGGCGACATCTCCACACCCAGGTCGCCCCGAGCTACCATGATCCCGTCAGCGGCGTCGATGATCTCGTCAAGATTTTGAATGGCCTCGGCTTTCTCGATCTTCGCGATGATCGGAATATCCGCGCCGTGCGCTTTCAGGAACAGACGTGTGGCGATGATGTCATTGGCAGTGCGCACGAACGAGAGAGCGATATAGTCCACACCCTGAGCGATGCCGAATCGGAGGTCTGCCTTGTCCTTGTGAGAGAGCGAGGGAAGCGAGAGGTTTGCGCCCGGCAGGTTCACTCCTTTGTGGCTCCTGAGCACGCCGCCGCGAATGACCTTGCACCGGAGGTCTCCCGCGCTCTTTTTTATGACCTTAAGCTCGAGCCTGCCGTCGTCCAGGAGGACCGTGAATCGCCAGTTTTCAGGTCTTTTGCAAGTCGAGGGTAGGTAACGGGAATGGTCTGGCTCGTACCGAGCACTTTGCGCGTGGTCAGTGAAATTTCATCTCCACGCGTGAGCGTGACTGCGTCGTCTTTCATCATGCCGACGCGCAGCTTCGGACCCTGCAGGTCCTGGATGATAGCGATCAGTTTTCCTGCCTTTTCAGCCTCCTGCCGGATGAGTCTGATGCGCTTGGTATGGTCATTCCAGTCGCCGTGGGAGAAGTTCAGTCGCGCCGCGTCCATGCCCGCGCGGATCAGCTTTGCGATGGTCGTTGACGAGCTCGATGCAGGGCCGATGGTGGCGATGATCTTTGTGCGTTTGGGCATGAAACCTCCGAGGCCAGAGAAGAGACTACGAGGAATTATCGTAAATATAGCATATTTTGTCCGTCTTCTGTCATTTGTCCTCTGATATCTATTTTCACGGTTCTATCTTCACCAGCTCATACTTCTTCGTACCGAGTCCCTGCCTCTCCGCCTCATCGATCTGGACCTGCATGGGCCGGGGATTGAGCTTGGACATGATGTCGTCGCCAGGTTTGATGCCGGCTTCTTCTATTGCGGACTGGGGAAGGGGAGGCGCGGCTTTGAGCATATCGAGTGATGCCTGCTCGATGGCCACGATGTCGTCGGAGATCATGATACCCTGGTCCTGGATTACCGGCACGTCTGCAACAGGCATGCAGTCGCACTCAGGCTGGATCTGGTACAGAAAGTTAATGTAAACGACCTTCCCTTTTTTGAACGTGGAGAGCACCGCTGCCGCAGCCTCGGCCAGGCTTTTCTGAAAAGTCACGTCATCCTGGGGTAGAGTGAGGGCGCCTTCCTGGCACACACGGCTGCATCGGCCGCAGTGCCAGCAGTTATTTTCGTCAACAACAAACGCACCTTCCTTGAAATCGATGGCGTGGAGCGGGCAGATGTTCTTGCACTGTTCGCAGAAGGTGCAGACCTCGGGGTTCCACTGGAGGCCCATCTCACCGTGGCAGTGCATGCCGCCGCGTCCCTTTTTCCAGCCATGCTCGCGATGGCGCGAACTCACGCAGCCCATGGCCAGGTTCTTGAGCGCACCGGCATAGCCGGCGTTGATGTGGCCCTTGGTGTGGGAGCAGACGACCATGGCCGGTACATCGTGGATAGTCGAGGCAACAGCGATATCCCCGAGGATCGGGCCTGCCTTGACCAGGATGCTGTCCTTGCCGTAAAGCCCGTCAGCCAGCACCACCGGTGCGCCGCAGGAGAGGTGGTTCAGGCCGTTCTGGTTCGCGACTTCGATGTAGTCGAGCCCCATGATCCTGACCGTGTCCGTAACGAACGGTTTGGCTCCGGTTGTCTTAATAGCTTCTACTACCTTGCGGATCATGACCGGCGGAACGATCCTGAATGCGCCGTGTGATCCCCAATGGGTCTTGATCGCTATCCATTCGTCTTCTTCGAACCGTTCGGAGAATTTCATCATCTCGAGCAGGGTCTCGAGCTTACCGGGAACGCTGTGGTTATAATCCCACCTGAGAGTACGAGCGCTGGAGAAGTAGACTTTGGACATGGCACACCTCGTTCGTATGTACATCAGTTGGCAGATTAGGCAGATTATAAATTTCTGCTAAGGTATTCCGCCTATTGGTGTAACGTCGGACCACTTTAATTTTAAAGCAACTATTCCAATAAGAAAAAGAATTATACTGCACACACTTAAGAAAGATTCTTGTCTTTTTGAGCTTTGGAAAAGGCTTTGAATAATAAGCCAAGGCTTGAGAAAAAAAATAAGCCTGATCCCCTTGCTGATACTACAATGAGCACGGAGATATGAGAAAGACGGCCAATTGAAAACGTCATGGCTTCCTTGCCCGATGTCAATCTGCAAATAATAAAAATTATGACAGTGGTTATATTTTCAGACTTTCCCTGTAAACGTTCTTCTTCGGAACGCCGAGTTCCTCAGCGGCGACTGAAATAGCTTCTTTCTTGCTCAGGCCGCGGTGTATCATCAGGTTCTTGAGATACTCGGCAGTATCGATATCCTGCTTCTGCGGTTCCGCTGAAGCGCCGTGCACGATGATCGTGAATTCGCCTTTGATTGTTCCTGTGTGTAAGCGCGTGAGGATGTCCGAAAGCGTCCCGCGAATCGTTTCCTCATGCATTTTGGTAAGTTCACGGGTCACGACCGTCCGACGGTCGCCGAAGACTTCGAGCATGTCATCGATGGTCTTGATGATCTTGTGCGGAGCTTCGTAGAAGATGATGGTGCGTTCTTCCTGTGTAAGTTTCTGAAGGCGTTTGAGGCGGGCACCGTGTTTGGCAGGGAGAAATCCTTCGAACACGAAACTGTCTGTCGGGCAGGCCTGATATGGAGAGTGCTGCAATGGCCGCGGTTGCGCCAGGGATAGGGACTACGGGAATTTTCTGGTCTACGGCCAGGTTGATGAGGAAATAGCCGGGATCAGATATGCCGGGTGTTCCCGCGTCGGATACGAGGGCCACACTCTTGCCTTCAAGTATCTGTGCAACGAGAACCGGTGCTTTTTCTTCTTTGTTGTGGTCATGATAGCTGGTGAGCTGAGTTTCTATCTTATAGCGGTCAAGAAGATGTTTGGTATGTCTTGTGTCCTCGGCAGCGATGAGGTCAACTTCCCTCAGCACGCGGATCGCCCGGAGGGTGATGTCTTCGAGGTTCCCGATGGGTGTGGCGACTATGTAGAGGGTTCCGATAGGCATATAGTGTAAAACACTTTTCCGTGAATGTGCTGATGGACAAAAGGCAATCTCAGTAATGTAATTTGTCCAACGCAGAGGCTCCTGATGAGGCCCAGAGCAGGTTCCGGTCATGAAGGTTTTAAGATGTCATCAAGATGAATTTATCGACAAAGCGAACTCGAGTAACATCCTTTGAAAACCGATATTGTTTCGCCTTCGGCTCGCAAAGACGGCTTTCTTATTTAATGTTTCCCGACGCTTTCTTCGCGTCTGGTGGTGAGAAGAGAATCGATCAATAGCTCTTATATTTATTCGTTATCGGGAACCTTCTGTCCTTACCCAGGGAGCGAGGTGTAATCTTGACGCCGGGGGGCGTCTGGCGGCGCTTGTATTCGCTCGAATCCACGAGCCGGATTACGCGCTCAACGGTCTTCCGGTCAAAGCCCATCCTGAGCATCTCATCGAATTCTTTGTCATCCTCCACGTAAGCCTTGAGGATCGGATCGAGGATGGGATACACAGGCAACGAATCACTGTCCTTCTGGTTCGGTCGAAGTTCAGCGGTAGGTGCCTTGACGAGTACGCGTTTCGGGATAATTTTTTTGCCCGCGAGCCGGTTCACACATTTCGAAACATCATAGACCATGGTCTTGGGAACGTCCTTGATCACGGCGAACCCCCCAGCCATATCGCCGTAGAGCGTGGCGTAGCCCACTGGACATCTCGCTCTTGTTGCCGGTGGTGAGCACAAGCCAGCCGAACTTGTTCGAGAGCGCCATGAGGATGTTGCCCCTGATGCGCGCCTGGATGTTCTCTTCGGTCACGTCCTGCCTGGTTTTTGCAAATACACTTCGGAGCGTTCTTAAGTATGAGTCGAACGCCTGCTTGATAGGTATTTCCAGGATTTTGATGCCGAGGTTATATGCAAGTTCGTACGCATCCTCACAGCTTTCATTCGAGCTGAATTGCGACGGCATGAACACGCCGGTAACGTTCTCTTTCCCGATGGCTGCCACAGCTACGGCAGCAACGAGTGAAGAATCTATTCCACCTGAGAGGCCGATGACAACAGCCTTGAACCCGTTCTTGCGTACGTAGTCCCTCGTCCCGAGCACAAGTGCTCGGTAGACCTCTTCGCTCACGGAATATGGTCGTACGATATGCGCAGGTGGTAGCGGTTTTTTCTTTGAGGCCGGTTTGTTCGTGATGACGACGGAGTCGATAAGATCCCTGTGTTCATCGAGGATCAGTTCTGAGGTGATATCTGCGCCCCGTCGAGGTGGACCGGGGAGCTTTATGTCACAGGTGATCATCTCTTCCTCGAATTGTTTCCCCGCTACAAGCAATTTGCCCTTCGGGTCCAGGATCATGCTGTGGCCGTCGAACACGAGCTCATCCTGCCCACCCACGGTGTTTGTGTACACAACATAGACGTTGTTCTCTTTTGCGCGCAGAGCCAGCATCTGCATGCGTTCCTTGCCCTTGCCTTTATGATACGGCGATGCATTGATCGTGATGATGATCTCAGCGCCTGCCAACGTCTGGGTGCGGGCCGGACCGTCTGCATACCAGATGTCCTCGCACACATTGACCCCAATGTTAACACCCTTGACCGTGATGATGGGGTAACGCTTACCCGGTTTGAAATAGCGGTATTCGTCGAACACACCGTAGTTCGGGAGCAGCATCTTGTGATAAACGTGGACGAGCCTTCCATTGCTTATGACCGTTGCCGCGTCATGGATATGGTCGTTCGAGTCAACAAATCCGATGACTGCCGTGATCCCTCTGGTGGCTTTCGTGATTTCCTTGAGCGTGTGCAGGTTGTCTTTGACGAACTGAGGTTTGAGCAGCAGGTCCTCAGGTGGATAGCCTGTGACGGCAAGCTCGGTGAAAGCGATCAGGTCAGCACCGAGTTTCCGTGCGCGGCTGATGTAGTCGATGATCTTGTTCCTGTTGCCCCTGAGGTCCCCAACGGTGGGGTTTATCTGGGCCATGGAAATACGGAGAGTGCGCATGAAACTCCTTTCAGCTGAAATTCGAAATTCTGATCACGGGACCATAAATAATCAAGAATATCTCTATCTAAAACAATTTTGACTATTTGATTTTCAAATTTAAGTAGAAATTAGGATTCAGTGTTTAGAAATTGTTTTTTCGCTTCGTCCATTACTTTTTTTAGCGGCACCTTTTTCTCTTCCGCGATTCTGCGGCAATCATCATATTCCGGCGTTACGGTGAGGATTTCATTGCCACGCTTGCTTACTTTGACACCGACTCTCCCGTAGACAGTGTCGACTTCCTTGATCTCGCGGCGCAGTTTCTTTCTGCCCACTTCCTGAATACGGGCACCGATGCTCGTTGTTTCATGGAAAACAATATCAAGAAGAGCATCAGTCTTTGACCTCTCCGTGAGCACCGAGAGCAGGATCGCCGGCCTACCTTTTTTCATGATGATCGGCGAAAGGTAGACATCTTGCGCGCCCTGTTCCATGAGCCTCTCGATGATATACTCATAGACCTGCGGGCTCATGTCGTCAATGTTCGTCTCGATCACGATCGACGTGTCTTCTTCGTAGTTCGCAACGAGCTCTCCGATCATGAGCCTCAGGATGTTCGGCCTGTCGGAGAAGTCCTTGTCACCCGCGCCATGTGCTATGCGGTCAACTTTCATCGCCGGAAGGGTGCCAAAGGAATTGCTCAGCGTGCTGATGATGGCCGCGCCGGTGGGGGTGGCAAGCTCGAACTGCGTCGAGGATTGATAAAAGGGGATGCCTTTGAGCAGCTCTGCCGTAGCAGGGGCAGGTATGGGAAAGATCCCGTGAGAGGTATGTACAGTTCCGGAGCCGACGTTGATAGAGGACGTGATTATCTGTGTGATTCCCAGGTGATCCAGACCTATGACCGAGCCCACGATGTCCACGACGGCGTCGACTGCCCCCACTTCGTGAAAATGGATTTTATCAGGTATTGTGCCGTGTACCTTGGCCTCGGCGGCGGCCATCCTCTTGAAGATACGGCCGCTTTTCTCCTTCACTGTCTGCGACAGGGAAGAGCCTTCAATAATGTCCATGATATCGGAAAGATGTCGCGACTTCTGGTTCTTCCGGTCGATGATCACGTGGGCTTTCGTTGCGGCAATACCGGACCGGTTGACCTTTTCTGCGTTGAGCTCATAGCCAGGAAGGCTGAGCTTTGCGAGCCCTGCGCGCAGGGTGTCGATGCTCACGCCCGCGTCCATGAGCGCGCCCAGGGTCATGTCACCGGATATGCCGGAAAAACAGTCGAAGTAAGCAGTTTTCATAATATTTATTCTGCGATTGCTTTAAAGCCGTCATTGCGAGCTTAGTGAAGCAATCTCGTCGTTGATCTTGAACGTTCTCCGAGAATGTTGATCCTATGTGCCAGCACTCCGGCGCCAAAACCATTGTCTATGTTCATCACAGCAATACCAGAAGCGCAGGAGTTGAGCATGGTAAGGAGAGGTGCAAGTCCCTGGAACCCCGCGCCGTAGCCCACGCTCGTGGGGACGGCGATCACGGGCTTGTCCACCAGTCCTCCCACGACCGATGGGAGTGCACCGTCCATACCCGCGACGACGACGATCACCCTGGCAGCGTCGAGGATTTCTCTTTTGCTGAGAACGCGGTGGAGGCCGGCGACGCCCACATCATAGACGGTCTGCACCTTGCTGCCCAGCATTTCGGCAGTGACCGCAGCTTCTTCGGCGACGGGAATATCCGATGTGCCGGCGGTCAGGACGAGGACCACGCCGGAGGTGAGCCTGTTCACCTTATGCTGGACCGCTATAGCCCGTGAAGCCTGATGATACACGGCGCGTCGGTCGAGTTTTTTGATGGCCTTGTACAGACTTTCCGAGGCGCGGGTGGCAAGGACGTCGCTGCCGACTTTGAGCATGCGCTTTGTGATGCCTACAACCTGGTCGAGTGTCTTGCCTTCGCAGTAGATGACCTCGGGCATGCCATGACGCAGATGACGGTGATGGTCGATGTGTGCGTAGGACACGTCCTCGAACGGCAGGTGCTTGAGCCGGTTGAGCGCCTTCTCGACATCTATTTTCCCTGCGCGGAGGCTCTGGAGAAGTTTTGTGAGGTCTGATTTATTCATGATATAAAGAGTAAAATCTAAGGAGAAATTGTGAATGCGGCGAAATCGAGAGAAAATACTCCTGCTGCGGTTTCCGTCTCCCTTTCTCCAGTTTCACCCTTTCCCCTTAATCTTTTAATGGTGATGATCTCATCTGTACCTGATTCGCCGTTGATGACTGCCTTTTTCTCCTCATGCTTCGATGTCTTTTCCAAGAACTCCACTATTAATCTGCGGCTGCAATAGGTTACTCATCCTTAAGCTCCCGGTTCATTAGATCCTTCACCGCCTGTTTGGGTTCTTTTCCTTCGTAGAGGAGCTGATAGACCTCATCTACGATCGGCATATCTACGCTATATTTTCTCGCCAGGTACCGCGCGGCTCTGGCGGTCTTGACGCCTTCTGCAACGGTCTTCATCGTGCTCATGATGTCGTTTAATTTCTCCCCCTTGCCGATCCGCACGCCGAGCGTACGGTTTCTCGACAACCCCCCCGTGCAGGTGAGGACCAGATCCCCCATGCCTGCGAGGCCGGAAAAGGTATGCAAGTTGCCGCCCATGGCGATGCCGAGGCGGGCCATTTCTGCGAGCCCTCGCGTGAGAAGTGCGGCCATCGTATTATACCCGTAGCCTATCCCCTCGAGTACACCGGCAGCGATGGCCACGACGTTTTTGAGCGAACCCGCAAGTTCAACGCCGATGACGTCCGGATTGGTATAAATGCGGAAGTAGGGGTTGCTGAAGATCGCCTGTACTTTTTTTGCGATGATTGGATCGTACGAAGCGAGGGAGACGGCTGTTGGCATCTTCTGGGCCACCTCTTTGGCGAAGCTTGGCCCCGAAAGGATACAGAGGCGGTCGTGGAACTGTTCGGGTAGGATATCTTTGAACACTTCCGAGAGCGGCATGAGCGTTTCGATCTCTATGCCCTTAGAAGCGCTGACGATGACGCCGTCCCTGGACAGGAACGGCGTAAACTGTCTGGACACCGCGCGTACCGTGTGGGAGGGAACTACGGAAAGGATGATGGCTTTGTCCCTGACCGCGGCTTCCAAAGAAGAGGTTACTTGAATGGATTCCGGAAGGGTAAACCCCGGGAGATAGACACGATTGTCGCGCGTCCGTGCTGTTTCTTCGGCAAGGTCTTTTTCATACATCCAGAGGGTCACGTCGTGACCCTTGTCCGCGAGCAAGATGGACAGCGCCGTGCCCCACGCGCCCGCGCCGATAACGCCGATTTTTTCAATCATAGTTACGAATTATAAAGGGAATGACGGCCAGTGTCAAAAGAATTGTACTGGTATGATCAAGAGAACTTAACCGCGAAGCCGCACAGGACGCAAAGCATATTAACGTATATGAAACTGATAATTCAGATTGGATTTCCTTGGCGCTCCTTGCGCTGCAGCGGCAAAAGGCATTGCTGTTCAGCATTTCTTCATTGACCCTGACACTGCAAATGTATTATCATCCTCACATGAACGCATGGCACGGCAAGGCATTATATGTCGACCTCTCGTCCGGGAAGATATGGACCGAGGGCCTATCTGAACACGTCCTCATTGCTCATATCGGGGGCAGAGGGCTTGGCGTTGCACTTATGAAGGATTTTTTCAAGCTTGATCCTTATGACAGCAGCATGCCTCTGATCTTTGCCGTGGGCCCGCTCTGCGGCACGTCCGCTCCGGCGTCATCCCGCATGTCCGTGGTCTCGCGCTCTCCGCTCACCGGCACGATCACGGATTCCTCGGTCGGCGGGACATTCCCGATAAGGCTCAAGGCAGCCGGCTACGACTGCTTAATCGTCACCGGCAAGGCAAATGCACCAGTCTCCATCGCAATCAGGGAAGACCGGGTTGAGATCAGAGATGCATCAACGCTCTGGGGAAAAGGCTGTCAGGAAACGAGCTCTCGGTTAGAATCAGAAGGGACCTCAGCCTGCATCGGCCCGGCAGGAGAGAACCTAGTTCGGTTCGCAAACATCATGATCGGCGGAGCCAACTCAGCAGGCCGCGGAGGCCTCGGAGCGGTCATGGGTGTCAAGAATCTGAAGGCCATCGTAGCGGATGGCGCGAAGAAGACAACGCTTGCCGATCCGTCGGCGTTCAAGAAAGCACAGGATGATGTGATGCGGCTCCTGCGCGCTTCTCCCGTAGTCATGGGAGAGTTGGGACTGGGCGAATTCGGAACAGCTACGCTCGTGGATATCGTGGGTCAGCGAAAGATGGCTCCCACGGAGAATTTCAAAAAGACCTTTTTCCCCGAAGCGAGCGCCTATTCCGGGCCAAGCCTGAAGCGAGAGTTCGGTTTTAAAAAGCACGGTTGCGCGATCTGTCCTATCCAGTGTAAAAAACTAACCTCCTGCGGCAGACCCGTGCCGGAGTACGAGACGCTCTCGCACTTCGGAGCTTTGAACGCGAACTCCGACGCAGAGTCCATCATCAAGGCGAACCTCTTGTGTAATAGCTTCGGCATGGACACTATCTCCGCGGCAGCCACCTTTGCAGCCTATGGAGAGGCGCGCGGCAAATTTCTGACCGCTGATGAGATCCTCGATACGCTCCGAAAGACCGCCTATCGCGAGGCAGAAGGGAGTCAGATTGCCGAAGGCTCCAAACGGCTCTGCGCATCCCTCGGCAAGCCGCAGTTCTCGATGAGCGTCAAAGGCCTCGAACTACCAGCATATGACCCGCGCGGTTCCTACGGCATTGCCCTAGCCTACGGCACTTCTACCAGGGGAGGATGCCATCTCCGTGCCTACCCGATCAGCCAGGAAATTCTGCGCAAGCCCATAGCCGTGGACCGTTTCAGCTTCGACGGTAAGGCAAGGATGATCAAGATCGCCGAGGACAACAACGCAATCGTTGATTCGCTCGCGATCTGCGCATTTGCATTCCTCGGGGCGTCGATCGAGGAGTATGCCCAGATGTTCGCGGCGGCGACCGGCATGTCGTTCACCGGACAGGGACTGATGAAGACAGGGGAGGAGATCATCCTTGCCGAGCGACGATTTAACACAGAGAACGGTTTCACGAAAGCTAACGACTTCCTGCCTGAGCGGTTCTACACCGAACCGGGCACTTCAGGCGGGGGGATCGATATCCCGCCGATAGATAAAGTACGATTCACCGAAGAATTAGACAAATATTACCGGATGAGAGAGAAATAAAATCAGTTTAATGTTCGGGTCAGAGGTTGATCAGCAAGTTCGGAGGTATCGTAAGTTGAGTGATGTCGACCAATCCATCGCATGTTTTAAGAATGGCTTCAGTTGATCCCATGCCCTGCTGTCTACGTACGGCTTCATGTCATTTCTGGGTGAGTGATCCTATTCCCTTGAGGATGAGCAGCACCCAAGGCGTTCCGTGGAGTATAAAGTCAAGCCAGTCGATCGGCCTTACAAGCTGGCCTTTCGCAAGCATTTGGAGCTTCTCCCAAATGTGCGGCGGGCTGAACGGGGCGAGCCCGAGTGTCAGGCATGCAAGAATGACGAGCCCCCACGGCAGTTTCGATACGAATTCCATATAGTGTTATCTCCTTTTTACGGGATAGTCTCCCTTTTACTTTTTTCATTATACTACTATTCTTGCATGAACAAGCCGACGTCTCTTGATTACAGCCTCTGTCCCTTCGCATGAAAAAGCCCTTTTCAATTTAAGGCTGTTTAGGTATACTTTAAAAAATCCGACTATTATTCCATCACAAGGGAACAAGTTGCTCACTTCATTCGACATCAACTCCATTACCGGCCTCTCCGAGCAGGAGACAGCAGAACGGCTGAAGCGCGAGGGCTATAATGAACTGCCCTCGGCGAAGCAGCGCAGCATCTTTGCCATTGCCTTCGACGTGATGCGCGAGCCCATGTTCGTCCTGCTCGTAGCTTGCGGCAGCATCTATCTTATCCTCGGGGACGTGCAGGAAGCGCTCATGCTGCTTGGCTTCGTCTTTGTGGTGATCGGCATCACGCTGTACCAGGAGCGCAAGACCGAGCGAGCGATTGAAGCGCTTCGCGACCTGACGAGCCCTCGCGCGCTGGTCATCCGGGGAGGCGTACAGAAACGTATTCCCGGCCGCGACGTCGTGCGGGGCGACGTCATCGTCCTGAATGAAGGCGACCGAGTGCCGGCGGATGCCGTACTCCTGTCCTGCATAAACCTTTCGGTTGACGAGTCGCTTTTAACGGGTGAATCAGTGTCCGTGCGGAAGACCGCATGCGCCGGCATACCGGAAATGTCCAGGCCGGGAGGCGAGGACCTTCCTTGCGTGTATTCCGGGACGCTGATTGTGAAAGGGCAAGGGATCGCTACGGTGCAGGCCACGGCGGGTAACACCGAGATCGGGAGGATCGGGACAGCGCTTCAGAGCGTGGAACTTGAAGAGACTCAGCTCCAGAAGGAAACGCGGAAGATTGTGCGCGACTTGGCCTTGGTCGGACTCTCCGTGTGCACCCTCGTAATAATTGTCTACGGGCTTACAAGAGGGAGCTGGCTCAACGGATTTCTTGCAGGAATTACGCTCGCCATGGCGCTCCTTCCGGAGGAATTTCCCGTGGTGCTCACGATATTCCTCGCCTTGGGCGCGTGGCGGATATCACAAAAGAGAGTGCTCACCCGGCGCATACCGGCAGTCGAGACTCTGGGCTCTGCTACGGTCCTCTGCGTGGACAAGACGGGTACACTGACACAGAACCGCATGTCGGTTAACACGATATTCGCGAATGGCGAGTTCTATACGGTGGATTATCAGAAAAAGCCGAGCATCCCTGAAAATTTTCATGAGGTGGTGGAGTTCAGCATCCTTGCGAGCCAGAAGGACCCTTTCGATCCCATGGAGAAAGCCTTCAAGGAACTCGGCGGCCACTACCTTGCAAGCACCGAGCATATCCACGACGACTGGACGCTCGTACATGAATATCCATTGTCGAACAGCCTGATGGCACTGTCTCACGTCTGGAAGTCTCCCAAAGGAGATGAGTATGTGATCGCGGCCAAAGGGTCGCCTGAGGCGATTGCCGACCTGTGCCATTTCAGCGAAGTACAGAAGCAGGAGCTTTCAAGGTCCATTGAGACCATGGCGAAGATCGGCTTGCGTATTCTCGGCGTGGCGAAGTCGTATTTCACGACCATGGACCTGCCGGGAGAGCAGCACGACTTCACTTTCGAGTTCTTGGGGCTCGTGGGGCTTGCAGACCCCGTGCGTCCCGGTGTGGCAGAGGCGGTGAAGGAATGTTATACAGCGGGCATCCGGGTGGTGATGATCACCGGCGATTATCCGGGAACGGCCGCGACATATCGCGCGTCAGATCGGTCTACAGACTGTGGACCAACCCATCACCGGGCCGGAGCTTGGACGGCATGGACGACGGGGAACTCCAGCGTCGTATCAAGAACGTGAACATCTTTGCGCGGGTCGTGCCCGAGCAGAAGCTCAGGATCGTGAACGCCCTCAAGGCCGTCGGCGAGGTCGTGGCCATGACCGGCGACGGCGTGAACGATGCGCCGGCGCTCAAGTCTGCGCACATCGGCATCGCCATGGGCGGGCGGGGCACGGACGTGGCGCGCGAGGCCTCTGCGCTCGTTCTGCTCGACGACGATTTCGCGTCCATCGTGCAGGCCGTGCGTATGGGCCGGCGGATCTTCGACAACATCAAGAAGGCCATTGCCTACATCTTCGCCGTGCACGTGCCGATCGCCGGCATGTCGCTGCTCCCGGTGCTGTTCAAGTGGCCCCTCGTGCTTCTGCCCGTGCATATCGTGTTTCTCGAACTGATCATCGACCCGGCCTGTTCCGTGGTGTTCGAGGCCGAGCCTGAAGAGGCGGACGTGATGACCCGCCCGCCGCGCAGGCCCGATGCGCCGCTGTTCGGGACGCGGACCGTGGGGATAAGCCTGCTCCAGGGACTGAGCGTGATGATCATCCTTCTGGGGGTCTTCGTTATTTCCCTCAAGCGTGGACAGAGCGAAGAGGACGCGAGGGCTCTCACCTTCACCACGCTCATTATCGCCAACCTGGGGCTCATATTCACGAACCGTTCGTGGACCCGCATTGTTCTGGACACTCTGCGATCGCCGAACGCCGCTCTCTGGTGGGTGACGGGCGGAGCGCTGTCCCTTCTTGGGCTGGCGCTCTACGTTCCCTTTCTACGAAACCTATTCAGGGTCTCGTTCCTTCACCCCCTTGACATCTTCATCTGCTTTGTTGCAGGCGTGGTGAGCATTCTGTGGTTCGAAGTGATGAAGTGGGTCACTAATCGACGCAAGCATGGTGCCGTTCAGGCACACTAACATTAATTCAGGAGATGCAGATTTTCGGATGACCGATAAGTCTGCAGAGAGATAATGTTTTTTCCCGTAGCTAAAATACTGATGTCCTTGATACTGCCTCCCGCAAGCCTCGCTATTCTTATGGCCGCAGGCCTTGTGATCCTAAAGTTCAGACGCATACTCGGCAGGTTCCTCATCGTTACCAGTTTTCTGCTCCTTTATCTTCTGAGCATAAGCCCGGTATCCGATTTTCTGCTCAAACCGCTGGAGAAAAACGCTGCCCACGATAACGCAAAGCATGAGAAGGCCGATGCTATCGTGGTGCTCGGCGGAGGGGTCAGGGACCTGTCGTGGCTGGAATTGGAATCCCAACCGTCAGAAATGTCTCTCGAACGGCTCGTCGCTGGCGTGAAGCTCTACAAAGAGCTGCATATTCCCCTTGTGATCATCGGGGGAAACGGCAACCCGTTTGAACAGGAAGTCAAGGAAGCAGAGGCGATGGGCCGCATAGCCAAGGGTATCGGCGTCCCGGACAAGGATATCATCACTGAAAACGCGCCCAGAAACACGCTGGAAAGCGCCAACGCTGCAAAAAAGCTGATTAAAGGGAACTGCATCATCCTTGTCACTTCTGCCTTTCATATGAAACGATCTTCGGCCATGTTCAGAAAACAGGGGTTCGATGTCATGACGGCACCTGCAGGATACAAGAGCGAGCAACAAGGGCTTTCTCTCTATTCCTGCATACCCCGAGCGGGCAGCCTCTATGATTCCTCAGCTGCCCTGGCCGAATACCTGAGCCTCTTTTGGTACACCATGACCGGAGCGATGTAGAACTTCATACACGCTCCCGGGCTTGGCATCACCTTCCTATCATTTTTCCCCTACACATCTTGACAAAGTGCCAGATTGCGTTATAATTAGTTTAATATTAAACTATCATGTAACAAACAGATTGGGCCTGAATGGATATGCAAAAGTCTCACTATAAAGGGACGAAGGATGAAGTTCGGGCGCTAAACGCCTATGTAAAGCTGATGCGGGCCTCGGAATCGGTTTCGGCACGAATTCATGGGCATCTGGTCGATGCGGGACTTACGGTAAGCCAGTTCGGGGTCATGGAGGCGCTTTATCACCTTGGTCCCCTCAGCCAGGGGGAACTGGCAAAAAAGATACTAAAGAGCAGCGGCAATATCACCATGGTCATCGATAACCTGGAGAAGCGGGGCCTTGTCAAGAGGGAACGCAAGGCGGAAGACCGGAGATTTTACGCGGTCCAGTTGACCGTCGAAGGGAGCCGTCTGATTGGCAGAATATTCCCGCGCCATGCTGCGAAAATCGTCGGGGAGATGAATGCCCTTAACAGAACGGAGCAGGAAGAACTCTCACGGTTATGCCGCAAAGTGGGACTGAGGGATGAGAAATGATACGCCAGCCGTGAAATGCTGTTAACCACAGGTTTCATATTCGAAAGGAGAAAAGGCATGCTTAAAAAATTGTTTCAGACAGAGAATGACACGGTAATCATGATTCTCAGGGTCCTGCTCGGTATCGTGTACTTCCCGCACGGGATGCAGAAGCTCTTTGGCTGGTTCGGCGGCCCGGGGTTTGGTGGAGCGATGCATATGTTAACGACAAACCTGGGCATCCCTGCGCTATTCGCCTTCCTGGCAATCATGGCTGAGGGGCTCGGATCCCTCGGATTGCTCACCGGGCTTTTGACCCGTGTCGCGGCATTCGGCATCGCCGTTGATATGATCGTGGCGGTGTACATGCTGCATTGGCAGAACGGGTTTTTCATGAACTGGTTCGGCAATCAGAAGGGTGAAGGGTTCGAATACCACATCCTGGTAGTAGCCATTGCGATCGCGCTGATGATCAGGGGCGGCGGCAAGTGGTCGATCGATAAAGTTATCGCGGAAAAGCAGAAATAGCGCTCTAAACAGGCGGGAGTCAAAGTTGAGGGGTTGCCAGACGGTAACCCCTTTTTTACGTAAAAACCTCTGATTGCAGGGAGAAGGAACGGAACGCGAATCTCGTGAATGAACGATTACGCGACTAAGGGACTTTCTTTCGTAGCATTCGTACCCTTCGTGATATTCGTGTTTACGCTTTTCTCTGAGGTCAAATGTTTATTACTCTGTCCGCTCTCTGCCTTTTGGCCTCTTATTCGCCTCAAGTACCTTCTTCCGTAGCCGGATGGTCTGGGGCGTCACTTCCACGAGCTCGTCTTCCTTGATGAACTCGAGCGACTGTTCGAGCGACAGCTGCCGGTGGCGGCACGAGCCGGAGCGCTTCGTCGGCGCCCGATGCGCGCATGTTCGTCAGCTTCTTTTCCTTGATCACGTTCACATCCATGTCGGTCTCGCGCGAGTTCTCGCCCACGATCATGCCTTCGTAGACCGCCGTGCTTTCCTTGATGAAGAGCTCGCCGCGCGGCTGGATGTGGTAGAGGGCGTAGGTCGTGGTCTTGCCCGCCCGGTCGGCCACCAGTGCGCCGGTGGAGCGCTTGGCGATCGGTCCCTGCCAGGGCTCATACCCGTCGAAGAGATGGTTCAGGAGGCCGGTGCCGCGCGTATCGGTCAGGAACTCCGACCGGAAGCCGATGAGCCCGCGCGCCGGGATGCGGAATTCGAGCCGGACGCGGCCGTGGCCGTTGTTCGACATCTTGGTCATGCGGCCCTTGCGGGTGCCGAGCTTCTGGGTCACCACGCCGATGAACTCGTCGGGGCAGTCGATGACCAGGTTTTCCATGGGCTCGAAGGTCTTTCCGTCGCGCTGATCTTGGTAATGGTCTCGGGCTGGGAGACGGAAAGTTCATAGCCTTCCCGCCGCATCATCTCGATCAGGATCGCGAGCTGGAGTTCGCCGCGGCCCAGGACCTTGAAGCTGTCGGTGGCATCGCCCGGCTCGACCTTGATCGCCACGTTGTACAGGAGCTCCTTCTCGAGCCGCTCCTTCAAATGGCGGGAAGTGACGAACTTGCCTTCCTTGCCGGCAAAGGGTGAATTGTTGATCGAGAACAGCATCGAGATCGTCGGCTCGTCCACGGCAATGCGCGGCAGGGGTTTCGGATTCTCCGGGATCGGTGATCGTATCGCCGATGTTCACGCCTTCGATGCCGGCCAGGGCAACGATATCGCCGACGGTGGCGCTGGGCGTATCCACGCGTTTCAGGCCCTCGAAATGCAAAGAGCGAAGTGATCTTGGTCTTGACCATCTGCACCGCTCTGGGTGACCACGCCGATGGGCTCGCCGACCTTTGCGGTACCGGCGAAGATCTTGCCGATGGCCAGGCGTCCGACATAATCGTTGTAATGATGTTCATGACCAGAAGCTGGAGCGGCGCGGTCTCATCGCCCTCTGCCTGCGGGATCGTGTTCACGATCAGATCAAAGAGCGGCTTGAGGTTCTTGCCTTCATCTTCCATCTTCAGTTTGGCGATGCCGTCCCGGGCGTTGGTGTACACGATGGGGAAGTCGAGCTGGGCATCATTTGCATCGAGGTCGATGAACAGGTCGTACACCTCATTGACGACCTCGGCGATGCGCGCGTCGGGCCGGTCGATCTTATTGATCACGAGGATCGGCGGCAGTCCGAGCTCGAGCGCCTTCTTGAGCACGAACCGGGTCTGCGGGAGCGGGCCTTCCGAGGCGTCCACGAGCAGGAGCACGCCGTCCACCATCTTGAGGGTGCGCTCCACTTCGCCGCCGAAGTCCGCGTGGCCGGGCGTGTCCACGATATTGATCTTCACGCCGTTGTAGTGCACAGACGTGTTCTTGGCCATGATCGTGATCCCGCGCTCGCGCTCGAGGTCGATGTTGTCCATCACCCGCTCCTGGACGCGCTCATTGTCGCGGAAGGTGCCGCTCTGGCGGAGCAGCGTGTCCACGAGCGTGGTCTTGCCGTGGTCGACGTGGGCGATGATGGCGATGTTGCGTAGGTCCGTTCTTTTGAGCATTGCTGTTTTCCTTTTTGTCCTGTGTAGCTTAGAGCATGGGATAGAGCGCAAAGTGCAAAAAGACTCTATGCTCCTTGCCATCTGCACCATTCGCTCCGCTATTCGGTAGAGCTGGGTTTTATACCATGCATAAGCATGATATGTCAATCGAATAATGGTTATTTGCGATGATTTCATAAAAAAACAGAGTTGCCTTGCAGGAATCGTCGTTTTATGAAATAATCACGTAATCGTTTAGATTGGACTTTTGCCATGAGAGGAGACCCGATTATGCAAAAAGCCGGTATAAGCCGGTGCCGTTCCTGGGCACCATTGTTTCTAGCCGTGTTTTTCTTTTTTGAAATCTCGCATGTCTCTGTCGCTGCTGCCGAAGGATTCTATCTGTACGGCGTTGTGGAAAGCTTTACCTGGAGAGAGTTCGATGACAGCGATGCCCGGTTGGTGAGAGAATCGGGGCCTCTCTTTGGAATCGGCCTTGCCTACTCCCATGAGTTTGAAAACAAATTGAAGCTGACGCCGAAGGGCGAGTTTTTTTTCGGGAGCGTAGATTATGACGGGCAAACCCAGACAGGTGAACCGGTAACAAGCACCGTGGGCTATTTTGGTCTTACGCTTGAGGGAGATCTCGGCAGAAAATTCAAAGTGTCACAGAGCTCTTCTCTTGAACCATTCGGCGGTCTCGGTTTGCGCTGGTGGCTCAGGGATATCAAAAATGGGACAACGTCAACAGGAGCTACTGCTTCTGGGTACACCGAGGGGTGGACCACTTTTTATGGCCGTCTCGGAGTGCGTGGCGTCGTCGACTATTCTGGAGGAACACAGCTGTTTGCCGAGGCGGGGCTGAAACTACCTTTTTATAACGCAAACACGGCCTATTTGAGCGACGCCGGCCTTGGTCCGGACGTAACCTTACATCCCGGTAACAGCCCGTCTTCGTTCGCGGAGGTCGGCATGCAGATCAACAAGTTCAAGGCAAGTATCTTTTATGATGGCATGAGGTTCTCAAAATCTGCAGTGGTCGATATCGGCGGGGGATTAGGTGTCTATCAGCCCAAGTCCACGGCCGATATCTACGGTGTGAAGATCGGCGCGTCGTTTTAATCCGTCTCTTCGAGCTTCCCAAATGCCTTCAGAACCACCTCCGAGAGCGCAGGGTGGATGTGCATGCCCTTGGCCACGGACCAGAGGTTTCCGTCGGCGGCCATGGCGTTCACCACTTCCTGGATCAGGACCGATGCCTGGGGGCCAATAATGTGATAGCCCAGGATCTTCCCGCTTTTGCGGTGCACCACGGCCTTGGTAAACCCTTCGGTCTCCATCATGGCCTCGCCGCGAGCCACATCCATATACATCGCCTTGCCAACGAGGACCTCGTGTTTGCCCATGAGTTTGATAGCCTGCTCCTCGGTGAGCCCGACCGACGCGATCTCGGGATACGAAAAAACGGCGTGCGGTACCGTGAGATAGTTCATCCGCGACTTCTTGCCGTGAATGGCATTGTGCCAGACGAGCTCAGCTTCATGATTAGCCGAGTGCCGGAACATCTTCTTGCCGATGGCGTCGCCGAAGGCCCAGATGTCCTTTTTTGTGGTCTCGAAAAACTCGTCCACGATGATATAGCCCCGCTCATCAGTCTTCACTCCCGTATTCTGGACCATCAGCACGTCGGCATTGGACTTCCTGCCCGCGGCGATCAGAAGAGAACGGGCCGTGAGCTCGATCTGTTTGCCGCTGTCCCGCTCCTTTGCTGTGACCGTGACGACCTTTCCGGTTTGACGGACCTCCACGGCCTCAGTGTCGGTATGGACCTTCATGCGGCGGGAAAGGGCTGTCTTCAGCAGTTCGGATACCTCCGGCTCTTCTTCAGGCACGAGCCGTTTGTTCCGCTGGATGATCGTGACCTGCGTGCCCATGGCCTCGAAGAAATGGGCGAACTCCGCGGCGATGTATCCGCCGCCGATGATGATCATGCTCTCGGGCCGTTCAGTGAGCTGGAGCGCACTCTCGTTCGTGAGATACTCGATGCTTTCGACACCTTTTATTGGCGGGATGAGCGGCCGGACGCCGCTCACGATGAAGATGGTCTTGCCCTTGATCGTCTGCCCTTTCACTTCGAGCGTATAATCTCCGGTAAAATGTGTCTCTCCGTCGTAGTAGTCAAACTCTTCGGCCTTTTCCACGGACTCCTTCATGTGGTCGTGGCTCTTCTTGACCGTCTTCCGCATCCGCTCCATGATCCCTTCGAAGTCGATCGCCCTTATCTCTGCCGTGATGCCGAACTTCTTCGATTCCCTGATCTCAACGATTCTATCCGCCGGATAGACAATAAGCTTGGTTGGAATTCAGCCGACGTTCGAGCAGGTGCCTCCGAGCGGCCCCTTGTCCACCAGCGCGACGGTCTTGTTGTGCGATAGGGCGTCTTCGATAAGGTTCGCGCCGCTGCCGGAACCGATGATTACCACATCGTATGCTTTCATGGACTCTTCCTTTCATTCCTCTTCTTGAGAGGAGAGGTCAGGTGAGGGGGCATCTATATTTGATTGTAGCATGTTTGTGAAGAGAGTCAATGATACGGATTCTTCGCCTTGACTTATAGACGGAATAACGCTATAAACCAGACATGATTTGAATGAAGATATGCACGACCAGCAAATAGAAAAATATACTCAAAAGCTTCTCCGCGACCGGACCGCAGTGCCGGAAAGCATCCGTTTCTACCGGCTCGACGACATAGCGGTTACAAACCGGCACGATGAATGGCTGCCAGTATTTACCGAGGTCTTCAACGGGCTGGACGTTACGGCGCTGCTGTTTGCAAAGCCGACGCTGCCCTTTGCGGACCTGCTCGTAGAGCGGGCCGACCCGAGAGCAGACAGGCTCGTCCCCAAGGACAGCGAGACGAAGGTCTTTCTGCACGATATCCCATTCATCAGAAAAGCCGAGTGGTTGGATGGACCGAAGTCCGAATTGGCCAGCAAAATCATTCACTGCTTGAAAAAGCGTAAGGCAGCGATCATCCAGGGGCTCGGCGTGGTAGCATCGGGCGGCGTGACGGTTGAGCAGGCATTTATTGGCTTTTCAAGCATCTTCCATACGACCTTCGTGAAATATCTTCTCGATCTTCTGACAGAAGGGTTCAAACTGTCGGATGAACGGAGACATTTTGATGAATTTAGGAAATTGTGGCTCAGGCAGCGGGACCTGAGCGATCTCACGTTTGCCTCAGGACCGATTGACGGCCGGGATGAGATTATCAGGGAAATCTGCCGTGTAGGGAGATATACCGTTGAAAAGGGCTACGTTGACTCGTTCTTCGGGAACATCAGCTACTTTGACGGCCGCACAATCTTCATCAGCCAAACCGCGTCATCGCTGGACGAGCTTGACGGCCATATCGATCCTGTTCCGCTGGACGGCTCGTCAACCTCTGGGCTTTCTGCATCATCCGAGTTGCCTGCCCACCGGGGCATCTACGTCGCTTCGCATTATCACGCAATCCTGCACGGCCACCCCAAGTTCAGTGTGATCATGTCCATGCATTGCGAGGAGCATAATTGCGACATCGAGGACTGTAACCGCCTCTGCAATAGGAACCGTTCTGCGTGCGGGGTGCCGATCGTTGCAGGCGAGACCGGCGCCGGTGGGCTGGCAAGATCAGTTCCTCTTGCCCTAAAAGAATCCAGCGTCTGCATTGTTTATGGCCATGGAATATTCTCAGCTGGGGAGAAAGATTTCCGGGATGCGTTCATGAAGATGGTGGACGTGGAGAACCGTTGCCAGGAAGAGTACTTCAGGCTGCTGGCAGAAAGAGGACATGTCTAGGGAGAAATCAGAAAAGGAAGCGGGGAAGCAGGGAAACAGGGAGAAAAAACGCAACTCTTAGGACTACCTTTTGTTTTTTCTCCCGTTCCCCAACTTCCCCCTGTCTCCTTAGTATGTTCATGCAGCCTTTATCTGTTTCTCCCGCGAAACGCCGAACTCGAAGGTGTACATCCTGAAGTCTCCCTCCGGGAAGGCCTTTTTGAGCCGTTCCACGAATGCATCATAGACCACTTTTTCGTATTCCTGGACGTCGTAATCACGTGTTCTATCGCTCACTCCCTGGATCTCCATATCCAGGTAGAAATCCATATCAGGCGATATCCCTAACCACATACAACTCACCTCCTTAAACGAAACCCGACTGGCATGAAGGGGCACGACCGCTTCCTCGTCTATCGTATATTATGCCTCTGGCCCAGTCCTATCCACGCTGTGAACGTTCCTGCCCCCCGCGTGTGTCACGGCTTGATCGTTATGTAGATGGACGCCCCTTCACGGTAAATGAGCAGGAGTACGCTGTCCTTTTTGCCGATCTTCGAGACGGTCTGCTCATAATCGCTGATGTTCGTTATTGCCCTCCGGTTCACTTCCATGATGACGTCATGGATCTGGAGGGCTTCCTGTGCAGGGCTGTCCTCGCTGATATTGGCGATGATCACTCCGTTCACATTCTCCGGGATCCCCATCCTGTCCCGAAGGGAGGGCGTCAGTTCCTGGACCGTGATACCCTTCAGCGCGTTGTCGTACTCGATCTTTTTCGCGGTCTTTTTCTCCTGGAATTCCCCAAGGGTGACCGTCAGGGTCTGTTCTTTCTGGTCTCTGACGATCTTAACCTCGGCCTTGGTGCCAGGCCCGGAGGCTGCCACCATGTTCCTGAGTCCCGTCGGATCTTCGACTTTCTTGCCGTCGAACTGAATGATGAGGTCTCCTCGTTTCATCCCTGCCTTGTCCGCGGGGCTGTCCTTCTCCACGCCGCTAACCAGGGCGCCCGCCGTCTCTTTCATGCCGAGGGACTTGGCGAGTTCCGGCGTGAGATTCTGGATGCTTACACCGAGCCAGCCGCGTATGACCTTGCCGTGCTTGATGATGCTGTCCATGACGGACCGGGCCATGTCAGACGGTATCGCGAATCCGATCCCCATATAGCCGCCACTCGTCGAAAAAATGGCTGTGTTGATGCCCACGAGTTCGCCATTGGTGTTGACCAGCGCGCCGCCCGAGTTCCCTGGGTTGATCGCTGCATCGGTCTGGATGAAGTCCTCAAAGTCGGCGAGGCCGATGTTCGACCTCCCCACGGCGCTCACGATGCCCATGGTGATGGTCTGGTTCAGGCCAAAGGGGTTTCCAATGGCGAGCACGACATCTCCTGTCTTCAGCTTGCCGGAGTCTCCGATTTTGATAGTCGAGAGGTCCTTTGCTTGGATCTTGACGACGGCCAGATCCGTTCTTGGATCAGTACCGACGATTTTTCCTTTGAATTCCCTCTTATCGTAGAGGATCACCTTGATCTCGTCCGCGTCCTTTACCACGTGGTTGTTCGTCAGGATGTAACCGTCCGCTGAAATGATGACCCCCGATCCCAAAGCGGATGATTTGAATTTACGCTTCTGGCCATGGTCAAATTGATCTCCGAAAAAGTGCCTGAAAAACGGATCATTGAACATATTGCCAAAGGGGTTGTCTTCCATGGTTACCGTCGATGTTGTGGAAATATTCACGACCGCTGGCCTGGCAACATCGGCAACCTCGGCTAAAGCATTGCTCAAATTGCCGAGAAGTTTGCTGGATTCCTGAGATACGACCTTGTCTTTGGCATAGGCACTGCCGGCAGGAGATAAGCCCGTTGTCAGCAAGAGCGCAAGTACCAGTGCATGAACCCCCAGTAAGCGTACAACATGTTTCTCATGAAGCTTCATTGATGGCCTCCTTGAAAAAAAATGTTAGGCTGTATTGTTCGCCGCTTCCGCCCAGTGAAATTCCAGGGACATACTTATTGACACCAAACAAGCAGAAAAGATTATTTTTTGCGGATACGAAGTACACAGCTTGATTAAATTATACTACGGTTTTTTGAAACACCGGAAGGATGGAGAGCTGTTTCTTATACTTTGGTAGTCAGTTCAAGAAGAGCGCTGTCGAGGAAAAGGAGAGAGCCCTCAACGATCCGGAGGCCGAAGATCTCCTTTACCGCTTCGCAGTATATTTGTATCTGCGGCCGGTAGTGGTCCTTCCAGGAAGCAAGTGCGGCGTCATTTTCAATGAGAATTGCCTTGTAATCGATCACGAACCCTTTCCCTTCTTTAATCACCACCCGGTCTATGATACCGCTCACAAGCGCATGGCCTTTTTTATATAGGAAGGGGAGCTCAGAGTACGCGTCAGCATGGCGCACGAAAATCCATTGGAACTCTTTCTTGCTTAATACGGCGCTCAGAACCGATTTGACATTGGCTATGAACGATTGCCTCGTCTCGCTATCAAAGGCCAGGATATCAGGATATTCCGTGATGACCCGATCGAGATCGTATTCGCCCGTCTTTGTGAACTCCTCAAGACAGCGGTGAAGTATGCTTCCTCTCGTGAGCGGGGATATGGTGCGGGTCTCACCCTGGATGAAGAGTCCCTCGATTGAATCCTCTTTGTCCTGCGCGATGAAATCGGTCGCTTTCTTCCATTCAGGAGATTCTGACCTCTGAAGAGGGGAGAGATTATCCAGAACGGTTTTCACATCGATCTCGTGTTCTCTCTTCATTTCCTGCCGCGGGGCAGGCTGGCCGGTCCGTGCTGCCGCTGGGATTATCTGCGCCTGCCATGCGGGATAGACATAATTTAAGACGCGTGGGACGCCGTCATCGCCGTTCGTCTGGGACATCGGAATAGTCCGGTGCAGGTAATCAAGCCAGGTGTTCTGCTTTACCGGTGCCTTGCCGTCATACAGGGTCCCGATCATGACCAGATGGTCCCGGGCCCGCGTCATCGCGACGTAGAGCAGCCGCTGGTGCTCGCGCAGAAGTTCGTCATGCTCCCGTTCCCACAGCTCATCATAGACCGGGCTCACAGAATCCCTGACTGCCATTTGAACCCGACCGTCAGCGTCTTCTATGATCGCGAGCGGGCCGGACGAGAGTGACCTGGGCTGCTGGTTCATGCCCGGCAGGAACACGACGGGATATTCCAGCCCCTTTGCCTTGTGCACGGTCATGATGCTGACCGATCCCTGGAACCCCGGCAGGTTCATGTCTGCCGTGGCCTCGCGCTGCTCGGTCTGTCGGATGTTCCTCACCCATTCGACAAAGTCCTGGAGCGTAGTGTAGCCCCGGCGGTCGAACTCACGGGCCGTATCGAGCAGTTTGTCGATATTGAAGATTGCCTGCGGGTTCTTCCTGCCGAAGCGGACGTAGGCGCCGGACGTCATTAACGATTTTGTGGATCAAGATCGAGAGCGGGACGAGGCCAGCGATGTTCATCCAATTGTGCAGAAGGTCCCAGTCATCCGGTCTGCGATTCTTGAGGGCATCGATCATGTTCTTGTCGTCCTGCATGAGATCGAAGATGTCCCTGTCCGTGAGGCCGAAGAGCGGCGACTTGAGCGCTGCGGCAAGCGCGAGCTTGTCGTCGTGGTTCCAGAGGAAGAAGAGCATGTTCATCAACGCCTGTACCTCGTCCTCATCATAGAAGCCGATGCCGCCGACCACGCGATAAGGGATGTTCTCAGAGCTGGAGCGCGGCTTCGTATTCCTTGAGCCTTGTACGGGACTGGATGAGGATGGCGCAGTCGCCGTATCCGGCAAGGCGCTCTTTCCATGCATTGCCGTCTTGCTCGTAGACTAACCGTTTTCATCTGCCACAACGCTTCCTGATCTCTTCGCGCGAGGATCTCTGCTTCGGTCGGACCTGATGTCTCCTTCTCCTGAAGAAAACGGCACGAGTTCAATGAGCCGCACGCTTCCCCTATGGTCTTTGCGCTCCACTTCAGACGGTTTATACGCTTCTCCCCAGAGCGTAGTAAAGACCCGGTTCACGGTCTCGATGACCTCGGGCGTTGAACGGAAGTTCCTGTCAAGAGTCAGGATCTCGCGAGATTCCGGCGGCAGGTTCTTTTCCATCTTCTGACGGACGTTCTCGATCAAACGGTAGTTCGCCTCGCGGAAGCGGTAGATGGACTGCTTCTCGTCGCCGACCACGAAGAGGGTGGGGGGCATGCGCTTGTCCGCGCCCTGGCCCGCGAAGATCTCTTCGGTCAGCTTGTTCAGAATGGCCCACTGGATGTCGCTCGTGTCCTGGAACTCGTCCACGAGGAAGTGAAGGATCTTCCGGTCGAGCCAGTAGAGGATGTCCGGCGATTCCATTCCCTGGAGCAGGCGGTAGGCATAGATCTCGAGGTCATCGAAATCCAGAAGTCCTTCCCTGAGCTTCGAGTTCTGATAGTTTTTCTCAGCGCGCTGAAACAATACGAAGCAGGCTGATTGCCTCGCGCCCGGCGCGCACGCGTGCATGGAGCGTCCGGAACCGTTCGAGCATCGTCTGGATGTCAAAAAAGGTTTTCTCGTAGTCAAGTCGCTTTTTTCCAACGAAGGCCTTTTTGGCGATATGTAAGGATTCTTGCGTGGTTCTCCCGTCAGCGTGAAATAGATCGAGAAAAGCGGTTCCGAAAATCTTGAAAGCATCGTCGGCGATCCCGTGCTTCTGCAAGCAGGAGGTGCTCCTTACCCCTGCTATCGTCATACAGTTCGCCCTGGGACCGGAGGATGAGTTCCATCTGCTGAAGCGACGATTGCCATTCCGCGCTTCTGATGAGCGTTATCAGCTCTGTCTCTGCCTGTTCAACTCCCATGCCCCTACGGACAGAATGGAGCAAGTCCATCGGGCTCCCTGCGTCGATCTCCATGCGTTTGAGCCTGCTCCTGATCGAGAGCAGGAACTCGATCGTCGCAATAAGATCATCAGCAGTGAAGTCCCTGAGCGGGGCCATGATGGCAGGATCGCGGTCAGATTCTTCGAGCGCATCTTCGATGGCCTTCTGGATCTTATACGCCTGGTCCCGTGCGTCGAGCACGCCGAAGTCCGGCGGAAGTCCTGCTTCGAGCGGGTAGCGTTTCAGCAGGTTCATGCAGAAGGAGTGGATCGTCGAGATGCGAAGGTCCTGCCTGCCTCGGATGATCTTCTTGAGCATGGTCTCGGGCAGGTCGTGCATCACGCGCTCTTTGATCTCCGCAGCAGCCTTGTCCGTAAAGGTGATGGCCACGGCCTGGTCGATGTTGAGGCCGCGATTATCGAGCATGTCCAGAAGCGCAAGGTAACGGTCCTTGAGCGCGCGGGTCTTGCCCGATCCCGCCGAGGCCGAAAGGTGTATGGATTTGTCGGTATCGGCGGCTTTTGACATGGTTTGGTTTTTAGGGACGATGGTCATATCATATCGCACAGGTGTAGGGCGCATAGCTATACGCACCTACGACGATGACTCTTTCTCGCACATCATTTCATTCGGACAATAGCGGCACTTGTTCTCGTCCTGCGGCGTGGAGGAGAAATTGCCTGCCAGGATGCCTTCGATTGCCCTCCGGGCCTTATCCATGCTCTGTTTCAGGATCATCTCGAATTCCTCTGCTCTCTTGGGGCTTGCCTTCGGTTTTGATGACGGATGATCGTTTCGCACTTCCTTATTGTAAAGGACAACATCACGCGCTCCTCCACCTGTTGTGCCCGTGAGGTCGTAATAGGCAAGGCCGATGGGTTTCCTGAAAGCCGGGTCTTTACCTGAAAAGGCTTGTTGCGCCATGACTGCATAGACCGGGAGCTGGAATATGTCCTGCTCGATGTTCATTTTAGGCAGCGGATACTTGCCGGTCTTGTAGTCCACGATGATGAAGTTGCCGTTCTCGTCCACGTCGATGCGGTCGATCTTGGCCGAAAGCTCCACCTCTTCGCCGTTTGCAAGAACAAGGCGGTAATGATCGATCTTCTGCTCCAGGTATACCGGCTTCATTCCCTGTTTCCAGAACTCTTCTTCGGCATCGAGGAATCGTTCCGCCATGACCGTAAGAAACAGTTCTTTGTCGTGGCGGTTGCGGAAGGTGTCGGCTTCGCTGTCAAAGGCAGAGTCTGCGAGCTTCCTGAGAAGCGCCTTTGCTTCGTCCCGGTTCTCCCGCGTGATGGTCTTCTTCCAGGAAAGGTAGAAGTTGCGCAGGATTGCGTGTACTTTGCTGCCGCGGTCGAGAGGCGAAATGTCTTCGGTCACTTCTTCGAGCGGTTCGATCCCGAGGACATTGGTGATTAAGTAATCATAGGGACAGTTGAGATAAGCATCGAGCTCGGTGACCCAGAATTCCCGCTTTATGTGCGGGGTGATTGACGGCATTGGTCCCGCTGGTTTATGTCCGATAGCTGATTTGATGCCAGATACGCCTTCGATGTTCGAGCTCAGAATTTCGTTGAGCCCCTTGATATCCTCCGCGAGACTGATCGACTTTGCAAGCTCGGGTATGCTTCTGCACTCCTCAATCTTCAAGCTGAACTGGATTTCTGATGTCCTCTCGATGCCGCGATTCAGCAGGCCCGCTTTTCTCAGCGGTGTGAGCTCCTCCAAAAAAGGCGATGGAACCACAGGCCTGTCGCCTTCGTTCTCCGGATAGGTCAGTGTGACATTGTCTGCGGAGAGAAGAAGACGATAGAAATGGTAGGCCGCGTTCAGGCGCGCGCGTTCGAGCGTACGCACGCCCATGGTCTCAAGCGTCTGCTCGGGCAGGAATATGTTCTGCGGCAGGCGCTGGGGAAACTTCCCGTCTACGAGGCCGCCAAGATAGATCTCCTTCCACGGATGGGCCAGGCTTTCTTCGAGACCCAGTATCTGCACTCCGCCTTCGTCCTCGGGCGGCACCTGGAATCGGGCATGCATGAAGGTCTTTTTTACGAGGAAGAGCCATTCGCTGAAGGTATACTGATAGCCCGGGAAGAGCTTTCCTGCTTGCGCGAGAGAGTTAAGCGTCTCGTTCAATTTCTTATACGCCTGGAGGTTGATGTTGAGAGGCCCTTTGATGAGCGACACCCTTGCTCCGAGTCTTGACCACGCCATGAGATTCGAAAGGCGCTCCATCCAGACATCGAGCGGCAGGTTATCCTGCACAGAAAAAGGTTCGAGTGCGGCAAAAATATCGTTTAACGGTTCGCGCAGTACGTTAGTATTCCCTGCATCAGGCTTATAAAATTTAAGTGCAGCGAGCAGCTTCTGCTTGCCACCGGTTATACTTCTATCCCGCATGAAACGGTCGAGAACCGAAGCGATTGCCGGGCTCTCACTGAATTTCAGAAACGGTGAGCTGAAGACCCGTAAAAGCGAGGGGCCTGAGAAATCTTCCTGACATGCATGAAGCAGCGATACCATGGCAGTGGCGACCGCTGAGGTGCTGAGCTGCCTGCCAAGCGCACGGTTGTAAGGGATGCCGTAGTCCGTGAATATTTCCTCAACGATGGGGCCGTATTCGTCGAGCCCGGGAAAAGCCACGAGAATGGAGTCGGCCGGCGTGCCGACTTTGAGAGACTTCTTTACTTTCTCAGCGATGAGCGTAACCTCTTCACGGGTATTGACGGCAGAGAGCAGGGTCATCTTCTTCGTGAAGGATGCAGGATCGGGCGCCTTTTTTGCGGCTTCGGAAAAAGTGTTGTCCGAGAACAAGGCCGAAGCGAGGAACAGTTGCTCAGTATCCGCGCCGACGCCTTCTTCCTGTGTAAGGATTCCTATCTGGCCAAGGAAATCCTTTGCGATCTTGAGCGGATGAAATTCACCTGCACGTTTCAGTATCTCCGGTGAAGGCGCATCCACGAGATATATGCAATTCTCGCATTCACCTGCTTTCCGGAGGATGTCCGCTTCGATTTTGCCCCCGTCCTGTATCCCGTCGATAATGATCGTGCGATAGTCTGAAAGCCAGGCACGATCAAAGTGGTCTCGAACGTAGGCGCGCATCCCGGCGGGATCGGTAAGCTTACTCTCATGGAGAGCGTTTTCATATCGTGCATAGACATCAGCGAGCAGGTGCACCTGCGGCTTGTCGGAGAGTTCCGTTCCTTTTATTTTCAACGTGAGATCATCAGGGCTCACACCAGCAGCCGAAAGCTGCTCGATCATTTTCGCGAGAGCCGATGAGAGAGACGGCGCGAGCAGGTCAGGGTTCTGGTTAAAGAGGATCCTCCCACCGAGGCGCTCTTTCACGATCCCTTCGAGCAGGACGAGCCTGCTATTCTCATCCATGAGCAGAGGACCGCTCAAACGGCTATAGAACATCTGAAATAGCTGGTGAAGCGTCTGGATATCGGGTTGGACGAGCGACGCTGTTCCGAATAGACGCTGTAGTGTATCAAGAAAGAGCCTGCCATACATCCTCTTCATTCGGGAAGAGGGAACGAGGATTAAAACATCGTTATAGAGGAAAGGAGGGCCTGGTCGGGCTGATATAATTCCTTCCAGAATGCGGATTTTTCCATTCCACCCAGCGTTTCCGTATGGAAGCGTGATGCATTTCATCGCACAATGATTATGCCATAAGTAAAAATTATTGACAATGATAAGTGCATCGTTTATAATTTAAAACACTTGTTATATGCAGTATCGCATTACTGAAAATAAATGCACCGGATGCGGGTCCTGTTTGGATGTTTGTCCAACCGAGGCGATACAGATAATAGATCGGCACGCCGTAATCACGATGGAATGCATTGATTGCGGTGCGTGCCCGCGTGTCTGCCCAGAGGGTGCGATCAAACAGGTGCTTCCTGCAACTGATCAAAATTCATGATAACAGGATTTGAAGGAGGGTATGATGGCTGAAGCGGTAACGAGCGCAACATGGGATCAGGAAGTACTGAAAGCGAACCAACTGGTCCTGGTGGACTTCTGGGCAGTATGGTGCGGGCCATGCAGGATGGTGGCGCCGATCGTAGATGAGATATCCAAGGAATACGAGGGAAAGCTCAAGGTCCTCAAGCTCAACACCGATGAGAACCCCGATGTGGCCGGCAAATACCGGATCATGGGCATCCCGACGCTGATGTTCTTTAAGAACGGCCAGACCATCGACCAGGTGGTCGGTGCTGTGCCCAAGGCACAGCTCAAGTCGAAGGTAGACGCGCTGCTCGCCAAATAATCATTCCGTGTAGAGCTCTACCTTCTGTCCGGGAGCCGTTGTGTGCGCACGCTGTCCTCATTCACTGCCCGCCGCCGGCGGGCAGCTTTGTTTTTCCATTTTGTGTATCAAGGAGATATTCCCAGATGTTCACAAAAAAACCGGTATTATTCCTTTTACTATTTTTATTGCTTTTCGGTTGCACAAACAAGAGCGAACGGGCCGCCGATGCTGCATCGGATTTCAAGCTTCAGGACTTGGATGGCAAGACCGTTAAGCTCTCAGAATTCAAGGGCAAGCCGGTGCTCCTCGACTTCTGGGCCACTTGGTGCCCCCCGTGCCGTGATTCCATTCCGGGGATTGAAAAGCTGCACAAGTCGTACAGCGGGAAAGGATTAGTGGTACTCGGCATATCGCTCGATCAGGGTGGCTGGGATTCGGTAAAGGACTTCGTGAATGAGTCCGGAATCACCTACACAGTTCTTAAAGGCACTGATGATGTGGCAACAAAATACCATGTGCGGACCATCCCTATGCTGGTTATCGTGGATAAGGAAGGGAAAATATTTAAACGGTACCTCGGATTCGGGGACGATGACCAGCTCGACAAGGATGTCAAATCCGTTTTGTAGGGATTTCCAGCCTCAATCCGTGCAATGCGAGAGTCCGCGGATAGGCCAGATGCTCCTCGCCCTGGCGGGGCACGCATGGCTAATGTATCCCTGCCCGTTTTTAATTGACAACCAGGAAGCCTACCGATATAATGCTAACCCAAAAGCGGGCGTAGCTCAGCTGGTAGAGTACAAGCTTCCCAAGCTTGGGGTCGCGGGTTCGAGACCCGTCGCCCGCTCCATTTTCCAATTTAAAATCCGTGGATTTATCTCATGGATTTTTTCTTTGTGCACCAATCATGTGCACCACTGGTTCACCATCACCCTATCATCTGCCAACAGCGGACCATCCTTGGGGAAAACCCTATAAACCAATGCGGAAACGAACGTCTCACACCAGCACCCTGAAGGGGATATCTCTATTCGGGTATCGAGGGAACATTTTCATCTTGACTTGATGTGAATGCTCCCGCAACCAAAGGTAATGCTATTGGTTGGGGCTTCCAATAAGGAGGTTCCCTAAGGATTGCCTTCCTCTTGGAAGTTGCAGTGTCACTTGCTGCGCACCTGCAGGCCGCAGCAAAAGATAGTTACAAATCGTATCTGCCGCATGCTCGTCTGCGTGTTGTTTGTTCCCGCATTGCGGACAAGAGAATAGTTCTCCCTGTCGCATATTCCCGTCGACCAGGGCGTGGACTGTACATGCAGATGAGGTATGATAGCTTTGGATAGCCAGTTCCGGGATACCATCCCATCGTAGCTTATCCGATGCCCTCTGCATATACTGCCCTTTAGAACCATTGTTGATCATCTTGTTGAAGGTACGGCCTTTATATCCAGATGACTTTTTCTCCGGGGTCAATATGGTCAGGTCTTCCCGGACAATTGCCGCATTGTATTTCTTTGCAAGAAGCGCTTCCTGATTGGACAGGAATCCGAACCATACCCGCTTTACAGATGCGATCCGCTTGTAGATTGCCAGGCGTACCCGTTTCATCCGCGCGATGTGCTTGTACAGCCTGAAAAACTTCTCATGGATATTCTGGATGTATTGGTCTTCGAATAGCTGGTCTTCTGAAAACAGCTCAAGCTCACTGACACCGAGATACCCGCAAATAATGCCCTTCAACTTGTTCAGCCTGTTGTACCCGGTATCAATTTGGGATTTCAGACGGTCGATACGCAAACAGGAATCGTTTATGCTCCGTAGAAAGTTACGGCCGCTGAAACGGACTCGCAGGGCGATATTCGTATCCGGGTGATTGTAGCTGGAAAGATAGCTAAGCGCCTCATCCCTGGTAAAGTTTGAAATGCGCTTAAGTTTCTGGGGATCGATCGGGTCATCTATTCTGGCAACCGACAAGCTGATGGTATTTACCATGCCGAAATCACGTCCGATCAAGTGCGTGACATGGCGCGTATCAGCCTGCTTGTCCGGCTTGGCGATGATCACCCTGACAAGGACTGAGTCCGGCTCAATGATAACGGCGAGCGCTGAAACCGATGACAAACGGTCAAAACGCCTTAAGGTACGGGAGGACATGACAACCGGTATCCGGATTGGCTCGCCCCGCGGGGTTGGATTGGACATCTCAAGAAAGTGGTAGTATTTCCGGTTTCCCCTGTCTACCAACAACCTGGCGCCTTTGTCCAGCTCGACTCTTGGTTCGCTCTTATTCCTTACGACCCGGTAGTCCAGATTGATCTGGCAGGCATACCGGCCGTCACTGCCGAATACAGGCTTGCGGTACTTAAGAAGACATTCACCGTGAATGGCGCGGACCACCATCGCTTCTTTCCTGGTGAGCCCCGTGGTACGTTTCCGCACCACCACGTCCCGAAACAATTCAATGACGCCTTGGTATCCCAAGCCTGATGCTTTCAGTTCAAGGGCAGCAAGCATAGAAGCGGTAACTTTTGCTTGAATATTTTCCGGGATATTGAGGAATTGCCGTTTAGCCGGATCTTTCTCCCCGGTTCCTGTTGCACAATGGAGCATCCGTCCGAATAAGCGATTAAAGTATCTTTGCTCAACCTGGTCTATCGCGGCAGGAACGGCCAGCCGGGCCTTCTCGACATATGCTTTGTTGAATCCTTTCTCCATTATTTTCTGCAGATTGGTAAGGACCCTGTGGATATCTTCACTGGTTCTGGCAGATGCCAGCGGTTCGTCTTGAAAAACCGCGTCCACAAAGGCATTGGCTGCCGCAATATACTTATCACGGATAACGAGTACCTGGTTAATTTTTCCGATAGGCACAACATCAGGCGCAAGCATGGTTTTCCCGCTGGGGATAGAGCGTCGCAGCACGTTTTGAGGTCCCTTACCGTAAGCCACTAGACACCTTGCTCCTCAATATATTTCTTGATGACTTCCAGGGGCGCTCCGCCGGAAGTTGCAACAAAATAGCTGGATGTCCAGAACTTTTCCTTCCAGAGCTTCTTTCTTATATCCGGGAACTCCTTCTTTAATCGCCTTGAAGTAACGGTTTTAAGGGAATTTATCATTCTGCACAAATTAAAATCTGGCGGAGCAGACAGGAGAATATGGATGTGGTCCTTATCTCCATTTGCCTCCACAACCGCGGCATTGAAATCTGCGGCGATATCTCCGGCTATTTCCAAACACCGCGCAAGCACTTGCTCTGTAAACACAGCCCGGCGATATGCAACCACAAGAACCAAATGGTAATTTAAGCTAAATACACTGTGATAAGAATGAGTAAGCTCCATACAACCAATTATAGCGGATCAGGTGGTCAATGTCAACTTCAATATGTTCCACTCCCCAATTCATCCCGCAACCAATACGTGGTTTGGATGGGGTGTTCTTGGGTTAATGATAAATTAATTACGGACGTGAGATAGTGAAGAAACCATTGTATTCTAGCAATATGATTTTCCTCTGCTTCGTCGTCTCCAGCATTACCATCAGCTTGTTGAACCTGCCAGTGAACTTGAACGGCATCCGGTAACAATAATCATTTGAGTTTAAAGTCGGTGCGGCTTTTTTTGGCCCCTTCTTTATCCTTGACATCAAGTGCCTTGCTCTCAACAATGAAGATGCGCGTCTCTTCGACCTGCTGTGACTGCAGCAGATAGTTCCTAACCGCCTTCGCCCGCTCTTCGGAGAGTGCCTTCAGGTCATCATCGGTCACCTTCAGGTTAGTAAGGATAAGCTTCTCCATCTCTGGTACGGGTAAGTCTTTGGCCATCCCAACGATGTTTCGGGGCTTCGGAAACTTCTCCTCTTTATACGCTTGTTTCAGGTAAACGGGGTATTCCTCAGGTGTCACGATTACGTCATCCAGCGTGGGCGTTTCGCCGCCTTTTCGAGCCATGTCTTTAATTTTCTGAGCCTTAACTCTTCGAAGCAGGAGATTTTGTTTGAGACCCTCAAGGTCTTTTTCCGGGTCTGCATGGCCAACGATGTCCATCTTGAGTGCTGGTCGTTCATGAAGGGCCTTTATGAGGGTGTCAAGCTTCTTTTGCGTCTCCGCCGTCAGAGCAGCGGAGCCATAATCGAATTCGGCATACCCCAGCTGCTCCCCGCCGCCGAAGATGGACCCCAAAAGAGCAAATGGTGATGTGGCTACCTTCACAAGAAGGTTCACTATGATCTTGAGCACCACTTTGCCCACGCTAAACTTAGGATCGTTAAGTTCGCCAGAGACCGGGATATCGAGCTTGATCTCACCGTTTTGGTCCTTCAGGAGTGCAACAGCAAGTCTCACCGGAAGTTTTGTCGCATCGGGGCTGTCGATGGGATCTCCGAAGTTGAATTGGTCAATGAAGATGTTGTTTTTAGCGTCAAGCTTGTTTTTTACGATCAGGTATTCGAGCTGAAAGGAAAGTTTTCCCTTCTCGATCGTGTAGCCTGCGTAGCGGCCCGAATAGGGGCTCACCGCGGTTAGGTCCATGTCCTTGAAGGCGGCCTTAAGTTCCACATAAAGATCATCTCTGAGCGGATTGATTTTGCCGGTGATCTCAAGGGAAGCATAGCGATCATACATGCCCCTGAGCTCTACCTCTCCGAACTTGTTCTCTTCAGATGAGAGCCCGGAAATGCGTCCGCCAATCTCCAGCAGGCTGGCGCTGAATCGAGGCTTGATGCTGTCGTCAGTAAAATTGATTGTGCCGCCTTGGAGGGTGATTTTATCGATCGCTAATTTTCGCTGCTGAGGTGTTTCCTGGCGACGTTCCGCCGCCGCTTCTGTTGTTTGCGGAGCCTGATCGGACGGAGCAGCTGCTTGAGCCGTCAGGGTTGGGTTGCTGAACACCTCCTGAAGATTTATCGTCCTGTCTGCGTTAATGATAATACGCGAGTAGAAATTTGAAAGAGAGATTTCCCGGATATGCAGGAACAGCGGAGCATATCTGATATCCATCTCACCCAGATACAGCGAGTCCCATTTGAGCAGGCCCTCTGCATTCACCTTGTCGAGGAGCGAAAATCTGTTAACCCATAGTTTCCCCTTGAATGCGCCCTGCAGCTCCTCATTACCGGCCTGGAATGCTGTTAGTTTGCCATTGATGCTGAGCGCCCCGGCTGCAACGATCACCTGTACCCGCTCCGCAAGGAACGGCTGCAGCGGCTTGATGGGGAAATTTTTGAGATTCACAGCAAGGTCTGCTGACAGAGGACTCAAGGCAAAATCACCTTCGACCGAGGCGGTTCCCTGCTGGCCAACATGCATCGACAGCGCGATGGTTCCCCTTGCACCCTTTGCCGTGGAAATATTTTGCGCTTTGCAATTGATGTCGTCGACGGTTACCCCAAAGGGCTCGACGAGGCTCTGATCCGTTATTTTCACCTTGTAACCATCAACGACAAGAGATTTGAGCGACACGATCAAGGGAGCGGACGGAGCGGACGGAGACGAGGGTTTCTTGGCTGCCGGGTGTGATACCGCAGTCGAAGCGGTCATAAGTGCAGCAAAATTCATCCGTCCATCCGCAGACCGCGAGACTGCCAACGACCCCTTCTCAGTGGTGATAGCGCCGATTTCGACTTTATTCGTCTCGAGATCGAACGAGATATCTTTTATGCTTAAAACCTTGACCTTAAGGAATTCGCCCGGAACTTTTGTTATGGCTACGCTCAGGTCCCTCACCCTTGATTCTCCCGTCAGGGTGAGTAATGGAGAACGGTCTGTATATTGGCGGTATGCAAATTTCATCGCCACGTCGAGACGGCCAGACGGTACCTTTACATTGAGCTGCGCGGGCGCGTAGGCCAAGTAGTAGGGGATATCGATGTCCTTGAGCGCGATATCGAACGAGGTCTCGTGCGAGTCAGCAAATACCTTGGTAGAGCCCCTGATGTTGACGGGCGTACCGTTTACCGTGGCGCTGAGCGAGGGTTGCACGTATGATTCAACATAGGACGGAAGGTTGGAGATGAAAGGAACCGATAGATTGATCTGCGCGATCTCGTGCTTTGTTGCAGCTGGCCGGTCATCGAACTCTATGCGACCATCTACCAGCTGGACATTGCTGAATGAAAAGAAAAGAGGTTTGCCGGGTTTCTCCTGAACGGCAGCCTCTCGCTCGGCTTCAAATTTGCTGGCGATATCCGAAAAGTTGTAGGCATTGGCCCCAGTTCGGACGAGATGGATATAGGGCTTTTCCAGTTTGATCTCTCTCATCACAGGCCCGCCCTTGAAGATCGTTTTCAACTGTAAGTTAACATACAGGCTCCGAAAGGATACAAAAGTGGTACTGCCATCAATCTCCTTGATCTCGAACCCTCTGATGGTGGCAGCAAGGGAGTAAGGATTGAGAGTAACTGAGTCGATGCTTACCCGACGACCGAGTTGCTCGCTTATTTTCTCCATCGCAAGGTGCTTTATAAAAGGAGGCAGTATAAAAAATCCGGTGACAGAAAAAAGAGCGAAAAAAACGAGTGCGGCGATGCCTATAGTCTTGGCCTTGCGGTTTTTAGTGAAGTTGGACAAACTGATGAAAAAAGCAGGAAGCTTATGAAAGATGACGTGCTTGATAAAACTCATGCTGCACCTCTGGAAGGGGAGTGCCTACACGTCGACACGTATTTGGACAAGCAGGCAATTGCCGGCATCCGGTGCCGGTTTTTGATATGAAGACGAATTATTTTCTTCAGGCTGCCCAGGTTATTTCTGCGCATCCTAAAAAGAATTTGCATTTACCAATAGAAACCGTGATATACACCTGATCATAATTCAGGACTATATTCTTTATACGAAACGTTTTCAGCAAGAGACCGACCTTTCATGCTTCTTTGGCCATAGTGTGTGCCCGGATTACACCGTTCGCCTGTCCATTATTCTTAACATAATGTTATCAAAGATTTATTATATGTCAATAGACAGCGCTGGCATATTGTCCGTTAAATCTTCTCAATGATGAGGTCATTGTGCGGGAAACCTTTATTACTTCAGGTGTGCGAGAATGCAGGTGGTCCTTCGAGATCCCGGACTTCAGATAGTACGCCATCGCTGGCGGGCTCTACCGGCTTCTCATCTGGCAGAAGATCGGCCTGCAGCAAGAGCTGCTGAAATTAACCGATCATATTCTGTTTTAATTTGTCCTGCTGGAATGAAGAAATTTTGTGGAAAGACCTGAAAATTAACGTCTTGACAAGTGCTATCACTTTGATTATTATCATCCTCGGCTATTGGTTTACGGGGTTCGAGACCCGTCGCCCGCTCCATTTCCCCACCGATATTCACCGAGTCAATTTCAAAACCCGCGTGAGCACTTTCACCCCGCAGGGGCAAAACAACCGCCACATCGTCACTTGTTCCCGGCTGTTCCTATTTTTCTGGTGCAGCTCGCTAGATTGCTTTTGGCACTTTCATTCCGGGGATTGAGGGCAATCGCTGTCGTGAACTCCCTGATGGCCTCACTGAGTTGCCCGTTTCTTTCATATGCGATTCCCAGGTTAAGGTGAGCATCATCATAGTCGGGAACGACCTCTAGATTAGTCTTATATTCTTGTATTGCCTCCTGTAAATGGCCCTGTTCCAGATACACATTCCCAAGGTTATAGTGCACCATGGCATCAGACGGCATGATCGCCATTACGATTTGAAATTCTCGAATTGCGCGGTCATAATCTCCCAGCTTTTTAAACACAATGCCAAGGTTGTTGTGGAGTTTGTAGTTATTGGGATCCAGTTTTAACGCCGTCACCAATTCGTTCCGCGCATCCTCCAAACGTCCCCTCAAGCTGTAATAGGTCCCCAGGTTCTGGTGGGGTCGCACCAACGTGGGGCTGGTCTTGACCGCATTTTCCCATAGCGTGATCTCGTCTTTCCAGACCGCATTCCGCACATAGGTCGTGACGAGAAGGATCATTAAAGCCAATGCACAGAAAACAGCAATCACCGCCTTGTTCGGTTTCTTGGATTCAGGAAATCGTTCAGCGACAAAGACGGCGAGGGAAACAAACGCCACAATCATACCGATAGACGGGAGATATACCCTGTATTCGGCAATGAGCTCTCCAAGGGGAATAATGCTCGATTCGACGGAAAGGGTGATAAAGAACCAGAGAATTCCGAATGACAGCACCTTGAGTTCAGGATATTTATTGGCCTTATTGGAAACAAAACAGAGATACACAGCCGTTGAAATCAATGCCAGCAGCACGGTGAACGATGCAAAAACCAACAGTTGAAATAGGGAATGATACACGGGAACATAATGATCAATGCTCTGGTTAACGGGGAAAAACAAAAGCCGTATATAGGTTATGATGACCCTGAATTGGGTAAGAAGGTAATCGCTTCGAGATATCTGTGACACATCCGCGGCGGTGATGACCCGCATGGTACTGTCGAGGGATTGAAGTTTGCCCTGCTGTATAAAAACGAGCGTCGGGATGATGAACAGGGTCAGGGAAAAAGGGGCGAGTGTTTTGATACGCTCAGGAGTGCTGCGTGACAAAAAGACCAGATCATACAGCATTATGATTAGCGGCAGAGTGAAGGTGAACTCTTTCGTTACCATCGCTGCAGACGCTGAAACGAGGGCGGCCGCATAGAGAACATGGCGTTTGCCATCAGTGGTTGACATCTTGGACGATATGTATAGGAAAAGAGAAAGCAGAAAGAAGAAGGTGGCAAGCAAAACAAACCGTGAGGTGATATAGGTAACTGCATGAGTCTGAATCGGATGACAGACAAAAAGCAACGACGAGAGCAACGCAATCACCTCGTGGGAGTTTGAACCGCTTTCAGCTGCTCGATTTGAAAATAAAGCGGTTCTGAAGGTGTTTATGAGTATCAGATATACCAGAAAGCCGTTGATGATATGAAGCAGCAGGTTGACGATATGATAACCCGCTACGTCAAGCCCGTGCAGATGGTAATTCATAGCAAGGGAGAAATAGCCCAAGAAGCGGGTCAGGAATGCATAGCGTAAACCGACGGGGAAGGCGGTGGGAGATTGCTGATTAAGCGTAATGACTTCTGATGGATGAAGAAAATAATGAAAGCTCCTGATTATCGGGTTGTTGACAATATAACCGTCATCATCAAATTGGAATGGCACGGAAAACGTATTAGAGTATGCCAGCAAACCAGCCACGCTGATAAGCGTAAAGACGAAAAATTTATTGCGTAACAAGTTCATATTCATACAGCTTCCTTACTCGTACGACTATTTCCTGAAATTGCTTTCGACGAACTTCCATAAATCCTTTCAATATAAAATTAAGCGCTTTGTCATTCTTAAACCCTGCAGACATGCCACATTATATGATTGCGCTTCTTGAAAAGTTTACGGTGTGAAAAAAATAGAAGACCAAAACAATAGCAAAAGTAAATTTTAAATGGCCTAAATTCCTTCAACGAAACAGGTTGTATTTGATAATACAATAGAAAGCCCGGAAACCATCTTTCCAGCCGATTTTCTTGCCCTCTTCATAAGTCCTTCCATAATAAGAAATTCCCACCTCGTAGATCCTGCATCTCAGTTTGGCAATTTTCGCGGTTATCTCAGGCTCAAAGCCAAACCTGTTCTCTTCGATATTGATGGACTGTATAACTTCTCTTTTAAATGCCTTATAACAGGTTTCCATGTCGGACAGGTTCAGATTGGTAAACATATTTGAGAGGAATGTTAAGATGCCATTTCCTACGCTGTGCCAGAAATACAACACTCTATGCGGCCTATTGCTGATAAATCGTGAACCGAATACTACATCTGCCTTATTATCCAGAATCGGGCCGATCACTATTGGATACTCATTGGGGTCATACTCAAGATCGGCATCTTGTATGATGACAATATCTCCCGTAGCTTCTTTGATGCCATGCCTTATAGCAGCTCCTTTACCCCTGTTACTCTCATGGTAAATTACTTTATCGACCTTTCTCTCTATTTCATTTCTTATTTTTTCTCTTGTTCCATCAGTCGAAAAATCATCAACAATGATGATCTCCTTATTGTCATAAGGAGAATTTCTGACCGCATCAACAACGGTGTCTATGGTCTTTAGTTCATTAAAACACGGTATGATAACAGAAAGTTTCATGGCCAGACTAAATATATCCTCCCCAACACACGCTGTGATTCATTTTAGTTCCTCTTCGCATGACCTTCTTCCTCATTAAAGCCGGTCCATCATAAGCTTTTAGTAATTTTAGCAAACTATGGTTTGTAATTCGCTATTCCTCGTAATGGTTACCGGCTGTCGACTTCAAGAATTTATTTATCGTGGAATAAAAATGTGTCCATTTTCAGTCAAAAAACTGGATTACCTGCCAACAGAACTCTTATTTGTTTTTATATCATTAAATACTATTGCAGATAGTACCACACCTTACTGCACTGTCAATATCTTTTCGACTTTTTATTTTCATACAAAGTCTTAATGTCGTAAAACCTATGCAATTCGTGATGCGTCCACCATTTCATAGACTTATATGCAGCAAGAAAAACTCTCAGTAATTGATTTAATGACATCCGTCAATACCCGTTCATCTTGCGATTAACCGGATCGGCTCGCTGGAGAGGTTTAAACAAGAACCTGTTTGTGCACCAAGAATTAACGTCTTGACAAGTACTATCACTTTGATTATTATCATTCTCGGCTGCGGGTTTAGGGGGTTCGAGACCCATCGCCCGCTAAATTTATTTTAAGCTACGATGAAAACCAACCCCTGCCTGATAAGCCCAGGTGGGGTTTTTTTGTCTGAAGGAGACATAATGAAAACGAGGATTGTTTTGAATGCGCTGGTGGCATCCTTCCTATTCCTGTCTTCCGCGGCAGGAGCGGCGGAAGACCGTCTTGTAATTGCGGATTTTACCACTGGCGTAAACGAAAAGGGCGTCCCGCAGGGATGGCAGCTCAAGGAAAAATCCGGTAAGGCGGATTTTGCCGTGGTCAAGGACGGAGATCTGAATGCGGTCCGCTTCAGGAGCGCTGTTACGTCCTTCTCCCTTCAGAAAGAGGTGAGGGTGGACCTCAAGCAGTTCCCGGTGCTCACCTGGAAATGGAAGGTAACGAAGCTTCCAGTGGGAGGCGATTTCAGAAAATCGAAGACCGACGACTAGGCGGCCCAGCTTTTCCTTGCGTTCTCAAAGACCAAGGCGATCGTCTATATCTGGGACACAACCGCGCCGCAGGGGACCATGGGATACGCTGCAGCACCGTGGCCTATGTCCATAAAGACAGTAGTCGTTCGTTCGGGTACTGCGGATACGGGAAAATGGTTCACCGAGGTTCGGAACGTGTACGACGATTATAAGAAAATGTTCGGGGATGAACCCGCGGAGGTAGCCGGTGTGAGGCTCCAGATTAATTCACAGCATACCGAAACCTCGGCCGAGAGCTACTTTGCTAACGTTGTGTTCATGAAGCAGTAAAACAGGGGCAAGGGAAATATAAGGAGAATGATAAAAAAGATATACTTCATCACCGGCGGGGCCCGGTCAGGAAAATCGGCTTTCGCTGAGAGTCTGGCGAACGGCATGACGGGGAAGCGAGCATATATCGCCACGGCACAGGCGCTTGATCCGGAAATGGCGGCGAGAATCCAACACCACCGGGAGCGCCGCGGCACCGCATGGGACACCTATGAAGAACCGCTTGCCATTGCGGACCTGCTCGCAAAACTGAACGAACGTTACCAGATAGTCCTGCTTGACTGTCTCACGCTCTGGTTGAGCAACGTCATGGCCCATACCAATGGGGACGATGCGGTCAATTCCCGCTCCGATGTGCTGGTTGCAGCGATCAAAAGCTTCGACGGCTCCTCATCATCGTGTCGAACGAAGTCGGCCTCGGAATCGTGCCGGACAATCCGCTTGCTCGGAGGTTTCGGGATTTCGCCGGTATGTTGAACCAGAAAATGGCGCAGGCTGCGGACGAAGTTTATTTTACTGCAGCGGGGATACCGATGAAGATCAAGTAGTTCTATCGCGTTATGGTGAGGACGCAGGACAAAAGGCATTTCTGTTAATAGGTGGGAAAGTACAACCGAACGCAGATTTCCTCGGGAAGAGTGGATCAAACTTGAAATGAAAATATGACGGGGGTAAAGAAGGTGGGAAAACTGCAGGAAGTATTGAAAAGGATTCAGCCCGTTGATACATCACGTACAAACGCTATTCAGGCGCAGCTCGACAACCTGACGAAGCCGCAGGGGAGCCTCGGTCGGCTCGAGGAGCTGGCGAAGAAGTATTGTCTCATCACGGGCAAGAACAAGCCCTGCATCAAGAACAAGATCATCTTCACCTTTGCCGGAGACCACGGGGTGACCGAAGAGGGCGTGAGCGCTTTCCCCAAAGACGTCACACCGCAGATGGTCTATAACTTCCTTCGCGGTGGTGCAGGGGTGAACGTGCTTGCCAAACATGTTGGCGCACGGGTGATCGTGGTGGATATGGGCGTCGACCATGAGTTTGAGCCTACTGAGGGGCTGGAGATCAGAAAAATCGGCCGCGGCACGCGGAACATGACCAAGGGCCCGGCCATGACGCGCGACGAGGCGGAGCGCGCAATACTCGCCGGCATTGAACTGGTCGAAAAATACCGCGACTGCCTCGATATCCTCGGTACAGGGGACATGGGCATCGGGAACACAACGCCGTCCTCTGCCATCGTATCCGTCATTACCGGCACGGATCCGGAAAAAGTAACGGGTCGCGGCACCGGCATTGACGACCGCTCGCTTCGGAACAAGGTGGCGGTCATTAAAAAGGCGATCTCGGTGAACAGGCCCGATCCCAAGGACGCCCTCGACGTGCTTGCGAAAGTCGGTGGGTTCGAGATTGCGGGCATCGCAGGTCTTGTGATCGGTGCGGCATTGTACAAGATCCCTGTAATCGTGGATGGTTTCATTTCGACAGCCGGTGCGCTCATTGCCGCAGAAATGAACCCTCTGGTCAAAGGGTACATTATTGCGGCGCACCAGTCGGTAGAGATCGGGCACAGGAAGATGCTCGAACATCTGGAGCAGATTCCGCTGCTTGACCTGAACCTCAGGCTCGGTGAAGGCACGGGTGCGGCCCTGGGCATATCGCTTGTTGAGGCCGGCGTGAGAATCCTTACAGAGATGGCGACATTCGCCGATGCCGGCGTTGCTGGGAAGAGGGATGAAGAAGTGAAGGTATGAATATAAAAAAGTAATGACGTGGGGCGATAAAAAAAGATGAGAGGCAAACGATGATCAAAAACTTCATCAATGCAGTGGAGTTTCTTACGATCTTTACCGTAAGCCGGAAGCATGAAGTCACCGAGGGTGACCTGGCGAAATCCGTGGTCTACTTCCCCATGGTCGGCTTCCTGATCGGCGTGATACTGAACTATTCGGACAAAGCTCTTGCATGGACAGTGCCCCCTACCATAGCAAATGCCCTTCTGCTCATCTTGCTTGTGCTTATCACGCGGGCCCTCCATATCGACGGACTGGCCGATACGCTCGACGGCATCATGGGCGGGCATGACAGAATGTCCAGGCTCGAGATCATGAAGGACAGTCGGCTCGGCACCGCTGGTGCGCTCGGCATCGTGCTCCTCCTGCTCGTAAAATATCTCTGTTTCAATAATCTATTCGACAATGATAAAGCTTCAGCACTGCTTACCGCGCCGATGCTGGGCCGCTGGTCCCAGATTCTCATGGTTTTTAGGGCGAACTATGGCCGTGAACAGGGAATAGGCAGTGCCTTCGTCGGACATCTGCGAGGTAGCGGAATGATTGCTACGTCGGCCGTGGCGCTGGGACTGGCGATATTCGTGAGCGGCATATGGGCAGCAATTCTCATAGCCAGCGTCGCGCTCTTCACCCTTGTCTGCCGATGGTATCTGGTGCGCAAGCTCGGCGGCGTGACCGGTGATGCGATTGGAGCAGTGAGTGAGTTAAACGAGGCACTGACGCTTTTGCTTTTCGTCATTCTGTCAAGCCGGAGTTAAAGGATGTTTACGAGAGTGTATCTCATGCGCCACGGCGAAGTTCGGAACGGCGGAGAGAAAAGGTACAACGGCCATATCGATATCGATATCACCGAGATTGGCAGAGAACAGATGGAGCGGCTTGCCGGAATGCTCGCTGGGAAGAACATTGCGGCAGTATATTCCAGCGACCTTATTCGCTCAGCTAAGGGAGCAGAGATCATTTCTCGGAGCCTCAACCTCACTTACACCCCCCTGCGTGACCTCCGGGAACGAAGCGTCGGCAAATGGGAGGGGCTTACGGCCGAGGAGATCAAGGAGCGCTTTCCCGGGGAGTATACTGCGTGGAGGGCTGACCTCCTCAACTACCGGCCACCTGACGGCGAATGCCTGCTGGATGTCCGGGAACGGATCCTACCGGTGCACAAAAAGTTGGTCAGCTCGCATCCCGACCAGGAGATCGCGATGCTACTGCACGGAGGCGTAAACAGGGTCATCATCGCCGATGCACTCGGCCTCGATCTCATGAACCTGTTCAGGATCGACCAGTCCTTCGGCGCGCTCAATATCATCGATTACTACGATGACGGCATGGCCGTGATCAAGCTTCTGAACGGGTAAGCACGACCAGAAAACCGTTGACTTTGACCTGCCTGTGCTGTATTGTGGAGATCATATAGAGCTGGGGGAGCCAATCGGCTGAGAGTCCTCTATTTGGAGGGCGACCCTTAGAACCTGATCCGGGTAGTGCCGGCGTAGGGAAGGCGAATTTTCACAGTATCATATAGCCCTTCTCAAGCCGTATCCTCCCGGATACGGCTTTTTGTTTAGAGAATAAATTTATTTCGCTGTCATTGCGAGATGCCTGTTAGCGACGAAGCAATCCCGGGTCTCTCTTTTCATGAAAAAAGAGATTGCATCGCTTTGCTCGCCATGACATCGGGAGCATGGCGTATGATGATCACGTTCAACGGAGAGAAAAAGACAGTGCCCGATGGGATAACAGTCCTCGGTTTGCTCGAGTTTCTGAAAGTTCAGCAGGAACGCGTGGCTGTTGAGCTGAACCTTGAAATAGTAAAAAAGGACAAATTCGGCACGACCGCCATACAAGAGGATGACAACCTCGAAGTAGTAAGCTTCATGCAGGGAGGATCTTGACACACACTCAAGATCCAATATGAAAAGCTGAGGAGTGATATTGAATATGACTGACGATAAACTGGTCATTGCAGGTATTGAGTTCAGGTCCCGGCTCTGGGTCGGGACCGGGAAGTACAAGGACTTTGCAGAGACGAAGAAGGCTATCGAGGCCTCGGGCACGGACGTGGTAACGGTGTCGGTGCGGCGCGTGAACATCATCGACAGGAGCAAGGAGAACCTGCTCGATTATATCGATCCGAAGAAGTACAAGATCCTCCCGAACACTGCAGGCTGTTACACGGCCAAGGACGCGATCCGCACGGCCATGCTGGCGGCAGAGGCGGGGATCACGAAGCTCGTGAAGCTCGAAGTGATCGGCGACGACAAGACCCTGTTCCCGGACAACGAGGCGACGCTCGAAGCCGCGAAGGTGCTGGTGAAAGAAGGACTGATCGTGCTTCCCTATGTGAGCGACGACCCGATCATGGCCAAGAAGCTTGTGGACATCGGCTGTCCAGCGATCATGCCGCTTGCAGCGCCCATCGGCTCCGGCCTCGGCATCAGGAACCCGTACAATATCAGGATCATCATGGAGACCGTGAAGGTCCCGGTCATGTTGACGCGGGTGTGGGTACGGCATCGGACGTCGCGCTTGCCATGGAACTGGGCTGCGACGCGGTGCTCCTGAACACGGCGATCGCCGGGGCAAAGGACCCGATCGCCATGGCCGAGGCCATGAAGTACGGCGTGCTCGCCGGCAGGCTTGCGTACAAGGCTGGCAGAATCCCGAAAAAACTCTACGCTACGGCCAGCAGCCCGCTGGATGGCATGATCGGGAACTGAGAGGAGAAAAGCAGACTGTACTCTGCTCTATGCCCGATGTGTCCTTGGAGGGTTTCATTGGCAGTTGACTTCAAACTCTACCTGATCACCGACCGGAAGCAGTACGAAGATGCCGCTTCCTGCTGCCGTCCGGCTGGCTCTCAGAGGCGGTGTGCGGGCGGTCCAGGTTCGGGAAAAGGACTTGCCGGTGCGGGAGCTTCTTGCTATCGCCCGGGAACTCAGAAGGATAACACGGGAGTCCAACGCAAAGCTATTCATTAACGATCGTGTTGACGTGGCAGTCGCCGTAGAAGCGGACGGCGTACAGCTCGGCCATCAGAGTATGCCTTCGGAGGCAGTGAGAAAGATCGTCGGCAAGAAGATGCTCATCGGGGTATCCACCCATACTCTCGAAGAAGCGGTGAACGCTGAGGAGGCAGGCGCCGATTTCATCACCTTTGGCCCGATCTTCGTGACGCCATCCAAGATGCAATATGGCGAGCCGGTGGGAGTTGAGTCAATCGGGATCGTCAAGAAGCATATTCGGATATCCGGTTTTTGGCCTTGGTGGCATAAAAACGCTGGGAATATAACGCAAGTCATACAGGCAGAGGCAGACGGCATTGCGATGATCTCGGCGATCTTTGCTGCCGATGATATCCAGAGGGCTGCAGAGCTTATAAATCGGCGAATTAGTGAAGCAGTGAAAGAAGAGACGAAAGAGTAACCTCTCGTCGCTTGTCGCTATCACGAGGTGTATTATGACACAGATTCTTGAAGCACGAAAAGGGAATATCACTCCCGAGATGGAGGCTGTGGCCCGGGCCGAGGGTGTGAGCCTGGACCATATCATCGAAGGGGTAGCCAAGGGCACCATCGTCATCACGAGAAACACCGGCATACGTCGATCACACCGCTCGGCATCGGCAAGGGACTGCGGACCAAGATCAATGCGAACATCGGCACATCCAAGGACCGGATGTCCATCGATGATGAGATCGAGAAGCTCAAGGTCGGCCGTTGCCGCCGGTGCTGACGCGGTCATGGACCTCTCGACCGGCGGGCCGATCATCGAGATCCGCAAGGAGATCCTCAAACACTCAACAGTCGCCATCGGCACGGTGCCGATCTATCAGGCCGCGGTCGAGACCGTGGAGCAGGGCAGCTCCATCGTCCAGATGGACCCGGAGACTGCTTTTCCGCGTGATCGAGGAGCAGGCCGAAGAGGGCGTGGACTTCGTGACCGTGCACTGCGGCGTGACCATGTCGAGCGTGGAGCGGCTCAAGCGCCAGGGCAGGATCATGGACGTGGTGAGCCGCGGCGGCGCGTTCCATCTCGAATGGATCATCCATAATGAAGACAGAGAACCCGCTCTACACGCAGTACGACCGGCTCATTGAGATCGCAAGAAGTACGACATGACGCTTTCGCTCGGCGACGGCATGCGGCCGGGCTGCCTTGCCGATGCCACGGACCGGGCGCAGATCGAAGAACTGATCACCCTCGGCGAACTGCGCGACCATGGCGCATCGAGGCGGGCGTGCAGGTGATGATCGAAGGGCCGGGGCATGTGCCGATCAACCAGGTCGAGACGAACATCAAGATCCAGAAGGAACTCTGCAAGGGCGCGCCGTTCTACGTGCTCGGACCGCTCGTGACCGACGTGGCGCCGGGGTACGATCACATCACCTCGGCCATCGGCGGTGCCATTGCCGGGGCGGCGGGTGCGGACTTCCTGTGCTACGTCACGCCGTCCGAGCATCTTCGACTGCCCGATCTCGAAGACGTGCGCGAGGGCGTGATCGCCTCGCGCATCGCGGCGCATGCAGCGGACATCGCCAAGGGCGTCAAGGGCGCGATGGAATGGGACAGAGAGATGGCGCGGCGGCGCAAGGCGCTCGACTGGAAGGGCCAGATCGAGCTCTCGATCAATCCCGACACGGGCGCGTAAGCTGCGCGAATCAAGCCTGCCAAAGGAGTCCGACGTCTGCACCATGTGCGGCGAGTTCTGCTCCATGAAGGGCGTGAGCGCGTATCTCAAGAACGACGTGAGGCGAAAGGCGTAAGGAGGGAAGTGAGGAATGCGGAGTGCGGAGTGCGGCACCGAACACAAATCGATGAGTCCTGTTAAGTCGATTTTATTTTACATCATGCTCTGTCTGCCTTTTAGTGTTTTTGCCGAGACGGCCCGGCAGCCCGAGATCATGCTTGAGCCGAATTCGCCTGGCCCGGGAGATATCATGATCGTGACCGTGAAGGGCGCTTACGCTCCCGTGGAAGGAAAATTCGGGGACAAGAAAATCTATTTCAATCCTTCCAAAGATTCTTTGAAGGCAGTGCTTGGCATCGATCTCTTTACAGAACCGGGAAAGTACAATCTTAACGTCTCCGTGAATGGAACCGTTCTCTCCCGCGTCGTGACGGTGATCAAAAAAGCGTATCCCGTGCAGAGGCTCACGCTCCCGAAGGACATGGTCGAACTCTCTCCGGAGAATGAGGCGCGGGCGGAACGCGAGCAACTCAAAATGGCAGCGATATGGCCGAACGAGACAGAACGCATGTGGGACGGTGATTTTATCAATCCCCGGGAAGGTGAAATCGTGACCAAGTTTGGAGTGCGCAGGGTCATTAATAAGATTCCCAAAAACCCCCACAGCGGTATAGACGTGGAGGCTGAAGAGGGTGATGCAGTGCATGCGCCGAACAATGGTGTCGCCGTCCTGATTGACGAGCAGTTTTTTTCGGGCAAATCCTTGATCCTTGACCATGGGCAAGGCATCTATACAATGTTTTTTCACCTCTCCAAAATACTCGTCACGCCAGGCCAACAGGTGAAAAAGGGCGACGTGATCGCTCTCGTGGGTTCCACAGGCCGTGCTACCGGAGCGCACCTGCACTGGGGCGTACGCATGCAAGGCGCGCGCGTTGATCCGCTGGAGTTAATTCATTTGAAGCTAGAATAATGAGGGACAGGGGTCAGGGTAAGAAATAAGAAACCATCATTCCCGCGAAACATGTCCCAGCACTGAGTAAGCAGGACCCGACGCTCCAACGTCATAACAATTTCTGCACATTCGTGTCAATTTGCGGCCCAATGATCAAAGTCCTCTCCATAGCCGGCTCTGACCCTTCATCCGGTGCCGGGATCCAGATAGACCTCAAGACCTTCCAGGCGCTCGGGGCTTTCGGGATGGCAGTGCCCGCAGCGCTCACGGTGCAGAACAGCCGGGGTGTATCCGGAGTTGAGCCGGTACCATCTCGCATGCTTTCCAAACAGCTTGATGCGTTGCTATCGGATATCAAACCTGACGCGATCAAGACGGGTATGCTTCTTACCAGACAGAATGTTGATGCCGTTGCCGGCGCTGTAAATAAATTCAGGATCAAAAATCTCGTGATCGATCCCGTGCTCCGGTCGAGTTCAGGAAAGATGCTGCTCCAGCCTAGAGCCGTGCCATCCCTCAAAAAGAATCTTTTCCCGCGCGCGCTCATCGTTACTCCCAATATCCCCGAGGCAGAAATTATTACCGGTCTGCCCATCAGAAACGAACGGGATATGGACTTCGCCGCCGGTACCATCCTCGACTGGGGTCCGTCGTACGTTCTCATCAAGGGCGGACACAGGAGTGGTCCAGCAACGGACACATTGTATGGCGGTAAAACGGTGCTCAGTTTTTCCACAGTTCGGCGGAAAGGCGAGTTTCACGGCACCGGGTGCGTGCTTTCCTCGGCCATCGCCGTGTTCATAGCTCAGGGATATCCTGTGGAAAAGGCTGTGGAAAAAGCCAAACAGCTTGTGGATAACATGTTGAAAACCGCGAGGCCAGTGGGGAAGAGCAAGACCAAATATTTTCAATATTAATTCTTCACCACAAAGCACCGAGTCACGGAAAAAACTTATTTTCTTCTCTTCAGGATTTCTCCGTGTCCCAGTGTCGCCGTGGCTATGAATATTTTGGGGAGGTTTTGATGCGCGTTGACGGCAGGAGGGCGGACGAACTCCGCAAACTGAAAATCACGAGAAATTATATCAAAGCAGCAGAAGGCTCTGTGCTCATCGAGATGGGCGACACGAAGGTTATCTGCACGGCAACGGTTGAAAACTCCGTGCCTCCTTTCCTCAGGGGCAAAGGCACCGGCTGGGTCACCGCAGAGTATGCCATGCTACCGCGCTCCTCGGCTCAGCGCATCACGCGCGAGCGAAACAAGGTGGGCGGACGCACGCACGAAATCCAGCGGCTCATCGGCAGGTCACTTCGTTCCGTCGTAGATATGGACGCACTGGGCGAGCGCACGGTGCTCATCGACTGCGACGTTGTCCAGGCCGACGGCGGCACGCGTACGGCCTCGATCACCGGTGCGTACATCGCCCTCGTTGATGCGCTGCGGTTTATTTATAAACAGACGCTTATCGAAACTGTTCCGGTCACGGACTACCTCGCCGCAGTGAGCGTCGGGATCGTTGATGGCAAGCCGATGCTCGATCTTTGCTATGTCGAAGATTCAGCTGCGGAAGTGGACATGAACCTGGTGATGACCGGTAAGGGCAAGATCGTGGAGGTGCAGGGTACGGCCGAGGGCGAACCGTTCTCGAAACAGGAACTGAACAGACTTCTTGCTCTGGGAGAGAAAGGGATCAAGGCGCTCATAAAGAAGCAGAAAGACTTGCTCAAGTGACGGCATTTCTGACGTCGTTGACAATTATTGTCCTGGCCGAGATGGGAGATAAAACCCAGCTTCTCGCGATGGCCTTTGCCACGAGGTTTCGCTGGCAGACGGTGATGTGGGGCGTGCTTGCAGCGACCGCGGCGAATCATCTTTTTGCCGTCGGAGTTGGTAATTATCTCCCTAACATTGTTCCGCTTGTGTATGTCAAGATCGCCGCAGCGGCATCATTCATTCTCTTTGGCCTGTGGACCCTGCGGGGCGACGAATTGCACGACGAGGACAAGAGGTTCAACTTCAGCCCCTTCTGGACGGTTACGGTCGCTTTTTTTGTCGCAGAAATGGGAGACAAGACGCAGCTCGCTACTGTGGCGCTTGCCGCTGAATTCAATACCGTTATTCCCGTATGGCTCGGGACCGTAGGTGGGATGCTCGTTGCCGATGCTGGCGGGATCATCCTCGGCATGGTGCTGCACAAGAAAATACCGGAAAAACAGATCAGAGGGTTTGCTGCAACGGTGTTCATTGCCTTCGGCGTCTGGGGATTGTATAAGTCTCTATTCAATGGTTTGCTGATGTAGTAGATTCAATTTCTCACCTCCATCATATCCTCATCTTTTTTGTTTCCTCAATTTGCTCCCATTTGAAGAAAGCAGCCGGCTACTGTTGGCGGCGCATCTTATGACTCAGGCGATAATGATGTAAGTCATCATTTGTAACCGTTAGCGAATGCAAGTATCAAAGGAGGTTTAGTCGTCATGATGTTGGAAACTTGTTTTTTCTTGACAAAAATCTCCCAGAAACATAATATTAAACAACTGTTTTAAAATGAAAGGAGTTTTTATTATGCTCAGAACAAGGGTATTCCTATGGTTTTTATTCGGATTCATGCTCCTTTCCTCCTCGCCTGCCATGGCGCAGTTTCCGAATGTAAGTGCTGAAGAGGTGAAGGCATGGATGGAGGGAAAGCGAGCTGTCGTCCTCATTGATTCAAGACTGCCCGATGAGTATCAGGCAGGTCACATTCCAGGTGCAATTAATATTCCGGCGGAGCGGATGAAATTTGAGGCGGCGCGCCTCCCCAAGGATAAAACGACATCGATAATCTTTTATTGCAGAGGAACCGGCTGAAAACTGAGCAGCATGGCCGCAGGTGCGGCCCTTGAAATGGGGTATACCTACCTCTTGGTTTATCAGGCAGGCATCCCTGACTGGTTGATGAAGGGCTACCCGGTGAAAAAGGGTGATCAGCCCGGCGCGTTTAAGTAAACTCCGCTAGAGAACAAAGTTCTCTCAAGAGGCCGCAGCTTTCTCTAACGGAGCAAAGAAATGCTGCAGGCAGGAGAGTCATTGTGTCAATTACCCCGCGCTAAAACGCGGGACTTGTAGCTGCGCTCCGCTTCAGTTCCGCTTTGAGAGTGGCGGCTTCGGCATCAACACGCGCTACGATCGGCTGATTGACTGCAGCCCGGCGGATGTTCTCCGCCGCGATGTGGTCGGCCAGCCCGGCGAACCCGCACGACACACAGGAGAAAAGACGTTGGCTTTGCCGGTTCCGTTTATCAATAGTGCCGCATTCCGGGCACGTGCGGGACGTGTTCCGCGGGTCTACAAGAACTGCGGGAATACCTTCCCGCTCTGCTTTGTAGGAGATAAACGACCGTAGCTGGTTTAAAGACCAGGAAGAGAGAGCGGCGCGCCGGAGACGAGGAACCGTGATCCGCATGCGGATGCCCGTCAGATCCTCAAGGGCAACCGCACGTTTCGTGCCTTTCGCCTTCGCCACTATCACCTTGCTGATACAGTGGTTCACATCCCTAGCAAACCGGGATTCCCTGCCGGAAAGCTTTTTGAGCTTTCGCTTCGCCGACCGTGTACCTTTTTCCTGAAGTTTCGTCCGGAGCCTCCGGTGGCGGTGGCGGACATTGTTGACTTTACCGGAAGAGTGAACCGTGCCATCGGAGTCCACGGCGATGATCTTGATGCCAAGGTCTATGCCGAGAACATCGATTGTATCAGTTTTATCAGGAGATTTAACCTCACAGGTCGCGGAAAGATAAAACTTTCCCTTCCGAAAAATAAGGTCTGTTTCTCCCTTGCGGGAAAGCAAAAGGTCCCGCTGACGGTCTCCGCAAATGAAGGGTATCCGGATACGGCCGGATGTAGTCCAGATAGATATCCTTGATTCAGAAATGCGCCAGGACATGATCCGGTCGTCATAGGCAATCGATCCTGTGCTTTTGAATTTGCGTTCTGTCTTCCGGTCCAGCTTGTATGAATCGGCGACCTTGGAGATCACGCGGACGGCCACTTGCGCGGAGAGGTTGAACTTCGAGCGGACATCCCTATAACACAGGTGGTGCAGGTCAAACTGCCTAAGGGTTTTTCCCTGCCATGCTGCCTGGCTCACGAAGTTGCAAGCGTCGTTGGCGGCACGCAGGGTTACGAGGAGCGCTTCTGCCTGTGATTTGTCCGGCAAAAGCTTGATTTGAGCAGTAAGCTTCACATCTTTAAATATATCGAGGCTGAAGAATTATAGCAACTAAATTAATTAAGAACAGAATGTTCCGATTCATCCCCGTCCTGAATGGCGGGGTTTTCACGGAGGTGTTTTGATGAAGAGGGAAAAAGTCAACTACACGATCCAGTCAGTTTCCCATGCGCTCGACATCCTGGAATCGTTCACCAAGACCGAAGACGAACTTGGCGTGACCGAGCTTTCGAAGAGGCTGGGGCTGCACAAGAACAACGTGTTCAGGCTGCTTGCCACGCTTGAGCACCGCGGCTACATCGAGCAGAACAAGGCAACGGAGAACTACCGGCTTGGCCCCAAGACGCTCCAGATCGGATCGATCTTCATCGAGCAGCGCGAGTGCCGTCGGCAGGCGCGGCCCGATCCTCGAAAGCCTTATGGCTGCATCGGGAGAGACGGCGGTCGTGGCCGTCCTGCGCGGGAACAAGGTGATCTACATGGACAGCGTGGAGACGAACAGGACCGTGCGAGCCATCTCGCGCATCGGCGCCATGCTTCCCGCCCACTGCACCGCCGTGGGCAAGGTGCAGCTTGCCACGTTTCCCTGTCGAGATCGAACGGCTGTATCCGGAGATCAACTTGCCGCCGCTCACCGAAAAGAGCATCAAGACGCGTGATGCCCTGACAGCGGAGCTGAAGAAAGACTGCAGAGAGGGGCTATGCGCTCGAGAACGAGGAATGCGACCCGGAGGTGCGGAGCATTGCCGTGCCGGTCAAGGACTTCTCCGAAAAGCGTGATCGCCGCTGTAGGCATTGTGGCTCCCGCAAGCCGGCTCACCGATGAACGGCTTGAAAAAAGCGGGATCATCTCCCTGCTTCTCGAGTCCGGCAATGCGCTGTCCGCTAAACTGGGGTACAATGTCCCAGAGGGACGGAAATAGTAGCTATCCGGGTTTTGAACAAGTGGAAGCAGGACGGTTGAGAAGTACTTTATTGACACCCCCGTTCGTGCTGTGTTATTATCGCTCAGATGGTGATAGAACAAAAATGGGACCATCTCAGAACGCTGCTTCGGGATATGAAATGTGCCGTGCTCGCCTATTCCGGAGGCGTGGACAGTTCTCTTTTGCTCAGGGCGGCAGCTGAGGTCATGGGCCCTCGCCTGATAGCGGTTACTGCAGTTTCAGAGACCTATCCGCCCGGCGAACTCGAAGTAGCGAAGGAGTTCGCCCGCACACTGGGTGTGACGCACCGGATACTCCGTACACAGGAACTTGCGTCAGAAGAATTTGCGCGGAATTCCTCGGAACGGTGCTATTTCTGCAAAAAAGAGCTTTACGGAAAACTGAAAAAGATTGCCGAGACCGAAGGAATTTCTTGCATACTCGACGGTTCGAACACCGACGATCTCGATGACTACCGCCCAGGCAGAAAGGCCGCCGAGGAGTTTTCTGTCAGGAGCCCGCTCGTGGAAACAGGACTGTCCAAATCTGATGTCCGCGAACTCGCACGATTTCTAAATCTCCCCTCGTGGGACAAACCGTCGCTCGCCTGTCTCTCCTCCCGTATTCCGTACGGCACGAGGATCACTCCAGACATTATTGAGACTGTAAAGACTGCCGAGGATCATCTGCGCGTTCTCGGCCTCCGGCAGGTGCGTGTGCGTCACCACGGCGATATTGCGAGAATAGAGATTGACCGTGAGGCTTTTGGACAGCTCCTCTCCAATGAAGCGGCTGAGAAGATCACGGCGGCACTGAAGGGACTCGGGTATACCTATGTCTGCCTCGACCTCGAGGGATACAGGACAGGAAGCATGAATGCAGCTTTGGACAGACAGCAGAGAGCAAGGGGTAGAGAGTAGGGAGTAGAAGATAACGCTGTGCCGTGCGTTTTGCACCATGCTCGTCGTAACCGAACCGATTCGTTCATGATATATAACGCGATAACGGCAACATGGTTGTCTTGGTCAAAAGGAGTAAAGCATGAAGGTACTCGTCGTGGGCGGTGGTGGCAGAGAGCATGCGCTCGTCTGGAAGGTTGCGCAGAGTCCGAAGGTCACCAAGATCTACGCAGCGCCGGGCAATGCGGGCATTGCGCAGATAGCGGAATGTGCGCCAATCAAGGCCGAGGACATCCCCGCGTTGCTGTCGTTTGCCAGGGCCAAGGCTGTCGACCTTACCATCGTGGGCCCAGAGGGCCCGCTCTCCATGGGTATCGTGAATGAGTTCACGAATGCGGGCCTGCGCATCTTCGGACCCAGCGGGGATGCTGCGGAGATAGAGGCGAGCAAACGGTTTTCCAAAGACCTCATGAAGAAGTATCATATCCCCACTGCGGAGTACGGGGTCTTTACCGATAAGGCTGCGGCCGAGGCGTACGTGCTTAGAAAAGGGCGCGCCGATCGTGGTGAAGGCCGATGGGCTGGCCGCGGGTAAGGGCGTAGTGGTTGCCGAGACCGTGGACGATGCTCTCAAAGCACTGGACTTGATCATGTCTCAGAAGGCTTTCGGCACAGCGGGGGACCGCGTGGTTGTCGAGGAATGCCTCAGGGGAGAAGAGGCGTCGTTCATGGCATTCACCGACGGCAAGACCGTGGTACCCATGGCGTCGTCGCAAGACCACAAACGCGTGTTCGACGCTGACAAGGGCCCGAACACCGGCGGCATGGGCGCCTATTCCCCAGCGCCGATCGTGACCAAAAAGCTCGAGCGGAAAATCATGGAGACGATCATGGTCCCGACGGTGCAGGCCATGGAGAAGGAAGGAAGGCTGTTCAAAGGCATACTGTACGCTGGCCTCATGATCCATGACAGTGAAGTAAAAGTGCTCGAGTTCAATGCGAGGTTCGGAGACCCCGAAACGCAGCCGGTCATGGCGCGGCTTGACACCGATCTTATCGAGATCATTGAGGCCATCCTCGCTGGGAAGCTTGCGAAGATAGACATTAAGTGGAAACCGGAATCCGCGGTGTGCGTGATCATGGCATCGGGCGGGTATCCAGGAAAATACGAGAAGGGTAAGGAAATCACGGGACTCGAGAAAGCCGCAGAACATAAGAATGTTATGGTCTTTCATTCGGGGACTTCGTTGAAGAACAGCAAGATCGTGACCGACGGCGGTAGGGTGCTCGGGGTCACTGGTCTGGGGGCCGTGGTTGCCGCGGCCATCGACAATGCCTATGCCGGCGTGCGGGAGATATCTTTTGATGGTGCTCACTACCGCCGGGATATCGGTGCGCGGGCTCTCGAGACAGGGTGCTGAAGTTCCTAAGAGCATTAAAAATCGCAAATTGGAAATTGTAACGTGAAATACAGGGCGATGTATCAGCATTTGCAGTTTCAAATTTACAATCTTTAATTTTCAATATCTTTTTTTGATGAAGGGAGTTCATCATGGGGAAACCAGCCGTGGGAATATTGATGGGAAGCGATTCGGACCTGCCGGTAATGCAGGAAGCTGCTGCCATGCTCCAGGAGTTCGGCGTTGAATACGAGATGACGATTGCATCGGCGCACCGTACGCCGAAGAAGGTGCACGAATACAGCCAGAGCGCAGAGCGGCGCGGCCTTAAGGTAATCATCGCCGGTGCGGGCTGGGCCGCGCACCTCGCCGGTGTGGTCGCATCGCAGACAACGCTGCCGGTGATAGGCGTGCCAATCGATTCTTCGCCGCTCAAGGGGATCGATGCGCTCCTGTCCGTGGTACAGATGCCCGGCGGTGTGCCGGTTGCGACTATGTCGCTCGGCAAGGCCGGCGCAAAGAACGCCGGAGTGTTCGCGGCACAGATCATCGCCGTAGGAGACGTGAAGGTGGCCAATCGCCTCAAGGTCTTTAAGGTCGAGATGGAGCGTGACGTGGAGGAAAAGGCTAAGCGGCTCGTTGCGATTTCCGCAGCAGTGGCTCCTCCCCGGGAGATGGTTGCTGCCGAGGGCCCCCCGGCAAAGAAGAAGTCCAGACGGAGGCGGTGGAAGAAGAAACCAGGCGGCTCCGCCCCGGCGCAGGGTCCGGCATTGTGAAGACCGAGCTTGAATGCCTGCCCTGCTTTTTCGGGCAGATAACGCGTACGTTGAATTACGCAGGAGTGAATGGCGACCGCGGACGCAGCATTCTCCGCAAGGCCGAGAAGATCATCGCGCGCGCTTCTTTAGACGAGGTTCCTGCGCGGACCACCACGCTCATTCACCGGATCCTGCGCAAGGAGACCGGAGTCGATCCGTATAAACAGGTTAAGGAATCCTATAATCGTATTGCGCTCGAACGGTTGCCGCGACTGAGGAGGATGGCCGCTGAAACGACAGACCGTCTCGAAGGCGGCGTGCGCATCGCTATAGCCGGCAATGTGATCGACTTCGGCATTTACGAGAGCTTTGATCTGGACCGTTCCCTGTCAGAATCATTTCTCCTGCCGTTATCCTCAATCGACTACCATAATTTTGTACAGGCCGCAGCCAACGCTCAGCGTATCCTCTTTCTTTGCGACAACGCGGGAGAGATCGTGTTTGACCGTGTCCTGATCGAGACGCTGCGCGACAGGGGCAAGGACGTGACCGCTGTGGTCAAGGGTTCTCCGGTGATCAATGATGCCACGCTTGACGATGCCTCTGCCGCAGGGCTCACAGAGTGTGCGGTGGTCATCGACAACGGCAATGACGGCATCGGTACGCTGCTTGAGGCATGCTCTCAGAAGTTCATGGACGCATACCGGTCGGCTGATCTGATCATAAGCAAGGGACAAGCCAATTTCGAAACGCTTGTGCAAGAGAAAGACGCACGGACATTCTTCCTCTTTAAGGTCAAATGCCCGGTCGTGGCCAGGGTCCTCAACAGAGAGAATGGGGACATTGTGCTGATGGGGAACAAGTGAACGTGCGGAATGTGGAGTAAGAAGCATTAAATGAGATCATGGTAATTCCGCATTTTGAACCCCGCTTTGGTGAGAAATGGCCGCGGAGATAATCAAGATTGACCCTGCGCATCCGCAGTTTGCGTTCTCTCGCTGCAGGAACGTGATATCCCGTGGCGGGGTGATCGCGTATCCGACAGATACCTTTTATGGGCTCGGCGCTGATCCGAAAAATCCCGTTGCGGTGAAGAGGCTCTATGAGATCAAAGGCAGGAAGGCTGATCAACCCATATTGATCCTGATAGCAAAAGCCGACGATGTCAAGATGTGGACGGCAGAGATCAACCCTGCGTCCGAGAATCTCATGAAGACGTTCTGGCCGGGGCCGCTCACGCTCGTATTCAAGGCCGGGGCGGACGTGCTCTGCGAGCTTACTGCGGGAACGGGCACTATCGGGCTCAGAGTCCCTGGGAACAAGCTTACCCGCAGCCTGCTCGATTTTCTGGGCATCGCGCTGACGGGCACGAGCGCAAATGTCGCAGGAGAATCGAGCCCGCAGACGGCAGAGGAGGCAGCGGCATCGCTGGGAGACATGGTTGACCTGATCCTCGACGGAGGCAGGACCGCCGGCGGCCGGCCTTCGACCGTGGTGGATGTAAGTACCGGTCAACCGATTGTGCTGCGTGAGGGAGTGCTCTCGCTTAAAGACCTCCCCTCAGGAGGATGAGTGAAAATACTCCTAACGGAGGATGACGAGCATACAGTTGAAGAGGCGAAGAGCGCTGAAGACGCACTGTTAAAGTTTCAGGTGATTACAATCTGATTATCTCCGATGTCCGCCTCAAAAAGATGGACGGGATCTGCCTGTTGGAGACAGTCTCACGTATGCAGCCCAAGATCCCGGTTATCATGATCACCGGCTTTTGGGGTGTGGAGATAGAAGAGAATGCAGGGATAAAGGATCAAGGGGATTTCGTAATAAATCATTCAGGGTGCATATACTTCTCAACCTTACCTAAGAGGTGGAGAAGAAAAACAACTGATATTTTCAATTTTACCGTCATGGTAAAGAAGGGCGGACGATGAAAAAAATATTTGTGCTGGATACCAACGTGCTGCTCCACGACCCGCGGGCGATCTTTTCCTTCGAGGACAACGATGTGATGATCCCGATCGTGGTGATCGAGGAACTGGACAAGTTCAAGAAGGGCGATCGACGAAATCGGCAGGAACGCCCGCCAGGTCTCGCGGATCCTCGACGAGTATCGGCAAAAGGGAAAGCTTTCTCAGGGCGTGAACGCTCGAAGGCGGCGGGAACCTGCGAGTCGAACTCAACCACCAGTCGCCGGAGCGCCTGCCGAACGAGCTCATCGCGACCAAGGCGGACAACCGGATCCTCGCCACGGCGCTGAACCTGAAGCATGACAACCTGCCGGTTGATCCTCGTGACCAAGGACACGAACCTCCGCATCAAGGCCGACGCGCTCGGGCTGACGCGCCGAGGACTACGAATCGGACACGATCACGCTCGACGAACTGTATTCCGGTGAGAGCCGAGACTTCTCGTCGGGCCGGGCGCGATCGACGAATTCTATGCCAAGGGCGAACTGCCAGCCCGCTGATCCGAAACCATACCCGAACCAGTTCGTGCTCTCAAGAACAGCGCCAACCCGTCGCAGACGGCGCTGGCGCGGTACAGCCAGCAGAAGAACGTCCCTTGTGCCGATCACGAACACCAAGCACGGCGTGTGGGGCATCACGGCACGAGAACAAACAGCAGCAGTTCGCGCTCGATCTGCTCCTGAACGACGATATCCGTCTCGTGACGCTCGTGGGCAAGGCCGGCACCGGCAAGACGCTCCTGGCGCTTGCCGCGGGCCTGGAGAAGACCATCGAGAGCGCGGGCGTTCCAGCGGCTCGTCGTGTCGCGCCCCGTGTTCCCGCTCGGCAAGGACATCGGGTTCCTGCCCGGCGACATCGAGGAGAAGCTCAGGCCCTGGATGCAGCCGATCCGCGACAACCTCGACTTCCTCGATGGGCGCCTCGGCAGTTGCCGGCAGGGCCAAGGGCAAGAAGGACCTCCAGAGCCTCTTCGACCTCGGCATGATCGAGGTCGAGCCGCTCACCTATATCCGCGGCCGGAGCATGCCGAACCAGTACCTCATCGTGGACGAGGCGCAGAACCTCACGCCCCACGAGATCAAGACCATCATCACGCGCGCGGGCGAGGGGACCAAGGTCGTGCTGACCGGCGACCCCTACCAGATCGACAACCCCTACATCGACTCGTCGAGCAACGGCCTCACCTTCGTGGTCGATCGGTTCAAGGAAGAGCCCATCGCCGGACACATCACGCTCGTGAAGGGCGAACGCTCCGACCTCGCGGAACTCGCGGCAACGCTGCTCTAACCGGACCATCTTGACAAAAAAATACCCCGCGAAGAGCGGGGGCAGTCGCCGCTATTTTCCCATCATGCCGCCGTTCATATGCCTGGCCCGGCAGCCGGCGTGGCCCCGCCTCCACAGGCGCCCTGCCACCGGCTGTGGTACAACTGTTTGAGCTCGTCGAGCTGTTTCCTGGTCGGGACTTCCGCACACTGTTTTTGGCATCGATGCATGACAGCATCATCTGCTTGCCATCACCCTGGTAACCGGCGGAGGGCAGGCTGAATATGGTAAGGAGCTCATCAGCATTTGACTTATTTAACCATAAGACGACCTGAAACACATTGTACTAAAGTAAATTCAATAAAAAAATGAACAAATCTCTCCCCTCTACAATGTTCTGTTTTCTAAGAACAGATTCTGCAGTATAATATACAATAATGAAAAGGGGGGCAATCATGAGCAAAGTATCCCTGAATGTTCAGAGACAATTCTGCGAGGAATGCTCTCTTGCGCTCCGCAGGTTCATCGGAGGGATGGAGGGCGTGGAATCGATAGAGGTCCAAAACGGGAAGATAGAGATCGGGTTTGATTCTTCAAAGATCGCAGAGGATAACCTGAAGAAGATTTCAAAGGACAGTATCGAGAAGCTTGGATATAAGCTGCTCGATGATTGACATCCTCCCCGGCCTGAAGACCGAGGATTCCCGAATCAGGCTCTTACTTCGCTAAGAGCCGCTGCTGATCCTGTTCGCGGATGCGGCAGGGTCATTTGCCACGTCCCCGGTTTATGAGCTAATAATGACGGCCTGGTTTTTCTCCAGGCAAACCGGTTGACCGCAGGCTGTGCCAAGCAGCCACTACTCCAGGAAACACCTATTTGTCCCGGGAGATACCTATTTAAGATGTTGATTGCGCCATTCACATCGGCATTGATCACGGCACCGCATTGCTTGCAGACGTAGAGGCCACGATGGACACGATTGGATTTGCATTTTGTGCCGCATATGCAGCATGTCTGGCTCGTGTAGTCCTCGGGTTCCTTAACAACGCGGATGCCTTTAAGCCTGGCCTTGTAAGTGAGCATCCTGATGACCTTATCGAATGGCCATGTGTGGAATTGCTGGTTCCCACTGTCTCCCCAGTTTTTGCCGTCTCTGATGTCCGTAAGGTCCCCCACGATGATCGTGGAGACACCGCGAGCGTCTGCATCGCTGACAAGAGATCTGGTGAAACTGTGGAGCAGGTGGGTACGCTGACGAGAACGTTTCTGGTTCAAAGTACGCGATTTATTGGACGTGCTCCTGGTGGTCTTTGATTTTTGCTTGTCAAAGTGCCTCTCAAGGGCAGCCAACTCGCCGCCTGACCAGAGGGACGTATCCCCATCCGTACAGGCGGTAGCGGCAATATGCTTCATTCCAAGGTCTATGGCCATGGTCTCCCCGGATCCTTTCAGTTCGGGGAGGGTTATATTGTATACAAAATGTGCCGACCAAGCGCCGTGGTGGTAGATCAGCCGGGCCAGCTGGATATTGTCGTCGGTGAGGCGAAGGCCTTCTGGCAGGCGTATCTTCAGATAGAGGAATTGCTTGCCGTAGATGTCTTTCGGGATGCTGAAACGCGCCGTGGACGTTCTCGGATTCCACTTTACGGCGTGTTGCTTGAAGGTTACAGCCGAGAGATCAGTTTTCCGCCTAAAACCGGGCGGGTTGGCCTTGCTGTCGCCTTTCTTCCGGAGAGCGAACCATGACTTGTATGACTGCCAAAGCTCTTCCAGCACTGCCTGGGCGCTTTGTGAGTGGAGCCTGCGATACCAGAGAGGATTCTCTTGTTTTATGGCAACATCCATCTTTGCATAGGAAGGGATCTTGCCGGTGGCTTTCCAGGCTTCTTTGGCATACCACACGGCGGTGTTCCAGAGCTTTGTTGCGGAAAAACCCAGCAAGCCAAGCAGGAGGGCGGTGCTGTCGTCAGTTACCAATACTTTGCCGACAGCAGTCATTGTTTGCAGATTCGGCTCTTTAGCAGATTCGACCATTATTTTAATTGTATCATATAGGTGAACGATTGTCTACCTCTAATTAAGATCAGCACGACTCTGGTTGCTTCGCAACAAGCGCCTCATATCCCCGCCCCTAAGAGACGGGGTTTTACGGCATAAATTGTTAATATCCAGAAAGGCCCCGCATCGTTTTTCGTACTCATTCCATCCTGGTGATCTTCCAGAAAAATGCACTTCCAAAGGCGCCAAGAGCGGGCGCAGCGAATGTAAAACACCTTGACAGCACTGATACCAATGTGTTAATTTAAACGGACTGTGTTTGCTTTCGGGAGGTTGATCGTTGGAAAATCAAAAAGGGATCGTAGAAATCATCGCGGAGAAAGTCTGGAAGTTCTTTTCGTCCGTGAAGCTCGCCGTCGTGCTGCTCATCATTCTGGCGATCGTATCGGTCATCGGTACGGTGATCCAGCAGAATGAGGCACCGGAGAAGTATCTGCAGGAATACAGCCAGGCCACGGTGGAGCTGTTCGAGATGCTCGGGTTCTTCGACATGTACCACACCTGGTGGTTCGTGCTGCTCCTCTTCCTGCTGACGGCAAACCTCACGGTCTGCACGCTCGACCGTTTTCCCCACACCTGGAAGATCATCACGGCGCCGCTCAAACCGATTGAAGATGACGGCCTGAAGGCCGTGCCGTTCAAAAAAGAGATCATCCTTCAAAGGCGGCATGGACAAGGCCGAGGAACGTGCGGTCAAGGTGCTCGCGGACGCGGGTACCGTTTGTCGAATCCCGGGGGGCCGACGTGCTTCACCTCATGACGCAGAAGGGCGTCTACAGCCGTTTCGGCGTGTATATCACCCATGTCAGCATCCTGCTTATATTTATCGGTGCGCTTGATCGGCGCCTTTTTCGGTTTCAAAGCGTTCCTGAACCTGCCCGAGGGTGAGGCTATCGAAGGTCGTCTATCTCAGGAACGAACCTATGTGGGACAAGCTCATGGCCGCGTTCGGCATCGCCGAAAGCCCGGTGATCCTCAGCCCCGAGGGCGGCGTACCGGCCATGCCGCTGGGCTATTTTGTGCGGTGCGATAATTTTGATGTCGACTACTACGTGAGCCCTTCGGGGATGCCGACGGGCATGCCCTCGGAATATCACAGTACCCTGAGCGTTTTCGATCTGAACGGTCAGAAGATCCTCGATAAACGCATTCGGGTGAACGACCCGCTGACCTACCACGGCATCACCTTCTATCAGTCGAGCTACGGAACCTTGCCGAACGCGCGCGGAAAGATCATTCTGAACATCCGTCCGAAAAACGATCCCCAGGCTCGTGGTGAAACTATCACCTTTGATCCAGGGCAGTCTATATATGTTCCTTCGATAGACCGAACGATCAAAGCGCTCGATTTCACACCCTACGCAGTACGAAATCCCGCCACGGGAGAGGTGATGTTTTACCAAAGTGAGCACGACGAGTACATCAACCCAGCGGTTCAAACTAGAAGTATACAAAGGCAAGTCGCCAATTTATAAAACCATCGTATTGAAAACCGACCCGGGCCGGCCTGACATGCCAGAGAATTACATAATCAGCTACCGGGGCTATTGGGGGACGAGGTACACGGGCCTTCAGGTCACCAAGGACCCGGGCGTCTGGGTAGTCTATACCGGCTTCATCATGCTCTGCATCGGCCCGCTCATCGCGTTCTTCGGTTCTCACAAAAAGCTCTGGGTGCGGATACAGGACCGGAAGGGCCAGGCCGTGGTTACTGTTGCCGGTTCGGCCAACAGGAACCGCTTGGGATTTGAGCGTGAGTTCAATAAGATCGTGGAAGAGATTTCGCAGTAACTTTTCGGAGGGATAGATGGAAAGCTCCTTACTCTTTAACATTGCGACATTGGCATATCTCGTGGCCATGGTGCTCTATATCAGTTACCTTGCGTTCAAGAAGAACGGTATCGGCAAGGCCGCCTCGTTCGTCACGTATTTCGGTCTCGTCGTCCAGACCATCGCCCTGCTTCTGCGGTGGCGCGAATCATACCAGATGGATATCGGCAGGGTGCCGCTGTCCAATCTGTACGAATCACTGGTGTTCTTCACCTGGAGCACGGTGCTCATCTACCTCATCGTTGAGTACAAGTACAAGACGCGGGCCTTCGGTGCCTTCGTGATGCCCGTGGCCTTTCTTGCGCTCGCATTCATCAATGTCTCCGGCATCAGCGCCGAGATCACCCCTCTGGTGCCGGCGCTCAAGAGCAACTGGCTGTTCTACCACGTTCTGATCAGCTTCCTCGGCTACGCCGCCTTCGGTGTCGCATTTGCCATCAGCATGATCTATCTCCTTATGGATACCGAGGAAAGGGGGCCTGCCGTAAATCTCGCGTATGCCCTAGGGGCGATCATGGTCCTGGCTTCCCTCGGATATTACATGGCGGGTCTTGGCGAGGGGATGAAGACCGCGTTCTGGATGGGGATTGGCGTCCTCGTGCTCGTATGGTTCATCTACTTGATCGTGGCAGGGGCGAAGAACAAACCGCAGGTCTTTCTGTTCTGGTCGCTCTGTGTGACGCTGGCAATTGGGCTGCTTACGGCAATGGGCTATCGATTTCTTCTATTTGATCACCTTGAAGCACCTTGCAGCCGGAGAGTCGTTCAAAAAGCACATGTTCGAATCGACTTTTCTCAATCCCTCGGTCATCATCACTCTCGTCAGTTGGGCGGCGGTTATGGGGCTGTTCGGCCTCGTATGGTCGCAGGGAATGAGTCTCAAAAACTTGCTGAAGCAGTATATGCCCGCCCAAGACCAGCTCGATGATGTGACCTACCGCATGATCGCCATCGGATGGCCGCTCCTTACCGGTGGTATCATTACCGGAGCGGTCTGGGCGAACAGCGCCTGGGGCACCTATTGGGGCTGGGACCCGAAAGAGACATGGTCGCTCATCACCTGGTTTATCTATGCCATCTATCTTCATGCCCGGTATGTTCGCGGATGGAAGGGAACTCAGATGGCTGTGATATCGGCAGTCGGTTTTCTGGCGGTCATATTCACCTATCTGGGGGTGAATCTGGTGCTTTCCGGCCTCCATTCATACGGGGGGATGAATTAGAAATATTGATCCGGGCTCACCTCAGCCGGTTTGCATAATCGCACCGCGGAATGTCACTTTAGTTGTAACTTCGATTGCCGGTTAAAAGTTCATTTTAACCGGCGTTTCTATTCCCGCCGTAATTCAGCCTTTTTTTCTTCATAAGTTTTGAAAGCTTTTAGCGGCGATGTTTCCTTATTTTGCTTGCTACGCAAAAATACTGATCCATGCAGGTCTATGCTATACTATAAGCAAGATAGTTGAAGCATCATTTGCTAACATGGTAAAACCACAGGGGGTGCTCTATGAGAACGTTTGCCTGCAAAAGCCTAGGAAATAAATGTACTTGGAAACATATTGCTAAAACAGAAGAACTGCTTGCCGATGTCGTGGCTGTCCATCTGAGAGATGTTCATGGAGTCAAGTCACTCACTCCGGAACTGGTCGGCAAGATTAAAAATGCCTTTAGCAGTCCGACGCCTATTGAGGCAAAAGGGGCAGAGAATCTTGTATTGAAGGAATTCGCCTGCAAAAACCTTGGTAATGAGTGCGACTGGAAGTATATTGCGCAGACCGAGGAGTTAATTGTTGACGGAGTAGCCGTTCATGCACGCGAGTTTCATGGGATCAAGGAATTTACACCGGAGATGGCAGCAAAAGTGAAACAGCTAGCCCATGAGTGGAAAGGGTAAGTGAACGGTACCTTCTGCCCTCTGGGTTATCGCGTTACGGTTATGTCCACGCGCTTGTCGATGGAGTAGAGAGGATAGATCTTGAAATCCTTGACCCACGGCTGAATGACGAAGTAATCTGCCCTATGCCACATGAATACCCATGGGGCGTTTTTTATGATACGATCCTCGGCCTCCCGGTACAGCCGGTATCGCTGTTTTTCGTTCATGGTACGCTGGGCGGTCTCGATGAGCCGGTCGAGTTCCGGGTCCATGCATCGCGTGCGGTTTCCTCCGGAGCCCACGCTTGCTGAGTGAAAGAGCGGAAAAAGGAAGTTTTCCGGATCAGGATAGTCAGCCCACCACGACAGCCAGAACGCATCGGGCTCTCCCTCATTTACCGCGTGTTTTAAGGCGCTCCAGTCAAGCTGGATTATTTCGACCTTGAGACCCACTTTTGTCAGGTAGTTTTGAATAACCTCGATGATATCCAGGACTTCCGCATCCAGGGTGATATAAATCTTGACCGTGGCCCCCTCAGCACCAGCCTCCCGTATCAATGCTTTTGCCTTCTCAGGGTCGTAGCTGTATCCTGCCACAGCGCGGGTCAACGTCCTGGACTTCCACAGTCCCGGCGGTATCGGTCCGGCGGCCAGCGCGCCCCGTTTTTCGAAGACCGTGTTCAGGATGTGCTGCCGATCTATTGCCATGTTCATGGCTCGCCGCACACGCACATCGTTGAAAGGCGGTCGAGTGCAATTCAAACCAAGATAATAAGTGTTCAGACCCGGCCTGCCGAACACCAGATCACGCCATGCGGGATCGGTCGTATAACGCCGGTACTCCGAGGAGGGGATCAGGAGCACATCGAGGTGTCCGGTCTCGAATTCCACGACCGCCGTGAGGTCTTCCGGGATGACGCGGTAATAAATCCCGTTTAACTTCGGCTTTCCATCAAAGTAATCTTCCCTCGCCGTGAGCATGAGATACTGCCCGTGCTTCCACTCCGCAAGGACGTAGGGGCCGCTCCCGATGGGGTGCGTTCCGAAGTCCTGGCCCAGCCGCTCCACCTCTTCGCGGGGGACCACGTACGCAGTGGTCATGGCAAGGAGTGACAGGAACGGCCCAAAAGGTTTTTCGAGCTTGAGTACGAGCGTATGGTCATCCACCACATGAATGCCTGATATGGCTGCGGCCCTCCCCTCGATGAAATCGTTCGCTCCCTCAATTTTATCGAGCACCCAGATGAGGGGGGCCTTTGTCTTCGGCGTAAGCACGCGCTCGAAAGAATATTGGAAGTCATGGGCCGTGACCTTTCTTCCGTTGCTGAACCTGGCATCATGCCTGAGGCGAAACGTGTACGTGAGCTGGTCTTCGGAAAGCCGCCATGAGCGGGCAATGTCCGCGATGATATCAAGATTTTCATTGAAGCGAACAAGGCCATTGAACAACTTCGCGGTTATGCCGCCGCCCTGGACATCGGTTATGAGCGCGGGATCGAGCGTTGTGGGATTGCTGTTAAGCCGCAGATAGAGGTAGCCGGGGAGCCGCCCATCATCCGTCCTGTGGCAGCCACCGGCAGGTATGATAAGCAGAGTAATGAGTATGAGGCCAAGAAGAGAAGCGTAAGCCCTGACCGTGGTGAGAGGATTATTTCTTTGATGCGCTAACGAGCGCCTTGAAGAGTTTCTTTGTGTATTGGTCATTGGGTGTTTTTTCCGGGTGCCACTGTACTGCTACAAGAAAGTTTTTTGTTCTCGGCTCAAGCGCTTCAATGACGCCGTCGTGGGCGACCGCGGAGAGGTGGAGACCTTTGCCTGGATTCTTCACGCTCTGGTGGTGAGCACTCCGCACGCGGATCCGGGAGGCACCCATGATGCGCGAGAGCAGGGTGCCCTCGAAGATGTCGACGAAATGGAAAACCTTTTCTCCGGCGCGCGATGCGCTGTGTTTAATGGGGTCAGAGACCTGGAGCACTATGTCCTGGTAGAGCTTCCCGCCCAGGGCGATATTCACGAGCTGAGTGCCGTAGCAGATGGCGAGAACCGGTTTCTTTGCCCTGGCCGCGGTCTTAAAGAGCGCAAGTCTCGAATGCGGTGCGCCCATCGGGAGAGATCAACATGCGCGCATCGGGTAGCGGCTTCTCTTTATAAAAACGCGGATGAATGTCGTCACCGCCGGTGAAAACGAAGCCATCCAAGCGTTTAACGAGATCGGGAATGGATGTCTCTATCCCGAGAATAGGCACCGGGATCCCGCCTGCCTGTAGCACGGCTTTCCCGTAGTCCTGGTCGAGAATGTTTAAGTTTCTAGCGGGTTGTACCTCCAGGTTCATAGTAATGCCAATTAACGGTTTCATGTGCCTACCTCCCCGCGTGTCTATGGTATGTTTCCATGAATATCATATAACACATTTTGGGAGGAAAGTCAGCGTGAGATTCTAATTTGAGATTTATTATCATCAAATTACAAATACTTATTACCTGCTCTTACAGTTTTATGCATGGGCAGATCATTTCGTTACTGCCACAATTCATACTAGCTTAACGCACGAGCATCTCCAGGACAGCCTTCTGCGTATGGAGACGATTCTCGGCCTGGTCGAAGACCACGGACTGTGGTCCGTCGATCACCTCGGCAGATATCTCTTCGCCGCGGTGCGCGGGCAGGCAGTGCATCACGAGCGCTCCCCTGGCAGCGGCCTTCATGAGTTTCGCATCGATCTGGTATCCCTGGAACGCCTTGACTCGCTTGGCATGTTCCGCTTCCTGACCCATGCTCGCCCAGACATCGGTGTAGACGATGTCGGCGCTCCTGACCGCCCGATAGGGGTCATCCGTGATCTCGACAACTCGTGCCTGTCTTGACAGCTTCGGTTTTGGCTTCGTTCACGATGGCGGTATCGAGCTCGTATCCCTGGGGGGCAGGCGATGGAGAAATGCATCCCGGTCTTGACGCAGGCCTGGATAAGCGAATTTGCGACATTGTTTCCGTCCCCCACGTACGCGAGCTTGAGCCCTTTCAAGGTGCGTTTTTTCTCCTGGATGGTGAAGAGGTCCGCGAGGGCCTGACAGGGGTGGTGGAGGTCGGTAAGACCGTTGATCACCGGGTATCGAGGCATGGTGCGCCAGTTCTTCTACCGTGGCCTGGGCGAAGGTGCGGATCATGATCGCCGTCGAGGTAGCGGGAGAGGGTGCGCGCCGTGTCCGCGATGGGCTCGCCGCGGCCGATCTGGAGGTCGTTCGAGGACAGGAACAGCGCCTGGCCGCCGAGCTGGTACATGCCGACCTCGAACGACACCCGTGTCCGTGTCGATGATTTCTCGAAGATCATGCCGAGGGACTTCCCCTTGAGGGACTGGTGGGCTTTTCCCTGCCTCTGCTTCTTTTTTAAGGCCGCAGCACGTTTGAGGATGGTTTTAATATCCTCTGGGGTAAGGTCGAAAATCGTAAGCAGATCTTTTTTCATTGCTTCTCCTGTCAGAAAGAATGCGTTAAGATGAAACGACAGATAAACGGGAAAAAACGAATATATGGAACTGAGATATCAGCAGCGTTTATCTGTGGTCGCAGGGTCTCTCGTTGTAAGGACCCTCTAAAAGTAAGAGGCGGCTTGTGCAAGCCGCCTTTAAAAAATAACGCGCTGTAATGAATCTCAGCGTTTCGCGAATATGCCGTCGAGAGCGCTGATGAGCCGGTCGATCTCTTCCTCGGTGATGATGAGCGGCGGCATGAACCGCAGCACGGTGTCCATGGTGCAGTTGATCAGGAACCCTTCCCTGAGGCAGGCGGTGACGATGTCCTTGCCCTCGAAATCGAGTTCCATGCCGATGAGGAGGCCCTTGCCGCGCACGTCCTTCACAAAACCATATTTTTTCTTGAGATCGTCAAGACCCTCCAGGAAATGCCGGCTGAGTTCCTCCACGGCCTGGATGATGATATTGTCCTCGAGCAGCGCCTCGAGCGACGCAATGGCCGCTGCACAGGCTAGCGGATTGCCGCCGAAGGTCGAGCCGTGCGATCCCGGTGTGAAGGCCTGGGCGGCCTTGTCCGTGGCTAGGAGCGCGCCGATCGGCATGCCCGCGCCGAGGCCCTTGGCGAGCGCCGCCACATCGGGCGTTATGCCGCTGTGCTCGTAGGCGAAAAGCTTTCCGGTCCGGCCCATGCCGGTCTGTATCTCGTCGAGCATAAGCAGTATGTTGCTCCGGTCGCAGATCTCCCGGAGTGCTTTCAGATATCCGTCGGACGGCACGTTCACGCCGCCCTCGCCCTGGACGGGCTCGACGAGCACGGCGCAGGTCCGCTCGTTGATCGCCCGCTTCGACGGCATCGATGTCGTTGAAGGGCACGTACCGGAACCCGGGGACCAGGGGCTCGAACCCTGTGTGAAACTTTTCCTGGGCCGTGGCAGCCAGAGCGCCCCATGGTCCGGCCGTGGAACGAGCCGCGCATGGTGATGATCTCGTACCGGTCCTGGTTCAGGACCTCACGGCTGTACCGCCGCGCCAGCTTGATGGCCGCCTCGATTGCTTCGGTGCCCGAGTTGCAGAAGAAAGACCTTGTCGGCGAACGAGTGCTTTGACGAGCATCTTCGCGAGATTGATCTGCGGTTCGTTGTGGTAGTGGTTCGACACATGCATGAGCCGCTGCGCCTGCTTCTGGAGCGCAACGACGACACGCGGGATGGCAGTGGCCCAGGTTGTTCACGGCCACACCCGAGACGAAGTCGAGATACTCCCTGCCGTCGGAGTCGTAGACCTTCGTGCCCCGGCCCTTGACGAGCACGATCGGCTGCCGGCTGTAGGTGTTCATGATATATTTGTGTGAATCCGTTATGATGTCGCTCGTAATCATGCCGTCAAACCTAACACAAACAGATTGAAAAATCAAACTTAAAATGAGTTCCTGTAAGCTCAAAGGGTGATTATCGTATGGAAATTCTGTTTCTGATGTACGGGAAACCATATCTTTATTGTTCGGAGAGTGTTTTTTATTGACAAAATTTAGATACTGTTTTATTATCAATTTTATTCTTTAAATTTAAGCGGTTAGATGCTAAAAACTTTGAAAAAAGAAAGGGATAGCAATGCCTGAGCGCTTCGCCAGGATCAAGAGGTTGCCGCCCTATGTTTTTGCAATTGTCAACGCAATGAAGATCGAGGCGCGCAGGCGAGGAGAGGACATTATCGATCTCGGTATGGGCAATCCTGATCAAGGCACGCCGCAGCATATAGTTGACAAACTGATCGAGGCAGCTCAGAACCCCAAGAACCACCGCTATTCCGCGTCTAAGGGAATCACGAAGCTTCGCACTGCTCTCTGCGATTGGTACAGACGGCGCTATGACGTTGACCTCGACCCCGAGACCGAGGCCGTGGTAACCATCGGTTCTAAGGAAGGGCTCTCCCATCTGGCACTGGCCACGGTTGAACCCGGTGACGTGGTATTGACCACCACCCCGGCCTATCCCATCCATCCATACAGTGTGATCATCGCGGGCGGCGAAGTGCGTTCCATACCCCTTAGGAAAGATAGCGATTTCTTAGCCGATATGCAGGAGGCGTTCAAGAACACCTGGCCCCGACCCAAGATGCTGATCATCAATTTCCCGAACAATCCGACCACAGCGGTCGTGGATGTCGCGTTCTTTCAGAAGATAGCGGACTTTGCCCGTGAGAATGATGTCATGGTAGTTCATGATTTGGCCTACGCGGACCTGAACTTCGACGGCTACCGTGCACCGAGTTTCCTGCAGGCCAAAGGCGCGAAAGAGGTGGGTGTCGAGTTTTACAGCCTGACCAAGAGCTACAACATGGCTGGCTGGCGCGTGGGGTTCTGTGCGGGGAACAAAGATGCGGTGGGCGCCCTCATTAAGATCAAGAGCTACCTCGACTACGGCATGTTCCAGCCGATACAGATCGCATCCATCATCGCTCTGAACGGGCCGCAGGAGTGCGTAAAAGAAATTACCGATACGTATCAGTCCCGCCGGGACGTGCTCGTAGATGGACTGAATAAGGCGGGTTGGAGCATTGAGAGACCTAAGGCCACCATGTTCGTCTGGGCGGAGATTCCTGAGCCCTTCAAGAGGATCGGATCGCTCGAGTTTGCGAAGCATCTCATCAAAGAGGCCAAGGTGGCGGTCTCACCGGGCATCGGCTTCGGTGAATATGGCGACGGATATGTGCGATTCGCTCTGGTGGAGAACGAGCATCGTATCCGCCAGGCAGTAAAGGGCATCAAACAGGCAATCCAGAAATAGGGTCGAGGGTCGAGTAGCAGAGGGTCCAGGGAATGCAATAGAATCCACCTTTGGCCCCGGCACGTTGACCCGTGACGGTTAGAGGGCGGAGAGATATGGCATCAAGAAAATCAATCAATGTAGGTATCATCGGCTTCGGCACGGTAGGAACTGGCACGGCCCGCATTCTCATCGAGAATGCTGAAATCATCCGGAGAAGGCTTGGCTCGGCGGTAACGCTCAAGAAGATATCCGATCTGGATGTCAAACGTGATCGGGGCATTTCGCTCAAAGGTGTCCAGCTTACGACCAATGCGCAGGATGTCCTGACCGATCCGGACATCGACATCGTGGTCGAACTCATCGGCGGGTACAAGCCTGCCAAAGAGTTCATCCTCGAGGCGATCAGGAACAAGAAACACGTGGTGACCGCGAACAAGGCGCTCCTGGCCGTGCACGGCGAGGAGATCTATGCCGCCGCGGAAAAGTCCGGCGTACGCTCGGATTCGAGGCATCGGTGGCCGGCGGCATCCCGATCCTTGCGGCCATCAGGAACGGCCTTGCCGCGAACAATATCAAGTCCATCTACGGCATCGTGAACGGCACCTGCAACTATATCCTGACGCTCATGACGAACGAGGGCAGGAAGTTCGACGAGGTGCTGAAAGAGGCCCAGGCAAAGGGCTACGCCGAGGCGGACCCGACGTTCGATATCGAGGGCATCGATTCGGCGCACAAGCTCGCGGTCCTTACCATGCTAGCCTACGGCACACCGGTGAAGTTCGAGGACATCTACACCGAGGGCATCTCGAAGATCACGCCGCTGGACATCGATTTCGCCAAAGACCTCGGCTACAAGATCAAGCTCCTCGCCATCACCAAGATGGTGGACGGCGAGATCGAGGCGCGGGTGCACCCGACCATGCTTCCCGAGGACTACCCCATCGCCACGGTGGATGGTGTCTTCAATGCGCTTTCGGTCGTCGGTGACGCCGTCGGATCGACGATGTTCTACGGCAGGGGAGCGGGAGACATGCCGACGGGAAGCGCCGTGGTGAGCGATATCATGGACATCGGCAGGGACATCCTGTCCGGCTGCGCTAACCGGTCGCCGGTGGCTGCGTTCCGGGAGCGTTCAACGCTTAAGATCCGGAAGATGGACGATATCACGTCGTGCTATTATCTCCGGTTCTCGGCGATGGACAAGCCGGGTGTGCTGTCGCGCATCTCGGGAGTGCTCGGCAAGAACAACATCAGCATCTCGTCGGTGATCCAGAAAGGACGCGGAAGGCGGCCGAGGCCGTGCCGGTCGTGATGATGACGCCACGAAGCGGTTGAGCGCGACGTGCGCAGTGCGCTCGACGAGATCAATAAGATGGACTGTGTTGCCGGTCCGACGATGGTGATCAGGGTGGAAGAAGGGAAACAGGGGTAGTGATTCCGGTTTTTGATTACGGAGATGCGGAATGACAAACGAAATTCAGCAATCCGAAATCGACGAATGGAGGTAATGATGGCCGACGAAATCAAAGTTGATAAGACGATCGACATCAAAGGTCAGGTCTGCCCCTATACCTTCGTCCGCTCCAAGCTGGCGATCGAAAAGATGAACCTCGGCGAGGTGCTCGAGATCATCCTGGATCACAAACCTGCGTCGGAAAACGTGCCGAAGAGCATGGAGAACGAGGGACAGAAGGTTCTGAAGATCGATCAGACCAGTGAAAAAGAATGGCATATCTTTGTCCGAAAGGACAAGGAGAAAGAAAAAATAATTGCGGAATGCGGATGTGCGGAATGCAGAGCAAAAGGATCCTATACCTCACGATTAACTCGAGATCCGCAATGCGAAGTGGAAGGCCATGGAATTTACCGAAGACCAGATACTGCGCTACAGCAGGCACATCCTGCTCCCCGAGGTCGGGGGAGACGGTCAGGAGAAGATCCTGAACGCCAAGGTCGTGCTCGTGGGCGCCGGCGGTCTCGGTTCGCCGGTGGGGTACTATCTTGCCGCAGCAGGCGTGGGCACGATCGGCGTGATCGACAATGACCGCGTGGAGATATCGAACCTCCAGCGCCAGATCGCGCATAACACGAGCCGGATCGGCGTGTTCAAGGCCGATTCGGCGAAAGAGACCTACGAGACGCTGAACCACGATGTGAAGGTCGTGACGCACAAGGAGCGGCTCACGTCCAAGAACATCATGGACATCATCAAGGACTACGATATCGTTGTGGACGGGAGCGACAACTTTCCCGACCCGATATCTCGTGAACGATGCCTGCGTCATGCTCAAGAAAACGCTCGTGAGCGCCGCGGTCTTCCGGTTCGAAGGCCAGGTGATGACCATTTTCCCGGGCGAAGGGCCCTGTTATCGCTGCCTGTTCGAGATACCGCCGCCGCCGGGCATGGTGCCGTCCTGCCAGGAGGCGGGCATCCTGGGCGTGGTGACCGGCGTGATCGGAACGCATCCAGGCGACCGAGGTGATCAAGGCGATCCTCGGCATCGGCGCAGCCGCTTAAAGGGAGGCTCCTCCTGTGGAACGCGCTCGACATGAGCTTCCGCACGGTGAAGGTGCCGCGGAACCGTGAGTGTCCGGTCTGCGGTGAGCATCCGACGATCAAGGAGCTGATCGACTACGAGCAGTTCTGCTCCATGAGCCATTGAATGCACTGTCGAGAGACAAGAGGCGAGGGCATCTTTTCAGGTGCTGACGATAAAAAAGACCGATCTCCAGAGTATTTACGAACACTGCGATAGCGTGTATCCCAATGAAGCATGCGGGATCCTTGCCGGCAGGGATAACAGGGTCCAAAAAGTTTATACGCTCGTGAGTGAAATGCCGAGTCCGACATTTTATCAAATTGACTCGAAAGAACACTTCCGGGTAATGAGGGAGATGCGGGAAGCGGGAATAGATTTGGTTAGCATCTATCATTCGCATCCTGGCGGCCCTGCATTCCCGTCCGCAACCGATGTAGATTTGGCGTACTACCCGGAAGCAGTGTATCTGATCGTTTCGCTCATGGATAGACAGAACCCGGTCGCAAAAGGATATAACATCATTAAAGGGGAAATTACCGAAGTTCCCTTGAACATTATTCCGGAGGAACAATAGCAGATGACGTATGTAAAGGGGTTGCGGTGCGTAGAGTGCGGTCGGGAGTACAAGGTTGACCCCGTTTATGTGTGCGAATTCTGTTTCGGGCCGCTCGAAGTCACGTACGATTACGAGAGGATCAAGAAGGACATGACGAAGCAGAAGGTCGAGTCCCGGCCGCACCATATGTGGCGTTACCGCGAGCTCCTGCCGATCGACGGTGACCCGGTCACGGGTTTCGACACCGGTTTTACTCCGCTCATGAGAGCCCAGAACCTGGCCAAGGCATGGGGTGTGAAGGAGATATACCTCAAGGACGACTCCGTGAACCATCCGACCCTTTCGTTCAAAGACCGGGTCGTGGCCGTGGCTATCACGAAGGCAAAGGAGTTCGGGTTCGATACCGTGGCGTGCGCATCGACAGGCAACCTTGCCAACTCCGTGGCGGCGCAAGCCGCGCGGGCGGGCATGAAGCGGTTTATCTTCACTCCGTCCGACCTTGAGCTGTCGAAGACCATCAATTCGCTCATTTACCAGCCGAACCTGGTGACCGTGGACGGCAACTACGACGAGGTGAACCGGCTCTGCTCCGAGGTCGCGAACAAGTACCCGTGGGCCTTTGTGAACATCAATATCCGGCCGTTCTACGGCGAGGGATCCAAGTCCCTGGGGTTCGAGGTCGCCGAGCAGCTCGGGTGGAAGACGCCGCACAACATCGTGGTGCCCAACGCCAGCGGCTCGCTCATGACCAAGATTTGGAAGTCCTTTAAGGAGCTTGAGAAGATCGGTCTTGTTCCGCCGGTGAAAACCAGGGTATTCGCGGCACAGGCCACGGGTTGCAATCCGATCAGCTACGGCGATCAAGGAAGGGAGCGATGTCGTCAAGCCGGTTAAAGCCGAAGACTATCGCCAAATCCCTTGCCATCGGGAACCCCGCTGACGGCTACTATGCGGCAAAGGTCACGCAGGGATACGGGCGGGTACGGCGCGGATTCGTCGGACCAGGAGATCGTGGATGCGATCAAGCTTCTTGCCGAGACCGAAGGCGTGTTTGCCGAGACCGCCGGCGGCGTGACCGTATCCGCGGCCAAAAAGCTCGTCGATGCCGGCAAGATACCGAAGGACGAGACGCTCGTGATCTGCATCACCGGCAACGGACTTAAGACTACCGAGGCAGTCGTTGACCATCTCAAACGGCCGACGCCGATCAAGCCGAATATCGACTCTTTCGAGAAACTGCTGAAGAAAATCAGTTAATTTAGTAACAGAGCCACAGGGGGCACGAAGAAATGCAGAAAATCCTGTTCTTCTTTGTCTCAGAGTGTCTGTGGTAGTAATTTCAGTTGAATCGCATTTTCAGGAGGAAAGACATGGCGATTAAAGTGAGAATCCCGACGCCGCTTCAGAAGCTGACGAACGGCAAGGCAGAGGTGGAGTGCAGCGCGAAGAACATCGTGGAACTTGTTGACGCCCTGGAGAAGGACTATCCCGGGCATGAAGGAGCGGCTGTCCGACGGCGGTAAGATCCGGCGGTTCATCAATATCTACGTGAACGAAGAGGACATCCGCTTTGTGAACAAGGAAGAGACCACGCTGAAGGACGGCGACAATGTCTCGATCGTACCGGCGATTGCTGGTGGGACGCGGTAAAGAACTTTACCGAAGAGAAAACAGATAACGCAGAGTAGATCATTGCGAAATGCAAGGTTACTGACTTCTCTGCTGTCCCCTTCAACCTTCTGCAGTAATAATACAAGGAGGCGCACATGGCAACGAAGAGGGTCAAACTGACTTTTCCGCAGGAACTGATCAAGGAACCGGTGATCTTCACCATGGCAAAGAAGTTCGATGTGATGCCGAATATCCGCCGCGCCAAGGTCACCGAAAGCGTGGGTGAGGTAGTGCTTGAACTTGAAGGCGCGGAGAAAAAACTCGAAGAGGGCATCAAGTATCTCAAAGAGCGCGGTGTAAAGGTTGAAGCCGTTGAAGGTGATGTTGTCAGTTCATGATACAGAGACTGCGATTGCTAATACAGTGACGACTCAGATGGACGCGGTCGTAAGCGTTCAGATTCTCAAGGTTTCAAGGGCAATGGTTACGAGTCGATGAAACTTGATTCCGTGACCTCTGACCGCTTTATTTACAATTATGAAATATATCATTTTACTTGGTGACGGAATGGCCGACAGGCCGCATGCGGAGCTCGGGGGCAAGACCTGCCTGCAGGCGGCGAAGACGCCGAACCTCGACCAGCTTGCGACCCTCGGGACAGGTGGGCATGGTGCATACGGTGCCCGAAGGGTTTCCGCCGGGCAGCGATGTGGCCAACCTCTACGGTCATGGGCTATGACCCGCGGAAGTACTATACCGGCCGGTCTCCGCTCGAGGCCGCGAGCATCGGCGTTGATCTGGAGCCCGGATGACGTTGCGTTTCGCTGCAATCTGGTGACGCTTCGCATCACCGGCGGCAAGTCCGTCAGCCTCGGGCACAGCGCAGGCGTGTGATCATGGAGGACTTCAGCGCCGGCCATATCTCCACGCAGGAGGCGCGCCTGCTCATCGAGGAGATCGACAGCAAGCTCGGTAGCGACCGTATCCGTTTCTATCCCGGCGTGAGCTACCGCCATCTCATGGTCTGGAAGGGCGGCAAGGACAAGATCGACTGCACGCCGCCCCACGATATCCAGGACAAGGATATCCAGGACTACCTTCCGCGCGGTGAAGGGGACGATAGTCCATCAATGCCCTGATGGAGGCGTCCATCGACCTGCTCCTGCACCATCCGGTGAATAAGGCCAGGCTCGAGAACGGCAAGCGCCCGGCGAACAGCATCTGGCTCTGGGGGCAGGGGAAGACGGCCGAGCATGCCGACCTTCAGGGAGAAGTACGGGCTCGAAGGGGCCATGATCTCTGCCGTGGACCTTACCAAGGGCATCGGCATCTATGCGGGGTTCGAGGTGATCAACGTGCCGGGCGCAACGGGCTGGATCGACACCAACTACGTGGGCAAGGCCGAGCACGCGCTCTGGGCGCTCAAGACCAAGGACATCGTCTATGTCCATGTGGAGGCGCCCGACGAAGCGGGCCACACCGGCGACCTCAAGAACAAGATCAAGGCCATCGAGGACTTTGACGAGTTCGTCGTGGGCAACATCATCCACGGGATGAAGCAGTTCGACGAATACCGTATCCTGGCGCTCCCGGACCATCCGACGCCGCTCGAGATCAGGACGCACTCGGACGAGCCGGTGCCCTTCGTCATCTACGACAACAGAACGGAGCGCAAGGGCGGGCCGGTGACCTACGATGAGCGGATCGCGGACCGGAAAGATGCCCTGGTGTTCAAGGAAGGGCTATACGCTGATGGATTATTTCCTGAAGAAATAGCGTAAATGCTTGAACACGAATGGCATGAAGGGACGAATGACGCGAACAAGATAAGTCATAGCCGACTTATGTCATTCGTAGTCGTGAACTCGTCTCAATAGCTTCATGTTCAGTAACTGAGTGGAGGGAAGAGGTGCTCATAGTTCAGAAATACGGCGGTACGTCCGTCGGGAATCCCGAACGGATCAAGAATGTGGCAAAGCGCGTCTGTCCGGACCAAGGAAGAAGGCCACGATGTGGTCGTGGTCGTCTCGGCCATGAGCGGCGAGACGGACAAACTCATCAACCTTGCTTCGCAGGTGAGCGAGAACCCGGACCCGCGCGAGATGGACATGCTCGTGTCCACGGGCGAGCGCGTGACCATCGCGCTTCTGGCCATGGCGATCCAGTCGCTCGGGCACAAGGCGCAGTCCTTCACCGGCAGACAGGCGGGGATCATCTCGGACAGCGTCCACACGAAGGCGCGGATCGAGAAGATCACGGGCGAACGGGTCAAACAGGCGCTCAAGGAAGGTAAGATCGCGGTGGTTGCGGGTTTCCAGGGCATCAACGACGCAGTCGACGATGTGACGACGCTGGGCCGCGGCGGGTCGGACCTTTCAGCCGTGGCGGTCGCCGCGGCGCTCAAGGCCGACCTCTGCGACATCTATACGGACGTGGACGGCGTGTATACCACGGACCCGAACATGGTGCCGCAGGCCAGGAAGCTCGACAAGATCTCCTATGACGAGATGCTCGAACTGGCGAGCCTCGGGGCCAAGGTGCTCCAGACCCGCTCCGTCGAGTTCGCGAAAAAATACAATGTTCCGGTGAGGGTGCTCTCGAGTTTCAATGACAACCCCGGGACCCTCGTGACCAAGGAGGATTCTGACATGGAAAAAGTGGTGGTGTCCGGCGTGGCATACGATAAGAACCAGGTAAAGGTGACGGTCACGGGCGTGCCGGACAAACCGGGTGTGGCGGCGAAGATATTCAATGACATCTCGGACAACAATATCATGGTTGACATGATCATCCAGAACATCGGCGAGGGCGGGCTCACGGACATGTCCTTTACCGTGCCGAAGACCGACTCAAAGAAGATCATCGAGGTCATGAAGAAGGTCGTGGCCGAGATCGGCGCCAAGGGCGTGACCGTCAAGGAGGATATCGCCAAGATCTCGATCGTCGGCGTGGGCATGCGCTCCCACTCTGGCGTTGCGGCGAAGATGTTCTCCGCCATGGCCAAAGAGGGGATCAATATCATGATGATCAGCACGTCGGAGATCAAGATCTCCATCGTGATCGATGCCAAGTACACGGAGCTCGCCGTCCGGGTGCTGCACGAGACCTTCGAGATGGACAAGGCGGCGTGATTGCGGATGCGAGGGCATGCGGAGTAAAGCGTCAAGGGTTAGCATCCGATTCGATCCGATGTACTCTGCACCATGCGAATACGATAGAACTATGAAACTAACTGTTCATTTATACGATACCACGCTCCGCGACGGGGCGCAGGCCGAGGACGTGAACTTCTCGGTCGAGGACAAGATCCGCGTTGCCCGAAAGCTCGACCAGTTCGGCGTCCACTACATCGAGGGCGGCTGGCCCGGCTCCAACCCCCGCGACGTTGAGTTCTTCAAGGAAATGCGGCGCGTCAAGCTCAGGAAGGCGAAGCTTGCGGCCTTCGGCGTCGACGCGGCGCGCAAAGCTCAAGGCTTCCGAAGACCCGAGTCTCAAGGCACTGGTTGCGTCCGGAGCGCCTGTCGCGACCATCTTCGGCAAGACCTGGGACCTCCATGTGCTCAAGGCGCTCAAGACCACGCTTGACGAAAACCTCGCGATGATCGAGGATTCCGTTGCGTTCCTCAAAAAACACATGGACGAGGTGGTCTATGATGCCGAGCACTTCTTCGACGGGTACAAGGCAAATCCCGACTATGCGATTCAGACGCTGCTCGCTGCCGAAGTCGGCGGGTGCCGACTGCCTGGTGCTGTGCGATACGAACGGCGGCACCCTGCCGCATGAGGTGGAAGAGATCATCGCCCGGGTGCAAGAGGCGGATCAGGCGCCCTTCGGGATCCATGCGCACAACGACGCCGAGCTTGCCGTGGCGAACTCGCTGGCCGCGATCAGGATGGGAGCGGTGCAGGTCCACGGGACGATCAACGGCTACGGCGAACGGTGCGGAAACGCGAACCTCTGCTCCATCATCCCGACCCTCAAGCTCAAGATGGGGATCGACTGTATCTCCGACGCGAACCTCTGCGAAACTCGCGAGAAGTGTCCCGGTATGTGGACGAGCTCGCGAATCTGCCGCACCGCAAGCGGCAGCCCTATGTCGGAGACAGCGCTTTCGCGCACAAGGGCGGCGTGCATGTCGATGCCGTCGTCGAAGAACCCCCTCACCTACGAGCATATCATCCCGGAACTGGTAGGCAACAGGCGGCGCATCCTTGTCTCCGATCTGGCGGGGAAGAGCAATATCCTCCAGAAGGCGGCCGAACTCGGCATCCCGCTCACCAAGGATAGCCCAGAACTTATCGAGATCCTCAAGAAAGATCAAGCAGCTGGAGAACGAAGGATATGAGTTCGAGGGTGCCGAGGGGTCGCTTGAACTGCTCATGCTGCGCGCTGGCCACAGCTATGAGTCGGTCTTCACGATGTTCGATCGAATCGATTATCGTATCCTGACGGAAAAGCGGAAGGTAGACCCTCATCCAGTGAGCGAGGCTACGGTCACGGTCGAGGTCGGAGGGCAACGTCGAGCATACTGCCGCCTGGGGAAATGGTCCCGATCAATGCGCTGGACAAGGCGCTTCGCAAGGTGCTGCCGAAGTATTTCCCGGGCAGAGGGCTGGAGAACGTACGGCTGCTCGACTACAAGGTGCGGGTGCTGACCGCGGCCGAGGGCACGGCTGCGCGCGTGCGGGTGCTGATCGAGTCCGGCGACGGCAAGAACAAGTGGGGCACAGTCGGCGTGTCCGAAAACGTGATCGAAGCGAGCTGGCAGGCGCTGGTGGACAGCATCGAATACAAGCTTCTGCGGACGGCGAAGAAGAATTAGAAGACAGATCGAGCCACCAAGTCACTATGACACCGTAGAATACCGAGAAAAGCCTCAATGCTTGTGTGCCATTGTGGCGGGATCGAGGGATGAACATGATCGAAGAAGAAGGCATTGTAGCAGAAGTCGACGGGCGAGTATCGCCAAGGTATCGCATTCTTGCAAAAGAGCGCCTGTGAGAAGTGTGCCGCTGTCAGGGGTCTGTCATCCCGGGGACAGAGTCATTCATGGAGGCAGCCAATCCTCTGGGAGCGAAAAAGGGACAGAAGGTGAAAGTCGTGGTCGCTCCGCAGGTATATCTGAAGGCGTCGATCATTCTGTACGGCATTCCCATGACGGTCTTTATCGCGGCGGCCATTCTCGGGAAGAACCTGGCGCGTGCTTTATGCGAGCGAAGCGAATTCCGACCTCTGGGCCTTCATCGCCGGGATGGCCGGATGGCTGGTATCTTTTTTCTTTCATCCGGATGTATAATAAAAAAGTCGAAAAAACACAGAAGTACAAGCCCGTGATCGTCGAGATCCTTCGGCTGATGCAATGACGGCAATTCCTGTGATGGGGCTCATCGTTATGAGATTGATCAAAAATACCTGATGAAGCAAAAAGACTCGCGCGGACCATTCTCTCGGACATCCTCCTGTACAACCAGGCAAAGGTAAAAGAGGGAATCGAGAAGGACAGCCTCTTCGATATTCTGACGGAAGAACTCGCGGAAGGGAAGAAGTATTACGAAAGCATGGTGGACGCGGACGATCCGCCAGGCATCCAACTTCTTCAACGAGGCCGTCGTTGACGTGCTGCTCAAGCAGGCAGGGAAAATAAAGTCCGAGATCTGGTAGTTCCGCCGCTGCATGCAAGTATCGTATCCCCGATACAAAATTCATCTTCACAAAGGAGTCGTCTTATGCCGAATGCTGATGTCAAGGAAGTCCGCAATATCGCTATCCTGTCCCACGGCGCCGCCGGCAAGACCTCGCTTGCCGACGCCATGCTGTTCGCTGCGGGGCGCAGTTGACCTCCCGGGGAGCGTGGACGCGGGAAACTCCGTGTTCATGCACGAGCCGGAGGAGATCTCCCGGAAGATCACGATCACCTGCAGCGCTCGGATTCGCCGACTGGAAGGGCGTCCGCATCAATATCATCGACACCCCCGGGTACATCAACTTCCTCGAAGAAACGCAAGGGCACCCTTCGCGCCGTCGACGGCGCCATCCTCATCATTTCCGCCATCTCCGGCGTCAAGGCCGAGACCGAAAAGATCTACAAGTTCGCCTGCGACTACGAGATCCCGCGCGTGGCCTTCGTCAGCAAGCTCGACAAGGAGCGTGCGGACTTCTTTCGCGCCGTAGGCGATATGGAAAAGTACTTCTGCAAGAACTGCCCTCGTGCTCCAGCTTCCGATCGGTCTCGAGGACAAATTTCACCGGGCGTCGTCGATCTCATCAAGATGAAGGCGCTGTATGTTCGCCCAGGACGGGAGCGGCAAGATCGAGGAAAAAGACGATCCCCGCGAACATGAAGGAGGATGCCGCGGCCTACCGCAAGAAGCTTGTGGAACAGATCGCCGAGACCGACGACAGCCTGCTCGAGAAGTATCTGGACAAGGGCGACCTCTCCCAGGAAGACCTCATCGCCGGGCTCAAGCACGGCACGATCGGCGGCGGACTGCTGCCGGTGCTGTGCGGTTCACCGGTCAAGAACATGGGGATCCAGCCGCTCCTGGACATGGTCCTCATGTGCCTCCCGTCGCCGGTCGAGCATGCCGGTATCGTGCAGATCAAAGGGAACGGATCCGAAGACCGGCAAAGAGACCGTGCGGAAAGCCGACTCGCCGAGGAGCCGCTTGCCGCGCTCGTGTTCAAGACCATCATTGATCCCTTTGCCGGGAAACTCTCCCTGGTCCGGGTCTTCTCGGGAACGCTGAAGGCCGATTCGACCGTCTATAACTCCTCCGAAGCAGACAAAAGAAAAAATCGGGTCCCTGTTCTACATCCAGGGAAAAAAACAGGTCACCACGCAGGCACTTTCCGCCGGGCCAGATCGGCGCTGTCGCGAAGCTCAAGGAGACGCTTACCGGCGATACGCTATGCTCCGAGACGCAGCCGATCGTGCTTGATTTTGCGAAGTTCGCCGACCCGGTGCATGTCCTATGCCATAGAACCGAAATCCCGGGGTGACGAGGACAAGGTGAGCATCGGCATCCACAAACTGCTCGACGAAGACCCGACGCTCCGCTTCGCCTTTGACGATCAGACCAAGGAAATGGTGCTTGTCGGGCATGGGACAGGTCCATCTCGAGGTAACGCTCGAGAAGCTCAAGACGGAAGTTCGGCGTCGATGTGAAGATGAAGACGCCGAAGGTCCCGTACAAGGAGACCATCCGGGCCAAGGCGAAGTGCCCAGGGCAAGTACAAAAAGCAGACCGGCGGCCATGGGCAGTACGGGGACGCCTGGATCGAGATCGAGCCGCTGCCGCGCGGCAGCGGGTTCGAGTTCGTGGACAAGATCGTCGGCGGCGTGATCCCGCGGCAGTACATCCCGGCTGTGGAAAAGGGGGTGGTCGAGGCCATGCACGAAGGTTCTCTTGCCGGGTATCCCATGGTGGATATCCGGGTCACACTGTATCGACGGGTCCTACCACACCGTAGACTCCTCGGAAATGGCATTCAAGGTCGCTGCATCCATGGGCTTCAAGAAGGCCATGGAGGCTGCGAAGACCGGTGCTGCTCGAACCGATCATGAGCGTGGAAGTGATTTCGCCGGACGATACGCTCGGCGCAGTGATCGGCGACCTGAACTCGCGCCGCGGCAAGGTGCAGGGCGTCGTTCCCCAGGCGAACGGCCAGACGATCAAGGCCCTTGTGCCCATGTCCGAGATGCTCTCCTACGCGCCGACGCTCAACTCGCTCACGAGCGGCAGGGGCATGTACACCATGGAATTCTACGGCTACGAGGACGTTCCGAGCCACCTGGCGCAGAAGATCATCCAGGAGCGTGCGCGCGCAACACGGACAAGGCAACCAGAACCAGAAAGAAAAATAAATGTACAGAAAAGACACCCTTTCCAACGGGATACGGGTCGTGTCCGAAACCCTGCCGAAATCGCGGTCTGTCTCCATCGGCGTGTGGGTGAAGGTGGGATCCCGCCATGAACCGCAGGAGATCGGCGGCGATATCACACTTCATCGAGCATCTGTTCTTCAAGGGCACGGAGAAGCGGACCGCCAAGGACATTGCGATCGAGATGGATTCTCTCGGCGGTGAGATGAATGCCTTCACCTCGCAGGAAACGACCACCTATTATGCCAAGGTCGTGGACGAGCACCTGCCGGTGGCCATCGATATCCTGTCGGACATCCTCCTTGGCTCCAAGTTCGATCCCGTTGAAATGGAAAAGGAACGCAAGGTCATCCTTGAAGAGATCAAGGGAGTGGAGGACACGCCCGATGACTATATCCACGAGCTTCTTCACGAGCACGGTCTGGCCCGACAATTCGCTAGGCCGTCCCATCCTTGGGACCAAAGAGACCATCAAAGCGCTCAAGCACAAGGATATCATTTCCTATATCGACCATTATTACAGCCCGAAGGAGATCGTGATATCCGTTGCCGGCAATTTCGAACACGCCCGGCTGATTGAACTTCTGAATACGAGCTTCGGAAGGCTCTCGCGGGCAGGCGTTCCCAAGAAAGAGGTGACCCCCGCATTCACCCATGCCGTGGCGGTGAGGAAGAAACAGCTCGAGCAGGTGCAGGTCTGTATCGGGTGCAGGGGAATGAACTATATGCATGAAGACCGCTACGTGATCTCGGCGCTCAACACCGTGCTCGGGAACAGCATGAGTTCGCGACTGTTTCAGGAGGTACGCGAACAGAACGCCCTCGCTTATTCCATCTATTCCTATGTGACCTCGTACCGCGATACGGGGCTGCTCACGGTGTATGCCGGAACCGACCCGACGAACACGCTTGAGGTGGTGCGGCTCGTGACCAAGGAGCTCAAAAAGATCAAGGACGAGGGCATAACGCAGGCGGAAGAGATGCGGGTAAAGAACCAGATCAAGGGGAACCTTGTCCTTTCCCTTGAGAGCAGCAACAGCCACATGAGCAGGCTGGCAAGACAGGAGATCTATTTCGGCAAATATATCTCGATCGATGATATCATCAGGGGCGTAGAAAAAGTGACTTCAGAGCAGGTGCAGCGGCTCGCCCAGCAACTTTTTACACGGGACAATCTCTCGCTCGCGATCCTCGGCCCGATGAGCAGGGCTGATGTGCCGGATTCGGTTTTGGAGATATGATCGGCAAAGTGCAGTGTGCATAGTGTTAGTGAACGTAGAGGATGAAAACGCAATGCCCTATGCTTCTGCTGTCGGTAAGAAAATATGCCCAGCCATCTCGTTGTTCACATAACACAGCTCAAAAATTCCGAAGGACTCCCCATCCCGCACTACCAGACAGAGCACTCTGCTGGCGTTGACCTGTACGCAGCTGTTGCTGGCGAGATGATCATCGAGGCGGGAATGTGGAAACTCGTTCCGACAGGTATTGCGATTGCTATTCCTGAAGGATATGAAGGACAGGTGCGGCCCCGGAGCGGGCTCGCACTCAAGCACGGGATCGGTATGTTGAACGCGCCTGGCACCATCGACGCCGACTACCGCGGCGAGATCGGTATCATCCTGTTCAATTTCAGCGATAAGCCGTTCACCATTCGTCGCGGCGACCGCATTGCCCAGATTGTTTTCGCAAAGATAGAAAAAGCGAAGTTCGTGAGGGTGGATGTGCTGTCCGAGACCGCGACGGGGCGCGGGAGGATTCGGACATACGGGAGTGAGAGTAAGGCAAATTAAAAGTCCAAAATAAAGGTTGGTGAATTGATCATGAAATATGTAAAATCAGTAATACTGCTTTTCCTGTATGCTGTATTCGTTGTAACGCCTGCCCTTGGGCAGGACATGAAAGTCACCGAAAAGGTTCTGCCGAACGGGCTCAAGGTGCTGCTCAAGGAAGAACATAAGGCGCCGGTGGTCACGTTCCAGATCTGGTACAAGGTCGGTTCACGGAACGAAAAGCTCGGGACGACCGGTATGTCGCACCTGCTTGAGCACATGATGTTCAAGGGAACGAAAAAGTACGGGCCCAAGACCTTTTCCCAGACCGTGCAGCGGAACGGAGGAAATGACAACGCATTCACCGGCAAGGACTATACCGCCTACTTCGAGAACTTTGCCGCAGACCGTATCGGCATCTCGCTCGATCTCGAGTCAGACCGCATGCAGAACCTGCTCATCGATCCCAAGGAGTTCCTGTCCGAACGAGAGGTGGTGAAGGAAGAGCGCCGCATGCGGACGGATGACGACCCGACATCACGATGGTGGAACAAATGACGGCAGCGGCTTTCATTGCCCATCCCTATCAGTGGCCGGTGATCGGCTGGATGGCGGACATCAATAACATTACCCGCGACGACCTCTATAATCACTATCACGCCTACTACGCACCGAACAATGCCACCATCGTTGTGGTCGGTGATTTTGATACGAAGACGCTCTTTCCGCAAATAGAAAAGTATTTCGGCCAGATTCCGCGCGGGCCAGATGTGCCCAGGGTCACTGCGGTCGAGCCGAAGCAGCTCGGTGAACGTAGGATCATCGTTAAGAAGCAGGCAGAGCTGCCGGCGGTCTTTGCCGGATACCATACGCCTGATCTTAAGCATAAGGACTCTTATGCCCTCGAAGTCCTGCAGGGCATCCTCTCATCAGGCAAGAGTTCCCGCTTGTACAAGTCGCTCGTATACGAAAAACAGCTCGCGCTCTATGCCGGAGGTGATTACGATAACATTGCCAACGACCCGAATCTGTTCTACGTCTATGCCGGCGTGATGCCCGGTAAGACAACAGAGGAGGTGGAGAAAGCGCTCTATGCCGAGATCGAAAAGATTAAGACAACGCCGGTTACCGACGAAGAGCTCCAGAAGGCAAAGAACCAGATCGAAGCGAGCTTCGTCATGGGGCAGGACTCGGTATTCTACCAGGCCATGCTTCTCGGTCAGTATGAGACCGTAGCGAACGAGAAACTGCTCGAGAAATACCTGGAGAACATCCGCGCGGTCACCAAGGAAGATGTTCAGCGCGTGGCAAAAGAATATTTTTCAGAGGACAATAGGACGGTAGGGATACTGGTGCCAACAAAGAATTGAACATTGCAAATTTTACAATGAAAACGCGAGGCGAAAAAATGAAGCGTAAAAGGCTCATACTTCTTATTATATTAACGGTGGTTTGTCAATTCTCCCAAAAATCATCAGCCGCCGAGCTGATTGGCAAGCGCATCCCGCTCGAAAACGGCATGGTACTGCTGCTCTCTGAGAAGCATGACATTCCGATGGTCACGGTGAACATGGCGATCAAGGCAGGGAGCACGGCGGAAACCGAGGACAAGCCCGGCCTTGCATCGATCACTGCGTCGCTGCTCATGCAGGGGACATCGAAAAGGCCGGCCGACCAGATCAGCAGCGAGATCGACTTCATCGGCGGGTCGCTCTCCGTATCCGGGGGAGACGACTTCGCCTCGGCAAGCCTGAGGGTTCTCAAAAAGGACATAAGAACGGGCCTTGACCTGCTCTCCGATGTCCTCATGAACCCGGTCTTCGACCAGAAAGAGATAGACCGCAAGGTCAAGGAAATCCTGGCCGAGATCCAGCGGCAGAAAGAGGAACCAGGCATTGTTGCCGGTGAGGCATTCACGAAAGCGGTATTCGGCAGACATGCGTATGGGAGGACGAGTGACGATGTGGCAGCCTATCTGCCAAAACTCACGCGTCAGGACATCGTAAATTTCTATTCGGCACGTTACAGCCCGAACAGCATGATCATTGCCGTGGTCGGGGACGTGGACGAAAAAGAGATAATTGCTCTTCTCCAGGAATACTTCAAGGGATGGAAGCGGAGCGATCAGCCCCTTCCTGCCTCCATTCCGCCGTCGGTGATCGAGAAAACTGTTGTACGGAAGATCGATAAGAACATTACCCAAGCGAATATCGACATGGGCAATATCGGTATCAGCAGGGAAAACCCAGATTACTACGCCGTGATGATCATGAACTACATACTCGGCGGCGGTGGTTTTTCTTCCCGGCTTATGGATAATATCCGTGACAACAAAGGGCTGGCATATGACGTGCATAGCGTATTTATGGCACAGAAAGAACCGGGCGCATTCTCGGTCAGCATCCGGACGAAGAATGAGTCCGCGAACGAAGTGATTGCCGAGACGCTGAAGGAAATCAGGAGGATACAGGCGGAGCCTGTATCCGATAAGGAACTTGCCGATTCCAAGGCATACTTAACGGGAAGTTTCCCCTTAAAGATGGACACATACGCGAAGATCGCCGGGATGCTGACGTCCATTGAGATCTATAACCTCGGTCTCGATTATCCTCAGAAATATTCTGCGATGATAAACGCTGTGACCAGAGAGGATATCAAACGGGTTGCTCAGAAGTACCTACATCCCGACAGCTTGGTGATCGTGGTGGTTGCAAACCTGGAAAAGGCAAAGTTAAACTATTGAGCAACTGATGCCGTTGCAGAGTAAACTACAGCCAAGGCGGACAGAAGCATAAGACTTGGGCCGGGAATGAACGAGAAAATACCTATCTGTTCATTGTTTCCGGAGCGGACAGGCAAAAGTTGAGCTCTATCGGAACGGCATATCTCAACCAGAGCTGATCCCCTGGAATGACTGTAATTCCGGAAAAACGTATCGGGCGCTGACTAAATGCCAGAAGATCGAAGGTGCGCGGCGATACGCTCCGCTATTACGTGGACGACACGCATATCCGTGGGATAAAAAGCGAGTTCGATATGAAGGAACGGCTTCTCGGCCTTAGAGTTCTGCGGGAAGCAAACGGTCGCGTTTGATCGGCTCAAAGCAATTGAATGCTGAAAAACCCGGGCCAGCTGTATTCGCATCATGCTGTACAGGATCGATACTTTTTCGCGAAGTGTGATCACCGTTGAAATTATGCTCGTATGCCTGATAAAATCAATATACTCCCAGATCACGTTGTGAACAAGATCGCCGCGGGTGAAGTGGTCGACCGGCCCGCGTCAGCGGTCAAGGAACTGATTGAAAACTCGATCGATGCCGGTGCGTCAGAAATATTCATCGACATCGAACAGGCAGGCAGGCGTCTGATCCGGATTACGGACAACGGGAGCGGAATGTCGAAGAAGGACGCGCAGACCGCCTTCCAGCGCCACGCCACGAGCAAGATAACTACGGACGCGGACCTGGAGGCCATACGCACCATGGGTTTTCGCGGCGAGGCGCTTTCGAGCATTGCAGCCGTGTCACAGGTCAGAATGGTCACCGCAGTAAAGGGCAAGGCAGCCGGCGTGTTGATCGAGATTGAGGGCAATGCTATAAAGGTCATTAGCGATGCTGCAGCGCCACAAGGCACCTCCATCGAAATAAGCCATCTGTTCTACAACACTCCGGCGCGGCTCAAATTCCTGAAGAGCGCAGCAACCGAATTCTCGCATATTGTCTCTGCCGTGTCCCGTCAGGCCATGGCCCATCCAGCCATCCGGTTCCGGCTCACCCATAACAAAAAACCGGTAATCGACCTCCCGTCTTCCATGAGTTTGAAGGAACGGACATTCCAGCTCTACGGCAATGAAATTGCTGAAAACTTGGTGGATTTCGAGGGGAATCGGGACGGAATAAGGATCCACGGCCTCATCGGCCGCCCTTCATACACGAGAGCGGATCGGACATATCAGGATTTCTATGTGAACCGCCGTGCAGTGAAGAATCCGTCGCTTACACACGCGCTTTATAGCGCTTACCATGACATGCTCATGCGCGACCGGCATCCCATGGGCTTTATCTTTATCGAGATCGATCCCGCGCTGGTAGATGTGAATGTTCATCCGGCCAAGGCCGAAGTGCGGTTCCGCAATCAGTCACAGATACATGATCTTGTCCGGGATGTGATCAGGGAAGGACTGCGGACGCAGGGAATACGTGCGGCTGACGCGGCGGTTACGACGTACGGGTCTCATGCTGAAGGGGTGAGAGAGGCCCTTGCGGATTATCTCAAGAATCAAACCATAAAAGAAGACGGATCAAATACGGAAAAACCTTCTCCCTTTATTGGACGCCGAAAGAACGATGCCGGAACGGCGCCTCTGATGTATGACCGTGACACTTCTGTGCAGCGAGAGAGCTATGCCGAGCCCCAAGCCAGGCCATCCGGCAGCTCTGAACATTACTTGTATCCACTTGCCCAGGTTCACGATTCCTTCATCATTGCCCAATCAGAAGAAGGAATGGCGATCATCGACCAGCATGCGGCGCATGAGCGTGTGTTGTTCGAGAAGCTCCAGGACCAGTTAGACAACAGAAATATTCAAGTCCAAACCCTGCTCATGCCGGACCAGGTGGAGCTCGGACCGGCCCAGAGCAGCCTACTCTCTGAGTATCTACCCGAGTTCAACCGGCTCGGGTTCGCAGTCGAAGAATTCGGCGGAGGGACGTTCATGATCAAAGCCGTGCCGTCACTTCTCGTGGGCGCGGATTACCGTAGACTGGTGCTCGATGTTCTCGATGAAGTAAATGTCTTTGGGGAGAGCCGGAAGATGGACGAGCTTCGAGACAAAGTCCTGAGCGTGATGGCCTGTCATCCCGCCATCAAAATCCATCGGCATCTTGACCAGAAGGAGATGGAGACACTGATCAGCGATCTTTTCCGGTGTCGTATGCCGCACACCTGTCCGCACGGCAGGCCGACGATCATTCATCTTCCCCTGAACGATATCAGAAAAATGTTCAAGAGGGTATAGGGGTCACGGTAGACGAAACGGAATGCATCACTCATGGGCTAAAAAAGGAGAAGACAAAAAAGGATATCGTTGCTGATGCCAAATTGACTGACCTGTGAGGGTTATTTGCGGTGCGGCAGGAGCCATCGTAATGAGCAGTGCATCGGCTGCTACAAAAATGAAAAGGCGACATTGTGCGAAGAGAGCTGCTGCATGAAGCGCACCATCGGTCCGTCCCCGAATGTAAACAGTCTATGACGTCAGGAAATGCAGGAAGTGCAATAACTTTATCTCAAAAGCCATCGGTGTCATTCTTCGCTACGAAAGCCATGCCTGCATGATGCAGATTTGTGCCAAGGGTCTGAACGGCCATGCGGAAGATATGGCTTTCCATCAAAGACAGATGATACTGATAAATCAGATAACTACGGAAAGGTCCAAATGGAATGGCTCACAAATCCTGAGACATGGATCGCATTAATTACTCTCACGGCTCTAGAGATCGTGCTGGGCATCGACAATATCATTTTTATCTCGATCCTGGTTGGAAGATTGCCGCACAAACAGCGGAACAAGGCCCGGATATTTGGACTCGGACTGGCCATGATCACCCGAATCATCCTGCTGCTTGCCATTACCTGGGTGATGAAACTGACTTCGCCGCTTTTTAAAGTCCTCACGCAGGAAATATCAGGCCGTGATATCATCCTGATACTCGGTGGGCTTTTCCTGCTATGGAAAAGTACCCGTGAGATCCACGATAGCCTTGAGGGCGAGGAAGCAGTGATTACAGCAAAGATAGCAGTCTCGTTTATCGGTGTCCTGACCCAGATCGCACTGCTCGACATCATATTTTCCTTGGATTCGGTGATTACGGCCGTTGGGTTGGTGAAAAATGTGACGGTGATGATCCTTGCCATTGTGGTAGCAATTGTCGTTATGATGTTCTCGTCGGGCGCCATAGGCGACTTCGTTGAAAAACACCCGACCATCAAGATGCTGGCCCTAAGCTTCCTCGTGATGATTGGTGTCACTCTGATTGCAGAAGGATTCGAGTTCCACATTCCAAGAGGGTATATCTATTTTGCCATGGCTTTTTCGGTTACGGTAGAGATGCTTAACATGAGGGTGCGGAAAAGGGCGGCGCACCCTGTGAAGCTTCATAAAGTGGGTATCGGGAAAAGCAAGGAAGCGCGTGAATGACAGCGGCTATGAAGCATTACCACTATATTTATCAATTTGTGCCGTAAAACCCCGTTTCTTGCGACCGGGGAGAATGACAAAATCGCAGTCAGAGGCGTCGACGACTCCGGCTCTGCCATGCGTATCATCTGAGAAGACCTTTTCTGGCAACTGTTGCAGGGGACGGCTCCATTGGTCGGTGATGCCGACCTCAGGGAGAATATGCCAAAGACGAAGTCCCATGAGCAAGAACTATCCCGATTCACCTCATAGGTTCCTGCATGATGGAGAACGATTTATTGTAAAAAGATCCGATTATTCCTTCCTGCGGGCAAGGCCCGGTCGGGGCTTGCCGGATTCATGCCTTTCTGTTGGACATGACACGGCATATCAGTTTGATGTCAAAAATTAAAAGTTGGGTGAAAAGCTAACTTTCGGACGAGAGAATGATCTACTAAACTATGTCTACAGACAAACCCATACTTATCATCGCCGGGCCCACTGCCGTGGGCAAGACCGATGCGTCCATCCTTCTGGCGCAGGAACTCCGCGCAGAGATCGTGAGCGCCGACTCCATGCAGATCTACCGCGGTATGGACATCGGCACGGCCAAGCCCATCAGGGAGCAGCGCAGAACTCGTGTACCATCACATGATCGACATTGTGGAGCCTGACCAACCGTACAGCGTGGGCGACTATCTCAGAGATGCGCGGGCGGCGATCGACGGCATCATCTCCTCTGGCGGGACTCCCATCGTTGTCGGCGGCACGGGGCTTTATATCCGTGCGCTCACGCGCGGGCTGTTCCATGGTCCTCCTGCGGACCTCGACCTGCGCGAACGCCTGCTCCAGCGAGAGGCTGAGGGTGAACCGGGGATGCTCTATTCCGACCTGGTGAAAGTCGATCCCGAGGCAGCGATCAAAATCCATCCGAACGATCTCCGGCGTACGGTCAGGGCACTTGAGGTCTATTACCTCAAGGATAGGAAACTATCGGAATTCCAGCGGGAACATTCATTCCAGGACAGACCATACCGCTTTCGAATGCTCTTTCTTGTCAGGTCGCGAGCGGAGCTCTATCCCCGGATAGAGAAACGCGTAGACCAGATGATCACCGATGGGCTTGAGGCACGAGGTGAAAACCCTGATGGACCGGGGATGCAGGCCAGAGCTTCCCTCCATGCAGGGGCTGGGTTACAAGCATTTTATGGACTACCTTCTCGGCAAGACGTCGCGGGACGAGGCCGTTTCCCTTCTCAAGCGTGACACAAAGCGGTTTGCCAAACGCCAGTTCACCTGGTTCCGGAGGGAGCCCGAAGCTCAGTGGATGGACATTACTGGGCTTGTCAATACGAACGAGATCGTGGCGCGGATAAAGAAAAACATTGAAATTTCAAACAAGTTGGTATAAGATAAAAAAATATTCTGGTGGAAGCAGCTGTTGAGAGCGTATCTCGCTTCATGCTTCATGGAGGGGTGGATGGGCAAGTCGCAGGTGAATCTTCAGGACATTTTTTTAAACCAGATGCGCAAGGAAAAGATCCCGGTGACGATGTACCTCGTGAACGGAGCGCGGCTCACAGGAACGATCAAGGGCTTCGACAACTTCGTTATTCTCATGAAGCAGGAGAATCAGCAACTTGTTTACAAACACGCTATCTCGACCATCATCCCCGAAAAACCTGTGGAACTCCTGGAGACCATGGAAAGCAAGAAATCAGAACAGGAGCAGGCGGCGCAAGGGTAAGGCGATTACGGATTTCAGGGTGCGGTGTCCGAAATAGAGATTCGAGAAGCGATAGGAGAAGGGCGTGAAACCATCAGTTTCAGCACCTTGTAATCTCCGTTGGCCTGCGAAAACTACGTTCCCTGTGGTTTCAAGGAATTATCAAGAATGGCAAAGCGGAGTACGAAAGACGGAAAAAATAAACATCGGTGTTATCGGCGGCAGCGGCTTGTACGAAATGGAAGGGCTGACGCAGGTCATGACCGTGAAGGTCACGACGCCCTTCGGCAAACCCTCGGACGACTACATCATCGGCACGCTGCACGGCAAGCGGGTGGCGTTCCTCCCCCGGCACGGCCGCGGCCATCGCATTCTACCAACGGACATCAACTACCGGGCGAACATCTACGGCATGAAGAAGCTCGGCGTGGAGCGGATCATCTCGGTGAGCGCAGTCGGCAGCATGAAGGAAGAGATCAAGCCAGGTGATATTGTGATCCCTGACCAGTTTTATGATCACACCAAGCAACGGCGGAGCACCTTCTTCGGTAATGGCATCGTAGCGCACGTGGGCATGGCCGATCCGGTGTGTACTTATCTCGCCGAGATTCTCGTGCAGTCAGGCATTGGCGTAGGGGCCACGGTGCACCGGGGCGGTACGTACCTCTGCATGGAGGGGCCGCAGTTCTCGACCCGCGCCGAGTCGCTAACCTATCGGAAGTGGGACGTCGATGTCATCGGCATGACGAATGCCACCGAGGCCAAGCTCGCTCGCGAGGCCGAGATATGCTACAGCACCATTGCTCTGGCAACGGACTATGATTGCTGGCACCACAGCGAAGAGGCGGTGTCCGTGGAGGCGGTGCTGGCGGTCATGAAGAAGAATATCGAAACGTCGAAAGATATGATCCGTGAAGCTGTCCGGAACCTGCCGGAGAACGAGATCGTGCGGATGCAGCGAGTCGCTCAGGAATACGATCATGACGCCCGAGAAGCTGATCCCGTTCAAGACGAAAAAGGATCTGAATCCCATTATCGGGAAGTATATGAAAGGCCGGAAGACGTGAGGCGGCAGCGTGAGTAAAAAACGACGGTAAAAGCAAAATTAAGCGTTCATCTATTTTTCATTTTGCTTTTTTGAATTTTATATTTCAGGAGGTTTTATTTAGTGAGTTTGCTCGTTGTCGGTACGGTCGCGCTTGATTCGGTCAAGACCCCCTTCGGAAATGTTGAGAATGCCCTTGGCGGTTCAGCAACCTATTTTTCCACCTCTGCCAGTTATTTTGCCGATGTCCGGCTTGTAGCCGTTATAGGTGAGGATTTCCCCAAGGAGCACATACAATTTCTCAAGAGCAAAAACATCGACACTAGAGGCCTAGAGGTCCAGAAGGGCGAAACCTTCCGATGGAAAGGCGAGTATGGGTATGACCTGAATGAGGCGCACACGCTGGCCACGCACCTGAACGTCCTTGCGACCTTCAAGCCGAACATCCTCAGCGACTATAAAAACTCTGATGTCGTGTTTCTCGCGAATGTGGACCCTGATATCCAGCTCGAAGTGTTAAGGCAGGTCAAGAGGCCGAAACTCGTTGCTTGCGATACGATGAATTACTGGATTTCGAGCAAGCCCGAGGCGCTCAAGCGCATACTCAAGGAAGTGGACCTTCTGACCATTAACGAAGCGGAAATCAGGCAGCTTGCCGGAGAGGCGAGTCTGGTCAAAGCAGCGAAGAGCGTACAGGCCATGGGACCGAAGACGGTCGTGGTCAAACAGGGAAGCTACGGCGCGCTCATGTTCAATGGCCACAGCGTGTTCAACGCGCCGGCCTATCCGCTCGAGTCGGTGTTCGATCCCACAGGTGCTGGCGATACGTTCGCAGGCGGTTTCATGGGATATCTGGCCAGCACCATGAACTTTACCGAAGAGAGCATGAGGAAGGCCGTTATCTTCGGCAGTGTCATGGCGTCCCTCAACGTCGAGGCATTCAGCCTTGATCGGCTCCGCAGCCTGGATTATAAAGAGATCGTGGGCAGGTACCGGGAGTTCAAGAGCCTGACGCATTTTGAAGATGTATAAAGTGAACCAAACAATGTCAAATCTCAACGTTTACGTTGGACAGTGGTCCCTTAAATAGGGGATTTTGAAATTTAAATTTATGTAAGTAATATGTTTATCGTCGATCCTACTATAACCGATCTCAAGGTCAAGGAAAAAAGCATGTTGAAGGTGCTCTTTTCCATGAACACGCACCAGGTGGCAACCCCGGAAATGAACCTTGAGGAGGCCCGAAGCTACGTCATTTTCTGCCGCGAGGGTGGCGGAAGGATCTCGGCATATATCGGTCTTCACCTCCTTGATACGAACCGAAGGCTTTTCTATCCGCATTCCTCCAATCCCTTTCCTGAAGAAGATATGAATGCCGTTGATGAAGAGGTGCGTGGTTTTGCCGAGGGGATGGGGGCCATGCTCGATGAAATCGATCTCACGAAAATGTCCTCGGAGGAGAAGAACCACTGGATAGACGACCAGGCTATCTTCAATCTCAACAAGCAGATTGAGGCCAAACCGGAGGAACAAACCGCAGCGCCGGCCACAGGGTCATTGGAACAGCCCGCGGCATCTGCTGCCCAACCCCAGGAGCTTGCCGCCCCGGCTGTTCCTGTATCCACGGCTTCTGATGCACAACCTGCACCTGCTGCCCAGCCCCAGGAGGCTGCTGCCCACGCTGTTCCAGTATCCACGACTTCTGTTACACAACCTGCGCCGGTTGACCAACCCCAGGAGGCCGCTCTTCCGGCTACCTCCGGGCATACAATCCCTGCGCCTCCTTCACCGGAACCTCCTCCTCAGCCGAGGGTGCAGCCAAGACCGCCGGAGAGACCGGCTACCGCACCGACGAAGTCGGCCCAGCAAGTTTCTAAGAAGCGGCCGGAAGACGTCATTCAACGGGCCATCAGGGCTGGCGTGGTAAAAGCACCAAAACCGCAGCTGAATAAAGAGATTCTCAGCACCAACGGCATTGTGAGCAGAGATAAGGAAGCGCTCGCACGTCTTCTGTCATCATTTTGAAAGGGGTGTCTTCCATATGAAAACGTTCGTGGTTGTGTTACTTCTGGTGCTTGCAGGATGCGTCACAACCGGAAAACCGGTTGACAAAACAAAGATGGCCGAAGGGTATTTTCAGAAGGGGGTCGCTCATTTTCAGGAAAAAAATTACGAGCTTGCATCGGTCGAGTTTCATCGTTCCCTTCAGACCGACAGTTCCTACAAAATGTCTTATTATTACCTCGGGGTCCTGAATGATACACAGGGAAAACTGGATGAGGCGATTAAGTACTATAAAGCAGCGATCAACATCGATTCCGAGTTTTCCGAGGCATACAACGGGCTCGGGGTCGTTTATGTAAAACAGGAAAAATGGCAAGAAGCACTTAAATCTTTTAAAAAAGCTCTTGAGAACAACCTCTATACCACTCCTCATATCCCCTATCTCAACATGGGTGATATGTACATGACGCAAAAAAAATATGAGAAAGCTGTGGAGGCATACCGTGAGTCTAAGCGGTACGCGAACCTAGAATTGACCAATTTCAAGCTTGGCACGGCATTGTTTGAGGCAGGACAGGTCAAAAACGCTATCAAGGAATTCCAAGAAGGGGTAGGGATCGCGCCCCAGAATGCATATTTACGGTACAGTCTGGCCGTTGCACTCTTGAAGGATGGCAACAAGAAGTCGGCGCTTGTGGAGTTCAAAAAAGCGGCGGAACTTGCTCCCGGAAGTGAAGTCGCCCAGAAGGCGAATGACTATATCAAGACCCTGAGGTGACATGGATGGGCACGTTAGGAAAATATCTGCGCGACGCGCGTGAGGCGCTGGGCATTGATATACGGGAGGCGGCCCAGCAGACCAGGATCAGTGTCAACTACCTTAATGCCCTCGAAGAGGAAGATTTCTCCAAACTTCCCGGCGAGGTCTTCGTGAAAGGTTTTCTCAAAAGCTACGGACGTTATTTACACCTTGAGGAAACCGAGGTAATGAAACGGTATACGGAGCTTAAACCCCAAACAGTGACTCCTCCTGCTCCTCCAGCCGATGGAGAAAAAGCGACTGTCATTCCTGAACAAGGGAAAGTGAAGAAGGCTAGGGAGGCCCCTATTGAACCATTCGTCTGGGGTGCAGCGATAGTTATATTGCTCATCGTGTTCCTGCTTACGTCTATGCCAGCCAACAGGCATAAAGGGAGCTCGAGTGTCACGGTTTCAGCCCCGACCGGAACACTGCAGGGCGTCGAACAATTTCAAGCAAGAAGACCGGATAAACTGTATCTTGAGGTCATAGCTCTTGAAGATACCTGGCTCCTGGTCCGGACCGATACCAGCCCCCAGAAGAAGGCAGTTCTCAAAAAAGGAGAGAGCCTTATCTGGAGCGCCGATGGGATGTTCCTCCTCAGCTATAGCGACGTGAGTGCGGTCAGGCTGTTGCTGAACGGGGAAGAACTAGCCGTAGGAGGGACGAAAGGAACCGTGATCAGGGACCTTGCCATTACCCGTGCTGGCATCACAAACCAGCAGCTCCAAGTTAAACAGCCGCGGCCGGCGAAGCCCAAGCCGAAGCCACATCCGCAGAATGACGTATCGCCTCAGCAGGCGGAGCCCCAGCCTCAAACAGAGCCCCAGTCCGAGCCCCAGCCCGAGCCGTTAGTGAAACCGCTACCTCCGCCGGTACATACTCCGCCCATAATATCTCCATTTGCTCCTCCGCAATGACCTGGTATCTCCGTCAAGAAACACTGGCGTCAGTCCTCTGCCGTCTTCTTTCTTATAGGGGAAATACTGCCATATCCTTGCAGTAACCCGTGCTTTGTCATCATTTGCTGCTGATGAACGCAAGATTGAAAGGAGAAGTCTTCATGAAGAAGTTTATCTTATTTGCACTGACGGCATTAACACTCATCGCCACGCCAGCGATGGCAAAAGAAGGATTGTATCTGGGCTTATATATTCCCTTCGATTCTTTTTCAGGCGACACTAATTTAGATTCAGGTAATGGCTTGGGTCTACGCGGCGGCTTTGGCTTTGGGAGGTATTTTTCGATAGAAGGAACCCTTTTCAAATCTAACATTGACCTGAAAGGAACGAACCAAACAACGGACTACAAAGGCGGGACAATAGACGCGAAACTGCATTTCCCGCTCAGCGGGAGCCATTTTGAGCCTTATGTCATGATCGGCGCCGGGAGCTATAAAATTGAAAACGGCAATGCGATAAAAGGCATCGGTGGTCAATTGGGATTCGGCGTTGATATGTATGTGTTTCCGGAGCTGTCTATCAGTGCGGGATTTACGAGTACTTCGATCACCTTTGATGAGGGAACGCCGGTTAATTTAGATGCAACGGTGAGGACAATTGATGTTGGTTTGACCTATCACTTTCTATAGTAACATACCTATCCGATATAGCCGACCTGAATTCGGGTCTGCTATTTTGTTCGATAGCCGTCACGTCCTTTATTCATTCCGGTTTGCTTTCATCCTATGACATGACGATGTGCCCATGAGCCCGCAATATCCCAGTCGGGTACTATTACCTTGATTCTCATTGGATGTGTGCTATATTTTGAGATGACGGTAAGTCCAGATGCTCGGGAGGGTTAGCGATGAAAAAGATATTTTTTTTATCAGCATTAGCGATACTGCTCTGGTTCACGCCCGCGATGGCTGGGGTGGGTCCGTATGTGGGTATCGGACCTACTTATGTTGACATAACCAGCGCGGCGGATCCCTACTTCGATACTATCGATCCGGCCCTTGGATTGGAACTAAGGTTTGGTTATAATTTTGGTCCGATGGCACTTGAAGGTAATTTTATAGGATCTACTCATCACGATTCTTTCCCGGGATTCAGCCACGGTGATTTTACCGGTTGGAGTTTCGATTTGCGGATCTTTTTATTTCCGCTGCCCCAACCGAATCAGCTGTATTTGTTATTCGGGGTGGGAGGATATACGTTCAGTCAGACCGACAACTTCACCGGGAATCACTATGAATTATCAGGCCCTGGCTTTAATCTCGGCATGGGCTTTGAGCATTACTTCAATCAGCAGGTCTCCATCGATGTGAGAGGGGTGTACCGGTTCATTGATTACAATCTGGATATCAACGGATTTACTGTTGACACGAACGTTAATGGGGATACGTTTACCCTAGGCGTTGCGCTTAATTTTCACTTTTATTAAAACCCTGGGATTTTCCAGATGCACTGAAAGCCCGGCTTCGCCTCTGCTGGAGCCGTGATTTCCTGATTCAATAATCAGCCCGACAATCTCATATTTCTCACATGCGATCCTTCCCAGTAGACCCTTCCGCAACTGACACACCGTAAAAAATTACCGTAGTTGCCATACACATACTCGGGAACAATGTCCTTTATGTCCTGCTTTGTGATCGGGAGGAGTGTGTCATTGCACACGGAACAGCGGGTGAGGGGGCCGGGAACTGATTCGATCACGAATGTATCGATGACCTGGCGGAGTTGATCCTTCATGGCATCATGCATGATGAATACGCGGTTTGCCGCCAGGGGACGTCCGGCAAGTTCCGTATCACGAGTCAGAAGAATGCGGTTCTGTTCCAGAGAGAGGCGGATGATCTCGTTGTCATCGAGCGTCCGATCATAGAGAACATCGAATCCCAGCAGCCTCATACGCTTTGCGAGCTTTCCCAGCATGACGTCGGCGATGAACTTCATTGTTTCACCGTGAAGGCATTAAAAAAACAAAAAGCAAAAAAAGACGGTTTCCTGCGGAGCACGCAAAAGAACGTAAAGAAAAACGCAAACTGAATTCCAGAACCCTTCATAACCTTTGCGAACTGTGCAAGAGAAAGATGACATTTTTATCGATTAAGAGAATCTTCTCAACCTGAGCGAGTTCGACACCACGCTCACCGAACTGAATGCCATGGCCGCCGAAGCGAACATGGGATTCAGCAGTCCCATTCCGAAGAACGGATAAAGGACGCCGGCCGCAACGGGGATGCCGATGACGTTGTAGAAGAACGCCCAGAACAGGTTCATCTTGATCGTCTTCATGGTCCGGCGCGAGAGCCGCATCGCCGTCGCGACCACGCGGAGGTCGTCCTTGATCAGGGTGACGTCCGATGCCTCGATGGCCACGTCCGTGCCCGTGCCGATGGCGATGCCCACGTCCGCCTGGGTGAGGGCAGGGGCATCGTTGATCCCGTCGCCGACCATGGCGACCACGCGGCCCTCGGCCTGGAGTTTTTTCACCATGTCCATCTTGTCCTGCGGGAGCACCTCGGCCAGCACACGGGTGATGCCGAGCTCGTCGGCAATGGCCTGGGCCGTGCGGCGGTTGTCGCCGGTCAGCATCACGACCTCGAGCCCGAGCGCCTTGAGCCCGGTCACGGCCTCCTTCGAATGCTCTTTGAGCGTGTCCGCGACCGCGATGATCCCGGCAGCCTTGTTGTCAACAGCCACGAACATGGGTGTTTTGCCGTGGGATGAAAGCTTCTCCGCTCGCATGAACGGTTCGTGAAGTCGATCTTGCGCTCGGTCATCAGCCGTTCGTTCCCGAGAATGATCTCTTTGCCGTTCAGCATTGCCCTGATGCCGTGGCCCGGGAAGCGCCTCGAACTCGTCGGCCTGCTCGAGCGCGATACCCTTTTCAATTGCCGCGCGCACGATGGCCTCTCCGAGCGGGTGTTCGGAGCCCTTTTCCGCTGAACCGGCGAAGAACAGGATATCCTGTTCGCTCATGCCGTCCCGGATAACGTCCGTGACCTTCGGCTCGCCGCGCGTGAGCGTGCCGGTCTTATCGAGCACGATGGTATCGATCTTCTGGGCCCGTTCGAGGCTCTCGGCGTTCTTGAACAGGATGCCCTGTTCCGCGCCTTTGCCGGTGCCGACCATGATGGCCGTGGGCGTTGCAAGCCCCATGGCGCAGGGGCAGGCGATGATCAGCACAGCGATGAAGTTCACGAGCGCGAAGGTAAACCGTGTTTCCGCTGGGCCGAAGATATACCAGAGGCCGAAGGTCACGAGGCCGATGGAGATGACCGTGGGCACGAAGATGCTGGAAATATAATCCGCGAGCCGCTGGATCGGCGCCTTGGAACCCTGGGCCTCCTGCACCATGCGGATGATCTGGGAAAGCATGGTGTCCTTGCCGACCTTGGTCGCCTCGAAGGTGAAGGTCCCGGTCTTGTTGATCGTCGCGCCGATGACCGTGTCGCCCGATTTTCTTCTCGACCGGCAGGCTCTCGCCGGTCAGCATGGACTTCATCGATCGATGAATACCCGTTCCGGATGACGCCGTCCACAGGTATCTTTTCTCCCGGCCTGACCATGATGAGGTCGCCCGTTTCCACGTCTTCGATCGGGATATCCAGTTCCTTTCCTTCGCGGACCACGCGGGCGGTGCGCGGCTGGAGCCCCATGAGCTTTTTGATGGCCTCTCCGGCCCGGGATTTCGCACGGGCTTCGAGATATTTGCCGAACAGGATCAGCGTGATGATCATCGCCGCCGTGTCGTAGTACGCGCCGCCGTGGGCTCCCGTAGTGGCCCAGCGCCGACGGGAAAGAAGGTGAGCACCGCGCTGTAGCCATAGGCAGCGCTTGTTCCCACGACCACGAGGGTGTTCATGTTCGTGCTGCCGTGCTTGATCGAGGCCCAGGCGTTCTGGTAGAAGTGACGGCCGGCCCAGAACTGGACCGGCGTGGTCAGCAGGAACAGGATGAACCACATGGTCTGGCGGGGAAGGATCGTGCATGAAGGGGAGCATGTCCTGAAAGCTGCCGATCATCACCAGCGCGGAGAGGACGGCGCTCACGATGAGCTTGGTCCGAAGCTCCGAGAGCTCCTTCTCGCGCGCTTCTTTCTCGATGTCGAGCGCTGATCGGCCTTCGGCCTGCTGCGGGCAGCGCGGAAGCCCGACTTCTCGATGGCCCTCCTGATATCGCGGAGTCCGATCTGGCCGGGGACGTATTCGACTTCCACGGTCTCGGCGCCGGCGTTCACCACGGCCTTGAGCACGCCGTCGATTGCAGCGATGCGATGCGTTCCAGCTCCTGTACACGCGACGCATCGAGGTCGATGATCGGGATCGTCGACCGTTTCGGTGACGGCCTGATATCCCGAGCTCCTGGATGCTGGAGATGAACTGGTCCAGACCAACGGTACAGCAGGATCGAACTCGACAACCGCCTTCTCGTTGGCATAGTTGACGTTTGCGTTCTTGACGCCAGCAAGTTTTGAAATGTCCTTCTGGATGGCTGCGGCGCAGTTCACGCAGGTCATGCCTTTGACCGGGATGACGGCTTTTTTGGTTTCCATAAGTGATAATATACTACCTGATAGGAGAGAAGACAAGACGTAATAAGGCAGAAGCATCGGAGATGAACAGTGTTTTATTTCTTTCTATAGAACGGAATTTCCACGATCTTGGCGGCAATCTCCCGTCGCGGACCTCGATCTCGATCTCCTGTCCAGCCTGCGCGTAGCGGCTCACGACATAGCCAAGTCCGATGCCGTTGCGGTGATGGGGTGACTGGTTGCCGCTCGTCACGACTCCGATCTCGCGGTTTTCGGAAAAAATGCTGCCGCCGCTGCTTGCGGTATTCCCTTGTCGAGGAGCAAGAACCCCGCAAGGTTTCTGCTTGACGCCTTCGGTTTTAAGCTTGAGCAGTGCGTCTTTGCCGATGAAGTCCTTTTTGAAATCAACGAAGGACACGAGGCCGGTTTCGAGAGGTGTGCGTGGTTTCATCGATGTCGTTCCCGTACAGGAGATATCCCATTTCCAGGCGAAGGATGTCCCGGCTGCCGAAGCCGCAGGGGAGTAGTCCTTCTTCCTGACCGGCTTCCATGATCGCGTCCCAGAGAACTCTCGGCGTGGTCTGCGGGCACGAAGAACTCATAGCCGTGTTCGCCGGTGTAGCCGGTGCGCGATACCATGACCGGCTGTCTCAGCGATGGTTAGCTTCCCGGACACTCCTCGGCTTGATTTTTTTCATGTGCGGTCCGGTAAGTTTTTCGAGGATGTGGAACGAGTGCGGTCCCTGGAGCGCAAACTGCGGACAAGACCGGGTATTATCGGTTACCTGGACGTCATCGGTCGCATGTTCGTTTGAGCCACAGGAGGATCTTTGTCGGTATTGCCGGCATTCGTGGTGAGCAGATAGCGATTGCCGGTCGATGAATCGGCGAGGCGGAAGAGTACCGCGTCATCGAGAATGAAGCCGGATTCATTGCAGATGAGGCCGTAGTGAGCAGATGCCTTCGGTCATCTTCGCAGTGTTCCTGGTGAATACCTTCTGGAGAAGGGCGGCGGCGCCGGTGCCGGTGATCTCGATCCTGCCCAGGTAGCCGATATCGAACAGCCCGGCAGCGGTGCGCACCGCATGGTATTCGTCCAGCACCTCGGAATACTGGAGCGGGACCTGCCAGCCCTGGAAGTCCGTCATCTTTGCGTTTACCTGAAGATGTTTCTGATGGAGAACGGTCTGTTTCATTCGGCCCTCCGTCGAGTGCGCGAGTTTAGAGTGAAGTTCGGAAATTCATCGTGCAACGTTCAGAGTCTGCATGGTCCTAAACGCTTAACATGACCAGTAGCTGTTGCTATTTCAATCCTGATTTTCTCCGGATCGGTCTTACCGTCGGCAAGTTTGTGGATGTCCTTCGGATGGAAGGCGCCCTTTTCGGTGATGATGGCCGTGATGTAGCGGGCCGGCGTCACATCGAAGGCCGGGTTCGCCACCTTCACGCCATCGGGCGCGATCTGGACCTTGCCGAACACATGGGTGACCTCGCGGGGGTCGCGCTCTTCGATGGGGATCATGATAGCCTGATTCCATGGTGAAGTCGATGGTCGAGAGCGGAGCTGCCACGTAGAAGGGGATGCCATGTTCCTTGCAGAGCACCGCGAGGCTATAGGTGCCGATCTTGTTCGCCACGTCGCCGTTCCTGGCGATGCGGTCCGCGCCGACAATGGCGAGGTCGATCATATCGTGGTACATGAAATAGCCGGCCATGTTGTCCGTGATCAGCGTGCAGGGGATCTTCTCCTGCATGAGCTCCCACGCGGTCAGACGCGCGCCCTGGAGCACCGGACGGGTCTCGTCGACGTAGACGTGGATCTTTTTCCCTTCTTCCACTGCGGCACGCATCACGCCTTCGGCGGTCCCGTAGCCTGCCGTGGCGATCGAACCGGCATTGCAGTGCGTGATGATATTGTCGTCGTCGGCCACGAATACCGCGCCGTAGACGCCAATCCTCTTGTTCGTCTGCGATGTCCTCGTCCAGCATGCGCTGGGATTCCTCGAACGAGCAGAGCCTCGGATGGCGTCAAGATCCCTTGTCCCTGTTCTCCTGTACGAACTTCTTGATCCGCTCGATGGCCCAGAAGAGGTTCACCGCCGTGGGCCGCGTGGCCGCCATGTGGCGCAGATCTCCTCGAACTTCGGCCAGAACTCGTCGAAGGACGACGCCGATGATCTGACGGGCGCCGAGCGCCAGTCCCATGGCCGCCGAAACGCCGATGGCCGGCGCGCCGCGCACCCAGAGCTCCTTGATACCCCGCGCGACGGTCTGGTAATCCTTGCATTCGTTGTACACGGTCTCGAGGGGCAGTTTCGTCTGGTCCAGCATCCGGACGATGCCGTTTTTCCATTCTACGGTCGGGATCATTGATGAATCTCCTTTAGATGTATTTACAGTCAGGACGAGTATGTTGTACTGATTTAAATATAAAGGAATATGGCACGGATTGTCAAAAAAAATCTAAGGATTTCCGGTTGCTAGATCATTATGACAAGGATGCCTGACAGCTAAAAAAGTCCCGCAAAATGGGCGATAGGTACGGCAATTGCAGTGTTTCCGCACGATCTGGAACGCGAGTGTACCGCTCCGGCCATCGATCGTACCGGCAATGAGGTCGCATACCGGAATAGCCGATGGGTTCTTTATGAGGTCTCGGGCGAGGTCATGCAGATGTTACGATCTCGACCGGGCGGGCCTGCAGCTTGATCCAGGAGCATCCGGAAGAGGGCGAGGTTCTTCATCCCCTCGAGCTCGGCGTGGATCGTGAGTACGTTCGGTGCGTCCGGGCGAAGCAGCGACAGATAATGGTCAACGATGCGCTCTTCGGGATACTCCGGCCGTCCGAGGAGTTCGTCGAGTGTCGGGAGCGTAGTCGGTATCTGCAGTGTCTTGTACACGGTGTCTGTCCACGCGCGGGAAAAAGGGATGCGTACCGCGGCTATCGCTCGCGTAGAGAAGTCCGGCATCGTCGTAGGCCGCGAGGCTGAAACCGTTTGCCTGCCAGCCTGCAGCGCCTGCGGTTTTTGCAGGTTCACTGAAAAATCCGCTCAAACTCTTTCCGCGCCTTTCCGAATTCCTCGATAAACCTCGGCGCGCGTCATTTTCGCGAGTCCGTCCTGCCAGCGGATATGGTCGTAGCAATGGATGCCGACCTCATGTCCCTTGTCGCGCGTCGCCGCATCACGCCTTCGTTGCGGCGGCCGACATGCGGACCGGGCAGCAGCACGCCGTTCAGGAGCGTGCGGATGCCGTAGGTCGAGACCACGCTGGTGCGGCTTACCTTGCTCAAGAAACCCGGGCCGGAAGATGCGTTTGATGGCGCGGCCGGTGTTGTCCGGGCCGAGGGAGAAGAGGAAGGTGGCCTTGACTGCCGAACTCGTCGAAGAGAGCAAGGAGATTGGGCACGCCGATGCGCGTGCCCCGGTCGGTGTCGACGTCTACTTTAATGGCGAGAAGGGATGCATATCGAGTTCAGATTCAGTCCGGATTCAGAGCATGAGTGCTCTCGGATTCTACTCCGCTCTGAACTCGACTGAGCTTACGTCCAGCTCCTTGCGACGGTCTGCCGAGGTGATAGTCCAGGGTCTTCCGGAGAGCGGTCTTAAGGTCCGTGGTCGGTTTCCAGCCGAGGTACTTCTCCGCGTTCTTGACGGACGGCACGCGGGTCAGGATGTCCTGATAGCCTTCGCCGTAGTACTCCCTGGATTTGACGGTCACGAGCTTGACATTGTCGGCGAGCTTCGCGTATTTCGGATAGGTCTTGATGAGCGCGATGAGCGTCTCGGCCAGCTCCCGGATGGACATGTCGTTCGCGGGATTCCCGATATTGAAGATGCGGCTGTCGGCTGCGCCGTCCTTGTTCTCGATGATGCGGATCAGGGCGTCGATGCCGTCGTCGATATAGGTGAAGCTTCGGCGCTGCGCGCCGCCGTCCACGAGCTGGATGTCCTTGCCGCGCAGGATGTTGCCGATGAACTGGGTGAGCACGCGCGAGCTGCCTTCCTTGGGCTCCAGGATGTTGTCGAGCTTGGGGCCGATCCAGTTGAAGGGCCGGAAGAGCGTGTACTTGAGCCCTTCCTTCATGCCGTAGGCGTGGATCACCCGGTCCATGAGCTGCTTGGAGCAGGAATAGATCCAGCGCGGCTTGTTGATGGGGCCGAGCACGAGGTTCGATGTCTCCTCATCGAACTCCCGGTCCGTGCACATACCGTACACCTCGGAGGTGGAAGGGAAGAGCACCCGTTTTTTGTAGCGCACGCACTTGCGCACGATGTCGAGGTTGGCCTCGAAATCCAGCTCGAACACGCGCAGCGGGTCCAGCACATAGGTCGCCGGCGTGGCGATGGCCACGAGGGGAAGGACCACGTCGCATTTCTTGACGTGATACTCGATCCATTCCTGGTTGATGGTGATATCGCCTTCGACGAAATGGAAGCGATCATGCCCCAGGCACTGGTCGAGCTTGTCGCGGCCATGTCCATGCCGTAGACTTCCCAGTCCTTGTGTTTCAGGATATGTTCGGTCAGGCTGTTTCCGATAAATCCGTTCACGCCGAGGATCAAGATTTTAAGGCTCATGATGTCACTCCATTCTGTCTGTTATGCGTCTGTTGAGAGCTGTCTGATTTCTGACCATCGAGTGGATTGCCGAGAGATTTGAGCAACGGAACTTCTCATGTACCCAGTAGGCCTGCCCGCATGTCAGGGTTCGTCGCTCTTCTTCATCTTCCCACTGCAGTAGTTCACGATCTCGAGACTTCCGTTTCCCGTTGCCACGCTGAGCGGGTTCGACTGACATGACCTGTCCCGGTCTTCCTTCGACGTCCTTGAGCGGCCTTGCCCACCAGATGAACAGTTTTTTCCCATCCACCTGAGTGAACGCGCCCGGGATAGGGATGGGTCACGGCGCGGATGAGATTATAGATCCTGTCGGCGCTCTGCGTCCAGTCGATTCGTCCATCCTCGGGTTTGCGTCCGCCGAAATAGGTGGCCTGCGATTCATCCTGCCTGCGCCGCGGGGCCGTGCCTGTGGTGAGCGCATCGATCTGGCGCTCGAGCACGAGGCGCGCAGCCTTGACGCACTTGTTGAAGACGTCCTGGGCCGTGTCCTCGGGACCGATGGGCACCGCCTCCTGGTCAACGATATCGCCGGCATCGGCGCGTTTTACCATGTGGTGGAGCGTCACGCCGGTCTTCTTTTTCTCCGTGCAGCACGGCCCAGTTGATCGGCACGCGGCCGCGGTACTTCGGGCAGGAGCGAGCCGTGCATGTTGAAAGCGCCGAGGCGCGGGATGTTCAGGATCTCCTCCTTGATCATGTTCCGGTAGTAGAAGGAGAAGATGAGGTCCGGCGCCCATGAACGGATCCGGCTCGATCCAGTCCGGCGTGTTCACCGACTCCGGCGTATAGCACGGGGATGTCGTACTTCTTCGCCAGATCCGCCACGGACCGGAACCAGATCTCCTCGCTCCGGATTGTCCTTGTGGGTGATGACGGCGAGAATGTACTCGTCATTCTGGATCAGGGCATCCAGGCATTCATAGCCCACATCGTGGTAGGCAAAAACGAGAATAGCGGGCTTTACGTCATTGAGTTCCTCTCATAGACCTCGCGGATCACGAAGCGGGGTCTGCGCCTCACTTCCTTGTAGATTCGGCCGATGTATTCGCCGATGATGCCGAGGCCCATGATGCCGATGCCCACGAGGAAGTAGAGGATCGCGAAGAGGGTGAACACACCCTCGGCCTCGGGGCCGACGATCAGGCGCCGGATGAACAGGAAGATCACGAACAAGAGTGCTCAGGATCGACACGACCATGCCGAAGAGGGTGAATACCTGGAGCGGCACGACGGAAAATCCGGTCATGAGATCGAAGTTCAGACGGATCAGGTCATAGAGCCGGTACTTGGATTCTCCGGCCGCGCGCGCCGCGTGCTCGACCTCCACCTCCGTGGGGTTGGCCGCAAAGCTGTACGCGAGCGCCGGGATGAAGGTCGAGGTCTCGCCGCTTGCGACGATGCTTTCGATGATGTTCTTCCGGTACGCCCGGAGCATGCAGCCCTGGTCGCGCATGCGGATGTTCGTGATCTTGGCGCGGATGCCGTTGATGATCTTTGAGGCGTACTTCCGGAAGAAGGTGTCCTGCCGGTTCTTGCGATAGCCGCCGACCACATCGTGCCCGGCCTCGATGGCCGCGAGCAGCTTGGGGATCTCCTCGGGCGGGTTCTGGAGGTCGGCGTCGAGCGTCACGACCACGTCGCCGCGCACGCGCTCGAAGGCGGCCATGATGGCCATGTGCTGGCCGAAATTGCCGTTGAAGTCGATGACGCGCACCTGCGTTCGGACGGCGTTCGTGAAATTCCTTCAGCATCGCGCCGGAGCGGTCGCGGCTGCCGTCGTTCGTGAACAGGACCTCGAACGGTTTGCCGAGTCCTGTCCATGCACCGCTGTGAGGCGGGTGAACAGGGCGTCGAGATTCTCCTGCTCGTTGTAAACCGGGATCGACGACGCTGACATAGGGTCTTGCTCATGGTCATTTCCTCCTGAACAGATCGTTCATGGCCGCGATCACCCGGTCCTGGTCCGCATCGGTCATGGCCGGGAAGAGCGGCAGGCTCACGATGCGGTCGGAGATGGTCTCGGCATTCGGAAAATCGCCGCGCTTGAAGCCGAACTGTTCACGGTAATAGGGATAGAGGTGCACGGCCCGGTAGTGCAGGCCCGTGCCGATGTTCCGGTCCTTCATGCCCTGCATGAAAGCGTCGCGGTCCATGCCTCGCCGCATCGGGATTGATGAGCGGCGTATAGAGGTGCCAGGCATGGAGATGGGAATAGGCCGGCGCCCTGGTCAGCGTCCACTGCGGCCAGTCCGCGCAGGAGCTTCTGGTAGCGCAGCGCGAGCTCGGTGCGGCGCTTGATGAATCCGTCGAGCTGCTTGAGCTGGTGCAGGCCGAGCGCGGCCTGGATGTCCATCATGTTGTACTTGTATCCCGGCGCGATGATCTCGTAGTGCTGGCTGCCTTTCTTGCCGAAGCGGTTCCAGGCCTCGCGGTCCATGCCGTGGAAGCGGAGCAGCGCCACGTCCGCGGCCAGCTTGTCGTCCCGCGTGACCACGCACCCGCCTTCGCCGGTGGTCATGTTCTTGTTGGGGTGAAAGCTGAAGACCTGGATGTCGCCGAAGCTGCCGATGCGCCTGCCTTTATACTCCGTGCCGATGGCGTGAGCCGCGTCCTCGATCACGCGGAGGTTGTGTTTTTTCGCGATGTCGTACAGCGGATCGAGGTCCACGGGCAGGCCGGCAAAGTGCACCGGCATGATGGCGCGGGTGCGCTTCGTGACCGCCTTCTCGATCTTCGTCACATCCATGTTGTAGGTGCCGGGCTCGACGTCCACGAGCACGGGTTTGCCGCCGGCGAGCACGATGGTGTTCAGCGTGGCGGCAAAGGTCATGGGCGTGGTGATCACCTCGTCGCCGGGCTTCAAGTTCAATGCGGTCAAGCACGAGGTGCAGTCCGGCCGTGGCCGAGGAGAGCGCGAGCGCGTGCGGCGCGCCGAGAGTAGGACTTGAGGTCGTCCTCGAACTGCTTGACCCGCGGCCCGGTGGTGATCCAGCCGGACTTCGAGGCAGGCCACGACCTCATCGATGGCCGCCTGGCTGATGGACGGCCGCGAGAAAGGGAGAAATTCTTCTTCTTTGTTTGCAGACATGGTTCTCCTCAATTTCAAGATGCATGAATCGAAAGAATATCGAAACCGCGAAGGCGCCTAGGGCGCAAAGCTTAAATTCTTCTTCGCGTTCTTCGCGTCTGCAGTTACAAATGCTTTTCGTCTAGCTTCTCGTCACAAAATATACTCCCACGCAAATGATCAGGATCCCGGTGATGCGGGTCATCGAGAGATTCTCCTGGAACAGGTAGTACCCCGCCACGGCGTTCACGATGTATCCCACGCTGAGAGCAGGGGATAGGCAAAGCTCACCTCGACGCGCGACAGGACCAGGAGCCAGACCGCGACGCTCACGACGTAGCAGAACAGGTCCCCCGAGGACGAAGACATTTCCGGCCACCTGCAATGGTGATGGGGATGATATTGGCCCAGACGAACTCAAAGTGGCCGATGCGGCGCATTCCTTCTTTCAGAAAGAGCTGGGCAGCGGCATTCAGCAGCACGCCGAGCATGATGAGCGGAAGATAGTTCATGGTTTGACCTCTTTGTTGGACAGCACGACGTTGTCCTCTGGTCCCGGGCAATCGGGTATAACGGTAGATCTCGTGCTCCGACGGCGTCAGCGCTTCATAGGTTCTCGATCGTGTCATCAGCATATATATTGTCGCCGGTCCCTGCCAGCGTTTCCAGAACGTCGCGCTCATCGATCATCCATTGGCTGGTATCTTCCACGGTGGTCCCGAAATTGAGCTCGCCCTCTCCAGTCCACCACCGTGATGCGCCGCTCCAGGTATACGGGTAGGTCCTGGTAATAGGTCATGGTAGCTGGCGACCTCGTCGCCCGGCTGGAGCCGCGGCTTGAGCGCCGACGCCAGGTTTTTGGACGAGCGCATATCAGCGACGGAAGCGGCTGCATTCACTACGATCAGAAAAAGCACCGATTGCGGCAGTCAGGGACAAAAATGCCCAGCGGAAGTTGTCGCGCTTACTCATGAACCATGTCACCGCAGTTCCCATGATCAGAATGGCCGCGAACAGTATAGCGGTACTGCGCCGAGTTTCTGCACCTCAGGCGATGCGGCCGGTAGTACGGCAGGGCGATGAAGTGCCGATGGTCAGCAGCAGAGTTGCGATCAGGAATATGGCGTAACCGGCCTGGATGCCGGGAAAATCACGGCTGTCCCAGGCCTGCCGCAAGATACCGTCCGATCAAAAGCGCCAGCGGGAGGAAAGACCGGCAGGATGTAGGGCATCAGCTTCGAGCTTGAAGCCGAGAAGAAGAGAAACACGAGCCCTGCCCAGAGCAGGAGAAAGAGCGCGTCCCGGTGTTCATGACGTTCGCGCCAGGATGAAGGAAGATTGTGCTTGATCGCCTGGACCAGAAAGGCGCTCCAGGGGAAGAGACCCGAGCAGCACGATGGGGATGAAGAACCAGGCAGGTTTGTAACGGCCGTGGATCTTGGTCAAGATAACGCTGAAAGTGCTCGTGGATGAAATAGAAGTTGAAAAACTCGGGATTGGCCCGGTCTGACCAGGATATGCCAGGGCGCGGCGATGAGCAGGAACAGGGCAAGGCCGATGGGAGATACATGGTCTTGAGCATGCGCCATTCTCCCAGGAGTATGATCCAGGCGCCGATCACCATGCCCGGGATGAGGATGCCGATCAGGCCCTTGGTCAGGACCGCCAGAGCGGCAAAGGAATAGAAACCCCACAAGAAAGAGCCGGCGCCTCAGCCCCGGCGCTTCGTGCGTGCCCGAGGAGAAAGGAGAGGAGCGCAGCGGTGAGCAAGGACCGAAACCGGCATGTCGAGGATGATGGCGCGGCTCAGGCCGTAATACAGGAGGCTCGTGGCGAGGACCGCCGCACGCGAGCAGGCCGGTCCGTGCGTCCGAACAGCCGCGCGCCGGCAACGGCAACGGCAAGACAGCCGAAGAGCGCGAACAGCGCCGGCCAGAGGCGGAGCGTGAATTCCTTCAGGCCGAAGAGCTTGATCGAAAAGGCCTTCGAGCCAGTAGAACAGCACCGGTTTTTCGAAGTATTTGACGCCGTTCAGGCGGGGGGTGAGATAGTCGCCCGTGGCCACCATTTCGCGGGGGATCTCGACATACCTTCCTTCGTCGGGCACCGACAGGGGACGGTTCCCGAGCATGAAAGTAAAAAAGAGGCAGATCAGGACGGTCAGGAGAATAGAGGTCGCGCATCTCGAGAGCGGCCTGTTTGTGTGGCGACTTGATGTCATGTATTAGTTCGTGTCTCATGGAGATGGTCTCTGAGCGTGTCCAGGGAACAAAGTATCAAGTTTCACGGTCTATTCCCGGCTGTTCGCAAGTACGCACCGAGGATGTGCTGACGGCATTTGAAGAAGTGATTTTACATCGTGCACTGTGGTTTGTCAAACATTTTATCTTTGCTCTCAAGGGGTTACCGGTGGAAATGCCTGTTTCTCTTGAATCCTGCCGGATAGTTTGCGATAAGGGAGAGAGGGTATCTTATCGGAGCATGGGTCATGCCTTGTCAGCTTTCGTGTCTTCTTGCGCATGGCCTCGCACGCCATATGGCGGATGACCTTTCCCTTGACCATGTACACGACCATCTCGGCGATGTTGGTGGCATGGTCCCCGATGCGCTCCAGGTACTTGGTGATATAGGTGAGACGCACGGCGCGGGAGATGTTCTTCGGGTCCTTGAGCATGTAGACGAGCAGTTCGTTGAATATCTGCTGGTTCAGGTTGTCCACGAAGTCGTCGGCCTCGCAGACGCTCATGGCGAGGTCGGCGTCCTTTGCCACGAAGGCATCGAGGCTGTCCTTGAGCATCTTCTGGGCCGCCTCGGCCATGCGCGGGATGTCGATGTAGGGCTTGAGCGGCGGCTCGTCGAGCAGTTCCATCGGCGCGTTCGCAGATGTCCACGGCCAGGTCGCCCATGCGCTCGAGGTCGGTGATGATCTTGATGGCCGTGGTCACGAAGCGGAGATTGCTGCCCGTGGGCTGCCAGATGGCGAGGAAACGGATGCACTCCTCCTCGATCTCGACGTCGAAGTTGTTGACGATGGCATCGCCGTCGATGACCTCGATCGCCAGGTTCCGGTCGCGCTCCACCAGGGCCTTGACGGATTTCTGGATGGCGTCTTCGACAAACCCTCCCATCTTGAGGATCCGTTCCTTGAGCTTTTCGAGGTCCTGTTCTTTCTGTCTGGCCATTGATGATCTCCTTTGTCAATTCGGATATCGGATTCGGATCGCGGATTGAAAGGAAGTCGAGCTTATTCTGCAATCCGCAATCCGCATTCCGAATCGTCTTACCCAAACCTTCCCGTAATATAATCGTCGGTCTGTTTCTTGTCCGGGTTCGTGAATATCTTCTCCGTGGTCCCGTACTCGATGAGCTCGCCCATGTACAGGAAGCCCGTCATGTCCGACACGCGCGCCGCCTGCTGCATGTTGTGCGTAACGATGATGATGGTAATGTTCTTTCTTCAGGGTTACGACAAGTTCCTCGATCTTGGCCGTCGAGATGGGGTCCAGCGCCGAGGTGGGCTCGTCGAAGAGAAGGACCTCGGGTTCAACGGCCAGGGCGCGCGCGATGACCAGCCGCTGCTGCTGTCCGCCGGAGAGCTCGTAGGCGCTCGCGTTCAGCTTGTCCCTGACCTCGTCCCAGAGCGCGGCGTGCTTGAGCGCCTGCTCGATCCGTCCGGCGAGCTCGGACTTGTTCCTGATCGCCCTTCAGCCTGAGGCCGTAGGCGATGTTTTCGGCGATGGTCATGGGGAAGGGCGTGGGCTTCTGGAACACCATGCCGATGCGGCTCCTGAGATTGATGAGGTCGATATCGTTGGCGAGGATGTTGTTCTCCTGAAAGATGATCTCGCCTTCGTAGCGGTGATTGGGATAGAGGTCGTGCATCCGGTTGAAACACCGGAGCAGCGTGGTCTTGCCGCAGCCCGACGGACCGATCAGCGCCGTGACCTTGTTTTTGTGGATCGGCAATGATATCCCCTTCAGGGCATGGACATCACCGTTGTAATAAAAATCCAGGTTCTTGACCTCGATCTCGATCGTCGATGTCACCGTTTATACCTCCACTTCAAGATGAGTCTTCCCAAGAGCGTGAGCACGAGAATGAACACCGTAATGACAAAAGCCGCGGCCCATGCCTGTGAGTGCCAGCTTTTATAGGGCCCCATGGCGTACTGAAAGATCGTGACGGTCAGCGATGCGATGGGGCTGGTTCATGTCCGAGGAGAAGAAGTTGTTGTTGAAGGACGTGAACAGGAGCGGAGCTGTTTCACCTGCGACTCGGGCGATGGACAGCAGAACGCCGGTAAGAATTCCGGTGGCGGCTCCGCGGTAGACGACCTGGATGATCACCTTGTAATAGGGCGCCCCGAGGGCGAAGGCCGCCTCCCGCAAGGTCCAGGGCACCAGGGACAGCATGTCCTCCGTCGTCCTGAGTACCACCGGGATCATGATGATCGAGAGCGCGAATGGCGCCGGCCCAGCCGCTGAAATGATGGAGCGGCCTGACAAGGATGCGCATAGACGAACGTTCCGACCACGATGGAAGGAACGCTCACCATGATGTCGGAAAGAATGCTGATGACCTGCGCGAATCTTTGTGCCTCGCGCGTACTCGGCAAGGAACGTCCCGCCCAGAACGCCGACAGGCACGCCGATCAGGGTGGCGAACGAGGTGATCATCAATTGCCCGACAAAGGCGTTCCTGAGCCCTCCGCCCTCAACGCCGGCCGGCGCGGGATCATTGAAGAACAGGCTGAGCTGAAGCGCGCCCGATGCCGTGGATAAGTGACGTCGGCCAGAATGAAGACGAGCCAGAACAGGCCGCTCATGGCCGCCAGGGTGCTCAAGGTGAGGGCGATGGACCCTTCTATTTTTCGTTTTTGTTCTGTGGTCATAGTGAAAATTTTCGAAGGTACAAGGATGAAAGATGAAGTTAATCAAAAACAGAACCATTGTCTGCTCCTCCGTTATCTGCTTATCTCTGTCAACTTCTGATTTCATCTTGAATACTTCCTCTCCGCCTTCAGCAGAAAGAACTTGGCTATCGCCAGGATGATAAAGCTCATCACAAACAGGACGAGCGCGAGATAAAAGAGCGACGAGAGATAGAGGTCGCTGTCCGCTTCCGTGAACTCATTCGCCAGGCGTGACCGTGATGGTGGATGCCGCATCGAAGAGCGATGTGGCGATCTTGTGGTTGTTCCCGAGCACGAAAGCCACGGCCATGGTCTCGCCCAGGGCCCGGCCGAGGGAAAGCACCACCCCTCCGAACACGCCCAGCTTGGAATAGGGGAGGATCACATTCTTGACGACTTCCCACTGTGTGGCCCCGACGGCATACGCTGATTCCTTGACCACGGCGGGGTAAGATTGAACGAGTCCCGCGCGATGCTGGCCGTGAAGGGGATGATCATGATCGAAAGGATGACGCTCGCGGTCAGGATGTCGATGCCGAGGGGCGTGCCACGGAACAGGACTTCAAGCACAGGCAGTTTCCCGACCGTTTTCTGGAGCGTCGGTTCGATGTATTTGCTCATGATGGGCGCAAGCGTGAACAATCCCCACATGCCATAGATAATGCTCGGGATCGCGGCAAGCAGCTCGATGGCGATGCCGATGGGGCCCTTGAGAAAATTTGGGGCGATTTCGGTAACGAAGATAGCAATGCCGATGGCGGTCGGTACGGCGAAGAGCAGCGCAAGCGTAGTCGTGACGAAGGTACCGTAGATATTGGTTGCGGCCCCGAAGACCTCTTTTACCGGGTTCCAGTCTGTTGACATCAAGAAATGTATGACGCCGAACTTGCTGATGGCGAGTGACGATTCACGGATGAGGACCCAGAAGATTCCGATGATAATAAAGATGATGGAGAGCGATGCAACTGCAGTAATTACTGAAAAGGAAAAATCGAGGGGATTTTTTTTGGGGATGATCGCCAACGAATGCACTCCTCATGACACAATTGATCAACACTATGGGAATAATAAAGGGTCAGATTTTATTATACATATCTGACCCTTTAGTGTCAAACTATACCGGCTGTTTTTTAAAGAACTTGGATGCTTAATATATCCCGTTTGCTTTCCAGTAGGCCCTGACCTGATCCTTCAGCTTGTTCGGCAACGGGATATAGATAAGGTTCTTGGCAGTAGCATCGCCATTTTTATATGCCCAGTCAAAGAACTTGACGGTCTTGACATTCGCGTCCTTTTTATCCTTTGCAAGGAGAATGAAGGTAGCGCCTGCAATAGGCCACGATGTCTTGCCTGGTGAATTCGTCAGCCACGCCTGGAAGTCCTTTTTAGAATCGAAAACGCCTGTCTCTGCTGCGTTCTCAAGGTTTTCGAAGGTCGGCTCCACAAAAATTCCTGCTGTATTCTTCATTTGTACATACACGAGGTTGTTCTGCTTGGCGTAGGCAAATTCGACATAGCCGATAGAATTTGGCGTCTGCTTTACATAGTTGGCTACACCTTCATTCCCCTTGCCGCCGATACCCACAGGCCAGGCAACTGATTTTCCTTCGCCGACTTTCTCCTTCCAGGCCGGGCAGGTTTCCGCGAGATAGTGGGTGAAGATCGCGGTTGTGCCGGAGCCGTCCGACCGGTGGACCACGGTGATCTCGTTATGCGGCAGATTGGACTTCGGGTTCAGGTTTTTGATCTGCGCGTCATCCCAGAACTTGATCTCGCCGAGGAATATCTTGCAGTGAGTCGTCGCATCGAGCTTGAGTTCGCCGGCCTTGATACCCGGGACGTTGATGACCGGGGTAATGCCGCCGATGACGGTCGGGAACTGGAGCAGGTTGTCCTTGGCGAGCTTATCCGACGTGAGCGTATCGTCTGAAGCGCCGAAATCAACGGTACGCTCGACGATCTGCCGCTGGCCGCCGCCCGACCCGATGGACTGATAATTGAGCTTCATGCCTGCAGCCTTGCTGTATTCGTAAGCCCAGGCAGAGTACAACGGGGCAGGGAAAGTAGCTCCCGCACCATTAAGGGTTTCATCTGCATGTGCTACGGCCCCCAGGGCCAGGACAACGGTTAATGCCAGTGTTGCGATTTTTTTCATTGAGTGTATCCTCCTCTGAATTTTGGATAGGTACTTATACCAAAGCAATGTTACAATAATGTTACAATATCATTACGAGAATATTAAACTTCATTATGAGATTCTATCCATACCTTATACTCTACAATATTAATTAGGAAGTTTCGCTCCTCTCATTTTTTCCGCCGCTTCATCAGGATTTAAAATATTTATGAAAAGCCCCAATACTAGCTCAAAACTGTATAACTTTAGGCCTACGGTATCTAATTGTATTTACTCCTTAAAGGTTATGAAGCATGAGCAATTCTCTCTTTGCTTTTGCGCGGAACCTCGAGAACCGCGTTCTTTTTTTGAAAGGATACCGTAAACGTGCTTCCGACTCCGGGTTTGCTCACCGCACTGATTTTTCCGCCCATGGCTTCGATAAGGAGCTTGACGATGTAGAGCCCAAGTCCCGCTCCTTTGACGTGTTCGCTCCCGGCGGCTCGATAGAATTTATCGAAGATCTTGGGGATATCGGCGCGCGGTATCCCGCATCCTTCGTCCGTTATCGAAATATCTATCCCGTCACGCATTCCTTCCACGGTCATCCAGACCCTGCCGCCGTAACGATTATACTTTACTGCATTGGATAGCAGGTTCATCAAAACCTGTCTGACAGCAGTGCTGTTCACTGAAATGAGCGAAGATGTGTTATTCATAAAAACTATCTCGATCTGCCTGCTTTTTGCCGTATCGCGGAAGACAGCTACCACTTCCTCGGCCATGGAGCCGATATCAAGAGATTCCATAGGCAATGATCCTTGCTGATTCTCGAGCCGGGTGAGGAGCGAGGCATCGTTTAGAAGGCTCTCAGCATGTGCGGCGGCGACGTTGATCGTTCTCAGGTAATCTTGGGCTCCTTCCTTTCGGAGCCCAAGGGCGGAGAAACCGCCGATCACATTCATGGAGTTCTTCAGTTCGTGGACCAGGTATCTCAAGGATGTATCCCGTTCCTGCGCTTTCGCTTGGATCATTTTGAGCGTCTGTTGCCGGTCGATCAACTTCCGTATTTTGAGCAGGAGCTCTCTGATGGAGAAGGGTTTTGACACATAATCATCAGCACCAAGAGTAAGACCTTGTATGCGGGCCTCTTCAGATGAGAGGGCCGTAAGCATGATGATCGGCACGGATATCCCTTTGGCGCCCTCCCGGAGTATACGGCATACTTCCCAACCATTCAGCTCCGGGAGCATAATATCCAACAAAACGACATCCGGCATTTGGCACTTGACGATCTCTATGGCTTCTTCGCCGCTGTGCGCGACCAACACCCGATAATTTTCTTTTTCGAGATTATAGCGGAGGAGCTCCGCTACATCACGTTCGTCCTCGACGATGAGAACCTGTTCATGCATGGGTGACCTGTCTTATGGAATAGTATATTGTGATACATAGCTTGCATAATAGTACTTTTTTGTTACAGGATTATTACGGAAGCATTAAATATAGGTTAAGAATAGCACGGAACGGCCTTGACACACTGGGGATTATGGAGGGGGGTACATTATCTAGCGTTGAGTGTCCGGGCCGCTCCAGGAGCGTGATCAGGGTCGGTCATGCCATGGTTCGCGATCATGACATCTTTCTGGCAATCACGAAGGAGCGTTCTGCCCTCTCTGCGGTCGCATGCTTCGCAGAAGAAAACGCCTGTACTGCTCAGTTCTCTTCTCCGCAGCAAACAGAGATTCTCGGTAACTATATCGCTGAACAGATTGCAATAGAATGCGATAGTAACTTCTGTTTGACTGGTGTCGTACACAAGAGATTTTACGACGTCTGTAATATTCTCCTCCTTATCTTCAAACGGCTTGATGAATGGTATTTCGCATCGAATATTGATGGAAACATCGGGCGTTTTCAGTGCGGCCCATCGAAAGCACACGGCAGTTCTTTGCCCATCCGCTGGCATGCTTCCGTCAGGCTCTCAGACGGCTTGATCGGGAGGGAAACCTCAACGATCGTTCCCTCGCCGACCTTGCTCGAAACGGTAATGCTGCCTTCCAGCAGCTTTACAATATTCCTGATCATTCTGAGTCCGAGCCACGACACGGCATGACCATTCTTTTCAGCTTGCCTGTGTGTATCAGATGGCGCAAAAGCGGCGTTCATCTGCTCCGCAGTCATGCCTCTGCCTGTGTCCGTGATGATAAGCCTTATCATGTACTCGTCTTTATTGAGAATCAAGGCGATCCGTCCTCTGTCGGTGAATTTTGCAGCATTACTGATGAGCCCCATCATGATCTTACGGACTTTTCCCGGGTCTGAAAGGATCGTGATGGGACCGGAGGTGTCGACGTCCATCACTTTTACCGGTTTTTGACCGATGCTCAGTCGTACGCCATGGGAAACGTCCTGGAGCAGCGTTACAATATCGAAGTATTGGCAGGTTGTTGTCGCCGGCTCTGTCTCGAGCATTGAGAGTTCGAGAATATTGGTAAGGGCAGATGACAGGTTCCCGGCTTGGGACAGAAGGAGCGCGAGACGGTTTTTCACGCTTTCCATTTCTCCTTTCTCATACGCTACTCGCATAAGTTCTGCCATGCCGAGGATCTCGTACAGCGTCAATCCTGCTTCACGGGTCGCCTTGGCGATGACCGGAGATCTCATCCAGACCGGTTTCGCAGACCCCCGTCTCCTCGTATCAAATTCCACACCCGTTAATGAAGAGAGCGAACAAACAGGGGAAAGATTCATGTTCTTCCTGGAAGACGGCATTTTATTCTGTGAAGTATTCATGGTTATCTCCTTTGGCAGAGCATATCGTTCTCTGCAAGTAGCGACTATATCAATATCATGAATAAAAATTACCCCTGAAGACAGGTGTCATGAACATCTACGGGAGGCTGCCAATCGTTAAAAAAAGAACCGCGCCAATCACAAACAAAATAAGCTCTGCTGTTCCGATCTCTGTTGTCAAATCGCTCTGGCTCTTTGCTACGGTAAAATCACGCCTCCGATCCTTACTCATGGGTCAGTCCTCCCTTAGAACAATTTCTTAAGATGGTCGATGTGCCTGTTGCGGTTCGGCGCCTTGCTCATCGGCTGGACATGTCTCTGCCCGGGGCTGCATTCCGAATAGAAGCGAGAGAACGGCGGCCAGGAGCAGGAGAAAGTAAAACGTTAGAAACCGCCACCCCGCGGTCACAAGTCCGATAGTTCCCGCCGGGAGAAAGGAGCGGTACATGAGAGAGAACATAACCTCGGCCCCGCCTGCCGCCCCTGGAGTAGGAACAAGGGTCATGAGCGCGAAGACAAATACCTGGAGTACCATGAACAGAACAGGGCGGACAGGAATGCCCATGCTCGCCAACAAAAGGGAGATAATAGAATAACGACAGAACCATTGGAGCGAAGTCAAAGCCATAGTCATCAAAAAAATAGATTTTCCCTCACGGGTGATACGGAAATAGGTTGCTATGAAGTTGCTATACGCAACCCCAAGTTTTTCCTTTAGCGTAGCAAGGCCCGACAGCCGCGGTTTTGCATTAAAGGATTTTATTTTCATCAGCAGGAAGGTTGCGCCAAGGCAGACGCCGATTCCTGCAAGTAGCGTCCACAGTGTCGGGTTCCCCAGCCCTACCAGTACAGTCCCGACCTGCGGTAGGTCCCATGATGACGTAATTGTCAGCGCCAACGGTACCATGACCAGGAAAAAAATCGTATCTTCAATATTTTCCAGCACGGAAAGGGACAGAGCGGTCCCGCCGGTGAACCCCTGACGCATCAGCATCCCGATCTTCACGGCACTGCCGCCAATCAGCGGTGGGCTGACAGCGGCACCGAGTTCTGCCCCGATCGCAATTTTGAACACTGCCGGGAAGTCTATGCTGTTGCCGAGAAACCGACTCCACATGAGTAGCCGTAGTGAACCAGTGAACCATGGGACGATGCTCAGCAGCATGGCAAGCGCGAAGGGTATCGGGGAAAAATGGAGCACCGAAGCAAGCACCAGTCGGTCGACGGTCATGAGATAAAAAAGGATATTCCCGATGATGCCAATCGGTATGAGAAAGAACAGTTTCTGAAAAAGCTGATCTATCCGTTCGGGGATGCTCGGGGACGATGGTGCCGTGGTGTCGTCGCCGACGTTCGCCTCATTACGCACAACTTGCATACCGGTTCGTTCCTGTGTGATGATAGGCGAGAAAGTGTTGCGCGCCGTCCTTGCCCAAGTACCGCTCAAGCATTTTCGGCTCGGTCTGCGTAAGATCAACCATAATCAGGCCATCAAGCACGTTGCCGAAAGCTGGATCGACATTAAATCCGGCAATTTGCCCCCCCAGTTTGATGTATTGCTTCAAGAGGATCGGGATTCCCTTGCGATCGGTTTCTATGGAGGAGATCACCTCTGAGATAGCATCGACGTCATCCCCCATGGATCGCACCGCAGCATCGATGTCCCAGATTTTGGACGGTTTTGAGCGAAGAGGCTTTCTCGCCCTTACGAATTCGGCCATATCAGGGCGATACCTGGTCTTTTTCAGGAAGCCGACCATCAGCTGTTTGGACATAGCCTGATATTCATTGGTGATGCTCACAGGGCCAAACAGAGTTTTGTAGTAAGGATTTTCAACGATAAACCTGCCGATACCTTTCCAGAGCAGGAGGAGAGGGCCATAGGACTTCTGATACTCAGGACGGATGAACGAGCGCCCCAATTCCAGGGCAGGTCCCAGGTGTTCCAGGAACTCCTTCTTATATCGAAAGAGCGTGTTGGTATAGATGCCGCGGACACCATGCAGTTTTGTCAGCTCATCCGTTCTGCCGAGCCGGTAGGCGCCGACCACTTCGTTTTTCATCTTGTTCCAGATGAACAGGTGGACATAGGTGTGGTCGAATCGGTCAAGATCGATGGCTTTCCCTGTTCCTTCACCCACGGCACGGAACGTGATCTCCCGAAGCCGCCCGATCTCGAGTAGAACGTGCGGGACTTGATCACCCGTGGCCTGAATAACGACGTTATCGCTGCTCTCGACGAGCGTCTGGCTGGGCGGCAGACTTCGAATCTCTTCAGCAAGGACAACCGGATTTTGGGGAGGCATGATACATTCGCCAGCGTTAAGCATTTTCTTTTCTGGAAACATTGTGACGCTCAGCGACGGCTTAATGGTCTGGCGATGTCCCAGGATATAGGTGCGAAACCGGAGATACTCAATTATGAGCGTATCTTGTTTAAGGCTTTTCAGCTTGTCGAAGGGGATGACGTCCCCGACGCGAACCTGAATATTCTTCCGCCCCTTGTTCAGCAGCTCATTCGGCAGCATGGCGGTCCTCAGGAACGGATGGACCATTCCTGCCATGTGAAAGGCCGCACTGTTGGTCCCCTGAAAAAAGATGGGAACCACAGGCGCACCGGTTTTCAGAATGACGCGCGCTATGCTCGGACTCCATGCTGGATCGGTAACGGTGCCTTTCTGAATATCGAAATGCGAAACTTCGCCGGCGGGGAAGACCACGAGCATGCCTCCATTGCGCACCCACTGGATACACTTCCGGATCGGCTTGACGTTTTCCCTGACGGACGACTCCCGTTTGAACGGGTCCACGACAATCAGCATATCCCGTATTTCCGGTATGGTGTTGAGCAGGTAATTAGCCATGAATTTTACGTCGCAGCGCAGGGAACGCAGGATCGATGCCAGGATGATTCCTTCAATGCCGCCGAAAGGGTGATTTGCCACAACGATCACGGGACCCGTAGGGATCGTGAGTCGAGAAAGATCCTGTTCAGCAAGATCGTACGATATGTTTAGTTTTTCCAGTACTTTTTCTGTAAAGGGCCGCCTGTCAGACATCCGCGCGATGTCGGCGTATGCCCGGTTCAGGCGGGGGAAAGCGAGGAAATGTTCAATAGGACCTTTCACAATTGAAAAGAGCTTCTTTTGGAACGGGTCCTTGAGGTCGATGTCCAGCCTAAAGATGCGTTTCGGTTCCGTTTGGTTTAACATAAAATTGCCCCTTTCTTGCCAAAAGGAAAACGAATCTACCACTAGGACGATAGGAACACAAAGGGATGAGGAGTCTTTAATATAATAAGGTTAAGCCTCGCGCATTTCGCGACTTCGCGGTTAAAGTTTTCTGGTTCGTCCGGAACTAAGCGAAGCGGGCCCGGATGACATCTGTAAGCCGATAGCCCCACGACCAGAATCCGTTTTCAGGACAGCGTGCCAAGCGAGAATCTTTGCCTATGATATACCGGTTGCCCCGCCAGACTACCGTTGAGCTTACAAGCGGCACGAACCACACGATGCCGATGATGATGTCTTTGACCGGAGCCAGTAAGTAAATAAGTGGGGACGGTCTATCCATCTCGTTTCCCCTGGTCACAGGATTTATGGTCCTGCCGATGATAGAATCGCCAAGAACTTTGATCAAGCCTACAAGGCCTGCGAACGATAGCGTGATCTGCGACGGCCCGCTTACGATAGCCGGAAGGGTAGCAACGAAAACCGGATTGGCGAGGAGTTCAGAAAAATATTTAATTCCGCCGATCCTCCACCTGAGCTTTCCCCACCGCGTATGGCGGTTCAGGAAACGCTTGATCCCCCAGTATTCATTCACATTGCTGATCAGGTAGTTCGACAAAACGACCTTCTTGCCTGCGAGGTGCATCTCCCGTCCGATGATGAAATCCTCTGCCAGGATATCTTTAAAAGCCTCCAGCCCTCCCAGTGCTTCCAGGTCGTTCTTCTTCATGAGCATGGACTTCCCGATGACGCAGGGCATGCCCAGGAATTGATCAAGAAAACTGACACTGCCGAGGATGAAGGAATTCAAGTGAAGGTTCTCGAGGATGGCACCGATGCTGCGGCCGCCGACACCGCGGATCACGTTACTCACGAGCCCGACCTTGGGGTCCTGGGTGTGACGCATGATCTCACGGAGATAGTCTTTGCCGACCATCACATTGCTGTCGCTGATCAGGATGTAGGGATGGCGGGCCTTTTGATAGGACGGAATGAGATTATTTACCTTGGGATTAAGACCAGCGTTACACCGCTCTACGACTATGGCGATATGCTTGTCTGGGTATTTGTCCTGTATTTTCTTCGCTACCTTATAGGCGGGGTCGTTGTGGTCCTGGAGGGAGAACAGGATCTCGTATTCCGGATAATCTTGGATACAGAAACTCGCTAGGTTATCGAAGAGGTTGTCGTCGAGGCCTCTCAAGGGTTTGAGGATCGAGACCGCGGGGAGGGAATAAGTCCCACAAGCCGAGGCTATTTCGCCTGGTTTCTGTCCGGGCTTGATGAGCGAATGTGTCGCTCCTACCTGCAACAGGTAGAGTATGAGTCCAATGATCGAGATCACTATACAACAGATGAAAAATATTGTCACGTAGCTCCTCCTTTATGGTACTGTGCAGGATTGACAGCAACAATGGTTTCTCGATCTGAGTTGAGCGTATCTGCACATAAGTAATAGTAATATTTACTCATATTCCACCATTGTCATAATTCAATTCCTGAAAAGCGTTATGCCTACTCCCTTATTATGTCTGATGCACTGTTTAACCGCATCCACGTCCTTTTCGCAATTGAGGAGTGTTTTCCATGAGTAAAGATGCCGCGCCTTGTGAAAGTCGCTGTTGGCGATGTAAGGATACTTTTTCAGGCTGATTACGTTGAAGACATCATCCCGGTTCGCTATCTCCCAGGCATCGATGTATTTCGCATACTTGTCCCGGTTGTTCCAGAGAAAGAGCGTGTCTTTGTTCAGGATATCCGGGGTATGATGAGGATGACATGCAACGGTTAGCGCATTCTGCCGCTTCGCTTCGAGAAAGATTTCTTCGTAGTCTAAGCAGGCGGGGATGAATTCTTTGATGTCGAGAAGGAGAAGATGAGCTGATTTGTCCTGGGAAATATAGTTCTTGCTGATTTCAACGCCCGGGATCACGAGCATACTGTATTTTTGCCACGCCCGCGTTGCTTCCTCTTTGATGGCACCGAAGTATTCGTCAAAATTATCTCCTCGGATCGACAGGTTGAACTGCCGAGCAAATTTGCCGATCGAATTGTCGCCGCTAACTACGTGATCGGTGACGGCAATGACATCGAATCCCGCCTGACCGAAAAGATCAATAGTGTCCCTCATGCTCAGCGAACCGTCCGAAAAATTAGTGTGAATATGGAAGTCACACAGCATCATTGAACATGATCATATAGTTATTCTGTTACAGAAGTATTACGGGAATATTAAGTTTATGTTAAAAAAGCGGAATGGCTTCATAAAAGGTATGAGGAGAAGCTACGGTTGCGCCGGGGAGTGATCGTCTTCGACGCAGGCACTGTTAGGCAGTTAGATTTATTCAATCGCCCTTTGTGCAGTCTATCGATACTATCGACAGCTGCACTCATGTTTTTGGTCCATGCTGTAGGCACGATCTACCTCCTGTGTCGCTTACGCTTACGCCACAACACTTTCACCGATCTGGACTGGCAGCATCCGGTCCGCTGGACGGTTACATTCGAGCACTAGCGTCTTGACCACGTCATCAACGTTCTCGGGCGTGACGCATTGCTCAGCGGTCATCGCGAGGACAGCCTTTTTCATCCGGTGTTCGAAAGTCTCTCCGCCTTCGATCATGTCATAATCGACGATGATCACCTGCACGGGACCGATGGAGTAAATGTCTGCTACGACGCCGCTTTCTATTTTGATGATGATAGTATTATTCATTAGCCCCTCCATGCTGTTTTGTCGTATGCTCGTTCTTGGTTCGTATTACGAAAAGGAGAATCCCCTTGCCGGTTTACGGATATCTTCTGATGATAGTGATCAGATCGTACTGCAGTTTCGTTACGAAAGGGTTACGGCATTATGAAGTTTTTGTTACATATTTGAACGGCTTTGGATCAGATATGCATAGTAGGTCGCGGCATAGGTCGGGGTGCGTTCAAGCGTCTCGAAGTCTACCCGGTAAAGTCCGAATCGGGCGTCGAGTCCCTGCAGCCATTCATAGTTGTCGATGAGGGTCCAGTAGTAATATCCTTTTACATCGAGTCCGTCCCGGAGACATCTTTCTACGACATCGACATGTTTCTTCATATATTTTACTTTTTCTTCGGTGTCGTGCGAGGCGATCCCGTTTTCGGTAATGATGAGCGGCAGGTTGAGCCGTGAAGCGTACCGGAGTACCTTTTCGAGCCCGCGCGGGTGGATTTCCCATCCCAAATTCGTAAGACCGTGGCCATCGATGTCCATGTGCCGGAGCTCGACACCCATCTTCTTGAACGGATTGAACCGAAGGTGGATGCGCGTGTAATAATTTATGCCGAAAAAGTCGAGTTTGTCCTTGATGGGCACATCAATCTCCACGGGCCGGGAAAAGGGGAACTTGACAATAAAGATGCCGGTCTTGAAAGCATGAATGATCGAGTGGTTGTAAAAATAGTTAGCGGTCTTTTTCAGGATACGATCAAACGGGTTCCATTTTTTCCAGGGAGCGAACACGGACATGTTGTGAGCTACGCTCACTTGGGCGTCGGGAACGTATTGGTGGATGATGTCATATGCTTTCCCGTGGCAGGTGAAGATATTTTTGAGGGCGACGAGCGAGCGGCGGACGTCGCGGAGGCCGGGCGGCGTGCAGCCCTCAAGGTAGCCGCCGAGCAGAATGACATAGGGCTCATTGAACGTTATCCAGTATTTGACCCCTTTAAGAGTAGAGACCATCATTTCCGTGTAGCGGAGAAACTTCTCGATCGATGCCGTCTGATGCCAGGGATGACGCTCCATGAACCAGCGTGGATGGGTGAAGTGGTGGAGGGTCACCATCGGCTCGATGTGGTAGCTTCGCAGGATATCGATGACCTCCTGATAGTGCGCGATGGCCTCTTCGTCCCAGGTGTAATCACGCGGCTGGATCCTGCTCCACTCGAGGGAAAAACGGTAGGCGTTAACCCCCAGTTCCTTGAGGAGCTTAAGATCTTCCCGGAAAAGGTTGTAGTGGCCCGTTACCAGTGGAATTTTGCTCAGGCAGGGGTCCCAGGTTGACCAGTCCGCGTAAGGGGAGCCTTCGAGTTGAAAAGCTGATGTCGCCACACCCCACTGAAAATCATCTGGAAAGATCTTTTTCTTTTTTTGTTCCTTCATGCAGTCCCGCGGTTCTTCCTTACTTATTTCCAGTATATCACCATAAAAAGGAGCCCCGCCAGCAACGCTACGAACAGGACAATCTCTTCGATTTTTTCTAAGTGATTTTTGTTCATGCTGTTATCCATGGGTTGCTTCATCCGCCTCCAGATATTTTTCCGGTGAGAAAATGACCGCCAGCGTCCTGAGCCCGCCGATTACGAGTATCAAGACCGAAAGCGCAATGATCATTTCCGATCCCAGGTTGTGCTCGTAGAGACCGATCATGATCTCGCGGAGTACAAAGACCAGCGCGGCGTCGGTGATGAACGTTATTTTAAGCCGGTGCACTGTGAAGTATTCTATGACGCTCCGAAGCAATTCAATGACGATGAACATCGATAGGATGTTGGTTACCATCATGTCGAAGGCTGACGCAATGGTCTGGCTACCGAAAACAGCGCGCAGATCAAGAATGACCCGCGCGATCCCCATCATCAGGGCGATGATCACCATCGGGATCATGAATTTGATCATACTATCGACGATCTTGGTAAAGTATTTCATAAGCTTTCTTCTGCGGTTGTGACATCGGGATGTACACCGCCGTAACCTTTGTAAGGCTGCATACTGTCACAATAGTATTACACACATGTTACAAATGAGTTAAAATTGCGTGAAAATAGGCGCTACCGATCAAAAGTCTCTTTATTATCGTTAACGTTCAGTGGAAAGACAGGTAGTGCTCTTTGATAATAGAAGAAGGTACGTCCGGGCTATCTTGAGTTCTTACATGGCTAAATGGTCGTTTGTGACACCTGCAAAGGAGCAGTTTCAGTAAATTTATAATTTTGATAGTTATAAGTAGAACTTAACACCTGTACGAAAGTAGAGATGCGCGATTTCGCGAAAAGACAGTGTTATTGTCTTATATAAGTCAGCCCCAGGAAAGCTGCTCGGTCGCTGCAGGGGTCATGGAAAAGACTAAACGTCAGTGTTTTGCCGCTCATTCTATACGTATAAGAGCCGCTTTCGATTCTCCCATTGGTACTATTGATGCAAGAACCAGAGTCGGTTACTATTATTACATTGCCGCTTACCGTAATGCTGCCATGAGCTGCAGGGATACCATCAAGATTAAAATCACGTGAATACGTATTGTCTGATCTAAACGTGAGACTATATCCCCCGCTGACCCACGTGCCAGCTAGTGGATTCTGAGAATTTGCCATATCTGTATTTGAACTGCTTTCTCCAACAAGAGGGTTCTGTGATCTTGTATTTGAACTGGTTTCTCCTCCATTGCCGCCACAAGCAAAAAGGAAAACCATTATAAAAAAACACAGTGACATCGTTAATGAGTGATTAGTTCTCATTTTCATGTATGAGCCTCCTTCTGCTGTATTTCTAAAAACGCAAATCATCGAGCCATGGTCCAAAATCACGGAGATTCTACCCGTCCATGGTTCTGGATCTGTAAAAGCCGGGATATTCATCATTCAAGATAAGCAATAGTACGAAATGTTTTTTTTGAATGTTATGAATCAAGAGCCCGTGAAATATTCACGGGCTCTATTCTTGTGGATGACGAACCTTTGTCTTACAGGGCGGTTTCCTGTTTTTTACTGCCACCCATTTTTATCAAAGTGTCTGAAACCGGCAACGGCGAAATCGGCATCGTAGTTAATGACCGCCCATGCGGTGTGCGTTCTCAGATCGATGCCGTATGTACCGAGTGCATAGCCTGGTTTCCAGGGACCGAGGACGAATTTCTTGATGCCTCCGAAATTCCTGTCAACAGCGTTGACCCAGTCGCCCTTTTTATCCCTTGTTGCCAGGCCCAACAGCCCTTGCCCCAGTTGGATGGGGAGTAACATATGGTGGTCGTAACTCATTGACAGCGTATACACATCGGTCTGGTCAGTTCCTAGGTCGGCCATGCCCCACAAAGTTAGGATGTCGCTGGCGGTCTCATCATCCATCTTCCAACGTCCAACCGTCTTAGGCGTCCAACCGGTGTCGATGGTCTTGGTAAAGGGGCGACCGATGTGGTCTACTACCGTACTTGCGTTGCTGCCGTCGAGGATCATGGCTGTCGTTTCGGCGAAGCTGTCCTGCACGGTGGTGTAGGACTGGCCCTGGGCTACCAGGAATTCCTTGCCGTTGAGGCTGTAGCCGAAGGTCTCATGCTTCGTGAACGTGTAAGGAATCACATCATATGTCTCATCGCAGTCGCCGTTGCATCCGTTCGGCGACGCGTAGTAATCCACGGTCACCCGCGGGCCGTCCACGGTCACGATGTAATATCCGATGTTGAAGAGCTCCTGGGAGATTTCCATTTCACGCGCGGGGTTGTCGTACACGCTGTCATTGGATGGATTCTGCGGTATGTAGAACTTGTAGCTGTCGGAAACGGTAATGATGTTCTGCACTGTCGAAGTGCCGCTTGGGCTCGTGACGATCGCGCGATTGTGCATGTGGTCGTGGCCGCCCAGGTAGTAGTGGACGCCGTTGCTAAACAGGCTAGCCATGAAGGTGTTCTGCAGGTCCGGATTCACAGAAGGGTTACCGCCGAAGAGCGTGTCGGTATGGTTCTCGGAAATCAGGTGCTTGTGGCCGAAGACGAAGGCATGGGTCTTGTCCGGCCTGGTCTGGAGTTGCGTGCCGACCCAGTTCACCTGGGTGGCGTCGAGGACGGAATGGGAGGCCCCGTCGGTCGGTGTAAACTGGTCCATGAGCACGAACCGGGCGTTATCGTAATCGAACGAGTAGAACAGTCCGTTATAACCGTTATTGGCGGCTGGATAGCTGGTGAAATTCGATCCGACGGTAAACGTTGTTCCAGTATTGGCGGGCGGAGCGCCGTAATACGTCGTGGTGACGAACGAAGAGAGCGGGGTCTGGTTGTTCACGCCGGTCTGGGTTTGGGGAAATATCCGCTGAAACTCGATGGCGGCGGTCTTCGACGACTCGTGGTTGCCGCGCAGCGGATAGAATCCGATGCCGGCGTTGTAAAGGGCCTGCGCGAACGTGGCCCTGGTGTCCAGCGCTAGGATGCTGCCGTTGTCTGTGACGTCACCGACAGCAACGACGAACTTGACCCCATGATTAATGAACTCCTGGTTGAGATGGTTGATAACGTTGACCGCCACCGAATTGGGGTTCATGTTGTCGGGGGAATTGGGCCATTGGGTATCGGACATAACGGCGAATTTCCAAGGTTCCGCTGATGCAGATACAACTCCGATAAACATCACAAATGCTAGCGTGAGCGCTAATGCATACGTTTTTTTGAAAGTAAATATATTTTTCATCGTATATACTCCCTTTTTTAATAGATTCTTGAGATTATTGACTGTCTTAAGATCATCTATCGTTTAGCAACCGGCTACCACCTCTTGAAGCTGTCACCCCCCTTCTTTGACAGACGTGTCTGACCATTTTCTCACGCAGGAAAAGGGTCCTAGAAGTAAAATAAAGAAAATGGCGATTGACTTTGATGTCTAAATCTATCATGCATCTGTTACGTGTCGATTAAGGTGATGTTAAGATTTCATGAATTATTTGATATGAGTCCTTTCTATCGTGTTCCGAACCTCCATTTCTGGGAAAACGAGGAAGAACAGGCGTCAACAGCGCTTCGACTCCTTTTTCATCAATGCCTGAAATTTCCGGAGGATGGTGGGGATCGAGAGTCTTGTTTGGTGATTGGAAGACGTTTCGAGGAGTGAAGCATACACAGAAACAGTTGCAATGAATCACGTTGTACCGTGCATCATATGCCCGGAGCTATCTTCTTACGAAAACAGGCGGGTGAAGCGATGAATTGCGATGGCGAGGTTTGACGCCGGTCCGTTTCCAGAGATTCCTTATGATGAATGTTTATTTTGCCTATCACGGTATGCGGAAATGATCGGGAAATACATAGCAACCAAGTCGTCCGACTACTTCTTCGGCACTTCCTTCGTGAAACATGTACACTCTACCCGGTTTCGGCTGCTCGGCTAGAAGAGCTGCAGTACTTACGCGTAGAATACGGAGGTATAACCGGGGAACGGGAAGCGTGCGATGAGAGTTGTCAAAAGGGATTACGCACGCGAGGAGATGAGGAGCACGCTATAGACGGATTGGAGAACGAATCTGCGGATTTTTGTAGCGATCAGCCCAGCTCTCTGTCCCGGTCACCTCGTCACTCTGTGGTCGAACTTGCCGTGCTTGAGGAAATGCGCGACCTGCCTCATCACCGATGGATCTCTCATGATAAACGTGTGGGTGTTGGGGACTATGATGAAGTCGCGCATCTCTGGGAGCATGGTGCTTTTCACCGAAACCATGCCGTCGTCAGGTCCGTCCATGAAAGCGGAGAACAGAAGATTGATGCTGAGGTTTCCCGCGATCACGCCGACATCGATCCCAATCGGCTTCAAGCGGTTGACCAAGGACTCTGGTCCCCTGCCGATCTCTTGGCCGGCCGGGCCGGTAATCCATCGGTAGAGGGGGAGTTGCATGAGCAGATCGACGAGTTCGCTCCCCTGGTTCGGCGGGGAGAGCATGACGAGCCTGCTGCCTGCAGGCACCGAATGCCGCTGGAGGTACTGACGGACGATGAGGCCGCCCAGAGAATGGCCGACAAAATGAATTTTTACCCCTCCGCCAGCTTCACAGCCTTGTACGGCGCGCGCAAGATGCGTTTCGGCAATCGTCTCGATCGATTTGGTTGTTGAAGGATAGGCGAGGTTAATGGTGTTATAGCAGAGGTCTTTCAGATGCTGCTCGAGCCTGCGCATAGACTGTCTGAAGCGGCCCAGACCATGCAGCAGGATCACGCACTCACTCGTGTCATCCTTTGTTTGATTTTCTGTGTTCACGATGCAAAAAAGTTGTTATAGACGTCTTCGTTATTGTCGGTAATATTATACATTATTTTGAAAACAAGGGCCAACCGATCGGGTGTTCCCGTCAAAAATCTTGCAATTTATTCTTGTTTATTGTACTTTCATTGAGGTAAAAACGTTCCAAAGCTAAAAAGTTAGTAATTACTGAGGAATTCAATACATTAATGGAGGTGATCGTATGGGCTATCTGGAGAGCGTTAACTGGGAGACGATCAAGAAAGACCTGCAGGAAGGGCTGGAAAAAGGCATGGCGGCAATGAAGCAGGGCGCTATCGTCGTGCAGAAGAAAGCAGAGGAACTCACCGAAGAAGGAAAGCGGCAGTATAAAGTGTTAACACTCAAGGCCAGGATCCACGAGGCGATCACCGATTTGGGCGCCAAGGTCTATATCCTAATGAGCAGCACGAAGGTTAAAAACCCTGCGCTAAATGCCGGGGTAAAGGAAGTAATGGTCCGGATCAAGGACCTTGAGGAACAGATATCGATACTCGAAGGGAAGGGCAGCACAGCGCGCCCCAAAGTACGCCCTAAGGCACGCAAAAAAAAATGAAACTCTGAAAGCATCAACTTGTGTGCGTCTCAATCAAGTCAGCATGGGAGAAATCGTAATTAATAGCATTCGAGGCGTCCTTAGGTCTTTGGAATTTTCTTGTATGTCTTGCAGAGGGGATACCGCGAACACCTGAAGCGTAAAATTATATGCTCATCTCTATAGATATGCATGAGGCTTCCGCATGCACTACACAACGGTCTTACACGCACTCTCGCACGATGAGAAGCGGTAAATTGCGTCCCGCACATTAAGCAGAGATAGCGCTGTTTTCCTGTCCGAGCCTTCCCATCACGATATACGGCCTCCGATGCACACTTTGGGCAACTTATTTTATCGATAGTGTCCTTGGACATCATTGCCTTTATAGCAATAGAGAAGTGATTGACAAAACATTTCAGAGGAAGGTGCTATATCCCGCTTTTACATGGTGAGGTATTGCCATAGAAAGGTACTGATTCTCTGTTAAGATTCTCGCACATCATCTTTGCCGCAGTCTCTCTTTTACGATCCGGCTGATGAGAATCGGTAAAAAAGCCCTGACCTTTGCGTCTTTATTTAAAACGTCCAGGATTTCCCGGTACGACCGGTTTACTTCCTCAACGGGGACCCCGAGTTCCTGCGCGAGTTTCTGGACGGCACGGGCATGCTGACCATATTCTTTTTCATCCACGAGCGGGTTGATATTATTTATACTTTGTTCAGGCACATGTTCCTCCTCTCTCATGGAAAGCGCATTGCTAAGCACCGGTTCGATGACCATGCGCTGTCATTTTCATCCCCCTCGCAATATCTTTGCGAGGAACAATGGGCAGCGGTCATAATCTTCCGTGTTACAATAACTTGCCTTTCTTTCACTATTAATAGTTGCAACCATAATTGAGGCTGAACAAAAATTGCTCATCGCCGTCAGGTACGGGCATATCAATTCATTTTCTATCTTTGGATGTGAATCGTTCCCGATGGTCCACCGAGAAATGTGCATATTTACCTCCCTAAACTGTTAGTATTATATTCAGAGAATGTTACATGAATGTTACAAAAATGAAAAATACTTTACTCCCGGCATCGCATCTTTTAGCGCTCTATCCGAAGATATAGGCAGATTACGGGCACAGCAAGCACGCAGTAGTACCGTATGATAAGGAACGACGTCATCTATTACTGATTTATGCTGCGAGTAGGCAGGAACTCTACTTCTGGATATTGAGGAGAATATCCGTTCATTAATGAAGAATCCTGTCCTTGAAGGTATTTATCAAAGAAGGCGAGCGTATAGACATTGATGATACTATGAATTCGTTTTGGGGAGATCTTTCCCGTAAAACCAAGCCACGATGTAAGCGGTGTCCACAAGGGACAATCGGAAAAATCAAAGTGTCCGGTTCCTTTGATTTTTATGATATGGCCTTTGGCGCAAATTCTCTGTATTCTTCTATTCCACTCCGCTGTATAAATCTGTAATTCCTGCCGCGTCATATTCATGGACGCTAGTTCTTCATCTGATATTTCATTTAAAGAGCGATCGCATTGCAGATGCAGGAACGGTTGCTTTACTCCCTGGCTATGAGCGGTGCCGAATGGATATCCATCCATGTTGATACCCGCTTTAAAACGGCTGTCAATGGACAATGTCTGTGCCGCTGCAACCCCGCCGAAAGAATGCCCAAAATATCCGACTTTGGTCAGATCAAGCCTATTGGTAAACATATCTTTAGAATCAGCGGTGTTGATCTTCGATAACGTGTCCAGTACAAACCGTGCATCTGCAACCCATTCGTCTAAGTAAGGTGTCAGCCCGTCCTCAGTAAAATGATCGAGACGATGCGCCGGGGCAAGCCGACCGTCAGGAAACACTGTGCCGGCAGATACGTAAGAGTGATCAATGCCAACGACGATATAGCCATGGCTCGCCAGCTCTTCCACTTGAAATGTATTCTGGAACCTATAGCCGTTGAAAGCATGAGAAAAGAAAAGTATAGGGAATTGTTGCTGGGATGTGGAGATTTGCGCCCCCATGAGAGAATTCGACATTACATAGTGAAAGTTGCTAAACATCAGTCGGGGAAGTCCAAATGTACGTGCCAGTTCTTCGGTTAAATAGTTTATATTCGGATGATAAGGCGCTGTCATTAGACCTCTTGCAGGTTGAGCAGGATACCATATCTGAACCATAAGTTCGCGAGGAATTAAGGCTTCTCTTGGCCGATCTCGATGTCGGGAATGATCAAACCAATATCGCGACACCGTTCCAACCACATAAGGCCCGCTTGGCTTTTCGAATTTAAAAACAGGAAATACGTACGCAGGTAACGATATTGCAGTAATTAATAACAGCATGCCAATTGCGCCAGCCATGATTCTTATCTTTTTACGATACCCACTTTCTCTTATCGGCACAAACTTATTCTTTAACGTCAAAGCCACCGAGAATATAAGCAGGGAATATGCCGGCAGCATGTGCCAACGATACCCTTCAACAAGGAAATGGATCACGAAAGCAGTGATCGAAACGGCTGCAAAGCTCAATGTTACCGTAGGGAAATTATTCCGCGGGAAAATAAATCCAATGACATAAAGCAAATTTAAAAATAATATAACATCTTCAAAAGGTCTCATAATTCGCATTCCACCATTTCGTAATAATAAGTATCAGAGAATTGAATTATTGTAATAAAACTTTTTCAATTAAGTGATGATTGTGTTGGGAAAAGAAATCCGACTGGCCATAAGTATATCTCATTTAAAAGAATAGTAGCCATTACGCAAAAAAGCAAGGTCATACGCGTGAAATAGAGCCATGTATGGCACTCAGAGTAAATTTTATCGACAATAAATAATGAAGAACAGGATTTGTCATCTTTCCGAAAACAAGTTCGATCACGTCGCTAGATATATTTGTTTTGAGGGCATCACCAAAAATGCAGTGATAAAATTACTAAATTGAAATAAGGATCTGTATCTTCAATCCTTTCTAACGAATTACAATGCTCCTCTCAGGAAGAGCATCCGCTATCTCTCGAGAGGCTCTATGAAACCATTAGCAGCACTCCGATCAATCTGAAATGAATTTATAACCAAAAGTTTGTCTGACTTTGTAGGTAAGTAATGAAAGATGCAATGGACACTGATATTACATCGCGATATGATTATTACACCATTAGAAAGGAGATTACGGTATGGCGCTCATTGAAGACGGGTTAAAAGGCAACCTCATCACCGGATTGGCTGTCGGCATTGGTGCAGCGATATTGGCACCTGTGGTCATTCCTCTTTTTGCCAACATCGCAAAACCGCTGGCAAAAGCCGCGATAAAAGGAGGCATGCAGTTGTATGAGCGCGGCAAGGAAACCCTTGCGGAGGTCGCTGAAATTACGGAAGATATCGTTGCTGAAGCCAAGGCGGAACTGGCCGAGTCAACAGCGGCCGCGGCGGCAGCACCGGCGGCTTCAGCGGCTGCACGCACCGAAGGCGGGCCAGCCGCGTCATGATTCCTGATGCCGTCATTGCCCATGCTTCGACTGGGAGATTACGGATTAGGATCCCCACGCAAAAAGGGAACCTTGCAGCACTTAAGTCCCATGGGGATCAGCTTGCCGAGTGTCCGGGCGTCCTCTCCATTGAGGTGAACCCCGGCACGGGGAGTATACTCTTGCTTCACCAAACTACGGTGCCTGAGATTGCGGAGTATGCGCGGTCTAGGAACCTTTTTTCTTTAGAGGAACAAAAGAGTGCAAGGGTACCATCTGCAGCAATTCGCCGGGACCTTGGCGAGACATTCAAGAGCGTTGATCGGCAGATACAGAACCTCACGGGTGGTGATATGGACCTGAGCGGGTTTGCAGTCGCAGCCCTGATTGTAGCGGGTACCGCGCAAATTATGACGGGGAATGCAGGAGCCATACCGTGGTTCGCAGCGTACTGGTATGCGTTCCATCTCTACACAAGAACAAAAGAAGGTGAAAAGAAATAGTATTAACGGAACGCGGGGATGAGGGGGCCCTTCGAGCCTTTGTACGTAATGTAAACTGCGAAGGCTTCCACCTATAAACTATTCCGACTTCTGCAGAAATCCGTTCTCAAAATCATCAAAAATATCAAAAGGTTCAATAAAGTGCCGTAAGATTTTTCGAACCTTGGAAGGAGTAACGCTATGAGTGACCCAAAACAAAAGGCACCGACGAAGAAGACCGTGAAGCACAGTCCGCGCAGCACATCATCGGAATCGGATCTGATTATCACAACTGCTACGACTACCAAAGGAGGAACAGATATGACAAGCGCAGAAAGCATAGGTGGTGAGACATCGACCCAAGACATCGGTAGAGCAGGATCTGCCGTGAAAGAGGGTGTCGTCAGCAGTCTCAAGGGGATCAATGAGATCGAAGCGGAAATCGTCAGCATCGTACGAAACATCGTATCCAATACGCTTCGCGCAACAGGCGCAGTTGCGGGAGAAGCCGTCGACATCACGAAAGACGTTGTTAAGGGCGCTATCCAGGCCACGGAAGAGGTTGGCACCGGGCTCATCCTGAGCACAAAGAGCGTTGCGAAAGGTGTTGTGATGGGCGTGAGCGACGTCGGCGGGGATGTGATAACCGTGGCAGGACAGACCGTCAAGGGTGCTGTCAAGGGTGCGGCCGAGATCGGGGCGGATGTTGCCATGGTTGCCCGGCGAGCCGTGGACGGCGTGATCGAGGCCACCAAGGAAGTAGGGGGGAATGCTGAAGAGGTGGCGAAGGTCGCTGTCAACGGCGCTATTGATGCAGCAGCTTCGATCGGCAACACGGCGGTAAAGGCGGTCAAGGACATGCTGGTCGGCGTTGTTGAAGGAGTCAAAGAGGTCGCGGGCAGCGCGTTGCCGAAGTCGAAACCGGCCTCATCGTAACCGGTCTGCTGATCGATTTTCATTTACGAAGGGGGGGTAATGCGTGGTTCAGGCCGTTCATACCTCCGTAAAAGGACGGGCCCGTTATAAAGTTGAGGGTCTCTATCGCTCGGAATCCCTGAAACAACAGATCGAGCAGCATCTTGCACAGTACAAGTGGATACTGAGCGTTTCGATCAATACCCTCACGGGAAGCGTTCTCGTGCTGTTCGATTCGCAGAACGGCAATCAAGTATCAGCAGTAGCCTGCCTCCTGAAGGCCGTGGTTGAACGTAACGACGGAGACCCGGTCGGAGGGAAGGAATGCCTTGCACCTGTTGCGCCGCTGGGGGAAGAAACGATTGCGGTAAGCCCCGTGCGCACCGCCGTCTCTCCTTCCCACACTCCTGCAGGCAAGGAAGTGCCGAGCATCCGGACCGTCCGGAAAGAGATTGCCAATGCCGAGGACCAGCAGGAAGAACCCTGGCACTGCATGGCGAAGAAGGATGTGCTGCAGAGATGGGGCACATCGGCGTCGGACGGCTTATCTGAAGAAGCAGCCCGCCTCTTGTACATCCAATATGGTCCCAACATACTGCCTGAATCCGTTCCCCGTTCCGGCTGGAGCATGTTCTTCGATCAGTTCAAGTCCCTTCCCGTAGCTCTCCTTGGTGTTGCCGCGGGCATTTCCGTTGCTACAGGCGGATTTGCGGATGCCGTCGTGATCATGGGAGTGGTCGTTATCAACGCCTCCATCGGGTATTACACCGAGAACCAGACAGAAAAGATCATCCACGGGTTGAAGAGCCTCGTGCAGCCGACCTCAACGGTGATCCGCGGCGGGATCATAATGACCATCGATGCTAAGGAGGTCGTGCCCGGCGATCTGCTAGTGCTGAGACCGGGAAGCTATATCGCGGCTGACGCACGTCTCATAGAGGTAAAATATCTGAGCATCGATGAGTCAGCGCTGACCGGCGAGAGTATGCCGGTTATGAAAACCATCAACGCACTGCAGGTGCCGGATATCCCTCTTGCCGACCGCACAAACATGGTGTATATGGGCACCCTGGTCACAGGGGGACAGGGTCTCGCAGTCGCGGTGGCGACAGGACGCTTCACCGAGGTCGGGAAGATCCAGACCATGGTGGGAGAGGCGCAGCCGCCTGACACGCCCCTGGAACGACAGATGGACCACCTGGGTGTCCAGCTGGTGTATATCACCTTGATCGTCTGCGGCATCGTGTTCATCGTGGGCATTCTGCGCGGTTACGGTTTTCTCCAGATGCTGAAAACCTCCATTGCCCTTGCCGTAGCCGCTGTGCCCGAGGGGCTTCCGACCGTTGCGACAACGACTCTTGCGCTCGGCATCAGGCGCATGCGGGGCATGAACGTGCTCATCCGTCACCTTGACGCCGTCGAAACGCTCGGCTCGGTCGAAACCATCTGTCTTGACAAGACCGGCACCATCACCATGAACAAGATGTCGGTGGTCCAGATCCATGCCGGCATGCGCCGTTTCGATTGCGCTGACGGCGGGATCAGGTTGGACGGGAAAAGCGTCAATCCCTATACGAACGTGGACCTCCTCCGCCTGCTCCATCTGTCGGTGCTCTGTAATGAATCGATGGTATCGGGACAGGAAGGGGACTACTTGGTCGAGGGGTCTTCGACGGAAAACGCCCTCGTGAACCTTGCGCTCAGCGCCGGTGTGGAAGTAAACTCGCTTCGGGCCCAGCACCCCATCTTGAAGCTGAACCACCGTTCGGAAGACCGGCCTTATATGAGCACCGTACACCGTTCGAATGACCGGCAGCGGCTTATGGCTCTTAAGGGCAATCCGTCCGATGTGCTCACACTTTGCAAATGGTACGTCAGGGACGGCACGCAACTGGAAATGGACGAAGATGCCCGCACAGTCTTCGAAGCGGAAAATGAACGGATGGCCGGTAAAGCGCTTCGCGTGCTGGCCATGGCGTACGCCGTGACCAACGGAGACACCCTGCACAGCGATGAGATCATCCAGCAAGGGCTCATATGGGTCGGCCTCGTCGGCATGGCCGATGTGGTCAGGAGCGGCGTCAAGAATCTCATCGGGACGTTCCACCGTGCCGGGATCGATACCGTCATGATCACCGGCGACCAGAGCCCCACAGCCTATGCGATCGGCAAGGAGCTCAATCTGAGCAAGGGCGAGGAGCTGGAGATCCTGGACTCCACCAACCTTGCCCAACTTGAGCCCGAGGTCATGAAGGCACTTGCCGGGCGCGTCCATGTCTTCGCCCGCGTGAGTCCGGCCAACAAGCTGCAGATCGTCCAGGCGCTCCAGTCAGCAGGAAAAGTCATTGGCATGACCGGCGACGGAATCAACGACGGCCCGGCACTCAAGGCTGCCGATATCGGGATCGCTCTGGGACACACGGGGACCGACGTGGCGCGGGAAGTGGCGGACGTGGTCCTGGAAGATGATAATCTCGAGACCATGGTCGTGGCCATCAGCCAGGGGCGGACCATCTACAACAATCTGCGAAAATCGGTCCGGTACATGATTTCGAAGAACACGAGCGAAATCATGATCATGTTCACCGCTCTTGCCGCCGGCATGGGGCAGCCGTTCAATGTCATGCAGATTCTCTGGATCAATATGATCTCGGACATCTTCCCCGGCCTTGCCCTTGCCCAGGAACCGCCCGAGCCTGATGTACTCCTGCGGCCTCCCCGCAATCCCGGGGAACAGCTCATCAATACGGCAGACTTCAAAAGGCTTCTCTTCGAGGCTTCCACCATTTCGGCAGGGACGCTGGCGGCGTACGGCTATGGTGTCCTGCGCTACGGGCAGGGGCCCCAGGCCAGTTCGATGGCCTTCACAAACTTTGTCACGTCAGGGCTCCTGCACGCTATCAGCCACCGTTCGGAGACCCACAGCATCTTTGACGCTGAGCGGCTCGAACCGAACAACTATCTCACCATCGCCCTGACAGCCTCGCTGGGGGTGCAATCGCTTACCCTGTTCGTCCCGGGCCTCCGGAGCTTCCTGGGAATGACCCCGCTTAATACCTTCGACCTGTTAGTTTCGGTCGGGACCGCTGTCGCTCCCCTCCTTATCAACGAAGCGACAAAAAAGATTTCCGCTCCGCCGCCCGTGCTGAATGGCAGTACAACAGCCCCGGTTCCGGCATTGAACGGCAGGCAAATTGCCGCTATAACCTGAACAGGCACCGTGCATGGAGAGGGTCAAATGAAAAAAGACTTCATGTTCACCTCGGAATCGGTGACCGAAGGCCATCCTGACAAGCTCTGCGATATCATCAGCGATGCCGTCGTCGATCACGTCCTGCAGAAGGACCCCTATGCGAATATCATAGCCGAGTGCGCCGTTGCCACGGCCATTGTATTTATCGCAGCGCGGTTCACGACAACGGCAAGTGTCGATTATGCCAATATCGCCCGGCAGGTCATAAGCCAGATCGACTATGACGAGCGGGCCTTTAATGCAAAGACCTGCAGCGTCATCACAAGCCTCACCGAGGTGCCGCCGGGAGGCCGGCCGTCGGTCGATGAACGGACCCTGAGCGAGGAAGCAATCGAACGCATTCTCGCACGAAACCAGGTAACGGTGTTCGGATTCGCCTGTAATCAGACTGCGGCTTTCATGCCGCTTCCCGTCTGGCTCGCCCACCGTCTTTCGAGGAAACTCGTGGCCGTACGGCTCCAGAAGACGCTTGACTATCTTGCGCCTGACGGCAAGACCCAGGTCGGTATTGAATATCGTGACGGCAAGCCGTCGCGCGTTCACAGCATCACCATTATTGCAAGCCAGAAGCGGACCGCCAGTAAAGGCGGACCCGATGCCAAACGGATCGAGGACGACATCCGGGAGACCGTGCTGCATCCTGTTTTTCAGGACGAGGAGATCAAACCGGATGTGCATACGCGGATTTTCGTGAATCCCGATGGCCCCTTCATTGGCGGCGGTCCTGCCATACACTCAGGGTTGACCGGGAGAAAGAACGCAATCGATACATACGGCGAATACTCTCGCCACAGTGGGGCAGCCCTAAGCGGGAAAGATCCTTCGAGGATCGACCGCATCGGCGCCTATGCAGCTCGGTATGCTGCAAAGAATGTTATCGCAGCCGGACTTGCAGCCTCCTGCGAGGTACAACTAAGCTATTCCATCGGATTTTCGCGTCCGGTGAGCATCCAGGTAGAGACCTTCGGGACCGGTAAAGTATCTGATCAAACAATAGCCGATCTTGTCGAGAAAAATTTCGACTTTCGACCGGCAGGAATCATACGCCAGTTCAACCTGCGATACCTCCCCGCTCAGATCAAGGGCGGTTTTTATCGCAAGCTTGCTGCGTACGGTCATGTAGGAAGAATGGATATCGGCCTGCCCTGGGAATTGACTGACAAGGCGCCTCTCCTGAAAGGGTGAGGAAGACATACTGAAGGGTCGACGAACCATGCATGAGATAAAGGTAAAGCACATAAGAGGCCAGACGCTCGTTCTTGTTGTAACAATCGCCTATTTCTTCGTGGAATTGATCGGGGGGCTTTATTATCACAGCATTGCCCTCGTGACCGATGCGTCGTTCATGGCAGTTAATATCTCCGGCCAGATCATCGCGCTGTGGGTGACCAGAATCGTCCGCAGACAGCCGGACAAGGTCAATACCTTCGGATACGAGCGTGCGAAAGTGCTGTCGGGCCTGTTCAACGGGATCTTGGTCGGTTTTATCCTGTTCTATGTTTTCACGGAAGCCTTCCAGAAGATCCTGCACCCCCAGCCCATTGAAGCGGACAAGGTCCTCATCATTGCCGTCCTGGGTCTCTTCGCAAATGCCTTCGGCCTTGTGCATCTGTACAAATATGCAAAGGATGTGAACATAAAAGGGGCGCTGCTTCTCCTCCTGAACGATACCCTGGGCTCGGTCGGTGTCATTGGTTCTGCCATCATCATACGGTATACCCATCTTTATTTTGTGGATCCGCTCGCCGGCATCCTCATTGGCTGTTTGGCGGCGTATCCAACCTATTTTTTGATCAGGGACAGCGTGAAGATTCTGATGGAGGGGAATCCTGCCAGGATCGATATCGATGACGTCGCAGGATTTCTACATCGGTCGTTCCCCGAAATACATCATGTCAAGGATATGCACATCTGGGGCCTGTCCCCGGAGAAGGTTATCCTAGTGGCAAGAATCAGGACGAACGGTTCAGGCTACGGCCGTGACGCCATGAAGATGATGAAGAGTCTTCTTCGGGAGAAATTCGATTTTTCTGATGTATACATTGAGGGATATGAAGAGAAGCAGAAGGATGAGGCACCAGAGTCAATGCCGGCCTCGATCATTCCCGGCCACCGAGCAGATTGAACAGGGTTATGGTGTGCATAAGGTCAGAACTAAATGGCCTGTTGAAGGAAGGGGCTCATCATAATGGAGGAAAACGTGTTGTATGAAAATGTTGCAGAACAGCGGCGTCACCAGGTCGCTATTGAAAACGTGGCACAGGACCTTCATCGATCCATAGAGAGTGTAAATACAGTTTACGAGATCGTGTTAGCGCGGTATAAGAAAAAAGCCCGTATCAAGGATTTCCTTTCACCACTTGTCACCAAGCGGGTCAAAGAACTGTTTCGGGATAATACCTTGCCGTCTGATATAGAAGGCAGGAGAAGTCATTTTCAGGAATTGTGATCAGTGATGGGATATGCCGCACAAGCATTGTGTCATGAGAATGCGATTTCGGTGATGCTTCCGATAATTTCTGGATGTGGGATCGCGGGATTTTCAATACAGGAATCACATGAAAAAAGAAGGGAATAGAAGAACATTGCGTCAATTCCGGAGGATTCTCGGAATTGGAACATGCGTAGGTCATTCTTCCATGTTAGAGCAAGATTGCCAAAAATGACAATCCCGTTCCTTGAAGGGCCGTATCAATAAAAGCTCCGGTGACAGCTTTGGTAACGACATTGAATGCCTTCGCAGTCGCCTGGTGGATCACTTGATCGTTGGTGATTGTTTTCTCAGGATGATAGAACCCGGCCCTCTCGAGGGTGCTCAGGATGTCCTGGTGATTGATCTCTTTGGGATTGTAGTTGATTAAGAGACTTCCTGTGGTCGTATTGAAATCAGCGGTTCCGATACCATGACCCATGTCCACGAGAGACTTTTGAATATCATAATGGACAGCGCTGTTCTTGAACATGGGGTTTTTGACCCGTAATCTGCCTGGAACGTTATGAACATAACTGTGCATCTGGTAAGCCCTCCTTGCAAGAGATTTTGGTGTATCCTTTACAGTCAGGATAATCTGAGCACCTGAATCGCAACACGTTCGCTTCCCGCTTGTACACATGCATCGCGAGCCCGCATGTGGGACAAACCGGCCGTGTTTTCAGTTCATGCCGCTCAGATCCGAGAAGAAATTGCCTGCCACACACAATACATTTGAAACGTTGCCTGTCGCCATTCACGTGACCATATCTATACAGTGCTTCGGAACCACATGCCGGACATTTGAAAGCGAATGCTGTCGCCATATCACTTGTACCTCTTTTCATGGCTAAACAATACAATATGTTTGTTACAATTATGTTACGAAAAAGTTAAATTATTGTTACAGGAAGATCGTTGCTGATGAGGTTGCAGAGAAGATGAAAATTGTTTGCAGGACGGATCACGGGCGCATCAATGCACCCAGCACGTTCAGCTGCTCCAGCAGTGATTTCCGATAACTTTCATTCAATCATGGTATATGTTTCGGGGACGATTGTTGGGGCATATTTTAGGACGCACCGTAGCAAAATGGCGAAGCTGAAGATTGTTATGGAAAGCCTGATCTCTCATGAGATAAACTTGAGAAGATCCATAACGGCTATGAGCACGGTAAATCCATCAGGAGGGGACGAATGCCAGGGTGCGGTACACATAACTACACAAATATTAGCAGGGCAAAAATTGAATCGATGCTCGATGAATTAATCGCTCGTGGGTGCATAATAGCAGGGCATAATCCATGGGACGTTACAACTCATCATCATGGCATAACATTGAGGGCAGAATGGAACGAGGTGGCCTCAACCTTGACCGTATCCATTACGCGCAGAAATTGGTATGTTCCTTATGAGACGATATGGAGTAATGTTGACTCACTTATGCGCCATATGTGCATGTGAGTGAGATTATATTATCTGAAGATGACATCAAAAAGATGGGGAAAATAGGAGGGGCAAGAGAAGCGCTGCCAGAGCACTTGTTCGCCAGCTCAAACCCTCATAAGATTTATACGTGGCAATCAAGAAGGCCGGCGATTCTATTGTTGGCTCCCTACTTCTTGGATATCCAAATGTTCGTGTTCCGCGGCCCCCCTGAAGAAGGACCCAAAGGTAAAAGGGATATCTTTGTGATAAAATAAATGCTTAATAACCTGCAGTTTTTAATAACCGAGCGGGTCCCAGGACTTGAACATATTCACTTCATCGCCGGGGTTCGGCAGGCCGGCGATCTTCCAAGCCTTGACCGGGTCTATGAATTGTTCCGTGACGCAGTTCCGGGGCTGGTTGACATTCTTACACACAAAGCGGACGATCGGGAAGAATCGGTGCTTCAGGTAATACGTTCTCATGAACTTCAGGATATCGAGCTTGTCTTCCGAAAGCTCTCCGATTCCTTCCCTTGCCGCAAGCACGCGTGCGACCGTTTCCGTCCAGTCTTCAAGATTCGCGAGGAAGCCGTCTTCGTCGATGGTTATGGTAAGCCCTTCATGCTTAATCATCGGCATGGGGCGTCCTCCTCCTTGAAACCATAACAAAAGCCAGGCATAATGCACGGTCACGCCACATAAATCCTCACCTTTGTCCCTTTCCCCGGTGTGCTTTCGAACCGCATGTCCCAGCCGTGCGCTTTCACTAGGTGCTTGACGATCGCGAGGCCGAGCCCGGTGCCGCCCATGTTCCGTGAGCGACCCGGATCGACACGGTAGAACCGTTCTCCGAGCCTCGACAGATGCTTTTGCGGTATACCGATGCCCGTATCTTCCACGAACAGATAAACTTTGCCGTTCTCCTGCGCGTCGCCGAAAGTCACCCGGCCTGTTTCAGTGAACTTGATCGCGTTGTCAACGAGGTTGGTGAGGATCTGGATGAGCCGGTCCCTGTCCGCTTCAATAGTCCTCGGTTCGGGAAGGACTTGTGCTTTTATCGTTAGGTTCTTTTCAGCAGCCTTGTCCCGCAGCAGGGTAAGGATATGCTCGGTGACCTCCTGCATGTCGACGCTCGATTTCTCCACCCTGATGACGCCCAGTTCGATCTTCGAGATAGTCATAAGGTCATCAACGAGACCGTTGATACGCTCGCTGTTCGCTTTGATGGTCTGCAGGAATTTGACGGCATGCTCGCGGTCGTCGAGCGCGCCTTCCAGCAGAGTATCGGCAAACCCCTGAATGGCGGTGATCGGTGTCTTGATCTCATGAGAGATGTTGGCAACGAAATCTGTTCTTGTCTGCTCGAGTTTTTTAAGCTGCGTGATGTCGTGGAAGACTGCGATAAACCCTGAAGGTTCGCGTTCGTCATAAAAGAGCGGGGAAACCTGGACGACACAGTATTGCTCCAGGGGGGAATCGATCCTTATTTCGGCTATCCCCGCAGCCTGCTGTTTTTGTACATTTTCCACGAGCGACAGGAATTCGCTGTTCCGCATGACTTCGATGAACGGCTTTCCCTGAATGGCGATCTCTCCAAACAATTTTCTTGCTGCAAGGCTCGACAGAAGAATGACGCCGTGCGCATCGACGATGAACAGGGCATCCGGAATGCTTCGCAGGATCACATTCAACCGATGCTGTTCCTCCTCATGGGCGGCGATGCTGTTCTTCAATTCTACGGACATTGTGTTCAGGCTCTCGGCAATCTCGTTGAACTCTCCGGCCCGGTCGAAGAAAAGCTTTCTGCCGAGTTCCCCCCGGGCGATGGAACGGGAAAAATCCCGTATCTGCGCTGTCAGTCTTCTGATACGCTCTATTTGCCAAAAGGAGAAAATGCCGGTTGCCAGCAAGATCGAAAGGACGATGGACAGGATCTTGATCCTGAGGACATTGATCGATCGGTCGATTTCCCGGAGCGGCACGCTAAAACGGATAAAGCCTTCAGGCTGTGAGCCCTTCACGATCTTTTTAGCTACATAGAGAAAATTATATTTCAGCGTATCGCTGAACCGAATTGCCATGCCGATTCCGTTCAAGGATGCCTGCTGGATCTCCTGCCGGTGCGCATGGTTGTCCATGTGGGCAGAATCGGTATCGGAATCCCCGAGCACTCTCCCGTCGAGCGCAATGACCGTCACCCGGGAGCCCATTTTTTGTTTAAGCTGCTGACAGAGGTCATCGAGCGGAGACGATGTCCTGAATGAAATGTCGTCCGCGATCAGGGCCACTTCGATGGCGAGATTGTCCCCGAGGTTCTTGATGTGGTTTTCGCGGACGGTATCGGTGATATATAGTTCAGTAACCAGCACGGCCAGGACCATGATGATTGCATAGAGGATGAAGATCCGCCGAAAGATCCCCCTGGTTTTAATAGTGTTATTCGACATAATAGCCTACACCCCTCCGGGTCTTTATATATACAGGGTCGGAGGGGTCATCTTCGATCTGGGTCCTCAACCGACGTATATGCACGTCAACGGTCCTCGGCTCAACAAAGGACTCATCTTTCCATACGGCGTCGAGGAGCTGTTCGCGGCTGAATACCCTGCCCTTTCTCTCGGCGAGAAACAAGAGCAATTTGAACTCGGTCGCGCTGAGGTGCAGGGGAGTATCTCCTTTTGTAACGGTATAGGTTTCCGTGTTGATGCGCAGATCACCGATGTGGATGCCCTTGTCCTTGGCTGGTCCTTCACCAGTCCGTCGAAGAACAGCCTTCACCCTTGCAAGGAGTTCCTTCGGACTGAAGGGTTTGGTCATGTAGTCATCGGCGCCGGTCTCGAGACCGCGGATCTTGTCTGATACTTCTCCTCTGGCGGTCAACATGATGATGGGTATGGCCTCCGTCTTTGGATTGCTTCTGAGCATGCGGCAGAGTTCCACGCCCTGGATGCCGGGGAGCATGAGATCGAGGATGATGAGGTCAAATGCACTTTTCCGGACCTTGTCGAGCGCATCCTCGCCATCAGGGGCGGTGGAGACTTTATAACCTTCCTTTTTGAGATTGTAGGAGACAAGCTCTACCAGATCAGGCTCGTCATCTACTATCAATATCTTTTTTGTATTCATACTGAACGGGCTCCTGAACTGACCCATTGCCTTATAGTTAAATAACTCTTAGGAAGCCATAATGCTAGCATCGTAATTATTACTCATTTTATTGATTTTGTCAAAACCTCTGTTTGCTCTCGGACGGAATTTATAATTTGGATATGGTAAACTTAATACCATGATCATTATCGAGCCCTATCAAGGAAGGCCGGTCGCGGAACACCGCGTGGAGATCGTGGAGAGGAAAGGCACGGGCCACCCTGATTATATGTGCGATTCCATCATGGAGGCCATATCCGTCGAGCTCTCGAAGGAATATATGAGGGAATTCGGCACGGTCCTTCATTATAATATCGACAAAGGGCTGCTCGCTGCCGGGAAGGTGGATAAGCGGTTTGGGGGCGGGAAAATCCTGAAACCCATGGAGCTCACGATCGGCGACCGGGCAACGTTCAAAGCCGCCGGGAAGTCGATACCCGTGGCGGATATCGCGATAGAAACCGCACAGGCCTGGCTCAGAAAGAATTTGAGATTCGTGGACCCGGAAAAGCACGTGAAGTACCGCGTGGTGCTTGCACCAGGTTCTGCAGAACTCACCGATATATTTTCCCGTCCCGGCTCGATGCGGGTGGCGAATGATACATCCGCTGCCGTCGGCTACTATCCGTTGAGCCAGTGCGAGACCGTCGTCCTGGAGCTGGAACGGCATCTCAATTCCAAGCCCTTCAAACGCCGAAACCCGTGGAGCGGCGAGGACATCAAGGTCATGGGGCTGAGGACCGGGAAGAACCTCGATCTGACGGTCGCCATGCCCCTTATCTGCAACGCTGTCCGGTCCGAGCGCGATTATTTCGAAAAAAAAGAAAAACTGCATGGAGAAATGCAGCAATTCATGAGAAAATTCTCGGGATTTTCGGATATCAGGATCCACTTCAATACTCTTGACGAGCAAGGGCGGGGGCTTGGAGGCGTGTACCTGAGCCTTTTAGGGACATCTGCCGAGGATGCAGACTCAGGTCAGGTGGGGCGCGGAAACAGGGTGAACGGGCTGATCTCCATGAACAGGCCCATGGGCACCGAAGCAGCGGCAGGCAAGAACCCGATGAGCCATGTGGGCAAGATCTACAACGTGCTTGCACACAAGATCGCACGGGAGCTCTACGAACATATCGATGGGATCCGCGAAGTGTATGTCCTGCTCCTTAGCAGGATCGGAATGCCTATTGACAGGCCGCAGATAGCCACCGCACAGGTCCTGCTCGAACGGCGGAAAAAGGTCCTCGAGATCACCCGGGCGGCGGAGGATATTTTCGAGAGGGAGTTCTCCACTTTGAATCTGTTCTGCAGGGATTTGAGCCAGGGCAAGTATCCCGTGTGCTGAGAAGGACCTGACGTTTTAACGGGAAATGAAATACGGAACGGTACGAGCTACATCGTATCGTGTGAACGGATTTACAAATAGTGAATATTCAATGCTATAATAAAATTAAAGAACGAATGAATCAAGGTATGACCTAAGGTATGACCTTATGAGGAGGGAATATGAAAAACGTAAAGTATTTTGTGATCGTTGTTTCATTGCTCTTCCCTTTTTACCTCGCATACGGTCAAGAGGCAAAACAGGAGGGGCATGAGCACTCTTCGATGAAGGAGAAACGGGTAGTCGCGACTGTTGACGCGGATGGAGTGCAGCGTGTGGCGATCACTGGCGGCGAGTATTACTTCGACCCGAACTATATAGTGGTCAGGGTGAACGTGCCGGTCGAGCTCAAGGTCAAAAAGGCAGAGGATGCATCGGCGTTTGTTCCCCATTCTATCATCGTAAAAGCACCGGAAGCAGGGATCGATTTCAAGGAGGGCCTGAGTAAAGAACCGAAAGTGGTCCGGTTTACTCCCACCAAGGTTGGCAAGTATCCTCTGTACTGTGATAAGAAGTCTCCCTTCGGTAAGAGCCACAGAGAGAGGGGGATGGAGGGCGTAATCGAGGTCGTGGAGTAAGGTAATACCGGATGTACAGATGATGGTCGGACGATGAAAGGTAATTTTGAAATATGCAGTACCCTCTGGTAAACAGACAGCTTCTTCCCTCGCTCCGGCTGGTGCATGGCAGTTACAATTCCCTCGTGATGCTGCTGTTTTTCTATCACGGCTGGCTTGGGATAACGATCAGGCGCGCGCGGAAGTCAAAAGGACATCTTCCTTTTGCGGTAATCAAACGGCACCGCAAAACAGGACCGGCTCTAGCCATAATGGGTGGGTTCGGTTTCCTGATCGGGCTCACCCTTACTCTGCTAGACAGCGGAAATATCCTCCAATTTCCTGCACATTTCATGGTAGGATGTACTATTGTTCTTTGTCTTCTTTCTACGTTCCTCATTTCCCGGAAGATCAAAGGTCCCGATTCACCTTATCGCACCCCGCACTTCGTTCTCGGCATCACTATCCTCTGTCTCTATCTTATTCAAGTTTTCCTCGGCATCGGGGTGTTGTTCTAAGTCATCGACGGACAAAAAGCTATCTGCGCGATATCCCCGAAGCCCTATCACTGGCTCCGCAGATTGGATCACCGCGGCCCCCGAGAACTGAGAGGGTGGGCTGTTCGATGTCCACTGCGCCAGCCCGCTTGTCGCGGTGGACGGCAGGCTGTACAACTCATGGTAAGTCCCGAATATCCGGTTATCTCACAACATTCATCGCTAAAAAAAGCTTGCAACATACCAGTAAAATCAGTAATATGCACATTGTGAAAAAAATCAAGGATTTCTTCAAAAAATATTTTATCACCGGCCTTCTCGTGATCATTCCCATCTGGGCGACCTACTATGTCCTGTCCGGCCTGCTTGGTGTGATCGACGGTATGCTGGGCGACCTGCCGAGGTATTTCTTAGGGCTGAAATTCCCTGGCCTGGGGATCATCACCCTCATTGTTTTCGTGCTGCTCGTCGGCATGCTATCCGCCAATTACCTCGGTACTCGTCTCGTCAGGTATAGCGATCTTTTGATGCAGAAGGTACCACTCGTGCGCGGCGTGTATACCACGGTCAAGCAGATCATGGAGACCTTTTCCGTGAAGCACAGCTTTCACGGCGTGGCGCTCGTGGAGTATCCGCGGAAGGGATGCTACAGCATGGGGTTCATGACCGGCGAAGTAAAGGGAGAGTCCCTGGGGCTTCCCGGGAAGTTCATCACCGTCTTTGTCCCGACGACGCCGAACCCCACCGCGGGTTTCCTCCTCATCCTTCCCGAAGCCGAGGTCAAGCAGCTCGATATGACCGTGGACCAGGGGATGAAATTCATCATATCGATCGGGCTCGTACCACTGGGCGAGTTAAATGTCCAGAAGATTGCCGCGCAGCACGCACCGGAGGTCCGCTCATGAAACCGACTGTAGTTATTCTCGCGGCCGGCCTTGGAACGCGCATGAAGTCCGGCCTTGCCAAGGCGCTCCATCCGCTCGCAGGCCGCCCGCTGATCCAGCACGTCCTGAGTACCGCCGCAGAAGTCGATCCCGAAAAGATCATTCTCGTCCTCGGCCACCAGGCCGACCGGGTGAGGAAGGCGTGCGAGGAGTATAAGCCTGAGTTCGTGCTGCAGGCTGAACAGCTAGGCACGGGCCATGCCGTGCGCCAGGCGAAAGAAGCGATCGCGGCTGCGGCCGGGCCGGTCATGATCCTGTGCGCCGACACCCCGCTCCTCACAAGCGGGACGCTCACGGCCCTCATCGAACTCCATGCGAAGTCGCGCGCCGCGGTTACGCTCATCACCGCTACGGTGGAGAACCCCTTCGGCTACGGCAGGGTAGTGCGCGGAAAATCCGGCGTCATGCGCGTTGTCGAGGAGAAGGACGCCACGGTGAGGCAGAAAAAGATCAGGGAGGTGAACGCGGGCATCTACTGCTTCGAGAAGAAGTTCCTGCTCTCGTCCCTGGAGGGGCTCGGGAAAAACAATGCCCAGGGAGAGTACTATCTCCCCGATACCATAGAGCTTGCAAGGAAGAAACGGCTTGTTGTCTCCGCCCTTCCGTGCGGTGATCCTGATGAGGTCATGGGCGTGAATTCGCGATACGACCTGAGCCGCGCGGAAAAGATCATGCAGTTCCCGGATAAACCGGAAATGGATGCTTGCAGGCGTGACCATATTCGATCCGGACTCCGTCTTTATCGGAAGCGAGGTCTCCATCGGCCGAGACACCGTCCTGTACCAGAATGTACGGCTTGAGGGGAAGACCACGATCGGCGAAGCCTGCATCGTATATCCGGGCACGCGGATCGTGAACAGTGTGATAGGAAACAATGTGTCGGTCAAGGACTGTTGCGTGATCGAGGAGAGTGACATCTCCTCCGGCGCTTCAGTGGGCCCGTTCGCGCACTTGCGGCCGGGCTCGGTCATCGGGGAAAAAGCCAAGATTGGGAATTTCGTCGAGGTAAAGAAGTCAACGATCGGCGAGGGGAGCAAGGCAAACCATCTCGCCTACATCGGCGACGCGACCATCGGCAAAGATGTGAATATCGGAGCCGGAGTTATCACCTGCAACTACGACGGGTTCGCAAAATATCAGACCGTGATCGAGGACGGCGTATTCGTGGGCAGCGATGCACAGCTTGTCGCCCCGGTAAAGATCGGGCATGGTGCGCTCATCGCGGCCGGCGCTACGATCACCAGGAATGTTCCGGCGGATGCCCTTGCCATCAGCCGCGCTGCCCAGGAGATACGAGAAGGCTTCGCGAGCCGCAGAAGGAAACAAAAACAGGGAAAAGACAAACATCCAAAATAACAAGCACCATATCTCAAATAAGTTTCAGGCACCTAGCGAGAATAGTAAACGGCATGAAGATTGTGATTTTGAATTAGGACATTATTTGGAATTTGTGATTTGGGATTTGAGATTATTACGAATAGGGGAGCATAACAATTCATGTGCGGCATTATCGGATATATCGGTAAAGACCCGGCGGTCCCGATCCTGATCGAGGGGCTCAAAAAGCTCGAATACCGGGGATATGATTCATCGGGCGTGGCCGTGCTCCAGAACGGAAAGTTCGAGGTGCGGAGGGCTGTGGGCAAGCTCCAGAACCTCGAGACCGTGCTGCGGGGAGAAACCCTCACCGGCACGATCGGCGTGGGCCATGTGCGCTGGGCCACGCACGGCAGACCGTCGGAAGAGAATGCCCATCCGCATCGTGCCGGCAGCGTCGTGGTGGTGCATAACGGCATCATCGAGAACTATACCGCGCTCAAGAAGGAACTCTCTGCGCAGGGCCGCACGTTTCTGTCCGAGACGGACACCGAGGTGATAGCCCATCTGATCGACAGCATCGCCCAGAAGGGGGGCCCCCTCGACGAAGCGGTACGCGAAGCGGCTGCAGGCATCTGAAGGCGCCTATGCAATCGCCGTGATCGACGAACGCAACCCCGATGTCGTTGTCGGCGCGCGCAAGGGCAGCCCCCTCGTTGTCGGTCTCGGTCAGGGCGAGTTCTTCATCGCTTCCGACATACCGGCCATCCTGCACCGCACACGCGACGTTCTGTTCCTGAACGACGATGAGATGGTCGTGCTCTCTGACGAGGGTGTGAAGATCACCGACCTCAAAGGCAAAGAACTTACACGCGAGATCACGCGGGTGCTTTGGAATCCGGTCATGGCAGAAAAGGGCGGCTACCGTCACTTCATGCTCAAGGAGATCTACGAACAACCGCGGGCCATCATGGACACCATCCGGGGCAGGATCTCGCAGGAGACCGGAGCCATTCACCTTGAAGAGATCGGTCCCGTGCGGGAGCAGCTCCCTGGAGTGAAAAAGATATTCATCGTCGCCTGCGGCACGTCGTGGCATGCCGGGCTCGTCGGCAAGTACATGTTCGAGGAGCTTGCCGCCATCCCGACCGAGGTGGACATCGCATCCGAGTTCCGGTACCGCAGCCCGCTCGTGGGCAAGGACGATCTGTTCATCGCCATCACCCAGTCCGGCGAGACCGCCGATACGCTCGCAGCCATGCGCGAGGCAAAGAAGCGGGGCGCAACGGTCATCACGATCTGTAATGTGGTGGGCTCTACGGCCAGCCGGGAAGCCGACGGCGTGGTCTATACCCATGCCGGTCCTGAGATCGGCGTGGCCTCGACTAAGGCCTTTACCGCCCAGCTTGACGGCGCTCTACCTTTTCGGGCTTTTTTTCGGCATCGCTGCGAGGAACGCTTTCTCGCCGATGATGTGAAGAAACGGCTGGCCGACCTGGTGCACATCCCTTCGCTGGTGGAGCACTGTCTGGAAGACAATGATGCCATCGAACAGATCGCAAAACGGTATTTCAAGGCGAGCGATTTTCTGTACCTCGGGAGGGGACCGAATTTCCCTGTGGCACTCGAAGGGGCGCTCAAACTGAAGGAAATATCCTATATCCATGCCGAGGGATACCCGGCGGGCGAGATGAAGCACGGACCGATCGCGCTCATTGACGAGAACATGCCGGTCGTGGTCCTGGCCGGAAAGAACAGTGTTTACGAAAAGATCCTGTCGAACATCGAGGAAGTGAAGGCCAGGGGCGGGATCGTGATCGCGCTGTCTACCGAAGGCGACACGGAGATCGCCAAACGCGTTGATCACACTGATCCCCGTGCCCGCGACCAACCAGCTGCTCATGCCAATCCTCATGACCATACCGCTCCAGCTGCTCGCCTACCATATTGCGGTGCTCCGCGGGGCTGACGTGGACCAGCCGAGGAACCTGGCGAAGAGTGTCACGGTCGAATGATTCTGCCACCCGTGAGGAACAATGTAGTTACGAATTGACACGAATTCTCATGCATCATAAGAACAACGAAACTAAAGAAGATCCTGATTACGCTTTCATAGCTTTTGAGGTCTTGTTCTTCACGATTCTTTTCATTTGTGTTAATTTGTGCAAATTTGCGGTTTAAAAGGATCTATGGATTATCTGGACAATTTGAATCCGCCCCAGCGTGAGGCGGTGCTGCACGGCGACGGGCCGCTCCTGATCCTTGCCGGTGCAGGCAGCGGCAAGACCCGGGTGATCACCTGCAGGATCGCGCACCTGATCCGCGAGCCGGGACGTTGATCCGGGCAATATCCTGGCGGTCACCTTCACGAACAAGGCTGCGAACGAGATGCGGGAGCGGCTCGAGCGGATGCTCGATATGCCGCTCGGACGGGCGTCGGATATGGGGGCTCTGGATCAGCACGTTCCATTCCGCCTGCGTCAGGATCCTGCGGCAGCATATCGACCGGCTCGGGTACAAACGGCAGTTCGTGATCTACGACGAGACCGACCGCTCGTCCCTCATCAAGGCCTGCATGGCGGATCTGCGGATCGACGCGGAACAGTATCAGCCGCGGGCGATCAGCGCACGGATCAGCGCGCTCAAGAACAATCTGACCGATGCGGAGCAGTTCGTGAAAACGAGCGCCCGGTTCGGGTTCGACGAGGCCGTTTCGCGCGTCTATTCCGTTGTACGAGGAAAAGCTCAGGGAATCGGGCGGACTCGATTTCGACGACCTGCTCATGCTCACGGTGCGGCTCTTCGAACGGCATCAGGACGTGCTCGGCTATTACCAGGCGTCTGTTCCACCACATCCTGATCGACGAGTATCAGGACACGAACCATGCCCAGTACCGGCTCGTGCGGCTGCTGACATCGCAGCGGAAGAACCTGTGCGTCGTGGGGGACGACGACCAGAGCATCTACAAGTTCCGCGGCGCCGATATCTCGAACATCCTGAACTTCGAAAAGGACTATCCCGAGGCGCAAGGTCATCAAGCTGGAGCAGAACTACCGCTCGACCGAGAACATCCTGGGCGCAGCCGGCGCAGTGGTGGCGCGTAACCTCGGCAGAAAGCCCAAGGAGCTCTGGACCCAGAAGCGCGGCGGCGACAAGATCCTGTGCTACAAGGCGACGGACGAGAAGGACGAGGCGCGCTTCATCTGCCGGACCATCCAGCAGGAAGTGGACGAGGGCAGGAGCCTGCGCGAGATCGCGGTGCTCTACCGCACGAACGCCCAGTCCCGCGCGCTCGAGGACGCGCTCCGAAACCGGGGCATACCCGTACCGGATCTTCGGCGGCCTGCGGTTCTACGACCGCAAGGAGATCAAGGACATCATCGCGTATCTCCGGGTGCTGCAGAATCCTGCGGATATCGTGAGCCTGCGCAGGATCATCAATGTGCCGGCGCGCGGCATCGGCGATACGACGATCGAGAAACTGGAGACGGCGGCAGCCCGGGCCGGTGTCAGTCTCTATCAGGCGGCGATGGATCCGGACACGTGCCGACATCACGACCGTCGGCGAAGAAAAAGCTCCGGGAGTTCACCGGCATGATGGAGCGGATGCGGGTCGATCTCGGGACGTTCGACGCATCACGGACCTGGTCCGGCGGGTCATCCACGAGTCCGGGTACGGCGCGGCGCTCGAACAGGAAAAGAACGTGGAGTCCCGGATCAGGATCGAGAACCTGAACGAGCTCATGACCGCAACCGAGGACTTTCAGGAGCAGAACCGCGATGCATCGCTTGCGGCGTTTCTGGACCAGGTGGCGCTCATCACGGACTCGGAGCAGCAGATTGCGGCTGAAGGCAAGGCGCGGCAGCACCGATACGGTGACGCTCATGACGCTCCACAACGCCAAGGGGCTTGAGTTCTCCGTGGTGTTCATGGCCGGCATGGAAGAAGGGCTGTTTCCGCATTCCCGTTCAGCCGAGAGCGAGGAAGAACTTGAAGAAGAACGCCGGCTTTGCTACGTGGGGATCACGCGGGCCAAGGAGCGGCTCATCCTGACTCACGCGGCCGGAGCGCAGGCTCTACGGATACCCGCAGGCCAACCTCGTTTCGCGCTTTGTGCGAGGAGATCCCGGGTGAGGCCTGGAAATAGACGGGTGGGTACGCAGCCGAGTTCTCCCCTGCTCGGGATCATGCGCCATGGAACACGAGTCTGTTCAGCTCTGGCGGAAGAAAGAGCTGAATCGGACAGTGTGCCTGAACGGAAGTCGAAATCCTATGCCGGCGACTGCTACTACAAGGGTGCGGTGGTGCGGCATGCCAAGTTCGGGCTCGGCACGGTGCAGCGCTCGGAAGGGGCAGGTGACGATCTGAAGATCAGCGTGAGTTTTCCGGGATACGGAGTGAAGACGCTCGCGGTGAAGTACGCGAACCTGGAAGTTATTTAAATGCTGTTGACCGCAGAGCACGCGGATGACGCAGAGAATGACAAAGTTCAAAATTCAGGATTCAAGATTTAAGCTCGGCGTTCCCTGCGAACTTTGCGGTGAAATTCTTTTCAGGAGTAATAATGAAAATCACGAAACAGGAAGTTGAACACGTTGCCAGGCTTGCCAGGCTGGAGCTCTCGGAGCAGGAAAAGGAAACGCTCACCGATCAGCTCTCGAACATTCTCACCTACGTCGAGAAACTGAACGAGCTCGACACCAAGGGTGTAGAGCCAACATCACACGTGCTGGACATCAACAATGTCATGCGTGACGACGTGCCGGAGGCGAGTCTTACCCAGGACCGGGCGCTGGCCAACGCGCCGGACAAGGCATGCAGGGCATTACAAGGTGCCGAAGATAATTGAGTAAATATCTTTGATGGGATTTAGAGGATGAACAGCATGTCAAAAATGTGAACCTTTTATCCTGTCTGAATTAAGAAGGTAATCAGAATGTTTAGATTGATGCTTCGTTCAAAAATACACCGCGCGACCGTAACGGATGCGAACCTCGAGTACGAGGGAAGCCTGACCGTTGACCCCGTGCTTCTTGAGGAAGCGGGCATGCTCTCCTATGAGCAGGTTCATGTTTCGAACCTGAACAACGGAGAACGATTCGAAACCTACGTCATCCCGGGCAAGCGCGGCTCAGGCGAGATGGTGCTTGAACGGGCCGACGGCTCGGCAGGGTGTCAAGGGCGACAAGATCATTGTTTTCTGCTACGAGTACTTCAATGAAAATGAGCTCAAGACGTTCAAACCAAAGATAGTTCTCGTGGACGAAAACAACAGGGTAAAGGAGAAATAATGGAGTTGTATCAACATACAATTCACGAACTGCATGACATGCTGAAGAAGGGCGAGACAACAGCGCTGGCCATTACCGAATCGGTTCTCGGCAGGATCAAGGCTGTTGACGACAAGGTCATGGCCTACATCACGGTGACCGAGGACATTGCTCGTGCACAGGCACAGGACGCGGACAAACGGATAAAGGCAGGTGACACCTCATCGCCGCTTCTCGGCATACCGATCGCGGTCAAGGACAATATGTGCACCGAGGGCATCAAGACCACCTGCGCATCGAAGATACTCGGAAATTTTGTACCTCCCTATGACGCAACCGTGGTCGGGAAGCTGAAACAGGTCGGGCTTCGTCCTCTGCGGCAAGCCGAACATGGATGAGTTCGCCATGGGGTCGTCAACAGAGAACTCGGGATTTTTCGTTACAAAAAATCCCTGGGACCTTGACCGTATTCCCGGCGGATCGAGCGGCGGTTCCGCGGCCGCGGTCGCAGCTGATGAGTGCATCGGATCGCTCGGCTCGGATACGGGCGGCTCCATCCGCCAGCCGGCGGCCTGCTGCGGGGTCGTGGGGCTCAAACCGACCTACGGAAGGGTATCGCGTTACGGCCTTGTGGCCTTCGCGTCATCGCTCGACCAGATCGGACCGATCACCAAGGACGTGACGGACACGGCGCTTCTCATGAATGTCATCGCAGGCCATGATCCCAAGGATTCCACGTCGGCGAACATCCCTGCTCCAGATTTTACCCGTGCGCTCAAAAAAGACGTGAAGGGCATGAAGATCGGGATGCCGAAGGAGTATTTTATCGAAGGCATGGACCCCGAGGTGGACAAGGCAGTCAGGGATGCGGTGAAGACGCTGGAGGGACTCGGAGCAAAAGTGGTGGATGTTTCGCTTCCGCATACGGGCTATGCCGTGGCAACGTATTACATCCTCGCAACATCCGAGGCCAGCTCCAACCTCGCGCGCTATGACGGCGTGAAGTACGGTTTCCGCGCTCAGGGTGCAAAGGACCTTCTGGACATGTATCATGAAGACGCGCAGTCAGGGATTCGGGCCCGAGGTGAAGCGCAGGATCATGCTCGGTACGTATGCGCTCTCGGCGGGATACTATGAGGCCTATTACAAGAAGGGGCAGCAGGTAAGAACGCTGATCAAACGCGATTTCGATGAGGCGTTCAAGTCCGTGGACATCATCGCCACGCCAACAGCGCCGACAGCGGCGTTCAAGATCGGGGAAAAGTCGGCCGACCCGCTCCAGATGTATCTGTCGGACATATTCACGATCAGCGTGAACCTGGCCGGCATCCCGGGGATCTCGATACCCTGCGGGTTTACGAAGCAGAATCTTCCGATCGGACTACAGCTGCTTGGCAGGCATTTTGACGAAGAATCGATTCTGCATGCGGCCTTTGCCTACGAACAGGCGACGGAGTGGCATAAGAAAAAGGCGAAGTTGTGAGTTTGGTGACAGGGGACGAGATGACCGGGTAAAGGAAAGAACACAGTGAGGTAGCGAATGAAATACGAAGCAGTCATCGGTCTGGAAGTGCATGCCCAGCTCCAGACCAATACCAAGATATTCTGCGGATGTGAAACGAAATTCGGCGAAGAGGCGAACACGCGGACCTGCCCGGTCTGCATCGGCATGCCCGGCGTGCTGCCGGTGCTGAACAAGAAGGCCGTTGAGTACACTGTCAAGACGGGACTCGCCACGCACTGCACGATCAGCTCGTACAGCCGGTTCGCGCGGAAGAACTATTTCTATCCCGACCTTCCCAAGGGCTACCAGATATCGCAGTACGAACTGCCGATTTGTGAACATGGTTACGTTGAGATCGTGGTCGACGGAAAAGTTAAGCGCATCGGCCTTACTCGTATCCATCTTGAAGAGGATGCGGGCAAGAACCTGCACGAAGCCGAGGGTGGAGCGAGCCTTGTGGACCTGAACCGCGCCGGAACGCCGCTCATGGAGATCGTGTCCGAGCCGGACATTCGAACGCCAGAGGAGGCGTCGGAGTATCTCAAGAAGCTTCGCTCCATTCTGCGCTACATCGAGGTGTCCGATGCGGACATGGAAAAAGGCAACTTCCGGTGCGATGCCAACGTCTCGATCCGGCCGGTGGGTACCGCGGAATTCGGCACGAGGGCCGAGGTCAAGAACGTGAACTCCTTCAAGTTCGTGCAGAAGGCGCTCGAGTACGAGATCAAGCGTCAGGCGCAGATCCTCGACGAAGGAGGCAAGGTCGTTCAGGAGACAAGGCTCTTCGACTCGACAAAGGGTGTCACCTTCTCCATGCGGAGCAAGGAAGAGGCGCACGACTACCGGTATTTCCCGGAGCCCGACCTCGTGCCTGTCATCGTGTCAAAAGAATCCATAGAAAATATCGGAAAAACAATTCCCGAGCTTCCCGATGTCAAGCGCGAGCGGTTCGTGAAGGACTACGGTCTCCCGGAATACGACGCCGACATGCTCACTCAGAGCCGGGCAATGGCAGCATATTACGAGGACGCGGCAAAGCTTTCGGGCCAGCCCAAGGTGGTATCGAACTGGATGATGGGCGAGCTAATGCGCCTCCTGAACGTCGAAGGCAGGGAGATCGAGGACTGCCCCATCAAGCCGGACCGGCTCGCCGGGATGATCAAGATGATCAGCGACGGCGTGATCAGCACCAAGATCGCCAAGACCGTGTTCGAGGAAATGTACAAGACAGGCAAGGATGCCGAAACGGTCGTCAGGGAAGAGGGACTCGTGCAGGTCTCGGACACCGGCGCAATCGAAAAAATCATCGACGAGGTGATCACGGCCAATCCGGCCCAGACTGCGGATTACAAGGCAGGGAAAGAAAAGCTCTTCGGCTTTTTCGTTGGCCAAGTAATGAAGGCGAGCAAAGGCAAGGCGAATCCGGACCTCGTCAACCAGCTGCTGAAGAAAAAACTGAGTGAATAGCAATTTCAGGATGTAACGTTTTAAATATAAAATATTGGCAGGGGGATTTAAGATGCTTGAATCAATGCGGAAACATATGTCATGGATGATGTGGGTCATAGTCGGTCTTATTACGGTAACATTTCTTTTCTTCGGGATATATCCATCCGCGACGAGTGGCAGGATGGTAGCAAAAGTTGACGGATACGTGATCTCATCGGACGAGCTGAACCGGGTGTATAGGAACATGTACGAAAACTACCGACAGGTCTTGAAGGAACAGTTCGACGAGAATTTTGCGAAATCAATCAAGCAGCAAGCTCTCCGTGAACTAATCGCGCACAGACTGCTTATTCAGGAAGCGCAACGCGTGGGACTGCGGGTTACGGATGAAGAACTGCAGGCGCATATCGTGCGGATACCTGCCTTTAACATAGACGGTAAGTTCGATAAAAGGAGCTATGACTTTTATCTCGACCGTATCAACGTGACCCCTGCAATATTTGAATCCAGTCAGCGTGAGTACCTGCTCAGGCAGAAATTGGAGCAGCTTGTCGAGGATGGAGTTTCGGTTACTGATGCCGAACTATCCGCTGCATACGCATCGAAGAACCCCAAGGCCAAGCCTAGGGATTTTGAGAAGAACAAGGCGGTCTTCAGACAAACATATCTCGCCGAGAAGCGGAGAGAGGCGCTCAATGCGTTTGTCAAGGGCCTTCAGAACAAGGCTTCTGTACAGATAGATGAAAAGGTTCTCTCTCTTTAAAAGGAGATTCCGAAAAAAAGAAGAGGGTTCGTCCCGATCGGACGAACCCTCTTTTCGGTTGTCATGAAGTGGTTAAATATCCGTTTTCCAGTCAAGGCCCCCCATCATCTCCCCATGGACTAAGTTTCTTATCCTCATCAGAACAGCTTCAGGGATATCCGCAAAACGGAGACCCATGCCCGGCTCTACTTCCGCTGAGTGCCGAGTTGTAAGATGCGAGCGACTTCCGCAGTGAGCTCGATTGTTACCGTATCGTGTGGGAACGTAAATTTGATATGGAGGATGGTGCCACCTGAAGTAGTGACAAGGTCCGAAGATACAGACTACATTTAAAATCATGTCTCGGAGAGAAAGGCAATTTTACAAATCAGACAGTGCAGCAAACAGATGAATGAGGCTCCTGCATCCTTTTTCCCAGTCAGAAATTAAAAGGCTCTCATTCTCCGAGTGCGCCGCCGTGTAGGGGTCTCCTATGCCAAAAAGTAAGGCAGGGATGCCGCCAAGCGCCTCCGTTATGGTCTGCACAAAGGGAATGGAGCCGCCTGCGCCCACGACTGCCGGTTTTTTGCCGTATCCTTTCTCAAGCGCTGCGCGTGCTATCTCAAATATGGGGCCATTCGTATCGGTCCTCCACCAGCGTGAGGGCGACTCTTGTTCTATCATCACCTCGACGCCCCATGGCGCATGGCGTATCAAGTGTTCCTTAAGCAGATCCAGAGTCTCCGCAGGATCCATATCCGGGACTATCCGTATCCCGACCCGAGCCCAGGCTGAGTCGTTGATGATATTGGCAGCCTGACGGCGGCTGCTCGCTTCGATTGCGTTCACGGCGATGGACGGTCGGTGCCACATTTTTTCGTAGACCGAGCCTTCGCCCCCGATAATTTGTACCCCGGTTAAGATTTTTGACTGTTTCCGGTAGAGCGTCTCCTTGAACGGCAGGGCATTGAGGCATGCTCTCTCTGTCGGCGAGAGTCGCCGCACCTTGTCCAAAAGGCCCGGGATGGAGGGCTTCCCCTGGTCATCAACAAGGCCTGCAAGCATCTTTGCGAGGGCGAGCACGGGGTCAGGCAGCGGGCCGCCCCAGGTGCCTGAATGTACGCTCGATGAGAGCGATCGTACCTCGATATTCACGGTCACAATACCGCGGAGCGAGGCCGTTAGCGATGGGATACCGCTGTCGAAGTTCTCGCTGTCCGCAATAAGGACCACGTCTGCCGAAAAGAGCTCGCGGTGACCCTGAAGCAGTTTGTCAAGGTTCGTCGAGCCCACCTCTTCTTCACCTTCAATCAATACTTTGACGTTCACAGGCAGACTACCGATGGACGCGAGGTATGACCTGATGGCCGCGGCATGCATCATCACGCCTCCCTTGTCGTCGGAGACTCCACGGCCGTAGAGCCTGCCGTTCCGTTCCGACGGCTCGAAAGGCGGCGTCGTCCAAAGATCTTCTCTCCCAACAGGCTGGACATCGTGGTGTGCGTACAGGAGGATCGTTGGTTTTCCGGGATCGCCCGTCCATTGACCGAACACAGAAGGATGACCTACCCCGGTATCCAAGATGCGAACATCCTTGAGACCGCTTTTGGCGAGGACTTTTGCAACAGTCTCTGCACTTCGTCTAACCGTGGCAAGGTCGAACCCGGGAAAGCTTATGCTTGGGACTCGGACAAGGTCTTTGAGGTGGTCGAGGTAATCGGGTGTATGATTTTGGAAGTGATCAAGTGCAGCAATAAGATTGTCGTTGTCCATGTGGGGCTCCTTCGTGATGTCGTAGCAAAAATAAAGGGCTGACCTGTTGGCCAACCCTTTTCATTGCTTACTGGAGTCGAGGCGAATAGAACTCCTGACCCCAAGACTGCCAGTCAGTCTAATAAATATTCTATCCCTTTTAGGGGTATTGTCAAGTGGTTGTTTTAATTTATGAGGGGAGACGGGTATCAAAATATATTCCATGTCCATTATTGCAAGTTTCTGACTGTCTCTTGTAGAAAAACTATGCGGTCCCAAATGTGCTAGGTCTGGGATTCCTGGGGAAAAGGAAACAATGAAATGAGCTGTGGTAAAATCAGCCACTTTTTTGCCCGTTTCAGACAACCAGATGTACGATTATTCGGAACAGGTGCAGCCTGTCCTGAACCGGGCTAGTATTTAATGGGAACGAAGATATATCTCAGCGACATGAAGTAGATCGCTTATAATAATTGTCGACTCTCATTCTTCTGATCATATTCACCAGTTCTCATCCTTCTATTTGAGAAGAATGTTAAGCCAAGATGGGTAAAATAATTAACAAAGAAACCGAGGTAAGCACCGGCAACAACATCACTGATGAAATGATAATTGGTAATAATGAGAGCCAGCGCCAGAACCGATAAGAAGCTAATATATGCGGACTGATAGCGAGGATAGAACATCCACAGGGCGATAGCGAGAGCCATAAAAACAGCCATATGCCCCGAAGGAAAACTGGTGTAATTTCCCCCTCCGTGAAACCAGTGGAACTCTTTAAAACCGGGATGATGTAACCAGAATCTTGTGTCGATTCTGCCAACCACATGCTTCAGGGAGGATTTCAGAAAGAATGTTAGCGGGATCGTAATGGCAACGAGCTGAAAGAACCGCGTATGTGTGTCGTAAATGCCTTTATGAGTGAGGTAGAAATATGCTGTCCATGCAATGACAGTAATGAGACAAACTATGGAAAATAAGAAGTCGGGAATGTTAGCGGAAAAGACAGCCAGACGAGCATGGGACATCCATACTCTATTGACTAACAAGGCGGTTCTTGCGTCTATAAAATAGTAGCTGCATAGGACAAGCAGGACAACTAGCAGGAAGCTGATGCCGATCTTTTTCACATTCATACAGATATGCATTCCAAAAATGATCCCTGGGATAAAAAAATAAATTAATAGGTACACTGTTACCGAATGCGTGAGCTTCGAAAATACGTCGAAAATAATAGACGTCAGTCTATGCTTTTCTAAAACCATTGTCAATGGAGGAGATGGAAAGAACGATGGTAAAGAAGATTCATGTAACCGGTGACGACGGCCGGTACTGAACCGAAATAGAGATTTCAGGAGGGATCTCGACACGGAAAACAGCGAAATTCGACAGTTGCGCATGCCCTTGCCATGAAGTCCCTTTCTGCAACATCGAAAGATGTCTTATTTTAATCAAGTTGGCGTGAGATTTGGTAATGCCATATACTACATTGTATGCTTGACATGCAGCAATTAAATAGCTAATATAATAGCTAATATTATAGCGCTAAATTACCGCGAATATTATCTAAGGAGATCGTTAATAATTGATCTGCTTAAAATCGAGTATATGGTACCAAGCAAATTTATGCCATGCGGAAGGAAATGCCCAACATGACCGAAAAAAATCTTGCTAAGCAGAAAAGAATCAATCCCTGGCATTTTATCTGGCTTTCTGTCGTGGTCTCTGAACTGTTCACGGCATTCTTGAATACCATCCAGAGTTACATCTGGTATGGAAAATTTTCACCAAAATTACTGATAATAGGCGCGCTTGATGCTTTGTTTATCCCCTTGATCGTTGCGCCCATAGTTATTTATTTTATAAAACATACCGCCGAACTAAAAAAAATCAATGAGCGGTTTCAGCAGGAAATCGCGGAGCGCAAACGTGCGGAGCTGGAACTGCGGAAAAGCGAGTCGCGTCTGCGTACCGTCATGGAAAATACGCCGGTGGTGCTTTTCGCACTGGATCGGGGGGGAGTGTTTACGCTTTCTGAGGGGAGAGGACTGTTAGCGCTGGGCCTCAAACCCGGCGAGGTCGTAGGCCGGTCGGTCTTCGAAGTTTACCGCGACGCACCTTCGGTGCTCGAGGGAGTCCGTCGTGCATTAGCGGGTGAGGCGTTCACCACAGTGACCAATATAGACGGAATCGTATTTGAAATATGGTACTATCCTGTTAGAAACGAGCGAAATGAACTGATAGGGACGACTGGGGTCGCCACTGACATAACCGAACGCAAACGAATTGAGAGAGCCGTAGAGCAAGCTGCGACGGAGTGGAGGGCTGCAATGGATGCATCTCAGGATGTTATCTACCTGCTCGATCTCAATCGACGTTTAATGCGAGCCAACAAATCATTCTATACAATGACAGGGAGAACTCCAGAAACCGCTGTTGGACGCCATATTGCAGAGATCATTCATCCCTATGGCGAAATGGTCCTCTGCCCCGCATGCCAGGCACAGGAGGAAAAACGTGACGCGTTCATTATCATGGAGGTAGATAATCCTGATAATCCAGCCGGACGACCAATTGAGATCACCGTTAAAATAGTCCGCGACAAACAAGAACAGCCTATAAGTATATTGATGACTATGCACGACCTCACACATGAGAGAAAGGTTCAAGAAGAAAAAAGCAAACTCGAGGCACAACTCCACCAAGCACAAAAATTGGAGGCAGTGGGTCAGCTTGCAGGCGGTATTGCGCATGATTTTAATAATATGCTAACGGCAATAATCGGCTACGCAACCCTTTTGAGCTTTAAGGTAGAGAATGACAGCTCATTAAAGTCGTTCGCGACACAGATACTGAGCATAGCAGAGAAGTCAGCCGATCTGACCCGTCAGCTCCTTACATTCAGCAGAAAACAGGTAATCAGCCCGAAACAGATAGATCTTAATGAGCTTATCAAGGGAACGGAGAAACTTCTGCACAGGGTTATTGGTGAGGATGTCGAACTAAAGACACAACTTGTCGATAAGAACGTGACGGTAATGGTAGACCCCGGCCAAATAGAACAGGTCTTGATGAACTTGTGCACCAATGCGCGTGATGCCATGCCTAATGGCGGGCTACTGTCCATCAGTACAGAAACCAAATACTTGGATGCGAACTATGCAAAAACGTACGATCTGGAGAAACCTGGTCTGTATGTCCTGTTAACGGTGACCGATAGCGGTGTGGGCATGGATGAACAAACCAGACAAAAGATATTTGAGCCTTTTTTTACGACCAAGGAGTTTGGGAAGGGGACAGGTCTTGGGCTTTCGATAGTATATGGAATAATCAAGCAGCACAACGGTCACATCACGGAATACAGCGAGCCGGGGATGGGCACGACATTCAAAATATACCTCCCTTTGGTTAAAGCAAAAAGTGAAGAGCCAAAAGCCGCAGTGGCTATTACTCCCAAGGGTGGTAATGAGACCATACTGGTTACAGAGGATAATAAAGAGGTTAGGGCTCTTTCGAAGGCCGTGCTTGAGGAATTTGGTTATAAAGTCATAGAAGCAGTAGATGGAGAGGACGGCATAAATAAGTTTATAGCGAATAAAGACACGATACAACTCGTTATGCTCGATGTAGTAATGCCTAAGAAAAGCGGCAAAGAAGCCAGTATTGCAATAAAGAAGATACAGCCCGATGTTAAAATATTGTTTACCAGCGGCTATACGGCAGATATTATTCAGCGAAAAGATATTTTAGACGAAGAGGCGGATTTCGTTACAAAGCCAGTTACACCCCATGAGCTCCTCACCAAGATAAGAGAAATGTTAGACAAGAAAGGCTAAACTCGTGCGGCCCGACAATTAGGAGAACAACTCATCGGTATGCGAATTTCTTACCGGTATCAGTAGTAATTGAAGCTATCTGAAAGGACGGACCTAAGGGTTATATTTGCAGATGATTTCGGGCGGTTTTTTCAATGAAAATCTTGATCAGTTACCGTCGAGAATCCCAAATTCTGATTAGAACGAGGTGAGTGCTTTGAGATTTATAACAGTTTCAGAGCTTCGTGCGCATGCGACAGCAATTGTCGCCGAAATTAATAAAAAGAGAGAGGATGTCACCGTGACAAAGAATGGCAAGCCAGTTGTTTTAATTAGAGCGGTTGAGGAGAGGGAGTTTGTTTTAAAATCCAGTCCGAGGGGAGGTAAACGCATAAAAAGAAATGTATAAGCGTGGTAATGTGCGGTGCATCCGATATGCCAACCCTTTTGGCATGATCGATTTGAATCCAGCACGGCTCCATTATTCAATACAATGACGAGCAGTTATTGACCTCCGCCACACCTTTTTATTACAGTTTGTCATGGCCAAGATTGATCTTACGATGAACAAAGAGTTGCTCAGCCATGATATAGGTCAAGGATGCATGTGTCAACAGCAGCGCGCGAAATCCGGGTCCCGGCGTCACCAGGACGCGTCCCGCGCAGCACATGTTCACTCGTGGGAATCGAACCCCTGACCCCAAGACAACCAGTAGGGCAGGGCAGAAAACAACAATCCTTGGTTTGTTGCCTAGTCTCCCTTTTTTAATGGCCGGATCAAAGGGTGGCCGCATGGCGATGAGTTTGTTTATTACTATGATTTTGCACTTACGGATATTTTTTAGTATAAATATGGCACGGTGTTTCTAAGCCAATCTGTTAAGTACATCAACAAGGTCGAAACGGGGACCGATAGAGAGGAGATACAAAATGCCAGTTGAAACGTACACATGAACGTCGCGGTTCAGCGGCGGTGCGCTTCTTGCCTTCCAGTACTTTGGCTTTCGGCATGTAGAGAAGCATAGCCATGAAGAATTGTTCCTTCAGCGTAGGGAGCCACTTGGCTTCCTTGTCCTTGCCTGGGGATTCGTTCTGTATGAACAGTGTCAGTCACAGTCGGCATCGCGACCATCTGCTCCACCATCCCCGCTCCCTTCACCGCGGATTAACAGAAACGGAGAGGGGCCATGCGTAGGTGCCGGGCTGTGCTTCGGTAGTAAGGATAAACCGGTAGTCCAGAGCGATCTGCTGTCTTCCTCTGACCGGCATAAGGATCATGCCGCCCGTCGGATATATAATAATTTCTCTGCCCATCACTCTGACAGCCGCTTCGCGGTAGGGAAAATCGCTTGACTCGAAGGTGAGAACACATCCGGCCGGATCGTTGCTCCAGATCTCGAAGATCGAGGCGCCGCTGACTTCAACGTAACCCCGCTGAATGTCGGTCTCCGTTATGACAAGCATCGCCGGCTGTCGAAGGGGCTTCAGTTGCGTTCGTGCCAGGACAACGGCGTTCACCCGGATGACCGTGGAGAATGAACCTGCCGCCGCATCGGGCACTTTGGAGGCGTAAACGGAAGCGAGCGCCACGGCCGCGATTAGAGCTGCCCGTACGAGATTCTTCGTCCTCTCTATTCCCGCGGAACTGATCTGTCCCACTTCGACCGGGATTTTAATTGTTATGTTTTCTGTAGATGATTCCATACGTAGCCTCAATCGATTCAAAAACATTCGTCCTCTCTGCGCCTTGATATTTCCAAGTTCTTGATGTGGACATGTCCACGTTAATTAAATTCGACATCTGCTTAATGACATTCAATTACAACTTCTGCTGAATAGCGAAACCTATGTGCGCTTTTGTGCCATCATATGTTATATTCCGATTGTGGCTAGGTTATTCGAAACACCCCGCGACGACCTTGATCTTCAAGGACTAACCGTTTCCCGCCCGTTCTCACAAGACGTTTGGTTTTGTCGGATGATGAACAAGATTAATCACGGAAATTATGATACAAAACAAAAGGCCGAGCTAACCAAAGGAATCATCCCTCGGCAGCTCGGCCATCTTTGTCTCTTAAGACCCGTCGCTTTCCGTCCCCCTCTTGCGAAGGGTTTGGCTTTATCGAGAACTACTTAGATACAAGCACAGATATTATGACTTGTCAATATTTTCCAATGGGTATTTTAAGGGTATATGCTAATAAATCCGGGTTGAAAATTGATGAGTTGCTAAGAATGGAAACTTCGTGAGGCACGGGAAGGATCAGATACTGAATGATTCAATCGATCTTCATCTCTTCACTCAAATCCTGATCCCTCTCGTGAACACCCACAAGTATATGGGTTACGACGAATTGAAACTCTAACGGATATTAGTTGAATTCTGCACATGAACCTCAGCCAGGTGACCACGAGCACCAGTGCGGGAAGGCGGGCGGGAATTATGCGAAGGACCGGATGATTAATACCTATAAGTCACTAGTAACCCAACGCCCTTTGCGTCTATCAGAGGAACAACCGATAGGTGTTGCTCTCGCAAACGTTCCTATGCGAAGCTACGATCGCTTTTCCGGTAAAATATCCTATCGCGGAACCCACAAAAACATCGGAAGACCAATGCGCGTTGTTGTATACTCGTTCAAGAGCTATGAGCGATGCGGCTGTGTATGCCAGGGTAGGTACCACAATATTATCATATTCAGAAGCTACAACGGATGCTATGGCAAAGGCTGTCGAGGCATCACCAGAAGGGAACGACAGATATGAGCCTTTCATGGTGGGGCCGGACCATGTATCATAATGATCACCAGTATTAGGCCGATGACGGCCTGTTGAGTGTTTAAGAGTTTGAACAAAAACGCCGGTAATGATGACGCTCTCGGCACTCAGCAAGAAGGTTCTTTTGGCTCTTTCGTCTTCGGCGATGTAGCCGTATAGGCCAAGTCCTCCCAGGACCGGTATCGCATAACGTAATGTAGTTGAGGCATCATCAGCAAGATGAGAATTGGTGTTATTCTTATTTTTCTGTACCCACGTCTGAATTTTACCATCCTGTGTATACAACCCTATTGATATACCAAAGATGGCAGATGCTTTTATCCAATCCTTTGTCTCCCGTCGAGCTGGGGAAGTAAGAATGTTCTTTGTGTCCGTCCACTATCCGGTAAAATACTCCTTGTCTAGCTTAACCACGCGGTCCGGAGGTTTTTTGTTTATATCGTTGTCTTCCTTTTGCGTCTGAACCGTGGACAGATCGGGTTCTTCTGCTTGCGATAGACTCAGGTGAAATAATATTATGGACACAAAAGCAATAATGAACCATCCCGTTTTGGTCATCATTTTAGATTGAATTTCATATACGCAAAGTTATCCAATTGCAATATGTACTTTAGCCAAGCATAAGCTGTGAGTTCAAAGGAAGACGGCATAATTTACTCTCCGTCTTAGCAGCTATCTCGCTGCTTTCACTAGGCATCGCTCCTTCGGAATTGATCCAACCGGACTACTACAATCAATAGTATTTTTGTTGCAAGGATGTTTCATTAAATAATACTAGTTCAAAAATGCACATGGGACCGTATTGTTGTCAGTGCAGAGTTCAGGTATATGCCGCTACAAAATACAATCGAATTCCTTCACTGTCCTTTGATTATTTTCCCTTACGGTAAGGGAATGTCGGCGGTCTTGATCAATTTCATCTCGAAGGAAATCGCTTCTTCTTTTCCTGCTTCGCTATAGGTCGCAGGTTTACCGGAAAAGACGGCATTTATAGTGATAGGTATTGTTTTCTGACCTGATAAAATCCGTTGTACGACAGACCCCAGAACGGGGAAGAGGTCCGAATAAGCGATCGTTGCAGGAACCTTGATCTCCGTGTCGCCGTTCGGGTTAAGCGCCAAAGGAACGTCATTTCCTGTCAGAATTTTATTTCCTTCCACAAAAAGCTCATACGAGCAGGTTATGTTCTTCAATCCTGCTTTATTCGGGTTATGCGCGGAGAACAGAAAGTTCACGATTAAGCTGCTTTGCGAGGCATCGACCAGCTCGAAGCCCTTATAGGTGAAGGTTGGCTTCACTAACCGGGTTGTCAGCAGTTTCGTGAATGTGCAGCCTGGCAGGACCAGGATGAGCGCTAAAATGACCAAGCGAATTATGCTGTATGAAAATTTCATTCTATCTCTAGCGAACGTTTCAGCGGCCGGGCTGAACTCTCCTGGTGAAGCACAACATGCCGGCCAGAGTTATATCTATGAGGCGAGGTCTAGGATCAGCAATGAACATGCCGCACCATTAACAGTATTTCGGCCGAATAGGCGCCAACGAATTCTGAGTGAATCTTTAGCAGTTTCAAGGAGTGTCAGCCATGACAAGTTCAGGAAGCAACAATGTTTAAACACAGAACTTCATCTCACCTTTAATAGGCAAAGTAAGGTCCGGTGCCGATGCTGGACGCCTTTCCTTCAATTCCCACACAGATGTTTCGTCCAAAGTAAAACGGAAGTCCCCAATCGAATAGGCCCGGTGATGACCCGCCAATGTTGGAGAAGACGTTGTTAGGTGACTTTGTTAGGCTCATGAAGTTGCCTATCTGGAAGAAAACGTCGCCGCTCGGCGATCCCGATGCCCCTTGGTTTTTCGCGGAAAGGGTCGTTATCGACAAGGGGCAGAACCATGCAGAATCAGGAGACGGGCAATTCGGGAGAAGGCCTGGTGAGGGAGGTGTGAAAAACAGCCCGTTCGATCCGCTATCAATAATCCCACTGTAGGTACCACTGAGACTTGTGGTGATCTCACCGATTGGGTCTGTGTTATATGCGGTGACTCCGGAAGGTACATTGTTGGTCTTTGTACTGATCCCGAGCACAAGAATTCCATTAACTGATTGCGAACCATTCGAAGGAACGGTCGGAAGCTCCACGATCACACCGTTATTATCACTCACGCCGTTATTATCCGGAGGAAGGAACACCACCGGATTCTGGACCTGACTGGATAGGGGAACTGTTATGCCCGTGCATGTCGATCCGCTGCAGGAGTAATAGATTCCATTGTTTGCTTGGTTTGCGCAGACTGAACCGCAATCCTGGACAAAGACGCCGACCCCCAGTATCCCGGTAAAGCCCGCGGCTGACGGCGTTGCATCCGGGGTTCCGCAGGCGCTGGGGACAGTGCCGAAGGTGGAATCTATGATCTGGATAGGAACATTATTGACGGTTTCTTTGCCTAGGGTAACGTCCGCTAACACAACAGGACCCCATTCCGATAAGCCACCATTGAACTGCGCGCACTCGGCAACTGATCCGGAACCGCTGATTATCTGTGTCAGGGAAACAGTCGTCAGCGCCTGCTTGAATATCCGCAGCCCGAAGCTTCCCGTATCCAAGAGGATGTCGTTGATCGTCTGGCAGGTTGACGTGCCGGGAGTGCAGACCGTAACGCTGACGCAGGGCTTATTGAGGTAGGAAGCTGAGGTGCTGGCCGAACAGAGCGATCCATTCACGGTGATGGGAAGCACGTTGTTGGCAAGAGCGGCACTGCCTTTCGGCGGGGGTGTGCCTGATCCACCGCCGCCACAACCGGCTACCAGAACAAGGATCAGGAAAAGAATTGGTATTTTACTTGATTTCATCGACAGTCACTCCGGGTGGGATTAAGGATGGTACGTAGGCGCGACCGCGCAGGTTTCGCATATGCCCCCATTTCTCCACCACGATTCGGTTCGTCTTTATTTGAGAGAACCTGCGGCCCGGCTTGCGAGGAGTCTGTTTCACGGATTTCTGGTATTCGCCGGCATAAGATCCTAGAAGCAGTGTAAGATCTGGGTGGGTCAGGCCATTCCATGCGATGCCGAATACCATCCCGGATGGCGACATGTACTCCCGAACAGCAACCGAATCAGACGAGATCTCCTGAACCGTGTAGGCATTACGTGTCGTTGTAACGGCTTGCACCGCTGAGAGCGCCTTACGATCCGTCATGACTGAATCGGCAGATTCACCGAGCGTAGCATGAACTGGCTGGGCAGCTCCTAAAGTAGCCGCTAGAAGTCCAAGAAATAGATATGTTGTACCTTTCATGATCGCAGGATCCCTTCCGCTTTTGATTATTTCCCCGTTTACCTTCAGAGTTCTTATCTTTCCCCCGGCTTAATGTTTCTTTCTTTACTCTGTCTCATACAAGATTATTGGATGATTATGATACTATTTTTATCGGCACTAAACAAGGTGGAAATATGCGATTCTTGTTAATAATTGCTAACTGAAACATATCCGATAATTTAAAAAAGCCGGTATTAGTGGGGCAAAATGGCCCCCTGGTAATGTACAGGGGGGATGAAAATACCGCTGAATATTTGCGAAATGGAAAGAGGTTTCGGAAAGAAACATCACAGATATAGCACAGTCAAATGAAAAAGGGTTAGCTTTGTAAACTGACCTCTTGAATTCTTGGTGGAGCTAATGGGAATCGAACCCTGACCCTAAGGCTGCCAGCTCGATAGTGCAGAAAAACACAATCCTTGATATTCTGTCTGGCTTCCCGTTTTGCGCGTTGCATCATAATATTGACCGTACTATATTGAATTTGTCTATTATGAGTTTTGCCCTTTTAAATAATTTCGATTTTTTGCAACAATACCCTAAAAATACCCCGAAATTGAACTTTACTTTGCACCTATTATTTGCTATTTTACATGTAAGTATTAACAGCCTGCTTACTGCCACCGCTTATTTCCAACAAAATCTGACCCGGTTTTTTCTGATCTAAAAATCGGCATCAGTTTTTTTGTGTCTATTTAGTTATACATATAAATATATCGTCGTTATAGACACGCTTGATCCGCCGAAAAGAGTAAACCATCGCAATGTGGGGCACAAAGCTCACGGGTTCCAGACACGGGACGGCTGGGCTGCCGGAGAAAAAAAATTATGGAAGGTGATATGTATCCTAAGTGCTTTTCCAGAGAAAAAAACCTGAACATTATGCGAGTACTCACCTTACTTCGGGGACAGAAATGCCTCAAGAAGATTCCTAATAAAACTATCGCATATTATGCGGAAGATACGAAGGTTCTCTCTCAAAAGGCAGGCATAGCGTCCCTTCAGATGAAAGGCCAGCAATAAGTGTGGGTAAGATTATATTGATCTCGAGGTTCACAGTCGAAAACGGTTACATGGGTTCTTTCCCATCCTAAGTCAGGGAGGGCAGACCATGCTGCTCAAGGTCATGTATCAGAACGATAAGTATGATATGGTTAGACCATCGCTCCTCAATGAACTCATTTCGTCAAAGAAAATTAAAAAGTTTTATCGTTCTGGAGAGTGGGCAGATATTGAGAGAGATCCGATAAGGGGATCAGTCGGTTCATATTTAGGACCGGAAAGAAGGAAACAATCGAGTTTATCTTCAAGGTTGAACATTCTGTCAAAGAAAATCAATTTCGCGAAATAAAATATATACGGTATTCGCATCATGGTCCTGACAATTTGCGGATGGATGTCGAGATCCTGGATAGAATTATCACACCCTTATCACATTCCAACAAAAAAGGGCTAGTCATTTAGACTAACCCTTTGAATTCTTGGTGGAGCTGAGGGGGATCGAACCCCTGACCCCAAGACTGCCAGATGCAACCGATTACCCCGCATACATTCCCCGCCTCTTCCTTTTCTTGCTTTATCTTGAGGTTATCGGATTATTGCAGGGAAGGGGATTCCGTCCTTTATCGTCCTTTCCCGATCTCTACTGACACACGAACTGCACAATACAAAACCTAATAGTCCATCCATTTCTATCTTAGCTATTTCCTAAAGTCGTACTTATCGCTCGGCAGCTCCGTTTTATTAAAGAGTTATTTCAATCATAACCGGTTGACTTTGTTCGGTATGAATTGCCTAGAGGAGGGGATGTAATCCCTCTAGCTGTTTGTTAATGACTGTCTACTTTACAATTCTTGACAGTCATCATCGATAAATGTTCGCATCTGAGGCAAGGGTTATTTTTTCCGCATCTGTATGAAGCCGAAGATTGTGCATATGGCCCCTGCACTGAAGTAGAACAGAACCTTATTCGATACGCCCGCACCGAGCATCCTGCCCGCACGGGAGCCGAATGTCCCAATTTCATTGAATCCCAAGATTAGCAATACGATTCCCGCAGCGAGTATAACGATACCGATGATTTTCCCGTTCATGGTGCATCCTCCATGGCATGTGCGAGGCACAGTGTCTGAACTGTCTGGCAAAAGTGTATCCGAAAGGTTCATGACTGTCAACAGAGAACGGGCATAGTGGCAGACGGCTGTCGTCGATCAGCGATCAACTGGAAACGCCTGTGTAGTAATTAGCGAGGAATCTCAGCTAGGGTTTATCTCTGCGCTCGAAATGACGCCGTGGTATTCGCATCATTGCCCTGACAGTTTGCGGAGTGGTGTGGAGGTCTTGGACAGAATTAGCACAAATTTAGCACATTCAAATGAAGAAGGGTTAGCTGTTTTAAGCTAACCCCTCAATATTTTGGTGGAGCTGAGGGGGATCGAACCCCTGACCCCAAGACTGCCAGCCTTGTGCTCTCCCAGCTGAGCTACAGCCCCGCAATGCACAACCTATATAATATATTGTGAGTCGAAAAATAATGTAACATCACGAACCGGTGTTGTCAAGAAAAAAGACGGGCTGTTGATGAGCATCCATCGGATTGATAGTATATCTGCAGTGCGATGCACGCGCCGCATCAAAAAACTGCCTGTCATTCTTGTTATTCTGATTTGCCCCGCCTTGTGCTCTCCCAGCTGAGCTACAGCCCCGCAATGCACAACCTATATAATATATTGTGAGTCGAAAAATAATGTAACATCACGAACCGGTGTTGTCAAGAAAAAAGACGGGCTGTTGATGAGCATCCATCGGATTGATAGTATATCTGCAGTGCGATGCACGCGCCGCATCAAAAAACTGCCTGTCATTCTTGTTATTCTGATTTGCCCCGCGACCGTCTTTTCTGACACGGGAAAGACAGACGGATGTGGAGGACACAAATATTTGAAACGGTGTGAAGAATGGGATCTTTAGTATAATGAGTATCATCTCCACGACAAGGACGGGGAGCCGATCTGGATCGCCAGGAAAACGAAGCAGCATAAACCACAAGCGCTTGCTAGTGTGCCGGCATGAACGGCGATACCTAGCACGAGTGAAGCTCCTGAGACCGAGCAAACGGTTACTGTGTCCCGGTGCGTAACTGCCATGACCGGAGAGAGTCAGCCATACAATCCCTTCGTGTGGATACCGCTTATCTTCCTCCTGCTCCTGTTGATCCTCCGATTGAACCGCAAATGGTCCGAAGAACCATAGCCGTAATTCACCGAGCTCCGATCAGTGGACCGAGCAGGAGATGCACGGGTCGTATGACCGGACCAGCATCTGGGCAAGGAGTTCGATTTCACGGTCCGGTTTCCCCTGTGATGCGCACTTCGCCGCAAGCGTCCAGAGGTCGTGCTGGATATTGGCGTGGTTCTGGCTCGTGGGGATCACGCAGTCGCATTGGATGATCTTGCCGTTCCCGTCGAACCCGTAACTGTGGTACAGAATGCCCCGTGGCACTTCCACGGCGCCTACTCCGATGCCGCTTCGGGGAATCGCCGCCTGGCGGGGTTCTTTCCAGACCATCCCAAGAAGCTCGTCGATGAAACCCATGGACTCGGCGACAACATGCACGCATTCCACCAGCTGGGCGATATTGTTCATATAAGGGTTGTGGCATACGGGTCTGAGCCCATAACTCAGTAAAATCTCTTTTGCCGCGGGATGCAGAAAATAAAAATTATTGTTGATGCGGGCAAGGGCGCCCACGGCGAACGATTCCCGGGAGAGGCGGCTCCACTTTGAGGTCGATTGTTCCACCAGATACTCGTTTGTCATGAGTTTGTAATCATGCTCTTTTCTCGTCACGCCGTCGGTCGAGACGAGGTCGCCGCCGATGAACGGATAGCTTCCGTCTCCCTTGAGTGAAACGAACTCGGTCTCCCTCGCAAAATCGGGGATGGCGAATGTCCGGAACAGTTCCGCCGTCTTCCAGAGATCGTTCATGACTTCCTGCAATCGGATCTTGAACTTCACCAGTTCCTTTTTATCGGGCAACATGGTGAAACCGCCGACGACCGTCCGCGTTGGATGTATACGGCGTCCGCCAACACAGTCGCAGAGGTCGTTTGCGAGCTGTTTGATCCTCGCGGCCCGCAGGACCACGTCCGGATGCGACTCGATGAGGGGAAAGATGCTCCCGGTGTTCAGAAAGTCGGGAGCCGAGAGAAAATACAGATGGAGGATATGGCTCTGGAGGGTTTCCATGTGCTTGAGGAGCAGTCGCAGTTTCCGGGTCTGTTCGCTCGGAACGATACCGAAGGCGTTCTCTACCGCGCGAATGCTCGCGAGAGTATGCCCGATGGAGCAAATACCGCATATCCTGCCGCTGATCCAGGGTGCGTTCTCCCATTTTTTCCCAACGAGCATCGCCTCGAAGAAGCGCGGGGTTTCAACCACTTCCCACCGGGCCTCCGTGAGTTGTCCGTCCTGTATAGTTATCTTGATGTTTCCGTGGCCTTCAACTCTTGTTATATGATGTATATCGATGGTACGTGTTGATTTCATGTTTTCTCTTTGGTTTCGCGCAAAGACGCAAAGCTCGTGATGCTCTGAACCTAGATTTTTTAATCTAAGATCTTTTTTCTTAGCGTCCTCTGCGTCTCTGCGAGAGATATGTTTTATTCTTTTGCTTCGAGGTTCTTCCGCAGTTCTTCCGCGTATGTCGCGAACCCGCCGAAACATTCAAACCGGTCAAGTATGGTCTCTTCGGAAAAACCATGCTCTTTCATGATGGTCTGCATCTGACCTACATTGGCGTCATCGGCCGGCCCCCGGCAGCCCCAACAGCCGAACCGGTTGTTCGGGCACCAGGAATCACAACCTCCGCGGGTGACCGGCCCCAGGCAGGGCTCTCCGACATCGAAGAGGCAGATATTTTCGTTCGCCTTGCATTCCATGCAGACAGGGTACTTCGGCTGTACGATGGTTCTCCCGACAGCGATATGAGTGACGATCTTCTCGACCTCCTCCTTTTTCACCGGACAACCGTAGATCCTGAGATCGACTTTGACAAAATCCTCGAGCGGCCTGGCGGTCTCATTGGTATCGATCGGGTGGTTCCCGTAGACCTGCCTTCGTACCCAGTCGGGATCCTTGAAGCGGTTCTTCAGCTGGTTCACGCCGCCAAAACACGCGCAGGAGCCGAAGGCCACGAGGACATTGGCGTTCTGCCGGATCGATCTGAGCCGCTCGATCTCGTCGGCGCGGGTAACGCTCCCTTCCACGAAGGCGATGTCATAGTGATCGGTCTTTTCGGTCATGGCCTCCCGGAAGTTCACCACGTTGACAAGGGAGAGGAAGTCCATGAGCGTGGACTCGTTGTTCACGATCTGAAGCTGGCAGCCTTCGCACGACGAGAGCTCAAAGAACGCGACGCTCGGACGGGCAAGTGGCACGCCGAGATAGGTCCGGGTCTCTGTATGCTTGTCATCCATCAGATTGCCTCTTTCAGGTTCATCACGGTCCAGTAGTCGAATACGGGCCCCGAGAGGCAGGTATAAGTCGAGCCTACGTTGCAGCGGCAGCACTTGCCCATGCCGCAGTGCATGCGGCGCTCTAGGGAGACGAACATCTTCTGCATGGGAATGCCGATCTCGGTCAGCATGGTTGCAGATGAACTTGAACATGACCGGCGGGCCGCACACGATTGCAAAGGTATTCCTGGCAAAAGACTCTCCTCGCTCGGAGAGCAGGGGGTCGAGGACGTCGGTTATCATTCCCACCGGTCCTTTCCATGAAGGATCGGACCTTTCTACGATGATGCTCAAGCCGATATCGTCCCTTCGCCACATGTCGTACTGGAACGTAAAGAGAAGCTGAGAGGCCGACTTTGCTCCGTAGATGATGTCCACATTATGGAACGTGCTCCGGTTCTCCTGCACATAGGCGATCGGAGACCGCAAGGGCGCCAGTCCTAGTCCTCCCGCGATCAGAAGGATGTTCTGGCCGTGCATGGTCTCCATGGGGAAGCTGGTCCCGAAGGGTCCGCGGATACCGACGCGCATTCCGCGGGTCGCTCTTGCCAGGAACGAGGTGAGGTTCCCGACCTTCCTGATGCAGAGTTCGATGTCATCGCGGCTGCTTGGGGAGGAAGCGATAGAGAAGGGGGCCTCACCGATGCCCGGGAACCTCAAGCATGACGAACTGGCCTGGCTGGAAGGAGAAATGTTTTCGTTCCTCATGATCGATGATCCGGATCCGGTAGAGGCTTTCCATTTTTGTGAGCCGTACTATGCTGGTGATCTCGGCCTTGTACGAGTATTCAAATTTGCCGAGGTCCTGTTGCCTGAAGTGCCTCCCGTGGCGTTGCCGCAGGACGTCTATGAATTTCAGCTGTGTATCCAGATCAGGCCTCCTCTCCTCGGACGTTTGCGATCACCTCGGGGACAGTGATCCCGGCAAGACAGGCCTCACCGCAGCGGCCGCACCCGACGCAGAGCGATTCCTCGTACGCTTCGACAAATCCACGATGCTTGTGGTAGTAGCGGTATTTGAGGCGGATATGCCGTTCGGGCCTGAAATTGTGGCCGCCAGCCACCTCGGCAAAATCCACGACGTTGCAGGAGTAGAGGGTTTTGATTTTTCGCGCTCCCCGAAGATCGAGGTCCACCGTCTCCTCAACGCCGTAGCAGTAGCAGGTGGGGCAGACATTGGCGCACGTTCCGCAGCCCAGGCACTTATCGCCCCACTGTTTCCAGACCGGGGCGACTGGAATTCCATGTCCAGGATCTTGGTGAGGTCCGTCGTATCCACGTGCGCGGTGAACTTCTTGTTCTTTTCTGCCACGACCTTCATGTAACGCAGGTGGTCGTCTTCTTCTGGAGCGCGGGTTGTGACGGTCTGGAGAAGATTGTATGCTGTCGCTGAAAGGATTTCGATGAAATACCTGTCGCCGATGTCGGTAATGAACAGATCGAATCCGTGAAGCGCCGTATCAGAACCCATGGAGCGGCAGAAGCAGAACGGCTGGGGCAGACAATCGATACCGATGATGAACATGTTTTTACGCTTGGCGGCATAGTAAGGCATGGGATAAATGTTGCCCATGAGGACCTTGTCGAGCTTATTCAGGGCGTTGATGTCGCACGCGTGGAGTCCGAAGAAGACATAAGGACGGTCAATGTTGAAGTCCACGGTCTTGTGCCAGTCGCCATCGTCTATTCGGAATGAGGCCAGGGTTTCCCTGAAAGGGAGGAAATACCGCTTTGCAGGCAGCTTGGTCGTGGTATAGTGTAACCTGATCTTCTGAAAATCAGAGACCTGTTCAAAGGCATACAGAGGTCTACCGTTCCTGTCGATTCCTGTTTCAACGGGCCCGACGACCGTATTATTGGCCGCCAGCGTGTCGAAAAATTTCTTTAGTTCCTCTTTGTCGAACACCCTGAAGATCATAGTGATGTATCATCTCGCAATATAATTGCGCGGTGCCTGTTGATGTCTTATTTCTGCTTAATTATAGCATATTCCGGACATCAACCATGGAACGTACCCGGTGAACGGTGCCTTAATTTGCTACCGGAAGAACCGTATTATCTTTAACGAAATCCGGTTTATTAATAGATTTTATCTGCACTATTATCGTGGAAAATTCAAGAAAATTGTATATAATACGATTATGGCAGAAGGCAAGGACAAAGACAAACAAGGTCCTCATATCGCGCCCCAAGCGCCTGCCGAGCGGGAGCTTCCTATCGATACCAAGCTCCTGTCGGAAGCCGTCATCGAACTCAACATCTCACGCAAGAATGTCGGCATTTACCCTCCCGGTCATATCCAGATAACCCGAAGCATAGACCGTGCGTATGAGATCCTGCGGCGATTGTTCGAGATCCGGCCGGAGATGACGCTCGGTGTGGCAAAGGACACCCTGCTTGTCGGCCAGGACTATCTTGATCAAAAGAACCCGGTGTTCCGTGACTTCGCGCTTTCCATGCACCAGCAAGGCATAGCAGCGGTCACCTTTATCCATGGTCTGGACAAGGACGAGATGGTGCGGTTCCATCGCGTTCTCACGACCAAACCGGACGATATCAGGGCTTTGGGTGGCATTGAAAAAGTCATGTCCAATCTTTCCATCCCGCATATCAGGATCCAACCCATCGACTACGGAAGTTTCCATCTTACCGAGGAGCAGGAGATCTTTCATCAGCAGACAAAGGCAGAAAGAGGAGAGAAGAAGGGCGGTAAGGGAGGAGCCGGAGACAAGACGAGCGCGGGCGTGTGGCAGGACTTTGTGTCTCACCTCACGGAAGGCAAGCTTGCCGGACCTCAAGGGCAGGGTGTCTCCCTGAAGGACGTAGGACAGATAGACCCTGCGGAGCTCGCGCGCCTTCTCAACGAACGCAAGCTGGATGCGAATGTGGCGATGGAGAGCTATGACCACATCATCACAACGCACATCCGCGGGGCCGCTGAGAAAAAACAACTTACGCATGAACAATCCCAGACCCTTGCGAGCCTCAATGTTCTCTTAAAGGACCTCCACCCCGAGCTCAGGAAACAGTTCCTGTCCATCGCGGTTCAGCGCATAGCGTCGAGCTCGCCGTCTGCCGCAGAGGAGATCATCGGTGGCTTTACCGACGATATGGTCATCGAGATGATCGCACAAGCGAGCAGCGAGGGGAGAGAAATCTCGCCGACCTTAGCGGGGCTTGTGGGCAAGCTGAGCAAAGCGCAGTCGCAGGCACAGAGCGCGGCGACCGCCCGGGCGCAGAGCGACGGATCGAAGAAGGCGGAGGACAGCCTGCATGCGCCGATCATTCTTCCCGAACACATGCAGAGGCTCTTTGACCGTGAAAAGTACGAAGATTATGTATCTAAAGACTATGATGCAATGCTCAGACAGATGTCAGCCGGCACTGCCGTTGCGAGGAGCCATTTCCCCCTGGAGGATCATAAGAAGTCACTGGAGGATGCCCGCCTCGATTTCCAGATAGGCCGAGCACTCCTTGCCTTCATGGAGGAAAATATTGAAGAGGAGGACTATAAAGAATTTGCCCAGAAGCTTATTACGATTATGCCCGGGTTTCTCGAAACCGGCAATTTCGAGCTCCTCTGGGATATCTCGGAAACGCTCCGGCGCCATACAACGGAAAAACCTGTCAAGGGCATCCGTACCCTTGCCGAGGAATCGCGGAAAATATTCGCTGACAACGAATTCAGACTTAAGGTCTTGAAGGCGTTCGACAAATGGATGAAGGACAAGGGGCAGGAGGCGGCAGGTTTGATTCAGGCCATGGGTGCAGATACCGTGCCCGGCCTCCTAGATATATTCAGTAGGGACGCATCGGTGGGGGGGAGGCGGCTAGTATTCAATCTGCTCTGTGCCTTTGGTGACAGAGCCGTGCGCGAGGCATACAAGAGACTGCGTGACTCGAGGCCGTACTACGTTAGAAATCTCCTCATCCTCATCCGGCGGGCGGGCAATCAGACATCAATTCCCCATGTCAAGCAGTTGGTCAAGCATCAGGATTTGAAGGTCAGAATGGAGGCATTGGGCACGCTCCTGCATTTCAAGGATCCCGAATCGGTGAAACTGCTGCGTGACACGATTCATTCAAAGGACCCAGATGTCGCTTCACAGGCCGTCGCCTTGGCAGCACAATACCGCGTACACGAGGTTACCGAAGATGTTCTCTCCCGTCTTAAACGAGTCATCCTCTTCGAATCGGACTATACCGTAAATGAAGAGATCATCTCGGCGCTTGGCGAGATCGGTGATGTCCATGCAATTCCCGACTTGGAGAAGCTAGCGCGTGCGTCATGGTCGCTCTATCCTCAGGGGCTAATGCGCATGAAGGAACTTCTTTTCGAATCTCTTGGAAGATATCCGCGGGAGAGCATCGGCAATCTTCTAAAGATCGGAGAACGTCTGAACAGCGAAAAGATAAGGATGGCGTGCAGGAAACTGATGGAGAGGACGTGACGGTCGGTTGAAGATCATACGTGCAAAATTGCGTGGGTTGAATACCGTCAGGACGATATATGGCCGAATATGATTTCCACGAAGGGCTCTCGCGGGTGATCTCCCAGCTCACCGCTGCGATCACGAACACGAGCTTGTATTCACCGACCCATCCGCGGGTGGCGCAATATGTCGAAAAAGCGCATGCCGTGCTTGCCGATATGCTTCAGCTCAAGCCGGAACTGACGATTTTTCTTATTGGCAATGACCTCGTGGCGGACAACAGGCAGATTGCTGAAACGGGGGCTACTTCGTATGTAAGCAATTTCACCCGTATCCTGCAGAAAAAGGCGGTTGAACGATTGACATTCGTCGCTGGGTTGCCGAGGACCGAGCTTCAGGTGCTTATACAGGACCTTGCTTCGCCCGATTCCGCATCGGTCCGCTCCACTTCTTTTATAAAACTCGGCAAAGTGGAACTCAGGGTTAAAAAAGATGATGACCATGCAGAGGGGGAGGGGGGCGGCTCCCTCGAGGGAGTTTCGCAGGAGGTCATCCAGGAACTGCTCTCGCTCACGGAGACAGAGCTTGATGAGCTGAAGGATCTCTACCTCCGCATCAAGAAACACAAGAAGATCGACGTCCACGGCGTGGACGAAATGGTCAAGGCATTCATCCAGGCGTTCCGTGAGGAGATCAACCCGTTGAGTCTCCTCGCATCGCTCAAGTCCGCCCATGAATATACGTTTACCCACGTCACGAATGTTTGCATCCTGACCATGAGCCAGGCGGAAACACTGGGCTTTACTGGTGAGCATCTGCACCAGATCGGGGTCGCTTCCCTGCTCCATGATGTCGGAAAGATCTTTATACCTGAAGAGATACTGAGCAAGCCAGGCAAGCTTTCCCAGGATGAACGTAAGATCATCGAGACCCACACGGTGAAGGGCGCTCGGTACCTCATGGGGATCGAGGGGATCCCCAAACTCGCCGTGCTTTCCGCTCTGGAACATCATCTGAAATATGACGGGAGTGGATACCCTTCGATCAAGGGCGGATGGAGACCGAACATCGCAAGCCAGCTTATCAGCGTCGCCGACGTGTTCGATGCCATGCGCAGCAAGCGTTCATACCAGGGCGACATCCCGATCGAGAAGATCGTTGAAGTCCTGACCAGCGGGAAGGGGACCACCTTTAATCCCGATCTTGTCGACCATTTCTTAAGGCTCATACGGTACCAGGTCAAATGAAGATACTCGTCATTGATGACAGTGATATCATGCGCACCATTCTTCGGAACATCCTCGTCTCCGAAGGGTACGATGTTGTGGTGGCGGGAGACGGTGAGGATGGACTCGAAAAAGCGAAAGCGGAGCATCCGTCACTCGTGATCACTGATGTCCTCATGCCGGGCTTGGATGGATTCCAGTTCCTGAGAAAGATGAGAGGAGACGATGCCCTGAAGGATGTCCCGGTCGTATTCTATACCGGTAGTTATCTCGATAAGAAAGACCAGGAGCTTGCACGCAAGATCGGCGTGTCGAGATATCTGGTCAAGCCTGCGGAGGATTCTGAAATCATACGTACCGTGAAAGAGGTGCTTGCGGAAGGGGGACAAAGCCGTCCGTCTGGTACCTCCCCTGTCCCCCTGGATGAGCCGGTCTTTTTGAAGGTCTATAACGAGCGGCTGGTCAGCAAGCTCAAGAGCACGGTCCAGGAGAATGAACAGGCAAGGCTGTTCCTGGAGCACATCATGGAGGGGATGGGGGACGGTGTCATTGTCATTGGCAGGGATTACACGATCCTTGATGCCAACTCGGCGGCCACCGCTTCACTCGGTCTGGAAAAGTCTGATATGATTGGCCGAAAATGCTTCGAGGTTGCGCACCGGAGGCATGCGCCCTGCGACAGTCCTCACATAGTCTGCCCCCACTCTCTGATATTTGAGCGTGGCGAGCAAGTAGCCAAGGTGATCCACACCCATTACAACGTACAGGGAGACGAGCATCAGATCGAGATCACCGCCTCTCCCGTCAGGAACGGTCATGGGCAGATCCTCGCCATGGTAGAGACCCACCGGGATATCATGGAAAAGAAAACGGATGATGAGCTCGTGAAGCTCATCAAGCGGCTGAACGAGACGCAGACGCACCTGAAGCATGTGGCGATCACCGACGAGCTGACGGGCCTCCGGAACCGCCGGTACATCGTGGAACGACTCGAAGAGGAATTCCAGCGCTCGAAGCGCACCGGCCGGCCGCTCAGTCTCATCATGCTCGACATCGACCACTTCAAGACGATCAACGATGCTCATGGCCATCTCTTCGGCGATGTCGTTCTCCGGGTCATATCCGCGCGGATGAAAGAGGCCCTCCGGAAGCACGACCTTATCGGGAGGGTAGGCGGAGAGGAGTTCCTCATCATCTGTCCGGAATCGTATCTGGAAGATACGGTCGTGGTTGCGGAGAGGATCAGAAAGATCATTCATCGTGAGACCATCGGCGACGGAGTAAGGGAGGCAACGGTCACCTTGAGCGCTGGGGTGACGATGCAAAGAGATGACGATACGAGCTTTGACAGGCTTTTTTCCCGTGCGGATACCGCGCTCTACAAAGCGAAAGAGCGTGGCAGGAACCGGGTTGTGGTGCTACCATGAATACATGACTTCCGCCTCCAATTGATCGTTCCTTGAGTACCTGCCGAAGATCGACTGCGGCGGTCCGTTGAAAGTGACCGCGGTGAGTCCCGACTTCCAGAAATCCGAAAAGACATAGAACGCATTCGCCTTTGTCATGTGATCTCCGTGCTCGGGATTATAGGCGACGTTGAGGTTCGTTTCGATCTTCTGGTTCATAAAACCGACCCTGACGTTCGCCCAGATGATGGTTTCCACTTTTCTTTCATATAGCGAGTCAACATTTCCGAAGATGATCGTCTGCTGCGCCTGCACGGTCAAAAGCCCGTCCTCGAACAGCCGGTAATCCACTCCCATGCCATAATCCAAAGTATTGTGCTGCTGCTCGATAGGATTAAGGGGGAACACACCCGGCGAGGGTACGGTTGGATATCCCCAGAGTTCGCGGCGGATATCGAGGTAGCGGTCAATGGCATAGGCTGTCTCGGCCCGGATGCTCAAGTCTCCCCGTACTGCTGCAGCGTCGAAACCGATTGAAGTAATCCGGTGGAAGGAAGGCACATAACCCGGATCAATGATGATATTTCCGCCCTGCGGCGTGATCGAGAGTGTTGTTGTTTTGAACTGAGGCCGGGGGTCATAACCGTGAAACAGGTTTAACGCCCATTCGATATCTCCGGTGCGCTTCACACGCAGCCCAAAGTTTCCCTGCAAGAACGTACGGTCAGGCAGGTCAGGCTCTTGGGGAGTGATTTCGGCGTTCGGGAACGTTCGGGATATTGTTGCAGCCGTCGATATCCCCGCCCAGCGCTCGTCGGGCATGGGGAGCCGGTAGGGAACGAAGACCGGGACCCAGACTACTTCATGGGTCCAGTCTCCCTTACTCAACGTCGCAGAGACAGAGGGGACGCCGATCTTCCGGTCTTCGAGCGGTTTTCTGAGGAACTGGGTATAGTCCCAGGGATTCAAGAGGTCGTTCGGCGGATACTCGTCAAGCCTTCCCCAGGCAAAGCGCTGGATACCTGCTCGCCAATCGAGACCATTCGATGAGTAAGCTACATAGATCTCTTTGAACTCCAGGTAGGGCGTGTTGCTCTGATAGACCTCATCGTAGTTTTTGAAGAGCGATGGGTCCCTCGGCGGCCTCTTGACCGTGCCGTCCCACCCGCCCTCGAGCCATGTGTGGAACCGCCACGCTGATGTCGCCGTGTCGATCTTGATCCTGCCGACAAGGCCGGGGTCTTCCTTCACGCTGTCGTCATCAAGGGCATACACCCCGCGCAGATCCAACCTGCCGGAGACAGAGAGGGTTTCGTCGGCGAAGGCAGGGGAGACGATAGAAAGCGTCATACATACGATGAGTATGGGGATCAAATCCCCCCAACCCTCCATCGGGAAAGGGGGGTGAAGGGAGATTGCATTGAAGGGATCTTTTCTAAATTTATTGTCCGTGTTCATTCGGGCAAATCTGTGGTTGATGCTTTCTATCTTCCCGCACGCTCAAGCGACCGTTGAGAGAAGAGGTCGTCTGAAAAATGGGTATGATACAGGATGCTCTCGACCGTAAGTTCTGTCCGGTGGCTGGTCTTTTTGTTTTCCATTTCGAGCCTGAACGGTGTAGGGATGCCGTCGATGATGCGGATATCCGTGAACGCTCCGGTACGGTACAGCTCTTTTTCCTGATAGTAATCGATCTTGAGATGAATCCAGAGGTCTTTTGCAACCCAGGCAACGTAGCGTGTGTATTTGCGATGGATCTTTGGCGTGACCTCGACCACGTAGCAGGGCTTGTCACCGACAACATCTTCCTTCAAGATGCTGAACTTATAGTCGTCGAGGTTCGGCGGGCCGCCGAAGTCGTCATACGAAAAATCCGACCCGAAGAAGGAATCATCCTGCGAGCTTGTAGGAATGCGCCTGACGCGTTTGTATTCAGGGAAATAGGCCCAGAGATCGCGTCCGGCGAAGGTATGAGCATGGATCAGGAACCCGACGTTTTTGAGGTCCGGGGGGCTCTTGAACACAACGAGAACCTTATACGCCTCGGGGTCTGCTTTCTTGCTGTATTCCGTGAGGGTTCTCGTCCGCTTGCCGCCGCCCTTGTCAAAAAGAGTCATAATCGCTTCGGTCTTCCGATCGAGCGCATTCGAACGCACCTCATGCACTTTCTCATATACTTCACGTCCGCTCATGGCATGGGCTGTGGGAAGAAATACTAATGACGAGAAAATAACAGAAATCAAGAATCCAAGCCCGGACACAAAAACAGATCCGCTAGCGCGGAAAGGATGTTGAGGATTTTGAAAAGCATTAAGAAATAAATTTAAGATTCTCTTGGTGCTCCTCGCGCCTTCGCGGTAACGTGATGTGCTTTTTCTCATTGTTAAGTCATGGTTATTCATACGCAAGCGCCTCCACGATATTAGTCTTCGCCGCGCGTCGGGCCGGGTAAATACCGGCCAAAGCGGCAAGCAGCGTCGAGAGCGCCATGGCCCAAACGATCGAAGCGTAATTGATATGGTATTGCATGCTCGCGCCATAGTCGGCCTTGAGGAACCCTTCAAGGCTCATCCACCCGATGATGATCCCCGCGCCTGCGCCGAGAGCACCGCCGATGACGCCGAGGAGCATGGACTCGATCACGACCACCCGCGAGACCTGGCTCCGGAGCATGCCTATGGACCGGAGGATCCCGATCTCGCGCGTGCGCTCGAGCACGGACGCGAGCAGGGTGACGATGATGCCAAGACAGGCAATCAGAATAGTGATGATGTTGATCGCATGGTTGACGGCAAAGCCCTGGTCGATGACCTTGCGGATCTCGTTTTTGAAATCACGGGCCGGTAGCACGAACAGCTTACGGTCAATCCCGAACTCTTTGACGATCTCATCGCGCACTGCTTCAACATTTGCCTTCGATTTCACTCGTACCGAGAAGGAATCTGCGAGAAATTCCTTCCAGTAACGCTGATAAGTATGGATATCCATGAGGATAGAGCCTGAGTCCGAGCTGTAATCCACGTTGATCACTGCTATCTTGAATTCAACCGGTCCCTCCGGTGTCGGGAGCATGATCGCATCTCCCGGCTTGACATGCTCCTGCGCAGCGAGCGCCTCGTTCATGGTGATATAGTTCTGGTCGGGAAGCAGTCGCAACATGTCCTCGCGGGTTCCTTTCGCAACCATGAACGGGCTGTACCTCATCCTGCGCGGGATGTCCAGGATCATGAGCAGGATGCGCCTGCCATGGTAACCGATATATATTTTCCGGAACGGATCTGCCGAGAGCACTCCAGGAACCTTTTCGATCTCTTTCCACATGTCAACGGGCATGGGGATGTTCTGCGCGCCCGTGGTTGCGATGGGGTGACCGGAGGTCACGATGATGTCCCCGCGCACGTACGAGTCTATCCAATCGAGCACTGACTTCTTCGTGCTGTATATGATCCCGGCTGAACTCACGAAGACCGAGATGCCAAAGAATATGGCTGCGGCTGCCACGGCGTTCCGTCCGAGGTTCTTCTGGAGGTTGAGACCCGCCAGCCTTCCTGCTGCACCAACGTGAGGCGCGACCATGCGACGGAATAACGCAAGAAAAGCTTGAAGAACAGAGGGCGTTGCGAGGGAAATCCCGAGGAGGAGGAATATCGTGGCCGTAAACATGGTTGGTGTGGAATGCAGGTATGGGGAGGATTCTGAAGTTTTATAAAGGATCAGCAGTGTCACTGCGAGGAAGACCAGTAATGCAGAGACCACCATGAGTCTTCTTCCCGAGAGAAACCCCTCTTCGGAATAGGGTACGGAACGGATGGCCGATATCGGCGTTATTCGCGTGCTTGTGAGCGCCGGGAAGAAAGCAGCAGCAAGACTCGCCACAATGCCCGTGAAAAACCCGGACACGAGGTTCACACCAGAGATGGAGACTTCAGTGACCGATGTCCTCAGGTACAGTTCGGATACGGCTTGTCCCACCGTATCCATCGCCGACCGGGCAAAAAAGATGCCTACCCCGACACCGAGCGCAGAGCCCACGATCGCGATAATGAAGGTTTCACTTAGGAAGAGCCTGATGATCTGGCTTCGGGTAGTGCCGAGGGCGCGCAGGATGCCTATCTCTTTTCTCCGCTGCACTACGGAAATTGATACGGCGTTGTAAATGAGGTACATGCCGACGAACACGGCGATAAAGCTGATTAGGTTGATGTTCTTCTGGAAGTGGGAGATGAGGATCTCGACCTGCTTGGTGCGACCGGCAGGCGTATCGACGCTGTAACCTTCGGGGATCGCCTGTTGAATTTGACTTTGCACGGTCTCGAGATCAGCGCCGTGCATGAGACTGACATCTATCCGGTCGATGCGTCCCTCCTTGCCGAAGGCCATCTGCGCCGCGGGCAGGTCCATGATGGCGATGTTGCCGCCCATGGTCCTGGCCGGGCCTTCGGGGTTCAACAGACCGCGCACGCGGAAGGTCTGGATGCCGCGTACCGTCTGAACCTTGATCTTCTGGTCGAGTGTTATCCCTTCGCGTTCTGCGAGGGCGCGGGTAAGGAGGATGGAGTCAGGCCTAGCGAGGAACAAAAGTGGATCGGGGATATCGGCACTCTCATCCGAGAGCTTGTAGTCGCGGATGTTGCAGTCCTGGAGCACATCAACGCCGAGGATCATGAGTGAAGGCTCTTTCGCGTCGGAGAGAATGCCCTGCGTATCGATCACGGGGACCGCATATTCCACGCCGGGTACGATCTGAACACGTTCGATAAGGCCCTCGGGAAACCCTGATGCTGGACCCGTGACCTGAAGAGCGGCCCTGCCGGTGACGCGATCAATCGAATCTTCGAAGGATCGCAAGACGCTCTTGTTCACGATGCCGATGGAAATTATGGCCGCAACGCCGAGGCATATCCCCGTGACCGTCATGATTGTATGGACTTTCTGCAGCTTTAAACGCCTGAGGCTGATGAAGCGGAGGAGGTTCCTGATATTCATGATGCATCTCCCCCTGCAGGGGTATCTTCGGATATGCTTCCGTCCCGGAGCGTGATGATCCTAGTCCCGTAAGCAGCAGCTTTCGAATCGTGCGTTACCATGACGATCGTCTGGCCCTCGGTGTGCAGGTCCTTGAGCAGGCGCAATATCTCCGCACTCGTGCGCGTGTCGAGATTGCCCGTTGGCTCGTCAGCCAGCAGCACGGCCGGACTGGCGATAAGCGCGCGTGCGATCGCCACGCGTTGCATCTCGCCGCCGGAGAGTTGTTCAGGCCGGTGCCCGGTGCGCTCTCCCAGCCCAACCTTTTGCAGGAGCGACTCAGCCTTAGGTTTGACCTTTGGATAGGGGATGCCCTCAAGCAGGAGAGGAAGACTCACGTTCTCAGCAGCCGTCAGAATAGGCAGGAGATTGAAGAACTGGAAAATGAACCCCACCCGCCTACGCCTGATGAGCGTGAGCTCGTCATCAGAGATTCCATGGAGCGGCCGGTTGTCTATAAAGATCTCTCCTGAGGTCGGCTGATCCAAGCCGCCGATGATGTTGAGGAGCGTGCTCTTGCCTGACCCGCTCGGCCCCATGACCACAAGGAACTCTCCGGCCTTGATGTTAAGCGTAATGCCGTGCAGAGCCTGGATTTCCTTTGTCCCGTGTGCATACATTCTGCTGACATTATGCAGCTCGATCATTCGTCACCTTAATATTATTTTAGTCGCACTGCGGAATGTTGTAAAGGCATTTGTTGAAAGAATACGGTCTGTCCTCGCACTCATGTTCCGTGCGTAAAGCGATAACATAAAATATCATTTTAATGATTCGTTTTTTGTGTTATAACAATCCTGCGGTCAAGATCTATGAGTAAAATATTTTATCAGGGTATAGGGGAGGCGATATTATGAAGGTCATAGCATTTAACGGCAGCGCCCGGAAGGATGGGAACACGTCCATTCTCCTGAATATGGTTTTCGAGGAGTTAAAGGCGGAGGGTATCGAGACCGAGATATACGCGCTGGCGGGCAAGCCGATCCAGGGATGCATCGCTTGCTTTAAGTGTTTTGAGAAGAAGGACAAACGCTGTGCAGTGGAGAAGGACATTATTAATGAATGCATCGAGAAGATGCTCAAAGCCGACGGCATTCTACTCGGATCGCCCACGTATTTCGCCGACGTATCCGCCGGCATGAAAGCCCTGATCGAGCGGTGTGGCATGGTGTCACGCGCGAACGGTGATATGCTCAAACGGAAAGTGGGCGCGGGCGTGGTAGCAGTGCGGCGCGCAGGAGCGATGCATGTCTTTAATTCGCTCAACTCATTCTTCCTCATCAATCAGATGATCATCCCGGGGTCGAGCTACTGGAACCTGGCTATAGGCAGGCAACCGGGCGAGGTGAACAATGACGTGGAAGGCGTCCAGACCATGAAGAACCTGGGAAAGAACATGGCATGGCTGCTGAAGAAAATCAACGGCTAACACCTACATGGCCGATACCATCAAAGAAAATTTTACACCCAGCCAGGTGCTTGTCCATATCGAGCCCTGCTACAGAATGTGCTATACTTTCAGGAAGATCGACTGTCAGGACAAATAGTGAATTCCCACGGGAAGAAAGTTCTTGACAGGAATACGGTTGTAGGAGTATTGTATGCCCGTCACAGCGATCCTCTTTAAGTCTGGTCCTGAGAGGCCAGGAAGGGCAGGAAATGAAAAATCATAACGGCGGAATAACGCTCTGTATACACAAGCGAACCTTCTTCCCAGTTTGGGGAGAAGGTTTTTTTGTGTCTTTTTTCAATGAATTTGGGGAACAGGAACGATGAGCCTCAAAGAAAAAGCACTGATCCTCGACAAGGCCGGCATCGACCGGGCGCTGACGAGGATCGCCCATGAGATCCTGGAAAAGAACAAAGGCGCGAAGGACCTCGTTCTCGTCGGCATCCAGCGGGGCGGCGTGCACCTCGCCAAGCGGCTGGCCGCAAGGATAAAGGAAATCGAGGGAGTGGAGCCGCCGGTCGGCAGCCTGGACATCACCATGTACCGGGACGACCTGACGACGCGCAAGTCCCAGCCGGTGCCGCAGGCCACGGACATCACCTTCGATATCCAGGACAAGATCATGGTGCTCGTGGACGATGTGATCTTTACCGGCAGGACCATCCGGGCGGCGCTGAACAGCATCATGGACTACGGCAGGCCGCAGCGCATCCAGCTCGCGGTGCTCGTGGACCGGGGACACCGGGAACTCCCGATCCGCGCCGACTATGTGGGCAAGAACCTCCCGACCTCGGCAAAGGAGAAGGTGGAAGTGATGCTGGCAGAGGATGGAGTGGAAGAGAAGGTAGTGATTCTGGGAGAATAACAACAGAGTCTAGGGGTATGCGTTACCTTGGCACCAGGATCTATGGTCCCTTGACCCTTAAAGGTTTGACTATGGCGCTCAGTTCAAAAGACCTGCTCGGCATAAAAGGCATGGCCGCGGACGAGATCAAGCTCATCCTGGATACGGCTGCGACGTTCAAGGACGTGTCCGAGCGGGACATCAAGAAGGTGCCGACGCTCCGCGGCAAGACCGTGATCAACCTGTTCTACGAGGCAAGCACGCGGACGCGGACGTCCTTTGAACTGGCAGGCAAGCGGCTCTCCGCCGACGTGATCAACATCTCGACCTCGACCAGCAGCGTGGTCAAAGGCGAGACGCTCCTCGATACGGCCCGGAACATCGAGGCCATGAAGTGCGACATGATCATCGTCCGCCACTCCTGCTCAGGCGCCCCGGAGTACCTGTCCACGCGGCTCAAGAGCTCGGTGATCAACGCCGGTGACGGTTTCCACGAGCATCCGACGCAGGCGCTGCTCGATATGTTCACGATCCGCGAAAAGCTCGGCAGGCTCGAAGGGCTGACGGTCGCGATCGTCGGGCGACATCGCGCACAGCCGGGTGGCGCGGTCGAACATTTACGGGCTCACGACCATGGGCGCGAAGGTCAGGGTCTGCGGCCCGCCGACCATGATCCCGCCGGGGATCGAACGTATGGGAGCACAGGTCTACTACGACATGGACGAGGCGGTCGAAGGAGCGGACGTGGTCATGATGCTCCGGCTCCAGCTCGAGCGCCAGACCGCGGGGCTCTTCCCGGGCGTGCGCGAGTACGCGAGACTGTATGGGTTGAACCAGGCGCGGCTCGAGCGCGCGGCAAAGCATGTGCTGGTCATGCACCCCGGCCCCATGAACCGCGGAGTGGAGATCTCGTCCGAGGTGGCGGACAGTGCGTCGGTAATCCTCGACCAGGTGACGAACGGCGTGGCGGTCCGGATGGCGGTGATGTTCCTGTTGTCAGGCGGAACGCAAGGCAGAGGCTTAAAATGCAAATGCGGATTCAGGGAATCCGGAGGTCGCGGAATGAAATCATAGCTGTTACTCTGACGTCTCTGGCGAATAAGGTTATATGAATATTCTTATCAAAAACGGTCATATCATCGATCCAGCGAACAAGGTGGACGAGAAACTCGACGTCCTCGTGTCCGACGGCAAGATCGCGAAGCTCGGCAAACCGGGCTCGCTCCCGGCGAACGGCAGTCAGGTCATCGACGCTGCGGGCAAGCTCGTTGTCCCGGGCCTCATCGACATGCACGTGCATCTGCGTGAGCCGGGGTTCGAGTATAAGGAAACGATCGCGACCGGGACCGCAGCGGCAAAGGCCGGCGGGTTCACCTCGGTCTGCTGCATGCCGAATACGAACCCGGTGAACGACAACCGCTCGATCACCGAGTTCATCCTTGTCCCAGGCGAGAAGCGCATCGGCACGGGTTTTTCCCATCGGTGCGATCACCAAGGGCTCGAAGGGCGAGGAACTGGCCGAGATGGGCGAACTCCATGCTGCCGGATGCGTCGCGGTCTCGGACGACGGCAAACCCGTTGATGAACGCGGCCATGATGCGCCGCGCCATGGAATACTCGAAGATATTCGACATGCTCATTATCTCTCACTGCGAGGACAGCACACTGTCCGTCAAAGGGGTGATGAACGAAGGTATAGTCTCGACCGAACTCGGGCTCCGGGGCATACCCCGTGCGGCCGAGGACGTGATGACCGCCCGGGACATCTCGCTGGCCGAGCTGACGGGCTGCAGGCTCCATATCGCTCATGTGAGCACTGCAGGTTCCGTGCGGCTGATCCGCGATGCGAAATCCCGAGGAGTGAAGGTCACGGCTGAGACCTGCCCGCACTACTTTTCTTTGACCGAAGAGGCGGTGCGGGGGTACAATACCATGGCGAAGATGAACCCGCCGCTCCGTACAGCGGACGATGTCGCCGCGATCAAGCAGGGTCTCAAGGACGGGACCATTGATGTGATCGTGACGGACCATGCGCCTCATGCCATGGACGAGAAGTCAGGCGAGTTCGATTACGCGCCCTTCGGCATCGTCGGACTCGAGACAGCCCTCGGGCTGACGCTCAAGCTTGTGGCATGAAGGAATGCTCTCACTAGCCGAAGTGATCCGCAAGCTCAGCGTCAATCCTGCATTGATCCTCAATCTGAACAAAGGGACACTTTCGGTGGGTGCGGATGCTGATATAACGCATCATTGATTTGAATGAGGACTGGACGGTGGATGCATCTCAGTTCAAATCGAAATCGAAGAATACACCCTTCGATGGATGGAAACTGAGAGGTAAAGCGGTCCAGACGATTGTGGGCGGAAAAATCTAGGGTCAAGTAGCAAGGGCCATGGGTAAAATGAATCGTAAGCATAAGTACATCGGTACGCTTCTCCTCATCGTTTTGACCCTAGAATCCGCATGTGCGGCGTCGGCTCAGCAGATTAACCGGAAGTTTGCCGACCTGGAGAAACTCCCGACACAGTTCAACTTCGTGGTTCTTGGTGACAACCGCTCAGGTGATGATGTGTACCGCACGCTGGTAAAAATAGTGATGGAACACAAGCCGGATTTTATCGTGAACACTGGCGACATGATAGCGACGCCCGGAGATAAGCAGGAATGGGCAAAGTTCTGGGAAATGTCCAAGCCCATCACGGTACCATACTTCCTGACCGTGGGAAATCATGATTTGCATTCAAAGGTCTTGGGCAGTGAAACAACATATAAGGAACAGGTCAACCTTCCCGGGAACGAACTATACTATTCCTTTATAGCAGGAAACTCGCTCTTTATTGTGCTCGATACTTATATCGACGACCAAGAAAAGAAAATCACGGGGGAGCAGTATACATGGCTGGAAGGTGTTCTCTCGAATTCAAAACAGAAACATAAATTTGTATTCCTGCACCATCCCCTCTATACTGACTCCCGGAAGGGGAAGCACGCAGGCAACAGCCTCGACAGATATCCGAAAGAGAGGGACAGGCTGGAAGCGCTTTTCGTGAAAAATAAAGTTGACGTTGTGTTTTCCGGGCATGAGCATCTTTACCTACGGCAGATTGTGGATGGCATCAATCATATTATCACCGGCGGAGGCGGTGCGCCACTTTATGCTGACGAGAAGGACGGTGGATTTCATCACTTCGTCCTGGTAACCGTTGACGGAGACAACGTGAGCGGAGAAGTCGTGGATATAAACGGGAAGATACGAGACAAATTCTAATATCGGATTTTGGATGGCGGAACGCGGAATGAAGGAAGGGGCGGAGAATGAAAAAAGCGATTCTTGCATTGGCTGACGGAATGGTCTTCGAAGGATACTCCTTCGGGGCGGAAGGCGAGACTTCGGGTGAGGTCGTGTTCAATACGAGCATGACCGGGTACCAGGAGATCCTGACCGACCCGTCGTACAAAGGCCAGATTGTCACGATGACCTACCCCCAGATCGGGAACTACGGTGTGAACGACGAAGACGTGGAGTCCGGCAGACCATATGTCGAAGGCTTCATCGTGAAGGAATACATCGATTTCCCGAGCAACTGGAGGACGAAGAAATCCCTCCATCAGTATCTGCAGGAGAACGGTATTGTCGGCATCCAGGGAATCGATACGCGGGCGCTGACCCGTCATTTGCGCGATTTCGGTGCACAACCGGGCATCATCTCAACGAAGGACAAGAATCCCGAGAGCCTGGTGACCAAGGCCAGGGTCCTTCCGAATATGAGCGGCCTTGACCTGGTTAAGGATGTTACATGCAAAATGCCGTATACCTGGGATGAGGGCGACTGGAACCTGGAAAAAGGGTACGCGCGGAAGTCATCAACAAAGTATAAAGTTGTTGCGTACGATTACGGCATCAAGCGGAATATCCTCCGCCTGCTCACGAGTGCTGGCTGCGATGTCACCGTTGTTCCGGCAACGATGCTTGCCGAAGAGGTGCTCGCCATGAACCCCGACGGCGTGTTCCTGTCGAACGGGCCTGGTGACCCGGAGCCCGTTATCTATGCGATCGAGAACATCAGAAAGCTCCTGGGCAAGAAGCCTATCTTCGGCATCTGTCTGGGGCAGCAGCTTCTGGGGCTCGCTCTTGGCGGAAGGACCTACAAGCTCAAGTTCGGTCATCATGGCGGAAACCAGCCGATCATGGATCTTGACCACGCGCAAGGTAGAGATCGCAGCGGAAAATCACGGTTTTGCCGTGGACATGGAGACCGTGAAGGATAAAGTCGTGTTGACGCATGTGAATCTGAATGACAAGACCTGCGAAGGAATGCAGCACAAGACCCTGCCTGCGTTTTCCGTCCAGTACCATCCCGAGGCGTCTCCCGGGCCGCACGACAGCAGGTATCTGTTCCAGCGATTCGTGGAGATGATGGAGAAGCATAAGACAAAGATAACGGACAAAATTGCCACGAAGGCACCAAGTCACGAAGTTAAATACCAGCGAAATGTTTCCTAGTGCTTTTGTAACTTAGTGGTTGAACGGTTTACATGACTGCAACGATTTCAGAAACAGAATTGCAAAAACGGATCGAGGCGGCCTACAAACTGCTGGAATCCTGCCGTGTCTGCCCCCGCGAATGCGGGGTGAACCGATTGAAGAACGACAAAATTGGTTTCTGCAGGTCAGGATTAAATCCCGTTATCTCGAGCGTCAGCCCACATCACGGTGAAGAACCGCCGCTTTCGGGGACCAGAGGCTCGGGCACGATCTTTCTGACCAACTGCAATCTGCGCTGCGTATACTGCCAGAACTATCCCATCAGCCAACTGGGGAACGGCGTGGAACGCACGCCGGGCGAGCTGGCATGTCAGATGCTCTGGCTGCAGGAACAGGGGTGCCACAACCTGAATCTGGTGACGCCGACGCACTTCATGCCGCAGATCCTGAAGGCGTTCGGCATTGCGCGGGAACGCGGCTTCATCCTGCCGATCGTGTACAACACGAGCGGGTATGAGTCGCTGGAAGCGCTCCGGCTGCTCGACGGCATCGTTGATATCTATCTGCCGGACATGCGGTACTCGGATGAAGCTGCAGCCCTGCACGTACTCGATCGCGCCTCACTACCCGGAGATCAACCGAGCGGCGATCAAGGAGATGTATCGGCAGGTCGGTAACCTGGTGCTCGATGAGAGCGGTATCGCGAAGCGAGGGCTGATCATCCGCCATCTGGTCCTGCCCGGTGGACTCTCCGGGACCGAGGGGATCATGAAGTTCCTCGCGGACGAAATCTCAAAGGACGTGTACATCAGCCTCATGTCCCAGTACTTCCCGGCATACAAGGCGCAGGAGATCAAGGAGATGTCGCGAAGGATCACGTCTGAGGAGTACGAAGAGGCCTACCATATCATGCAGAAGTATGGACTGGAAAACGGATGGATACAAGACATTGACTAAGGCAAAATGGGCAAGAGGAAGAAGGGAAATCAGGAATGACAGTATCTTTATTCTCCGTCATCCATTTCCCCCTTTCCTCTTGGACGTTATTCAGATTATCGGGACTGTGAGGTAGAGGATTACATGCCGAAACGAACAGACATTAAAAAGATTCTTATCATCGGATGCAGGGCCGATCGTGATCGGCCAGGCCTGCGAGTTCGACTACTCGGGCGTGCAGGCCTGCAAGGCGCTCAGGGAAGAAGGGTACGAGATCGTGCTCGTAAACTCGAACCCGGCCACGATCATGACCGACCCGGAGATGGCGCACCGTACCTACATCGAGCCGATCACGCCGGCGGTGGTGGAGAAGATCATCGAACGCGAACGGCCCGACGCCCTGCTCCCGACCATGGGCGGCCAGACCGCGCTCAACACGGCTGTGGCCCTCGCTGAGTCCGGCGTGCTTGGAAAATATAACGTCGAGCTTATCGGCGCCAAGCTTCCGGCGATCAAGAAGGCAGAGGACCGCGAGCTGTTCAAGAAAGCGATGGAGAATATCGGTCTTTCGGTGCCGAAGAGCGGGTTCGCGACGAGCAAGGAGCAGGCCTACGAGATACTCGAAAAGGTCGGTTTCCCTGCTATCCTGCGTCCCGCATTTACCCTCGGCGGCACGGGCGGCGGCATCGCGTATAACCGGAAGAATTCACCGACCTGATCACGCGCGGCCTCGAGGCGAGCCCGGTGCACCAGGTGCTGGTCGAAGAATCGGTCGTAGGATGGAAGGAGTTCGAGCTCGAAGTGATGCGCGACACCAAGGACAACGTGGTGATCGTCTGTTCCATCGAGAACCTCGATCCCATGGGCATCCACACCGGTGACAGCATCACCGTGGCGCCGGCACAGACGCTGACGGACAAGGAATATCAGATCATGCGCGACGCGTCGCTCAAGATCATCCGCGAGATCGGCGTGGACACGGGCGGGTCGAACATCCAGTTCGCGGTCAACCCCGACGGACGGCAGGATGGTCGTGATCGAAATGAACCCGCGCGTGTCCCGCAGCTCGGCGCTCGCATCCAAGGCCACGGGCTTTGCCATCGCCAAGATCGCGGCCAAGCTTGCCGTCGGCTACACCCTTGACGAGATCACGAACGACATCACCAAGGCCACGCCGGCGTCCTTCGAGCCGACCATCGACTACGTGGTCGTCAAGTTCCCGCGCTTCGCCTTTGAAAAGTTTCCCGCAGGCCGATGCCACGCTCACCACGCAAATGAAGTCCGTGGGTGAGGCCATGTCCATCGGCAGGACCTTCAAGGAATCGCTCCAGAAGGCGCTCCGCTCGCTCGAGATCGACCGCTACGGGTTCGAGTCCCGCCGCGACCGGGACGGTGACGCTGAGCACGGGATCGCCGACATCCGCCAGAAGATCAGTGTGCCGAACTGGGAGCGGATCTGGTACATCGCGGACGGTTTCCGCATCGGCATGAGCGTGGACGAGATATTCAGCCTTTCGAAGATCGACCCCTGGTTCCTGCACCAGATCAAGCAGATCATTGACATGGAAAAGGAGATCAGGGAACAGGGTGCGCGCGTCCTGTTACGACAAGACCGCTTCTCTCGACCATCCGCTCCGGCGGCAAAAGAATACGGTTTCTCAGACCGCAGGCTTGCCAAACTGCTTACGACCACCGAAGACGCCGTGCGAAAGACGCGCGATGGAACTCGGCATCACGCCGGTGTTCAAGACCGTGGACACCTGCGCAGCCGAGTTCGAGGCGCATACGCCGTATCTGTATTCTACCTATGAGAAACCGTTCTATCAAATCGGAGGGTCGGAGGGAGTCAGGAGTCAGGCGGATCGCAGGCGGAACGCGGAGTGCGAGGCGAATCCGACGGACCGTAAGAAGATCGTCATCCTCGGCGGCGGGCCGAACCGGATCGGCCAGGGCATCGAGTTCGACTACTGCTGCGTGCACGCTGCCTTCGCGCTCAAGGAAGACGGGTACGAGACCATCATGGTGAACTGCAATCCCGAGACCGTGAGCACGGACTACGATACGTCGGACCGGCTCTATTTTGAACCCTTGACACTCGAAGATGTTTTACATATTATACATCGGGAGAAGCCCGTCGGGCGTGATCGTGCAGTTCGGCGGCCAGACGCCGCTCAAGCTCGCGGTGCCGCTCGAGAAAGTAGGGCGTGCGTATCCTCGGTACGTCGCCCGACAGCATCGACCGGGCTGAGGACCGGAAGCGTTTCAAGGAACTCCTCGACAAGCTCGGACTGCTTCAGGCCGAGAGCGGCACGGCCGTATCCTGCGACGAGGCCGTGGACGCCGCGAACCGCATCGGATATCCCGTCATGGTGCGTCCGTCCTACGTGCTCGGCGGCAGGGCCATGGAGATCGTCTACGACGAGGAGAGCGTCAGGAACTACATGTCCCGTGCGGTCAAGGCCTCTCCCGAACGTCCGGTGCTCGTCGACAAGTATCTCGAAGACGCCGTCGAGATCGATGTGGACGCGATCTCGGACGGGAAGACGGTGGTCGTCGCGGGCATCATGGAACACATCGAAGAGGCCGGGCGTACACTCCGGTGACTCCGCGTGCTCGCTCCCGCCGTTCTCGCTTCCGCAGAACATCATCCGTGAGATCGACCGTCAGACGCGGGATGCTTGCGCTTGAGCTCGGCGTGGTCGGGCTCATGAACATACAGTTCGCGGTGAAGGAAGGGCGGATCTACGTGCTTGAAGTGAACCCCCGGGCCTCGCGGACCGTCCCGTTCGTGAGCAAGGCCATCGGCGTGCCGCTTGCCAAGCTTGCCGCCCGGGTGATGGCGGGCAAGACGCTTGCTGAACTCGGCTTCACGAAAGAGGTGAAGATCAAGCACATCGCGGTCAAGGAAGCGGTGTTCCCCTTTGCCAAGTTCCCTGGTGTGGACACGCTCCTCGGGCCGGAGATGAAGTCCACGGGCGAAGTGATGGGAATAGACATGGACTTCGGCATGTCCTTTGCCAAGTCCCAGATGGCGGCGGGCAATCCCATGCCCGTATCAGGGCGCGTGTTCCTGAGCGTAAAGGACAAGGACAAGCCCGGGCTGCTTGAAGTGGCGCAGGGGCTGGAAAAGGACGGGCTTCTCGATCGTGGCAACGAGAGGCACCGCAGATTATCTGCGGAAGCGGGGCATCACGGTCGAGACCGTGAACAAGGTGACCGAAGGCCGGCCGCATATCGTGGACCAGATCACGGACATGCAGGTCGATCTCGTGATCAACACGGTCTACGGCGCGCGAGTCGCAGAAGGACTCCTACTCCATCCGGCGTACGACGCTGATGAAGGGGATCCCCTATTTCACGACGATCTCGGCAGCAAAGGCCGCGGTGCGCGGCATTGCGGCGATCAAGACAAATCATTTACAGGTAAAATCCATTCAGGAGTATCATACATCATGACACAGAAGATCCCCATGACCAAAGAGGGCTACGAGAAGCTCAAACAGGAGCTTGACCGCATCATCAAGGTCGAGCGGCCCAAGAACATCAAGGACATCGAAGAAGCACGTGCACACGGCGACCTGTCGGAGAACGCGGAGTACCACGCCGCCAAGGAACGGCAGGGCCATCTCGACGCCAAGAAACGCGAACTGGAAAATAAGCTTGCCCATGCCCAGATCATCGACGTCTCGAAGCTCTCGAACGAGAAAGTGGTGTTCGGCGCGACGGTGACGCTCGCGGACACCGAATCCGGCGACATTAAAAAGTACACGCTGGTCGGCCAGGAAGAGGCGGACCTTAAAAAGGGGAAGATATCGATACAGTCTCCCGTGGGCAAGGCGCTCATCGGACACAAGGTTGGCGATGTCGTAACGATCAAGACGCCGGCCAAGACCGTGGAATACGAAATACAGGAGATAGAGATTGCCCTTCGAATAGGCTGCACAAGGCAACGATACTTTCACACAAGCCTGCCGGCAGGGGATACTACCGCCTTGTGCTCAAGGCCCCGGAAGTGGCCGCTGCCGCGCTTCCGGGCCAGTTCGTAATGCTCAGGGTATCAGAGAACCTGGACCCCCTCCTCGCCCGTCCCTTCGGCATCTCTTCCGTTCCTTCAAAATCATCCATCGAGATAGTGTACCGTGTCGTCGGGAGGGGCACCGCACTGCTCACCGGCATGGAGGTCCGGTCATACGCTGAACCTGCTCGGTCCGCTCGGAAAAGGTTTTCCGATGCCGGACAAAGGCATGACGCCGGTTCTGGTTGCCGGCGGAAGCGGTTTTCCTCCGCTTGCATTTTCTGTCTCAGCGCGCCGGCTCGCGCGCCCACCTCTTCATCGGTTCGACAAAATAAAGAATGTCTGCCGCCAAGCGGCATCATAAAGAATTTTAAAGACACTATCTTAAAGGTGCATATAGCGACTGAAGATGGAAGTACGGGTACCAGGGGGATGTCCACCGATATCCTGAATGCGTTCCTGACGAAGATGGAGCAGAAGACCCATCTCGTGCTCTACGCCTGCGGTCCCCATGCCATGCTTGCGGCGGTGAGCAGGATAGCTGCGGAACATTCGATCCCCTGTTATGTCTCGATGGAAGAGCGCATGGCCTGCGGTCTCGGCGCCTGCATGGGCTGCTCGATCCCGATGAAGGTAGGGCGGGTACAAGCGGGCCTGCAAAGAGGGGCCGGTGTTCGACTCGCGGGAGATCGAGTGGGGAGAGCAGATCCGATTACCAATTCCACACCGAAGGTAAGGAGCCTAGCCCTGGCGAGCCAGAGCTAAAATCTTTAAACCGCGAAAGATGCGAAGTGCAGATGAGAGCGAAGAATGTATTCAAATGCAATTACAGTTGCATCATTGCAAAGACCGTCGCGACCAAGCAATCCCAAATTTGATTATTGTAATGACTCTTATGATTTCCTCGGCGCACTTCACGCCTGTGTGGTAAAAACTTTACGTTATGGGATTTAAGATTTATTACTTATCATGACAAAAATACAAGTACCAGCAAGACCCGATCTCTCCGTGAACATCGCCGGGATCAAGCTCAAGAACCCCGTGCTGACCGCCTCAGGCACGTTCGGATACGGCGAGGAGTTCGCGGAGTTCGTTGACCTGAACAAGCTCGGCGGTGTGATCGTTAAGGGCATCTCGCTCAAGCCGATCACGGGCAACCCTCCGCCGCGGATCTGGGAAACACCGTCGGGCATGTTGAACGCCATCGGGCTCGAAAACCCCGGCGTCGACGTGTTCCTAAGCGAAAAACTTCCCTTCCTCAGGAAATTCGACACCGCGGTGATCGTGAACATGTTCGGCTACAGCCTTGAAGAGTACGTGGGTGTGGCTGAACGGCTCGACGGAGCTCCAGGTGTTTCAGGCATTGAGGTGAACATTTCCTGCCCGAACGTGAAGGCTGGCGGCATGGCCTTCGGTACGGACCTCGGGCGACATTCGGACTTCTTTCCGCAATCCGGAAAAAAACACGGCTGCCACTCATCGCCAAGCTATCGCCGAACGTGACCGACGTGACCGACTTTGCCAGTGCCGCGCGTGACGCGGGATGCGACGGGCTCTCGCTCATCAATACGCTCCTTGGCATGGCGATCGATGTGCGGTGCCGGAGGCCGCGGCTTGCGAACTGTACCGGCGGTCTGTCCGGTCCCGCGATCAGGCCCGTGGCCGTGCGCATGGTGTGGCAGGTGGCCAAGAAGGTTCAGCTGCCGATCATCGGTATGGGCGGCATCGTAACCGGAGAGGATGCATTGGAGTTCATTCTTGCCGGCGCTTCAGCCGTAGCTGTGGGGACGGCAAATTTCATGAATCCATTGGCAACACTCGAGGTCCTGTCGGGCATCGAGAACGTGATGGAGGAACAGGGCGTCGATGACATAAAAGATCTCATTGGGAGAGTGAGCACCGGGTGAGGATCGCATCCTCTTCAATCGGGAGCCATAAGAACGTGCAGGAGATATTCAATGAAGCTGAGCAGAACCTAATTGCTTACTCTTTGCCCGGGGACATGCGGGAACTGAAGGATGTTATGGAGCATGCGATGACCCTGGATGTTGACAAAGAGATTCTCCCGGAGCATCTTGCCCAGGAGATCCTGGAAACACGGATTGAAAGTACCGCATAGAACGGGCACCTCGGTCTCGCTTTATGGGTTTGTCATTCCGGAAACAGTATTCTCCATTGAAGATGTGGAGAACGCCCTGGCAAGGACGGCCCTTGAAATGTCGATAGGAAACCAGACAAAGGCGGCGCAGCATCTTAAAATGCTGCGCGATGCTTTCCAGAGAAGGATGAAACGGTTCGACATCATTTGAGTTGAGAGCGCTCCAAAGGTTTCAGGGTCATGACCTGATCCGTCAACACCCCATTCGTGCGGCCAGAATATCATCATTCTCCTGCGATCAATATATCCCTTACTTGCTTTTTCCGCTGTGATAACATAGAATAAAATTTAGAGGCAGCAGTGTCGGCATTATTATGAAAGACGATATTCTCAAAAAGTTTCTCGATTTTCTGGCCGTTGAAAAAGGGCTAGCCAGGAATACGGTGGAGTCTTACGAGAGAGATTTGCACAAGTATCTGCTTTTTATGAAGGACAAAAGTCACGATGAAATAACGCAGAACGATTTGGTCTCCTTTATCTCACATCTATCGTCTTCCGGGATATCAATGCCGTCCATAGCGCGTAGTCTTGCTGCGGTCCGGGGGCTTCATAAATACCTGATCATCGACGGCCTGGCACGGACGGACCCGACCGTGAACCTCGAAACGCTGCGGGGGTGGAAGCGGCTGCCGAAGACGCTTTCAACGGCTGGTGTCGATGCCCTCCTCGCCCAACCCAACACGGTAACACTGATCGGACTCCGGGACAAGGCTATGCTCGAGCTTCTCTACGCTACGGGGCTTCGGGTGAGCGAGCTGGTCGGGCTTAGGCTCCAGGACATAAACCTCGAACGAGGGTTCCTCATTGTTATGGGAAAGGGATCGAAGGAACGGGCTGTGCCCATGGGAGAGGTCGCGGCGGCTGCGGTAAGGCGATATCTCGAGAGCGGTCGGACGGCCCTCCTGAACGGCAACGATTCAGACCTTCTGTTCATCAGCTCGAAGCGGAGGGGCATAACCAGACAGATGTTCTGGGAGCGGATAAAATTTTATGCCCTGAAGGCCGGCATCGGCACGGCCATATCGCCGCATACGCTGCGCCACTCGTTTGCCACACACCTTCTCGATAACGGCGCCGATCTACGGGCGGTTCAGGCCATGCTCGGCCATTCGGATATTTCCACGACGCAGATCTATACCCATGTCTCGATGGAGAGGCTCAGGAAGATACATGAGAAGTACCATCCGAGAGGATAATTAATTGCGGATTTCAAAATGAGGATTCGAATTTGCAATCTGCATGCCGCGAGCCGAAATTGAACGATGGATGTAATCACCAGCCATACGAATGCAGATTTCGATGCCCTGGCCTCCATGGTCGCGGCGAAGAAGCTTTATCCCGAGGCCACGCTCGTCTTTCCCGGCTCCCAGGAAAAAAGCATGAGGGATTTTTTTCTCGAATCCACGTTCTATGCCGTGGAGGCGGAACGGCTCAAGAATGTTGACGTCGACAGCGTCACCAGGCTTATCATTGTTGATAACCGGAATCCTGCCCGCTTGGGCAAGCTTGCTGGCGCTCTCGGACGACCGGGCGTCTCCGTGCATATCTATGACCACCATCCGACTAAGGAAGGAGACATCAGGGGAGAATTCGAAATCGTGGAGATGATCGGGGCCACGACCACGATCATGGTAGAACTGCTGCGGCAGAAGGGGATGCCGATCACGCAGCTCGAGGCCACGATCTTTGCCCTCGGTATTTACGAGGAGACTGGTTCGCTTACCTTTGTGTCGACCACGGAACGTGACGTGCAGGCTGTGGCATACCTCATCTCCCAGGGCGCACAACTAAACATCGTTTCCGATTTCATTTCCCGCGAGCTTACCGCAGAACAAATCGCGATCCTGAACGACCTTATTACGGCCGCCACGAGCTATGATATCAATGGAGTCCGCGTTGTGATCGCGGCCATGGCCACCCACCAATATGTCCCGGACCTGGCGAACCTGGCGCATAAGATCAGGGACATGGAAAGCCTCGATGTGCTTTTCCTCGTGGTGCAGATGGGCGACAAGACGCACGTCATTGGACGTTGCAGGATCCCACAGGTGAACGCCGGCGAGGTGCTCGAAGAGCTGGGCGGTGGCGGCCATGCGACAGCGGCATCAGCGGTGGTCAAGGACATGACCTACCTGCAGACCAAGGAACGCCTGATCGATGTCCTGAAACACCACATCAAACCTGGTCCGGTCGCGAGCGAGATCATGACCTCTCCGGTCAAGACCATTCCGTCCGGAAGCACCATCCAGGAGGCGAACGAGGCCATGACCCGATTCAGCGTGAACGTGCTGCCCGTCCTGAGCAACGAAAAGTTCCAGGGGATCATTACGCGCGAGGTCGTGCAGAAGGCGCTGTTCCATGGGCTGGGCAAGCAGAAGGTCGAAGAGTTTATGACCACCGGTGGCCCGGTCGTATCTCCTGACACACCCATGGCTCAGGTGGAGCGGATCATGATCGAAGAGCACCAGCGGTTCATCCCGGTGCTCGACCGCAGCAGCATGCTTGTGGGAGCGATCACCCGTACCGATCTCCTCCGTTCCCTGCACGAAGAACGGCTGGCAGAGGTCCCCGAACGGAACGATTTCGGTTTGCGTTCCACCAGGAACATCAAGAGACTGATCGAGGAACGGCTACCGCCGGAGATATGTGATGCGCTCAGGACAGTCGGCGAGGTTGCCGACGAGGCGGGGTTCCCGGTCTATCTCGTCGGCGGCATCGTGCGCGACCTGTTCCTGCGTGTTACCAACCTCGACATCGATATCGTGGTGGAAGGCGACGGGATAACATTCGCGGGCATGCTTGTGAAGCGTGCCGGTGGCCGCATGAAGACTCACCAGAAGTTCGGCACGGCTGTCGTCATGCTCCCGAACGGACTGAAGCTCGACATCGCAACTGCCCGGCTCGAGTATTACGAGTCACCGGCCGCTCTACCCACCGTCGAGCTCTCTTCCATCAAAAAGGACCTCTACCGCCGTGATTTCACGATCAATACCCTCGCCGTGCGGTTGAACCGGAAGCGCTACGGGGAACTCATCGATTTTTTCGGAGGCCTGCGGGATATCAAGGAGAAAACGATCCGCGTCCTCCACAGCCTTTCATTCGTGGAGGATCCGACGCGCGTGCTTCGTGCAATCCGATTCGAGCAGCGCTTCGATTTCCGCCTGAGCAAGCACACCCAGAACCTGATCAAGACCGCAGTGAACATGAAGCTGTTCCACAAGCTCACGGGCGAAAGGATGTACAACGAGCTGGTGCTCATGTTCTCGGAGGCGGAGCCAGTCAAGGTCCAGAAGCGCATGAAGGACTTTGACCTTCTCAAATTCATCCATCCGAACCTTAAAAGTTCTATGGAAACGGAACGGCTCTTTGGCCACATAGCGGAGACACTCACCTGGTTCCGTCTCCTCTATCTGGACATCAGGATCGAGAAGTGGTTCGTTTACTTTCTCGGCCTCCTGGACCGCTTGAAGGATGCCGCCGTCAAGGAGGCGCTCGAACGGCTTGCGGTCCCTGCGAGGGTCCGAGAGAGGGTGCTTGAAGCGCGGGAACGATACCGCGGGGTGCTCTACATCTTCTACAAGGAGACTAATCTCCCGCCGAGCCGAGTGTACGACCTTCTTGCGCCGCTGCAGACCGAGTCGATCCTTCTGGTGATGGCAAAAGCCAGGCAGGATACGGCCAAAAAGTACATTTCCCTCTACCTCATGCACCTTCGCAACGTCAAGGTCACGATCACGGGCGATGATCTCAGGACTCTGGGCATCCCGCCCGGACCGAAATACCGGAAGCTCCTTGCCGAACTGCTGGACGCGAAACTGGACGGAGAGGTCAGAAACAGGGAAGAGGAGATCGAGTTCGTGAAGAAAAGGAGCACGGTACGATGAAGTTTCCCGTTGACGAATAAGGAAAAATTAGGCATAGTTACACCATGATCTATATAGGCCTCTTCGGAGGTGTGCTCCTCCTGCTCTACGGCATCAAGCTGCTGAACGACGGACTGCAGAACGCGGCAGGACCCCGAATCCGTTCGCTGCTACGTTCACTCACGAGCAACCGGCTTACTGCCGTGGGCGCCGGAGCATTCATCACCGGCCTCATCCAGTCGAGCAGCGCCACGTCGGTCATGCTCGTGGGGTTCGTGAGCGCGGGGCTGATGAGCTTCCGCCAGACCCTGGCCGTGATCCTGGGTGCCGACATCGGCGCCACGCTCACGGTCCAGCTCATAGCGTTTCACGTCTACGATTATGCCATTCTCCTTATCGGCATAGGTCTCCTCTTTGAGCTGTTCTCCAAAAGGCAACTTTACAAGAACATCGGACAGGGTCTGCTGGGGTTTGGTTTCGTGTTCCTTTCAATCAAGATCATGTCCGATGCCATGGCTCCGCTTGAACAGAACGAACTATTCCGCCAGGTCCTGCTTGTCTTGATCGGGAGTCCGCTCACCGGGATCCTGCTTTCTGCCGCCATTACGGCACTAATTCACAGCAGCGCGGCCACCATCGGTATCGCGCTCGCGTTTGCCGGACATGGCCTCATTACTCTCGACGCGGCAATCTACGTTGTGCTCGGCGCCAACATCGGTACCTGCTCCACCGCGCTGATAGCAAGCCTGCGCGCTCCTGCCGAAGCGCGACGGGTCGCGTGGGCGCACATCCTCTTCAAGGTACTCGGCGTCGCTCTGCTCCTGCCATTCCTGGGCCCGTTCCATAACCTCGTAATACACACGGCCCCAGACCTCCTGCGGCAGATAGCGAATGCCCATACGCTGTTCAACGTGATCATGGCATTAGTGTTCCTTCCCTTTACTATTCTGTTCTCGAAACTTATCATAAAGCTCGTGCCCGAGAAGGCCGAGGAAAAGAAGTTCGGCCCGCTGTACCTGGATGACCATGTGCTCAAAACTCCCGCGCTTGCGTTGGGACAGGCCGCACGCGAAGCGCTCCGGGCATCGGACATCGTGCGGGAGATGCTCATCGACTCGGTTAAGGTATTTGAGAGCGACGATCAATCGACCGTAACGGCTATAAAAAACAAGGACAACCTGATCGATCTCCTCGATCGCCATATCCGGCTCTATATCACCCGACTGTCTGCTTCTCATCTATCTGAATCCCAGACCCGGCGCTCGATGGTCGTCCTGGAGATCTCCCGCGACCTTGAAAGCATCGGAGACATCATCGATCGGAACATCATGCCGCTTGCCATGAAGCGAATCAACAAAGGGCTTACTTTTTCAGAAGAAGGGATGCTCGAGATTATTTCGTTCCACAAAAAGATCATCGAGAACTTTGACACTGCCATCTCTGCGTTCGCGAGCAATGATCGGGACCTTGCGGACCGCGTCCTCAGGAGCAAGGAAGAGCTCGGCACTATGGAGCGGGAGCTTGTCCAGGCTCATCTGGACCGTCTCCGCAAGGGGTTTCAGGAATCCATCGACACAAGCCACATCCATCTTGATCTTCTTGGAAATCTAGCGCGCATCAACTCGCTCATTACTCACATCATTTACCCGATCGCCGAAGAAAAACGCGGAAGAGGGCGCGAAGACGTGGGGATCGAGGGATGATTTAAGGGTCCGGGACCAAGTGGCCAGAGTCCAGAGTTGATAATCAGAAGGAGGATCGTGCATGATCAGGCAGCTGAGGGTAAAGACCAATTCAAGGACGGAACTCGTGGATATCACTCAGGGCGTGCAGAGGCTGGTGGCCGAGAGCGGCATCCGATCGGGCGTGTGTTATATCTATGTGCCGCATACGACCTCTGCGGTCACGATCAATGAGAACTCGGACCCGAACGTGGGGCGCGATATCCTGAAGGAACTGAACAAGGTCATTCCCTTTGACGACAATTACGGCCATACCGAGGGCAACTCGGCGGCGCACATCAAGTCGAGCATCATCGGCGTGTCCAGGGTCGTCATGGTGGAGGAGGGCAGGCTTGCGCTCGGGACATGGCAGGCTGTGTTCTATTGCGAGTTCGATGGCCCCCGCGACCGCAGGGTGCTCGTGAAGGTGATGAAGGACTGAGGCAGTGGACAGAAGAGAGACAAGACCCTCTATTCGATGAAAACTCAGCAACTAACAAAAACCTGCATTCATCTGTGCCCATCTGTGGCAAAGGTTGCCTTTTTCATCCTTACGACGTTGTTCTTCCCTGTTCTTACCAACCCGGCCCAGACCACCGAGCAGAACGCCTATGCACGGTTCCTTAACAACGGCATGGAGCAGATGAAGGCAGCAGATTACCAGGGGGCGCTCAACTCCTTCGAACAGGCGCGCCGGCATAACGATTCCGCGGCTGCCGCTCATCTCGGCCTTGGCATAGCCTATTTCCATCTCCGGGATGAAGAACATGCAGAGCGCGAACTGAAACGTGCGCTCGCAATAAATCCTCGCGAAGTAATAGCCTACCAGTTCCTGGGCGAGCTATACTATCGCAAGGACAACCTCGACACGGCGGCATCGTACTGGGAGAAAGCCGTAGAGCTTGATCCCTCTGCCAGTGGCCCGCGCGCCAGGCTCGAACGCTTACGCAGGGAGCATAAAACCGAGAAAGATTTTAACCGGGATGTCACGAGCCATTTTATGGTCAAGTACGAGGGCCGGGAGAAGATCGAGGCCGGACGGATCGTTCTCAGGATACTTGAAGACGCCTACAGCGAAGTCGGCCGCGCTCTGTCTTACTATCCTGACGGTGAAATACAGGTGATCCTTTATTCCGACCAGCAGTTCCAGGAGGTAACCGATGCGCCGGGCTGGAGCGGCGGTATCTATGACGGGAAGATACGCATCCCCATCGGCGGCATTGAACAGATGACTCCGGGACTCAGGAGAACCCTTTACCACGAATACACACATGCCGTGGTCCGTGCTATAACGCCCCGCGTGCCCACGTGGCTGAACGAAGGTTTGGCCCAGTACTTCGAGGGAAGGGAGATTGACGGGCGACAGAAAGAGATGCTAAGGCGTATTGCACAGGCAGGAAAGCTTCCACCGCTCTCGAATCTGGAGGGGTCGTTCATAGGGCTCGGTGACGATCAGGCCGTGTTCGCTTATCTGTTCAGCCTCTCATCGGTCCGTTATATGATTGACAGCTTCGGCATGTATCGCGTCAAGGGCGTCTTGGAAGAACTTGCCGCGGGAGCGGACACAGGCAAGGCAATCAGTAACAGCATCATGCTCTCTTATGAAGAATTTGATAACAACTGGAAACGGTCGCTGGAATGAGCAATGGTGAATGAAGACGCCGAAGCAAGAAAGGATCCTTTAGATTTGACGCATAGGAACACTTACGGAAGAACTGAGAAAGCACTATCAGGGACAAGTTGTTGCCCTGGAGGGAATGATATGCGCTTCTCCTGCTCCGGAGGTTGCGCAGTGCTTTAAACCGACACGGATAGTGATCGTTAAGAATGGCAAATGAAATATGGTTTTGGAATTTCTCACATTATATGGTAATATCCCGCCATGACTCAAGTCACTGAACAGCTCAAACTTTCTGATTTCGATTACGACCTTCCTGAATCTCTTATCGCTCAGGAACCTTCACCCGTAAGGGACCGTTCGCGCCTCATGGTCCTCAAGCGAGAAGCGGGCGGCATCAAGCACAGAATTTTCTCCGATCTCGAACACTATCTCGTGCCGGGTGACGTGCTCGTTCTTAACGACACAAAGGTATTTCCGTGCAGGCTCCTGGCGAAGAAGCCGGGTGGCGGCAAGGCTGAGATTTTCCTGCTGTCCGAGATCGGAAGGAACCTCTGGGACGCACTGGTGAAGGGCGGTGTGGGTGCAGGCAAAAGGCTGAACATAGCGCCGGGCATCGAAGCGGAGGTCGTCAATGACAGCGATGAGGGCACCAGGGCCGTCCGGTTTTACGGTGTAAACGATATCAGGGGGGTCCTCCCCGAGATCGGAAAGACGCCCCTCCCGCCCTACATAAAGCGCAGTCCATTCCCGCGCGATCGGGAACGATACCAGACCGTGTACGCTGCGCACGAAGGCGCGGTTGCGGCGCCAACGGCCGGTCTTCATTTCACGGGAGAACTGCTCCAGCGTCTGGAGTCGAAGGGTGTTGACTTCGTCACGGTGACCCTCCACGTGGGGCCGGGCACGTTCCAGCCTGTCCGTGCTGAGATGATCGCGGACCACAGGATGCTTCAGGAACATTACTCGATTCCTGCTGATTCAGCGACGAAAATCAATCACGCAAAAGCCAACGGAAGGCGGATAATCGCCGTGGGGACCACGAGCGTGCGCACGATCGAGACCGCGTCGACGGACGACGGAACCGTTGGTTCCAGCGAGGGGTACTCAGATCTGTTCATCCATCCGGGGTACCGGTTCAAGGTAACGGACGGCATCATCACCAATTTTCACCTGCCGAAGTCAACGCTTCTCATGCTCATCTCGGCGTTTGCCGGCAGGGAGAACATCCTTTCGGCATACCGTACAGGAGTGGCGGAAAAGTACCGGTTTTACAGCTATGGAGATGCTATGCTGATCCTGTAGAAGATGAATCGGAGTTTACAGATTGGCAATTGGAAATGATAAGATGTCAGGAGAGTTATTTCATGGATTATGATGAGTGTTAACATTTACAACCTTTAATTTTCAATGTCTAATTTTTTAATTAGAGCGGAGTTCGTAATGAACAATCAGAAAGGCGGGATCATATCAAAGCTGTTCATCATTCCCGCAGGGGTGGCCCTGATGGTGGGCTTCTTCTTCTTAGGATACTACGTAGGGAAATACCAGAGCAAGTCTGGCGTGCAGGGGGAGATCATGCCGCCGCTTCCCGAGGTGGTCTCGAACAAGCCGCAGAAACAGGAAGAATTCACGTTCTACAAGACTTTGACGGACCAGGAAAACAAGACGGTATCGATCGACCTCAAGCCCAAATCCGTGGCCGAAGAAAAGCAGGCCGATAAAAAACAGGCGGTCACTGAAGGGCCTAAGGACAAAGGCGAACAGGCCGCCAAGAAGGATAAAAAAATTGAGGTCAAGGCGGAGAAGGAGAAAGCCGTGTTGCCTTCAAAACAGCCCGCCATAAAGCAGCTAGCACAGCCTCCGGTGGTGGCGAAGAAGGAAGCAACTTCGCTTCACGGCCAGAGCCCCAAGTTGCGCTATACCATCCAGATCGCAGCGTATCAGGAAAAGGAGATGGCCGAAGAAGAGGTGAAAAAGATGAAGACGCGCGGATATGCGGCGTTCATCGTCTCTTTCACCATGCCGGACAAGGGGACCTGGTACCGTGTACGGCTCGGCAGCTTTCCAAACAAGGCTGCTGCGGAGAAGCTCCTGAAGCAGCTCCAAGCCAAAGAAGGGATTTCGTCGTTCATTACGATCGAATGATACAAGGAGTAATTAGCCCGGATGGGGATGGATACAAACGGATGAAAATATGAGATAAAGAACTGACGGTAAAGATCATTGGGGCATGCTTCATCGTATCCAATGAACTTGGTCACGGATTCCTTGAACGCATGTATAAGAAAGCATTTGTTATTGTTTTGATATCTAAGATGAAGGCCGGCTCATTTCAAAATCTTATCCGTGTGAATCAGTGATGAAGTTCAATGCACGGTTTTGTCGGTTATTAACTGAAGAGTAAGCGGGACAAAACCCACCCTTTCATCGTCCAGCAGAGTTTCTATCCAGTACGTCCCCGGCACCGCAAACGTCGTGTTGAAACGGATGGAGATATCACGGTGCCGCTGGGTTTCACTGAAGAGGACTATAGCAGCTTCTGATTCGGAGATGACCTGCTCGCGGTCCGGGGCCAGCAGCCTTACCCTGACTTTGAACTCTCCCTTCCCTCCGGTCCATTCGTTCACGATGGCGAACCGCGGATGTACGGCGGGGAAGGCATTCGCATAGATACTTTCGAACAGCCCCATGAGACTGAACTTGCCGCCCATCTCCTGACGTACATCATCGCACAGGATCGTGTAGCCTAACGTCGGTTTGACCTTCACACTCGCCATTGAACATACGTTATCATACAATAAAGTGCGCCGTCAATCTGTTTTTTCTTGACAAATTTTTTCAATCAACGTAATCTTATCCGCAACTTATGGCAACACCGGACCACATAAAACTGCTCGAAAGCCTCCATCCGCTCGAAAACAAGGTGCTCCTCTGCTTTAATCAGGGTGATACCTTATCTGCATCGGACATCATGAACTCGTCAGGGCTCGACGAATCCCGTCTGGATATGGCCTCAGGCTGGCTTCAGTCAAAGGGCCTGCTCGAGGTCACGGGAGAAACGGTCACAACCTATGTGACCCTTACTGAGACCGGTGCTGAATACCAGGAGAAGGGCACTCCAGAGATCCGCATCATTGCCGCGCTCCGTGATAAAAAGCAGTTTACGGTCAAGGACATCATCCAGTCCTGGGGTATGGACCCCAACTGAGGTGAGTTCAGCTGTCGGGTCGCTCAAGGCAAGCAATGTCGTTCGTATCGCCCAGGGAGGCATCCTCGAACTTGATCCGGCGGGTGGCACCACTCCTTTTGAATTACTGCAGGAAGTTATTGAGGAAACCGGAGGAGCATCCATTGCCCTATCGACCCTCCCGGCGCACAAACAGGCCGTGATACAAGCCAATTTCCACAAGCGAGGCAAGGGGAAGGGGATCTTCCGCATCACGGAGAAGAAGAACCGATCCTACGGTCTCACTGCTGACGGGAAGACGGTGCTTCAGCTCATCAGGGAACGCGGTGCGGTGAGCGAAGAGGCGTCGCCGCTCACGCCTGAGATGCTGAAGCAGGGCACCTGGAAGAATAAAAAATTCCGTGCCTACAATATTGCGCTCAATCCGCCCCGGCAGAGCATCGGCAGGAAGCATCCCTACAAGGAATTCCTCGATTTCGTGAAATACAAGTTCATCGGCATGGGGTTCGAGGAAATGCGCGGCCCGCTCGTGGAGAACGAGTTCTGGGACATGGACGCGCTGTTCATGCCGCAGTTCCATCCGGCGCGGAACATCCATGATGTGTACTTTGTGAAAGAACCGGCGATCGTGCAAAGAGATCGAAGAGCCCTTCGGCAAAGCGGGTCGCTGCGGCGCACAAGGACGGCGGCAAGACCGGTTCCACGGGCTGGCGGTATGCCTTCGACTCGAGCGCGCAAAACGGCTGATCCTCCGGAGCCAGGGCACGGCCGTATCGGCGCGGACGCTCGCGTCGGGCCCGAAGATCCCGGGAAAATATTTTTCGATCGCGCGCTGTTTCCGGTACGACGCGGTTGATGCTACGCACGCGCCCGACTTCTACCAGGTCGAGGGCATCGTGCTCGGCGAGGACATCAATTTCAAGACGCTGCTCGGGCTGCTGAAGCTCTTCGGCCAGGAGATCGCCAAGGCCGGGGAATTCCAGTTCCGGCCGGCATATTTCCCGTTCACCGAACCGTCGGTGGAACTGCACGTGAAGCACCCCGAACTCGGCTGGATGGAACTGGGCGGCGCGGGCATCTTCCGACCCGAGGTGACGGTGCCGCTCGGCGTGGATGTGCCGGTGATCGCCTGGGGCCTCGGCCTCGACCGCATGGCCATGGTGGCGCTCGGGATCACAGGACATCCGCGACCTGTTCTCGCGGGACCTGGATTTTATCAGGACGAAAAAGATACAGTTGAATAAATAGGGCCACAGGGACTAGGCCGATAAGATCAACCTAGACCCCGACATACTGGACCCCGGACCTTCGTATTTTAACTATGCCTACAATTGATATTAAAAAACGCGACCTCGACAGCCTCATCGGCAAAAAGCTTTCCCTCAGCGTGCTTGAGAAGCACCTGATGCTCGCCAAGGCCGAGCTCAAGGAGTATAACGCCGAGACCGACGATCTCAAGGTGGAGCTGTCCGACAGCAACCGGCCGGACCTCTGGTCCGCCGAAGGCATCGCGCGCCAGATACGCATCGCGCTGTCCGGCAAACCTGAAGAGCTATCCGTTCTTCAAGCACGGCAGGAAGGCGACGCGGGAGATCAGGGTCGCGAAGGAGCATGAAGTCCGTACGGCCGTATATCGCGGCCTGTACCGCAAACGGCTGCGCATGAACGACGACGTGCTGGCGCAGATGATCCAGAGCCAGGACAAGCTCTCGGAGATCTTCGGCAGGAAGCGGACCACCGTCTCGATCGGCATTTACGAACTCAACCGGATCGTCTTTCCGGTGGATTACCGGCTGGCGGAACCGTCTTCGCTGTCGTTCACACCGCTCGGCATGGAGGAGAAGCTCACCCTTGCCGAGATCCTCGAACGTCATCCCAAGGGCATTGCCTACGGCGGGATCGTGAAACCTTTTCCCAAGTATCCGATACTCACGGACAGCATGGGGCGCGTGCTGTCGTTCCCGCCGATCATCAACAGCAGGGAGATCGGCGAGGTGAAGCCGCAGACGAGGAGCGTACTCATCGAAGTGACCGGCACGGACCTGCGGATGACGGTGCTCACGCTGAATATCCTTGCAGCGAGTTTTTACGACCGCGGCGCGGACATCGAACCCGTGCTCGTGATCTATCCCTACGACACCGGGCTCGGAAAGCGTATTACATTCCCCTATGATACCTCGGGAAAGATCACGGTGCCGCTTTCACACTTCTCGGCCGGCCTCGGCGAGGATGTGTCTCTGGGCGACGTGAAAAAATATCTCGGTTCCTACGGCCACAAGGTTTCCGCCGGAGGCGGCAGGGTTTCGGTCGTTGCGCCGCCCTATCGCGACGATATCATGCACCCCATGGACCTGGTGGAGGACTATGCCATCAGCAGGGGATACGACTCGTTCGAGCCGGTCATGCCGCAACAGTCGACGGTGGGCGCGGTATCCCGTCTAGAATTGCTGTCCGACACGGTGCGCGGTCACATGGTCGGGTCCGGTTTTCAGGAGATCATGTCCAATATTCTCTGCTCACGCGAAGAGCTCGAATACGCCATGCCTGCGGGCGAGAAACTCGTCGAAGTGGACAACGTGATGTCGCTCGCCTATTCCGTGCTCAGGAACCGCGTTATCCCGTCGCTCCTGACCGTCGAGGCGGCGAGCTCCAAGGCGTTCTATCCCCACCGGATCTTCGAGGTTGGCGAGGTGGCGGTGTTCGATGCGAAGGAGAACATGGGCTCGCGCACGGACCTGAACCTCGCTGCGCTCATCTCTCATCCGGGCGCGAACTTTTCGGAAATGCATTCGTCCCTCGATATCCTGCTCTATTATCTCGCTCTGGAATATCGACTTGAACCTGCCGAACATCCTCTCTTCATACAGGGCCGCTGCGGCAAGGTCGTTGCCGACGGAATTGCACTCGGGTACATCGGCGAGGTCCGGCCCGAGGTGCTCGAACGCACTCAGATCACCATGCCCTGCGCTGCGTTCGAGATCAATCTGGACGCCATATTGCGTCTTGCCAAATGAAATAAACAGGGTATTCCTCTCTCCATGCAGAGCATCCCGTTCTGCTGCGTGAATGTTTTTCCAATCTCTTCTCACGAATCCTCATTAATCATCGCATCATAATGTAAATCATGGACAAAGAATAAAAGCTATCAGTCGCGTAATTATGATCAAACCGCGTCATTTCAAGTGCTTCAATTCTTTTCGAGTCTTTTCTCCGTTGCATTTTTAAACAAGATTGTCTTAGATTCTGACAATGCTGATTATTGAGTTAATCGATTTCTAAACTTTTTTGTTGCCTCAGTGTCAGACAAGTCGTACCATTTACTCCAAAGATAATAAAGGGAGGGAAAATGTATCGTAAGTATCTGGGTGCTTTATTAGTAGTCTCAGCAGTATTCATCCTTCACGCATGCGGTGGAGGAGGAGGCGGAGGAGCAACGGCTACGGGCGTTGCAACGGTAAGTCTCACCGATGCGCCGGGCGATTTTGATCATGTATATATCACGGTGAAGGACATCTGGTTCCATACGAGCGATACTGCGGGGCCGAACGACGCGGGCTGGCGTAAGTATCCTCTTCCGACGCCGGTAACCGTCGATCTTATCGCCTTAAACAATGGAGCTGTCAGTCCCATATGGAATAGCATCGTGCTACCGGTCGCGAACTATCAGCAGATCAGGATTTTACTGGCAGCGACTGAGGATACTAAGACAGCATCGGCGGCGGCCTTAAATCTTCAGTACAATAATGAAGTCGAAATCAGCGGCACCGAATATCCTCTCCGCATCCCCGATGCCCCGCACGGCATCACGATTGCCGGCACTTTTCAGATCATGAACGGCGGCACGCTCAAGCTGGCCATTGACTTTGATGCGGGCCACGACATTGTTGATATACAACGGAACAGCTCAACTGAATATGTTCTTAAGCCGCGGCTCGCGTATTGTGATCTCGATAACGCCGGTGCAATTGTCAGTTATATTACTCCCACCTCAGCAATTCCCACCGCTCATTTTGTAATCAAAGCGGAGCAGTTGAATGATCTTTTGAATCCGCCCTATCATGTGGTAAAACGCTGGACGATTGCTCGTCCATCTGACGGTAAATTTGTACTCTACCCCCTCAAACCCGGAACGTATGATATTGTCATACGCGGATTGGGTTATCAAACCATCATAGCAAAGGGTGTTCCCGTAACAAGAGGGACCACGCCAATAACCGCTGCGCCCATATCTACGATCACTATGACTACGGCGACCAGTCCAGATTATACAGTGGGTGCGGCCATTACTTCACCGACTGGCGCATGGGTCAATTTCTATCAGACCTTTCAAGGCACAGGGGAAGTGCCCTACGAGATCCGATTCAGACATTTAAATCCCATCACTGGACAGTTCTCAGGTTTTAAGCTTTCATCCGATCAGGTTTGGTTGGGAACTTATAACAGCGGTGTAATATCCGGTCTCACCTTGACGACTCCTGCGGATGGGCTCGGAAAATTCGGCGCGGTTACAGATGCAATCCTATATGACCGCAGTGCTTCTCAATTAGTAAGCTCCGTTACACCGACGCCGATATCTCTTGGCTCGCTCATTCCAACATTACCCGCTGTCAGCACAAGCATTAATGGTACGATAAAAGTGCCGCAAATGGGAATGATGACGGAGGGCGTTCTCTTCACGGTGCACGGAGGCATGATCGTTAACACTCTTAATAACATCAATTACGTCAATATGTCCAATTTGATGATGAATGGAGGGTCCTACACCATGGACAATCTGCCGGGCAGGTTCCCAGGAGCATTTTATGGTGTTGAAGCGCTTGGCTGGTCTTCTACATCACTCGGGATCGGGATCCCGAGAGTCGCTGACCTGCGCAACGGTGATGACATCGACGTAAATATGCAGATGCTGATGTTGCTACCATAATTGGAGCACGTTCCAGACAAAAGGCCTTACCTGATTCAGGCAAGGCCTTTTTCTTTTAAAATTGCAATATGGTTTTTCAATCCATCTTTATTCTATTCGGCCAGGTGTAGATGTTCATCCGGTCACCGCGAGCGAAGCCGATGAGGGTGATACCCATGTCTTCGGCATAGCTTATCGCCATGCACGACGGCGCGGCGCGGCTGATGAGGATGGGGAAGCGGTTCCTGCCGGCCTTGGTCATGATCTCCGACGTGACCCTGCCACTCGTGATCAATATTTTATTCTCCACCGGAATTGACTGCAAGAAAGCCTTGCCGATCAGCTTGTCCACCGCGTTGTGCCTGCCGATGTCTTCGGAAAAGAAGAGGATATCCTTGCCGTCTGAAAGCGCGGCGCTGTGCACACCGCCGGTCTCGACGTACAGCTTTGAAATGTGCCGGAACGTGCCGAGCAGTTTCCTGATGTCCTCGAGTGAAAGGAGATGCCCTTTTACTTCTATCCTGCGGTCGGCTTCCGTACGGTAACTGGTGAAGGTGATGCCTTTGCCGCAACCCGAAGAGATGGTCCGCTTCTCGAACATCTTGCTGAAATCAGCAGGAAGATCGGAAAGCTCGATACGGACAGCAAAATCTTTCTCATCGATTTCCAACTTTCTGATCGATGATCTGTCACGGAGGATCCCTTCGGAAAGGAGAAAACCGACGGCAAGCTCTTCAAGCTCGGAAGGCGTGCAGAGAAGCGTCACAAGCGGCTCGTTGTTTACGACCAGCTTAACCGGCAGCTCCGATGCTACGGTATCAACAACACCATCGACATTGTTGCCAGAGACTTTCAGTATCAATGCATCTCTCTTGATATCCACAAGGAGAATATAGCATAAAAAAGGGACCAGGGGCAAGGGTCATGGGTTAGGGGATGCGGCTATTGCAATCAAAATAAAAAGACCTCCTGATTTATAGGAGGCCTTGTGTTTATTAGACATGTTTTGTAATTCAGATCAGAAGTGCAGGTTCATCCTGAGCGAGTACTCATTAACTTTCGCGAAATCCGCTTCCGCCACGAAGTTGATGAGTCCCAAGCTGAGTTTGCAGCCCAGAAAGCCCTTGGTCTCGGTGATGTCTTCTTTCGTAAGGGGAATGAGCGGCACATTCGTATTCGGTGTGCTCGTGATCCATACCTCCCCGATACCTGCATAGGGGGTCAGCATGGCGAACCCTTTGCTGATCGAGAGGTCAAGGGACTTGGTTGAGATGTCGAAAACATCAATGCCTGAGAGTTTGGTATAAGCGCCCCGGATGGCAACCGCCGGTGATACCGTGCTTCCCTTGAGGATAGCCCACTTAAGTTCATACCCGACAAGCTTGACATCCGAGCCTGGCGCGGTTCCATACACTATGCCAAGATCGATTGGGATGACAGGAAGTCCGACCTGGACATGCGCCTTGGCTTCCGGTATGTAGCTCGGAAGATCGCTCGGATTCGTTACCGATTTCTGAATGTAAGACGCATTCTTATCATAACTTACCCCGGTGACTTCAACGCCGATATCGAAGCCGGGTAGAACGCCCCCAAGCGGCTCTGCCGGAGCGAGAGGTACATAACTTATTGCGAGACCAAGGTCTCTGCTCAGATTCTTAAAGTCATCTTGGGTGAAATCGGTAGGTAATCGGAACGTCACTTTTGCCATTGCCGGTACAGCCATGAGCAACAAGAGCAAAACTGCCATAAATATTTTTTTCATGAACAGCCTCCTTGCCTGTATCTGGTGCTGATGTGATTTCGATCACAGTGCCTATTAACAGGCTAAATAAAAGTATCATAGCGAGGAGAAATATGTCAAGGTTATAATAAGGCTCGCACGTTGTAAGGCAGCATAGGGGTGAGCGAATGGCCTGATTATGCCGATGCCAGGTGTTACGTTATACTAGATAGTAACACGGAGGAGACGTGTCTGGATAACCGTTTTGCATGTTTATCGACAGGCATACGGGGATTTGAGGTCTGGAAAGAACAGAAATAAAATGAAGTACCCCTCTCACCGAGCGGAGCACTTCCCATAGATCTCATAAACAATTACTGAATGGAGGGGACGATGGCTAAAACAAATACGTCACTCCGCCGATGGCCTTGTAAGTCTCTCCGAGTTGGGTCCCGTACAGGTTGTGGTAGATGGCATGCTGATACGAGAGCTCGAACACCCAATGGGGCGCAAGCACGAGCTGCAGCCCCGGCGAAAGGTAGATCGTGTTCCCGCCTGAATCAGTTACCGTTACGCCGTCTTCCTTCTCACGTTCTCGCACTTCACCGTTGATCCCGAGGGCCACGAACAGCTGTGGCTTCGTGGGCGCGAATGCATCGGGAGCGACGCGATATTTTCCGGTCACATCGTAGTTCAGCGCATTGCCGAACTGGTGCTTCGTAGTACCGAACTTCCCTTCCGTCGTGATCGTTCCGAGAAGGTTGGCGGATAATGAAAACCGCAGGAGCGAATGGCTGTAGGAAAGACCCAAGAGATAGTCCGTCGAACCTGTTCCGGGCTGAAGATGGCTGTCGAGGAAATTCATCCCGTCAGATGTCTTTGCATCGGTTTTCCCTGTCGCGAACTTAATGCCTGCTACGCCGGCCATGACACTCGTCGTATCCGGTGTTTCGCGCTTCAGAAAAGTGTAGCGCCCTATCAATGCGATGTCACCAAGCCCCGAGGCATCTCCAGCCATCGCTGTATCGAGCACCGCAGGAGTGACGGTAAAGTCCGGTTCACCGGATGTTTTACCTTTTTTGTAGGGGACTACGGCGAGGACCATGAATTCAGGCGTAATGCCGTAAAATCCAGTGAGTTCCGTTGTCCAGTGAGTCTCTTTCGCCCCGGGATTCGTCTTCTCGCTGGTGCCTTGATAGATCTGGTCAAGAACGGTGTACCGCTCGCTGATTTTGATGCCTGCCCCTTTCATAGTATCGAGGGGCGATATGCCCTGTGAAAGCAGGCAGAAGTCACAGGCAAAGCTTGAACTGATCAAAGATATCGTTAACACGATTGCTAAGAAAACCATGGATGACAACTGCTTCATATAACACCTCCCTCAAATTATTTCTCGAGTAGTTTATTTAGCCGGATTTTATAACACTTATAACTGTACGCCAAAGATATCATAGAAGCAGAACGGAGAAATTGATATTTTCGATGCGAAAACAAGAAACTAGGAAGAGCTTCTCAGCGCCATGATAAACAACAACTGTTACTCGTAGTATTCACAAAGAAGCAGTGAATTTCAGTGGTAACTCACACTTACGGAAATACAGATGAAAAGATTATGCTTTGGGAGGATGCTCGTTCAGCTTAGGGAAAAGCATTTGTGTCAAGAAAGAGTGAGGAGTTTCGCTGGAGGCGACAAAAGGGGCGGGAACCTGGCTACAGGAACATTCGTTCACGCATGGCATATCGCCGTTTGACGAGAGAACGGTAGTCGCCGAGTGGCACAGATCGAGAACTCCGACCATGGATTTTCCTTCCTTGGCAAAGGTCTGCGGTAGAGAAGGCGGGGAGAAAGTACTGACGATTATTGCTATTAGCACGATAAAAGCTTGACATCTCATGCACCTAGTATAAATGCCCATAATTACGATTGTCAATATAAAGTTATAATTTTATATCCGACTATTGCAGAGAAAGTGCTTTCAGTGATCGTCCTGTCATCTGGTTTCCTATATTGTTTTAGAAGCATTATCTCAAAACATAATTTTGCTCAATACGTCACTGTTTCTGTTACCTCATGCGCTCATTTGCGAAGTGCCCCAGCGGTGGAGAGGAACAGAGGAATTAAACCCACGACCTTTTCCTGGGATGAAAGCTTACGCTGTTATCTTCGTGCTGCGACGTGACTTTAGAAATCGGTTTTATTATGAGAACAAAAAAGACTTGACAAGTGGTTAGGCGTGTGCTACGTTTTTTTGAAACGTAACACGGAGGCGATATGTCCAGTATAACACGATTCGGCGTGTCTATCGAAAGCCAGTTGATAAAGAAGTTCGACGCTCTCATTGCCCGCAAGGGGTATGCCACCAGGTCCGAGGCAATACGGGACATGATCCGTGATACCCTAGTTGAGAAGGAATGGGAATCAGGCGCACACGAGACGGTGGGAACCATTACCATTGTATATAATCACCATACCCGAGAGCTCGAGCATGCGCTTACGGACATGCAGCACAAATCGTTCCATCAGATAATTTCCACCCTCCACGTTCATCTCGACGCCCACAACTGCCTTGAGGTCCTGGTGGTAAAGGGTAAGAGTCACGAGATCACAAAGATTGCGGACAGGCTCATCGGTACCCGCGGGGTAAAGCACGGCAAGCTCACGATGACGACTACGGGGAAGGAATTAGTATGAAAACAGAAGAAAGTCAGAGGTCAGAAGTCAGAGGTCAGACAAAAGAGCAGGGCTTCAACAGATTATACGATGAGAGAATATCTGTATAATTTTGTCACTAACTGTATTGTATGTGCCCTGATGCTGGCGCCGGCAGCCGCCTGGGCGGCGCTTCCACTCATAACTGATGATACATACACGCAAGGGAAGGGGAAGTCGCAGCTTGAGGTGGGCGCAGTATACAACGGGTACAATTCGTCAGAAGGCAGCATTGCAATCAAAGAGACTGATCTTGCTATTTTCTCGACACTGACTTATGGTATAAAGGAACGCGTCGATGTATTCATCGGTCTTCTCTATATATGGTCTCATGTGCAAACAGAAGGTAGTAACATCACCACGGACGGCATCTCGGACACTGTCTTGGGTGTGAAGTGGCGTTTATATGAAAAGAACAGACTGAGCTTAGCCCTTAAGCCCGTGATGATCATACCAACAGGAAACGAAGATAAAGGGCTTGGTGGAGGCAGGATCAATTACGGAGCTTATTTCATCTTAACAAAAGACTTCGATCCCTGGGCAATCCATGCGAATCCTCGGCTACATCCGGAATGAAAATAAGATCGACGAACGGAGTGACTTGTGGCAGGCCTCACTGGCAACGACATATGAAATGGTTAAAGACCTGAAACTCTGTGCCGATATTGGAGCCATAACGAATAAGGATAAAACTTCCGAGGTCGAGCGTTCATATCTGCTGGTCGGTCTCATGTACTCGGTAAAAGACAATGTTGACATTTCGTTAGGAGTAAAGTTCGGGCTAAACAAGCCTGAGAAGGATTGGGCTCTCCTTCCCGGCGTGACATATCGATTTTAAGGAAACGCAAAAACCGTGATCATGCTATTCGGAGGTTGTCAGTAATGCATATTCCCGACGGCTATCTTGGCCCTGCAACCTACGGCACCATGTTCGGCGTGACACTACCGTTCTGGGCATTCGCGTCCTGGAAGTTGAACAAGACGCTCAAGGCACGGCAAGTACCGTACCTTGCGCTCGGTGCGGCCTTTAGCTTCGTGATCATGATGTTCAACATTCCCGTTCTTGGCGGCACCACGGGCCACGCAACGGGCACCACGCTTATCGCTATCCTGTTGGGACCCTGGGCCGCGATCATCGCCGTCTCCGTGGCGCTCATCATCCAGGCGCTGCTCTTCGGCGACGGCGGGATAACGGCCATCGGCGCAAACTGCTTTAACATGGCCGTCGTCGGGGGACTGGCAGGGTATGGTATCTATAGGCTGATTGCTGCAGGATCAGATGCCAAAAGCAAAAGGCGACTGGTCGCAGGAGCGATCGCGGCATACGTGAGCTTGAATGCCTCCGCTCTCCTTGCAGCGGTCCAACTCGGCATCCAGCCACTGATCGAAAAGTCTCAAACAGGACAGCCGTTATATTCTCCGTTTCCGTTGAGCATCTCAATCCCAGCCATGGCGCTCGAACACCTGCTGCTGTTCGGATTTGTCGAAGCTGCGGTTACGTCACTCGTGCTAAAATATTTTCAGAAAAACGAACCAGAGATGCTGGGGTGAGTTTAAGGACTCGCACCACTATCAGCGTTAACATTGATGATATGACAACCATAAAAAAACTCTGGATAGGCATCGGGATTCTGGTCCTCCTCTCGCCGCTTGGACTGATCATGCCGGCATTGTTAGGCGCAGGCAGTGCATGGGGTGAGTGGGGACTCGCGGAAATAAAAAAACTGATAGGCTATATTCCCGAAGGCATGCAAAAGCTTGCAGGACTCTGGAAATCACCGATGCATGCTTACACGATGCCCGGACAGGAGCCTGGTCTGGCCCATGAGAGCCTGGGGTATATCCTAACGGCGGTCATAGGGATTGCGATCACTGCCGGACTGGCGTATGTGATCGCAAGGTTGCTGGGACGAAGGAATAAAGGAGATTAAGAAGCTTTCCGGAACACAGATTTTCGCGGATAAAAGCAGTGGAAATGAGTAAAGTGCGGAGTGTTCGACGCTATGCATCGTGCACCATGCCAGAATAAGATGCTTCGAATTCTCTCCGGTAAACTAAATATACTGCGGAGTTTATATTGCACCAAACCGGATTTCTAGATAAGACTTTATCAGCGGTTGCGAATGTCGTGAGACAGTCTCTGTTATCCGAGGCCTATGCATACCACCGCGGTTTTTTGCAGTCCCTTGACGTCAGGATCAAGCTGCTCAGCTTCCTGTTCATCATCGTCATTGTCAGCTTCCTCACCAGCCCACAAACATTATGGCTCCTGTACGGTTTCAGCCTCGTGCTCGCACTTTCTTCCCGTGTATCGCTCGCGCTTTTCCTCAAGCGGGTTTGGCTGTTCGTTCCGCTCTTTTCGGCCGCGATCGTCCTGCCCGCTCTCCTGAACATCATCACGCCGGGAGACCCGATATGGGTATTGATAAGACTCAACCAAAATTATACCTGGGGTCCGTACACGATCCCGGCTGAGATCGCTGTTACCCGCCAGGGGCTCTGGGGCGCGATCACCTTCATCTCGCGCGTAGCAGCGTCAGTATCGTTCGCCGTGTTGTTCACACTCACGACCAGGTGGGGAGAGGTATTCTCGGGCCTCCGTGCCCTGTTCGTTCCACGCATATTTGTAATGACACTCAGCATGACCGAGCGATATCTTTTTATTTTTTTGCGGCTGATCCAGGATATGTATCGCGCACGGAAGAGCAGGACCATTCGGCCTCTTCCTGCAGCTATGGAGCGAAATTGGACGGCATCGCGCATCGGCGTTACCTTTAGAAAATCTTTGGATATGAGCGAGGATATCTACAACGCAATGCTTTCACGCGGATTCCATGGGGAGTTCCGCACCGTGGGGCATTTCCGTACTACTTTGATCGACTACATGTGGCTGGTGACAGTGATCTGTTTTGGTGGTATATTGATTCTGTTTGAGAGGGGCTTTTTCCATTGGTGAACGCTTTCAGCCTGCGCAATATCGTGTACTCTTATACGAACGGGACCCCGGTCTTGAACGACCTGACCTTTGATTTTAAACCCGGCGAGCGCACCGTGATACTGGGCGCGAATGGTACGGGCAAATCCACGCTGCTTTCCCTGCTCGATGGTCTGGTCTTTCCCAGGTCAGGCACCATTCAAGTTTTCGGCAGGCCTTTATCCGAGAACGCGCTTGAAGACCGTGCTTTTTCCATGGACTTCAGGAAGCGGGTGGCCTTCGTGTTCCAGAACCCGGACGTACAGCTCTTTTCATCGACCGTCTGGGACGACGTGGCCTTCGGCCCGCTCCAACTCGGCTTTTCCCATGCCCAGATAACAAAGAGGGTAGAAGAACTACTTGACTCGCTCCGCATCATGGATATCCGCGACCGCGCGCCGCATACGCTCTCGGATGGGCAAAAGAAGAAAGTGGCCATTGCATCGAGCCTTGCGACGGACCCTGATGTGCTGCTCCTCGACGAGCCCACGAGCGGTCTGGATCCACGGACGCAGGTATGGCTCATCGAACTCTTGGACGAACTGCACCATCAGGGAAAGACCATCATCTCCGCTACGCATGACCTGTCCATAGCCGGTGACATTGCGGAGCGGGCAATCGTATTTTCTGAGGACCACTCAGTGGCAGCGGACGGACCGTTCTCGGACATCATTGCGAATGATGATCTGCTGCTCAAGGTCAATCTTATCCATGAACATGCGCACCACCACGGCGACAAAGCTCATGTGCACCGCCACGGACATTACGGCCATTTCCACGCGATTGGAGGCACCATGCACGACAACCATAAACATTACAGCCATAGTCATTCATCCGGAAACGATCGACCGCACGAGACCGAGACCCTGCGCAAGCTCCAGATCATGCTCGACCACTGGATCGAGCACGATGACAGCCATGTGGAGAATTACAGGGAATGGGCCACGAAGGCCAGCGAGACAGGAGAGGAAGAGATCGCGAAGGAGATCCATCTCGCAATCGGTGAAAACGAGTCGGTTAAAAACCATTTGAAACGGGCGAAGGCGATCCTCGCGGCGAAGCTCGTGTTAAGGAAGTAACGTATTCACCGCAGAGATCGCAGAAGGTGAACAAAAGACCGGAACAAATTAGCTGCAAACACTCAGATTCGTACATATAGCGGCTTTTTCAAAACTCGAATGTTTGATCCCTCAGAGCGTCCTCTGCGATAAAATAAATTTAAGGAGTTTGTCATGCAGAATATCGATGATAACGATCTCAGGGAAGCCATTCAGTTCCATGGCCATCTCTGTCCCGGGCTTGCGCTCGGTTACCGCGTGGCAAAGGCCGCGCTCCGCGAGCTCAAGGCAGACCGGCCCCGTGACGAGGAGCTTGTCGCAATCGTAGAGAACGATTCCTGCGCTGCTGACGCCATTCAGTTCATAACCGGCGCGACCTTTGGCAAAGGGAACCTTATTTTCCGCGATTACGGCAAACACGTGTACACGTTCTTTAATCGACGAACGAATCATGGCGTGCGCATATCTGAAGATTACCGCGGGTTCGACAACGACACCCGGTTCCCTGACCTCAAAAAAAGGCAGGAGGCGGGAGAGGACGTGTCGCGCGAAAGGCAGGCATACATGATGGAAAAAGCTGCAGCCATTCTTACAGCCGATGAAAAAGAAATCATGGCCATCGCTCCCCTCACTGCCCTTCCTCCCCATGAAGCAAGAATACGGGGCTCTGTCCGGTGCGCTATCTGCGGTGAAAAGTTCATGGAATCCCGCGGCCGTGTGAAGAACGGCAAGATTGTCTGCATCCCTTGTTCCGAACAGGAATAAGCTCATCTCTCCGCTACAATATTCTTGACAATAAACCGTGCTGAAGTTATTATAATTAGGTTGTACCGCCTGTTTTCCAATCGCCACAATAATAGGGAGGTCAGCATGAAAAAAGCCATAGTTTTTCCGTTATTTGCCTTATTGTTGATTACTGCGTGCGTTTCAAAAGGAACATATGAAACCAAACAAAAAGAGGCGGAGTCACTCACCGCGCAGAATGACAACCTGCAGGCCCAGGCGAAGAGCCTGAGCGCAGAAGTCGCTGCGCTCAAGAAGGACAAAGAAGCAACACAGATGGAGAGAGACGCGCTCCAGTCCAACGTAAACGAGCTTCAGGCAAAGATGAATGAATTGTCGCAGAAGGCGGAAAAGGCCGAGCAGCTCGAACAGACAACGAAGACCTATCAGGACCTGACCAAGAAACTCGAAAAGGAGATCCAGGAAGGCCAGGTGCAGATCACAGAAATGAAGAACCGTCTGACCATGACCATGGTGGACAAGATACTTTTCACTTCCGGCAGCGCTGAGATAAGCAAGGACGGCAAAAAAGTACTGGATAAGGTTGTCGCTATCCTGAAGGATGTCAAGGACAAACGGATCCAGATAGAGGGGCATACTGATAACGCAAAGATCCTGGGATCGCTCAAGAAAAAATACCCCACGAACTGGGAACTCTCGACCGCCCGGGCGACGGAGGTCGCGAGGTATCTGGCCGGCGACATCGATCCCAAACTGCTTTCTGCCACGGGATATTCGGAATACCAGCCCGTTGCACCGAATGATACGGAAGAGGGGAAGCACAAGAACCGCAGGATCGAGATCGTTCTCCTTCCGCTTCTGCAGTAGGCACGGATGTTCACCGGGATCATTGAAGAGATGGGAAACGTGAAGGCGCTCAGGCGTGAGGCAGGGGCGGCCCGGCTTACCATATCCGCGTCAACGGTTCTTGGCAGCACGGCGTTGGGCGATAGCATTTGCGTTAATGGCGTTTGTCTCACCGTCGTGGATATAGGAAAATCAGAGTTCTCTGCCGACGTAGCCAATGAGACCCTGAAGGTCACCAATCTCGGTGAGCTCCAAGTTGGTCAGAAGGTGAACCTCGAGCGGGCGCTCCAGCTTTCGGCCCGGATCGGCGGACATCTTGTCACAGGACATGTGGACGCCGTGGGCTGGATCAGGGAGAAGCGACAGGAGAGTAATTCTTGGCGCGTGTTCATAGAGGCGCCCGAGACCGCACTTCGCTACATCATTAAAAAGGGTTCCGTAGCCGCGGACGGCATCAGCCTGACGGTTGCCGACGTGGACATAACCGGGTTTTCCATTGCCATGATCCCGCATACGGCGAAACTGACGACGCTTGGGTTCAAGTCCGCAGGTGATAGCGTGAATTTGGAAACGGACATTATTGGAAAGTATGTGGAGCGGCTCCTGTCAGGGAGAGTTGAGGGCGATTTGAATCTGGAGTTCCTGAGGGGACATGGGTTCGCATGACTGATAGGGTCAAGGGTCCAGCAGCCAAGATCAAGGTAAAGGACAGAGAGCCCGAAGAATTACCCATGACCCTTGCCCCGTGAACAAGACGTAGTATTAAAGAAAGGGTGATTTCCATGAAGTTCAATACGATCGAAGAAGCAATAGACGATATCAGAAAAGGCAAAATGGTCGTCCTCGTCGATGATGAGGACCGGGAGAACGAGGGCGACCTCACCATGGCAGCCGAAGCTGTGACGCCCGAGAACATCAATTTCATGGCCATGCATGGCCGTGGACTGATCTGCCTCTCGCTTACAACTGAGCGCGTGAAGGAGCTCCAGCTCCCCATGATGACAACAGACAATACATCGTCGTTCGGCACGGCCTTCACGATATCCATTGAAGCAAAAAAGGGCGTGACCACCGGCATTTCCGCTGCCGATCGGGCTACGACGATCAAGACGGCGATCAGCCCCAAGTCGAAACCAGAAGACCTGGCAAGACCGGGACATGTGTTTCCGCTTCGTGCGAGGCCGGGCGGCGTGCTCCAGCGGGCGGGACAGACCGAAGGCTCCGTGGACCTGGCTCGGCTCGCCGGACTCTATCCCGCAGGCGTCATCTGTGAGATTATGAATGATGACGGCACGATGGCCCGCGTGCCGCAGCTCATGGAATTCGCCAAAAAGTTCGATCTGAAGATCATCACGGTCAAAGACCTCATCGCATACCGGATCAAGAAGGAGTCACTCGTGCGCAGAGTGGCGATGACCAAGCTGCCGACCAGCTACGGTGGAGATTTCACAGCAATCCTGTACGCGAACGAAATTGACAACATGAACCACATCGCCCTTGTCAAGGGCGACATCAAGCCGGATGACGAAGTCCTCGTCCGGGTTCATTCCGAGTGCCTTACGGGCGATGTGTTCGGATCAATGCGCTGCGACTGCGGCGAGCAGCTCCAAAACGCCATGAAGATAATCGACGAAGAGGGCAAGGGCGTGATTCTTTACATGCGTCAGGAAGGCCGCGGCATCGGACTCGAGGGCAAGCTCAAAGCCTACGAATTGCAGGACAAGGGTAAAGACACGGTCGAGGCAAACCTTGCTCTCGGTTTCAAGGCGGACCTGAGGGACTACGGCGTAGGCGCACAAATCCTTCGCGATATCGGCGTGCGCAAGATCAGGCTCCTGACGAACAACCCCAAGAAGATCGTGGGCCTTGAAGGATACGGCCTGACCGTGGTCGCCCGCGTGCCGATCGAAATGCACCCGCACTCGAAGAACATCCATTATCTCAAGGTAAAGAAGAACAAGCTCGGCCATATGCTCGAGAAGGTGTAGAGGGATGCGCATGGAAAAGAGAAAAGAGCGAAGGACAACGATCTCAAACTCTATGCACCATGCTCTACGCCCTGTGCCAAACAAGTTATAAGATTCGGAGGAGACATGCCAAAAGTGATCCAGGGCGATCTGACAGGCAAGGGACTCAAGTTCGGGCTTGTCGCAGCGAGGTTCAACGATTTCATAACCAGCAGGCTTCTCGACGGCGCTCTTGACGCCCTCCTGCGGCACGGTGCGGCGGATGGAGACATCGAGGTCGTGAAAGTCCCGGGATCCTACGAGATCCCACTTGCTGCCAAGATGCTTGCGCAGTCGAAAAAATACAATGCGATAATATGTCTCGGTGCCGTCATCCGCGGCGCCACGCCGCACTTCGAATACGTGAGCGCGGAAGTAAGCAAGGGCGTAGCCGCAGTCTCCATGGAATCGGGAATCCCCGTTATCTTCGGCGTGCTGACCACCGATACGATCGAGCAGGCAATCGAGCGGGCCGGCACGAAGAGCGGCAACAAAGGCTGGGACGCGGCCATTTCCGCCATCGAGATGGCGAACGTCATGAGGCAGATCTCGTAACAGCGGATGCTTACCCATGAGCGGCGGCGCACAGACGGTAGGATATGAGAAGACGCAAGGCCAGGGAGCATGCGCTCCAGATACTGTATCAGCTGGATATTAAAAAAGAAAAGCCTTCAGCGTCTGTCCTGAAAAATTTTTGGGCCGAGTATAATCCGGATGACGAAGTCAAGCTTTTTGCAGAGGAGATCGTCAAAGGCACGTTCAAGCACCTTGCGAAGATAAACGGACTGATCCATCAGTGTGCGAAGAACTGGAGACTCGACCGTATGGCCATCGTCGACCGCAACGTACTCAGGATGGCGGTCTATGAAATACTCTACCGGTTGGATATTCCCACCAGCGTAACAATCAACGAGGCCATAGAGATCGCAAAGAAGTATGGTACGGATGAATCGGGTTCATTTGTGAACGGCATCCTGGACAGCGTTGCCAGAATGACGGGGAAGCTGGACGAAGGTAAGTTAGAAGATTAAGCGGAGAGGGTGCCCGGTTTGGATGTGAAGGTTATCCTGCAAGACATAAAAAAACTTGAGACCGAGGCACTCATCGTTGGATTTTACCAGGACGTACGACCACTCAAAGGCCTTGCCGGAGAGCTCGACTGGCTTCTCTGCGGTTCTCTCTCCGACCTTATCCTGAATAATAAGCTGAGCGGCTCGCTGGGTGAGGTGGCTCTTCTTGCATCACGGGGCAAGGTGCCGGCGATGAAGATCTTCATGGTAGGCCTCGGGCTCAAAGGGGGCAGTTCCCCGTCATCTCTGCGTAATGCCGCGAGGATAGCGGCGTCCAGCGCAGTCGGTGCAGGCGTTACGAATATGGCGGTCGAGTATTTTTATTCCCCCGATGTGCCGTACGATGCAGTTGTGACAGCCCTTCGGGACGGATTGTCTGAGGGTGCCAGGGGGATTCCCCTTATGGTGTCTCTGCTTGCGCCTGATGCTGCCGCATATGAAAGGATTTCCCGGTTGGTGAAGGCTTAAGCGTGTTCAGGAAAGAAGGCCAATCACAGAGATACTTCCGGCCTAGATACAAAAGCGTCGGTGCTGGCACCAAGAAGATGAGTTTAAAAGCGATTAAAGAGGTACAATGACCGCAGGAGTGATTACATGATACCTCGCTACAGCAGACCGGAGATGGCTGGCCTCTGGGAAACGGAGAACAGGTATCGCGCATGGCTCGAGGTCGAGGTCCTTGCGTGCGAGGCGAACTCACGTCTGGGGTTGATACCGGCGAAGTCGCTCGCGAACATCAAGAAGAAGGCCGACTTCAGCGTCAAGCGGATCGACGAACTTGAGAAGATCGTGAAGCATGACGTCATCGCCTTTCTTACGGCAGTGGGCGAGAAGGTCGGACCCGATTCCCGCTATATCCATCTAGGACTTACATCCTCGGACGTCCTTGACACTTCCCTCGCCCGGCTCATGCGAAGGGCGTCAGAAATCATCATCAGCGACATCCGTACCATCATCAAGACTCTCAAGAAGAAAGCCTTGCAGCATAAGAACACCGTCATGATCGGCCGCTCGCACGGCGTGCATGCCGAACCGGTCACGTTCGGACTCAAAATGGCTCTCTGGTACGAGGAAATGAACCGCGCCCTCGACCGAATGCTCCGTGCGCGGGACGTGATCAGCGTAGGCAAGCTGTCAGGAGCCGTGGGGACGTTCGCGAACATCGATCCCTTTGTGGAAACCTATGTTTGCCGAAAACTGGGGCTCAAGCCAGAGCCCGTCGCCACCCAGGTCGTGCAGCGCGACCGGCATGCCGAGTTCCTGTCGGCACTCGCGCTCATTGCGTCATCGATTGAGAAGTTCTCCGTCGAGCTCCGCCACCTGCAGCGGACCGAGGTGCTCGAAGCAGAAGAGTATTTTTCCGAAGGTCAGAAAGGTTCCTCTGCCATGCCGCACAAGCGGAATCCCATATCCGCCGAGAACCTTACGGGCCTGGCGCGGGTCGTACGGGCAAACGCCATCGCAGCAATGGAGAACATCGCCCTGTGGCACGAGCGCGACATAAGCCATTCCTCGGTCGAGCGCATCATCATCCCCGACAGCACCATTCTAATTGACTATATGCTCGCACGATTCAACAACCTGATAGACCGGCTCTTCGTGTACCCCAAGAACATGCAGCGCAATATGGCGATCTCCAAAGGGCTTTTCCACTCCGAGAGCGTGATGCTGGCGCTTGTGGGGAAGGGGATAACGCGAGAGACCGCATATGCCTACGTCCAGCGGAACGCGATGGATGTGTGGAAACGCGGCGGCGATTTCAAGCAGCTCCTGAAGAACGATAAGGACATCGGCAAATACCTGAGCAGGAAAGAAATCGACACATGTTTTGATCTGTCGCATACGCTCAAGAAAGTTGACTATATTTTCAAGCGAGTCTTCAAGAAAAGAAGGTAGAAATCTATGTTCGACAAGTTTCACGAAGAATGCGGCGTATTCGGCATCTATGGCCACCCGGACGCGGCAAACCTCACTTATCTGGGCCTCTATGCCCTCCAACACCGGGGCCAGGAGTCGGCCGGGATCGTTTCGTCCGACGGCAAACAGCTCTATGGTCAAAAGGCCATGGGCCTTGTCGCTGACATCTTCGTTGAAGAGCGCATTAAGAAACTCCCCGGATACGCGGCGATCGGGCACAACCGCTATTCTACCACCGGTGAAAGTGTGGCGATCAACATCCAGCCCATCCTGGTGAATTTCGCCCTGGGAACCCTGGCGATCGCACACAACGGCAACCTGGTGAACGCCGGCATCCTCAAGGACGAGCTTGAGGCATACGGTTCTATCTTTCAGTCGACCATGGACAGCGAGGTGATTATCCACCTCATAGCCCAATCGCGCATGGCCACGATGCACGAAAGGATCGTCGACGCCCTTGGACACGTCCAGGGATCATACAGTCTTCTCCTCATAACGGAAAATGAACTCATCGCGGTACGGGATCCGAACGGCTTTAGGCCGCTCTCGTTCGCGGAACTCGATGGCGCCTATGTCGTCGCTTCTGAAACGTGCGCCTTCGATCTTATCGAGGCCACCTATATCCGAGAAATCGCACCTGGTGAGATGGTCGTGATCAACAGCAAGGGTATTCACTCGTCATTTCCTTTCAAAAAAGCGGACCCTTCGCACTGCATCTTCGAGTTCATCTACTTTGCAAGGCCAGACAGCATGGTTTTTGGTCAGAACGTGTATTCAATACGGAAGGAATTCGGTAGGCAGCTCGCGCGCGAGACGAACGTTGCGGCGGATGTGGTTATCCCGGTGCCGGACTCGGGAGTTCCAGCGGCTCTTGGATACGCCGAGGAAGCGGGGATTCCCTTCGATTTGGGACTCATCAGGAACCACTACGTGGGCCGTACTTTTATCGAGCCCCGCCAGAGCATCAGGCATTTCGGTGTCAAAATCAAGCTGAACCCCGTCCGGGATGCGCTCAAGGGTAAGCGGGTAGTGGTGGTGGATGATTCCATCGTGCGCGGGACTACAAGCAAGAAGATAATCAAGATGATCAGGAACGCCGGGGCAACCGAGATCCATATGCGCATTAGTTCACCGCCGACCACCTACCCCTGCTTTTACGGCATCGACACGCCAACAAGGCAGGAACTTATCGCGTCATCGCACAGTATCGAAGAGATCAGGAAATACATCACTGCCGATACACTTGGTTATATCAGCATGGACGGGATCCAGAAGGTAGTTCCATACCGCATGAATTACTGCGCTGCGTGTTTTGACGGTGCCTACCCGGTACCCTTCCCGGGCGAGAAGTTGCTGCAGCTTGGGTTGTTCGATAAAGATTAAGAAAATTGTTAAACACGGATAGAGACAGATGAACAGGGATAGCATTTGAACAAGCGGATTTAAAGTTTCCAGTTTTTTTATCCGTGTAAATCCGTAGCAAACGTATTAGTTTTATTTTCGCGTCAATTTGTGTAAATTTGCGGCTGAAAAAAGTAGGTTTAAAGAAATGGTGCCGAGGCGCAGAATCGAACTGCGGACACGAGGCTTTTCAGGCCTCTGCTCTACCAACTGAGCTACCTCGGCATAATGTGGCAGCCAACCCAAGCAAGTAGGACGATAAAATAACAGAGTGTGGGGTTGATTGTCAAGCGAATTCTATATTTCTTCAGGTGAATAATTGAAAAAAGTCTTTGAAAGGCCAGTGTCTCTGAAAGACAACCCGTTCCGGTTCTGTCCGGGTTGCAGCCACGGGGTCCTGCACAGGATCGTTGCGGAGACCATCGATTCCCTGGGCATACGTGACAGAACGATCGGCATTGCGCCGGTTGGATGTGCGGTCTTTGCCTACGACTATCTCGACATCGACATGATCGAGGTGCCCCACGGCAGGCCGCCTGCGATCGCCACAGGCATGAAGCGGTCAAGGCCCGAGTGCGTGGTCTTCAGCTATCAGGGAGACGGCGATCTCGCCGCCATCGGCACAGCCGAGATCATCCATGCCGCTGCGCGGGGTGAAAACATCACCGTTATTTTTGTCAACAACGGGAACTACGGCATGACGGGAGGCCAGATGGCCCCGACCACGCTCCCCGGCCAGAAGACAACAACAACGTCGACGGGCAGGGACGTGAAAGAGGATGGTAATCCTCTCAGGATATGCGAAATGCTCGCAACGCTCGACGGTCCGGTATATATCGAACGCGTCTCTGTGGACAACCCGACGAACGTCCTTTCAGCGAAGAAGGCTATTCAGAAAGCTTTCAGGAACCAGATCGAGGGCGCAGGATTTTCCTTGGTGGAAGTGCTCTCCATGTGTCCCACGGATTGGGGCATGACTCCGCTCCAGGCCGTGGACTGGATTAGGGACCATATGATGAAATACTATCCGCTGGGGGTGTACAAGGACAAAACTCAAGTAAAGTGAATTTGCGGAATGCAGATTGTGGAATGCATTTAATCAGAAACCTCAATCTGAAATCCTAATTTAGAAACAGGGAGTGACCATGTACCAGGACGTAATGATAGCGGGTTTTGGAGGGCAGGGGGTGCTGCTCGCGGGCAAGCTCCTCGCCTACGCCGGGATGCTTGAAGGCAAACACGTGACGTGGTTCCCGTCCTACGGAGCAGAGATCAGAGGAGGGACCGCAAACTGTACCGTTATTATTTCGAGTGACGAGATAGGCTCTCCCGTGGTCCAGAGTCCCAGCGCTATGCTGATCTTCAACGAGGCATCGTTCAAAAAGTTCGAGAAGAGGATTAAATCAGGCGGACAGCTTTTCCTGAATACCTCGCTCGTGCAGGAACCTTCGACCCGTTCGGATATAACGAGGATAGATCTGAAGGCGAATGACATCGCCGGAGACCTCGGCGATACCCGCATATCGAATATGGTAATGCTTGGCGCATTCCTCAAAAAAACCAAGGTCGTAGCGATGGAATCGGTGCTTACCGCGCTTAAGCAAGTGCTGCCCGCGAGAAGACATTCGCTGATCCCTCTAAACGAGAACGCTTTGAAGCGCGGCGCCGAAGTGTGTTCCAGCCCGGCCCGGTAGCATCCTCAACGCCGTCAGTGTATGCGCTCAATAACAGGTGCCGTAGATCCGATCAGGATGAAAATCAACCTCGATCAGTACTTTCTTTAATCCTCGCCTTCCCTTCGCATTTTCTTTCATTTTATTGACAAACAATGCTTTTTCTTGTATCTTGAGGCGAGCTGTTATATAGCCGCATGGCAGGGAACCGCACGAGTGATCATGTCATTTTCCTGCAATGACACAGGCTTCAGAGTGAAAAACGGAGTTGATGTTTGATACCGATCAAGGACATTAATCCCACAGAGCGGTTTGCAATTGTTACCCTGATCATCATCGTCCTGAACATCGCAGTATTTCTCTACGAATTGGTGCTCGGGCCGCAGGCTGGTGAGATTTTTGTAGACTCTTTTGCCCTGATACCGAAGAGGCTTTTCTCACGCGTTCCGGAGGTCTCCTATGCCGTGCCTGCCGGGGCCGCCCTCTTCACCTCTATGTTTCTGCACGGTGGGTTCCTGCATATCGCGGGCAATATGCTTTACCTTTGGATCTTCGGGAACAACGTGGAAGATTCCATGGGCCGCATTCGATTCATCGTTTTCTATTTTCTCTGTGGAATTATCGCTGCGTATACCCACGCGGTCGCCAACGCGGCTTCGACGGTGCCCATGATCGGAGCGAGCGGCGCCATCTCAGGCGTGCTGGGTGCATACCTCCTCCTGTACCCCCGGGCTCGGGTGCTTACCCTGATAGCGTTCGGTTTGTATATAAGAACGGTAGAAGTGCCCGCGATGTTCGTTCTGGGATTCTGGTTCGTGCTTCAGTTTTTGAATGCATTTCTTTCGGCCGGTACTGGCGGAGGAGTTGCCTGGTACGCACATATCGGGGGTTTCCTGGCGGGGATTCTGTTGATAGGGATATTTAAACGACGAGATGTTCCTTGGTGGAGCAGGAGGAGTGACGACTAGCTATGATTGTCCCGTGTGAATGCGGCGCAAAGCTCAAGATTGATGACGCCAAGGTCGGCACGCAGGGCGTAAAGGTCCGTTGTCCACGGTGCGGGAACATCCTCTCGGTTCATAAAACGCAAGGGGAGGAGAGGGAATCTCCTGTACCGAAACGGAAGCCTGTCCTGTCAGGGGCCGCCCCGCTTGTGCTTGTGGCGCACGACAGCGAGGTTGTCCGGAATATGGTCCGCACGGTTCTAGTTGATGAAGGATTCGCCGTGGATACCGCCGCTGACGGGCTTGAGACCCTGAAAAAGGCCACGGAGAAAAGACCGAGAGCCCTGGTGCTCGATGTCGGCATCCCGGGTATATACGGTTTTGAAGTGTGTGAACGGCTGAAGGGGGACAAGGATACCGGTGATATCAAAATCGTGCTCCTCTCGTCCGTCTACGACATGAGACGATATAAACGCACTCCTGACAGCCTTTATGGCGCTGATGATTATATCGAAAAGCACCATATCCCGGACTACCTTCCGGTCAAGCTTCGCAAGCTGATTGCCCCTGAACGGAACACCCCTATTCCGGGTGCTGCCGAAAAGCCGCACCAGCGCGAACTTCCTGAAATGTCCAGACCTCCGGCGCGAGAGTTTGAGCCGTCTTTTCTCAGGCCTGATACCCTGACGAGACTGGAACAGGACAATGCAGAGCCGAAGGACATAGCCGCACCGGTCCGAAAAACAGGCCATGCGGAAAGTCATGATCTGTCAGCAATAATACCGGAATCGTTCAGTCTTGATGCCTCCATCTTTCAGAAGGACGAGTGCGACATGCCAAGGGTGGATGAAACGGACCCTGAGGCGGTAGAGAAGGCGCGCCGCTTTGCACGGATCATTGTATCAGATGTCGCCCTTTATAATCAGGATGCGGTGATCGACGGTCTGAAAAACGGGACATTCTATGAACTTCTGAAGAACGATGTGGATGAAGGACGCGAGCTTTACGAAAAAAGGGTTCCCGCTGCGATCAAGTCCAGAAAAGATTATTATCAGGAGGCCTTTGACAATTTTATCAAAGCCCAACAGAAGAATGTTCGTTGACAGACAGAAAAAGATAGTATAATATACGACTCTGTCGGGGCGTAGCGCAGCCTGGTAGCGCACTTGGTTCGGGACCAAGGGGTCGGAGGTTCAAATCCTCTCGCCCCGACCATTCTTTCTGCTAAGTCAACCATCAAATAACAGCAGACACCTATAGAGGTATTTTCTTGACCGCGACTTACACGGTACGCTGCCTTGGGGAGATCGATGGCTGCCGACGGACAGGTAAGCGGCAGGATGGTCAAGAGAGGAACAGCATGTCAAACCAGTTTTTATGGTACGACAGAATAAATGGAGCACCTATACATTCTTTATTTTTCTGCCCGATGAGGTGTTCATGAGTGAGAGGGAAAGACCAGTTGACGATCTGATGGGCGCCGAGTCCTACAGTGAGGAACTTGAGGAAAAGGATGAAGTTGAAAAATTAAACAGAAGTAATGGCTCACCCGATGAAACGTCAGAAGAGACCTCTGAAGGGGCTCCGTCCCAGAAGGGTCTTGATGCCATCAAGTATTACCTCAAGGAAATCAGGAAGACCCCGCTTCTCACCTTCGAGCAGGAGCAGGAACTGGCCAAAAAGGATCGAACAGGGCGACGAGGACGCCCGCGCCAAGATGATCGAAGCGAACCTCCGGCTTGTTGTGGCGATCGGGAAAAAATACATCAACCGGGGATTGCAGTTTTCGGATATCATTGAAGAAGGAAACCTCGGCCTCATCAGGGCCGTGGAGAAGTTCCAGTACGAACGAGGTTTCAAGTTCAGCACCTACGCCTCGTGGTGGATCAAGCAGTCCATAGAACGGGCGATCGTCAATCAGACAAGGACGATACGCCTTCCCGTCCATATTGCCGAGATCGTCAATTCCTATATGCGCGCCGTTCGCCAGCTGACACAGTCACTGGGGCGTGAACCGCAGATAGAAGAGATCGCCAAGAAGATGAGCGTTACCGTCGATAAGGTGCGGAGCATTTCGCAGGTCGTGCGGGAAACATACTCACTAGATATGCTCATCGGCGACCAGGAGGAGGATACCCTTAAGGACATCCTCCAGGACAACAACGCCCTATCCCCGGCGAGTTTTTCCGACGATATCCGCAGGCGGGAGCATATCGAAGAATGGCTCCAGCAGCTTTCGGTGAGCGAGCGGAAAGTGATTGAGCTGCGATTCGGACTGAATGACGGCGAGCCAAAGACCCTGGACAGCATCGGCAAGGAGTTCGGGATCACGAGGGAGCGGGTCCGGCAGATCGAGACGCAGGCGCTCAATAAGCTCCGGGCTATCACCAAGCGGAAGAAGATAGACCTGGAAGGAATGCTGTAACGATTGCGGATTGCGGAATGAAAATTGCGAATTGATACCAAATCTGTATTCCGCAATCCGAAATCCGCAATTGAATCGCCCCTGTAGCTCAGGTGGATAGAGCAGCGGTTTCCTAAACCGCGTGCCGGGTGTTCGAGTCACCCCAGGGGCACCATAAAATCAGATGGTTAGAGCCGGTCAAACAAGACCGGCTTTTTCTTTATCCCATCATTGTTTTTGAAAAAACACGGAGCCGATTTCCGGAACGTGGAGTAATGCAGGTTCACTACATTATTAAATTCCGAAGATAGTGCAAACAGGGTTTTTATTCTTGACAAACATCCCCAAATTTCATAAAATTATCCGTTACATAACAGAAACAGGCTCGTAGCTCAGGGGGAGAGCGCTACCTTGACACGGTAGAGGTCGGCGGTTCGAAACCGCCCGGGCCTACCATTAGAAACAAGGAGTTAGCCGACAGAGGCTGACTCCTTTTCTGTCTCGTGTGCCGGTTTTTTACAGTATGCTGGTTGTGTACAGCGGAAGGCTCCTTTTTAAGAGGAAATTTAACACGGTTACAGCGTTTTTCATGTGTTTTGGGGCAAGGTAAGCAGAGTGTAGAGTCATTTTTCTATTATTGTGGCCCAAAAGTACCATCACTGTGGTCAAATCAATCTCCGCCACTGTCAGTATACTCGCAAACGTGTACCTAAGATTGTGGAAGTGTAAATTGGTAGTTTTGGGCCCGTTCCGTTACCGTGGCGAAACTCCTCGAAACATCCTGCTCTTGCTTCATGGTCTTATAATCGTGCAAGCCACGCCAGCTGTCAACCCGGCGGGTGAGACGATGAAGAACGGCTATTCAACCTTGTATAATTCTGACAGATGATCAGATGTGGGAGAACGAGAAGCCCGGGAAGGATAGGGTGAGAAGATGGAGTGCAATGGCCCGCAACAAAGCAGAGGCCCCGCGCCTCGTGCAATGAACATTACATCACGGTACATTTACGTGCTCGCTTTTTTCTCCGGCATGTGCATCATGGCCGTTGAACTTTGCGCATCCCGGCTCATGGCGCCGTTCTTCGGGACTTCCACTTTTGTCTGGACGAATATCATCGGCATTATCATGATCGCCCTGTCGGCCGGTTATGTTATCGGGGGAAAACTCGCGGACCGGAAGCCACGGCTCGACATCCTCCTGAAGCTTCTCCTGGCCGCCTGCGTTTTTCTCCTCGCGCTCCCTTTTGTGGCGTCACCCATTGTCCGGTGGCTCGCATCGCTCATGGCGAACCTCAATTCGTCCTTTTCGTTCATATTTTTCGGTTCGCTCTCTGCCATAACGCTTCTGTTCTCCCCGCCAATCGTGGTCATGGGCATGACGAGCCCGTTCCTCATACGGATCATTGCTCAGAGCGGCCACGAGGGTGACTCAGCCGGGCGCATCTTTGGGATCTCCACCATCGGGAGCGTCGTGGGCACATTTCTGCCTATCCTGGTCTTCATCCCGACGTGGGGCACGGGCAGGACGATCATGTTTTTTGCGGCAGTGCTTTTCGTCGTGACCGCATTGGGCTTTGCCAGCAGGAGGAACGCGCTTCTTTCGGTAGCGGTGGCCGTGCCGTTCCTCTTGCCGCTCCCGTCCCTGCGGGAGACCCCCGGAACGATCTACGCGACGGAGTCAGCCTACCAGTATATCGAGGTCCTTGACAGAGGATCTTTCCGCTACCTTGCGTACAACGATGCGGCAGGTTTCCAAACGGTTGCCAACAAGAAAGGCGTCCTCACGGGACTCAACTACTACTATGACTACTATTCGCTCCTTCCGTTCCTCTTTCGAGAGGCCCCCAAAAGCGCACTGATCATCGGCCTCGGCGGGGGAATCATAGCAAACCAACTCCACTACTTTCACCCGAACATTGCCATTGACGGTGTGGAAATAGACCCGAAGGTGATACAAATTGCCCGGAGCTACTTCGCACTCAGCGACGCGGTGAGGACATACAATCAGGACGGGCGCATATTCGTGGAGCAGGGAGAAAGCAAACACGACATCGTCGTTATCGACGCCTACACGCAGCAGGTCTACATCCCGTTTCACCTGACGACGAGAGAGTTCTTCAGCCAGGTGAAGAAGGGGCTTTCCGATGACGGCATTGTCGCCATGAACGTATCCTCGGCACGAGAGGACTCGCCGCTCATTCAGAGTATCAGTAACACGCTCCTCCTCGTGTTCGGTCACGTATACCGGCTCAGGATCCCGGGTTCTGTTGATAACGTCGTGCTCGCATCTGACAGGAGCATCGATTTCACGTTGCTCGCAGGGGCGGGCGGGACGGAACTTCGGGGCATTGCCCAGTACAGCCAGGTGAACTTCAGGGAGAGCGTATTCGACAACAGGTACAAACCGCTCACTGACGACCTGGCTCCCATAGAGCACATGGTGGATTGGGAGATACTCAAACGGGGAATCAAGGGGTGAGCCAGGTTTGAACGACTTTTTCGCCGCGTTCCGCGCAATTCCCTTACTCCTTACAAAAAGAAGGCACCCGGTTTCCACGGGCGTTTTCAGTTATTTATGCTTGACAACCTGTGTCATTTCCTTTAAATTATTCCGTTGTGTACAGTTCATTTGTCAATAGAGGTCAGAAAAACAGGGGAATACACGGAAATAGCCTTCGCCAAGCGTCACAGTAACTACAATGGAAGAGCACGAATAGGTAAGGGCAGGAGAACCTGACCTATGCCCTTTCACCTCTTGACACGGTAGAGGTCGATGGTTCGAAACCGCCCGGGCCTACCATTATTGATACAAAGACCATGTCATCTATCTATGAGTGAAATACAACTCAGGCTGCCTGACGGTCAGGCAGAAAAGTATGCCAGCGGGCATCACCGGTCAGGAAGTTGCCGAGAAAATCGGCTCTCGCCTCGCGAAAGACGCGCTTGCCATCAAAGTAGACGGTCAACTTCAGGATCTCAACGTCCCCGTTGAACACAATGCCGCGATAGAGATCATTACCTTTAGCGCGCCGGAGGGCCGCGAAGTGTACTGGCACAGTACTTCGCACCTCATGGCGCACGCGGTAAAGCAGCTCTTTCCGCAGGCGAAGCTCGCCATCGGTCCGGCGATCGAAGAAGGGTTTTACTACGACTTTGATCTCGAGCGTCCCTTGACGCCCGAGGACCTCGTGAAGATAGAAAAGAAGATGGCGGAGCTGGCCAAGGCGGCAACGCCGATCACGAGAAAAAACACTTTCCAAGGCCGATGCCTTGGCGTTCTTTAACAACAGAGGCGAGACGTACAAGGTAGAGCTCATCAACGAGCTGCCCGACGACGACCGATCTCGATCTACGAGCAGGGCGATTTCGCCGACCTCTGCCGCGGGCCGCATGTTTCGTCGACGTCGAAGATCAAGGCCTTCAAGCTCCTCTCGATCGCCGGCGCCTACTGGCGCGGCAGCGAGAAGAACAAGATGCTGCAGCGCATCTACGGCATCTCGTTCCCGGCCAAGGATGAGCTTGATGCGTACATCACGCGGCTCGAAGAGATCAAGCGCAGGGACCACCGGAAGCTCGGCAAGGACCTGGACCTGTTCTCCGTGTCCGATGAAGTGGGCGGCGGGCTCGTCCTGTGGCATCCCCGGGGCGCGCTCATCCGGAAGACCATCGAGGACTTCTGGCGCGACGAGCATCAGAAGAACGGCTACGATTTTGTGTTCTCTCCCCATGTCGGCCGGGCGAACCTGTGGGAGACGTCGGGCCATCTCGGTTTTTACCGGGAGAACATGTATTCGTCCATGGAAGTGGAAGGGCAGGAGTATTTACGTGAAGCCGATGAACTGCCCGTTCCACATCATGATCTACAAGAACAAGCTCCGTTCATACCGCGAACTGCCGCTGCGGTACGCCGAGCTTGGCACGGTGTACCGGTTCGAGCGTTCCGGCGTGCTGCACGGCCTGCTTCGCGTTCGCGGCTTCACCCAGGACGACGCGCATATCTTCGTGGCGCCCGAGGAGATGGAAACAGAGGTCATCCGGGTCATCGAGTTCGTCGGTGCAAGATGCTCAGGACCTTCGGGTTCGACGACTTCAAGGCCTATATCGCCACGCGGCCGGAAAAGTCCGTTGGCGACGATACCATGTGGGAGCAGGCAACACAGGCCCTCAAGGTCGCAGCCGACAAGGTCGGATCTCGGATACGAGATGGACGAAGGCGGCGGCGCTTTCTACGGTCCGAAGATCGACATCAAGATCAAGGACGCCCTGGGTAGGCTCTGGCAGTGTTCCACGGTCCAGTTCGACTTCAACGATGCCGGAGCGGTTCGACATGAACTTCATCGGCGTGGACAACCAGGCGCACCGGCCCTATATGATCCACCGGGCGCTTCTGGGATCGATCGAACGGTTCTTCGGGATGCTGATCGAGCACTATGCGGGCGCATTCCCGGTCTGGCTCGCGCCGGTGCAGGCGAAGGTGGTGTCGATCACCGACAAGCAGCTCGACTATGCCAAGAGCGTGCGAGACAAGCTGCTTGCCGCAGGGATCAGGGCCGAGCTCGATGCGCGGTCGGAAAAGATCGGGTTCAAGATCCGCGAGGCCGCGCTGGAAAAAGTGCCATACATCCTTGTGGTGGGGGACAAGGAAGTGCAGCAGAACGCAGTGGCGGTGCGCGAGCGCGGGGGAAAGGACCTCGGCGTGATGCCGCTTGATGAATTTGTCAGCAGCATTCAAAAGACTCATTCAGAGAAAAAAGTACTTCAACTGAACTGATAAGGGGGTGATTGTTTATCAGTAAAATTACGACAAGAATCAATTTCATGATCAAGGTGAAGGAGGTCCGCGTCATCTCTGCGGACGGCGAACAGCTCGGGATCCTGGACACCCGGGATGCGATCAAAAGGGCCGAAGAAGCCGGGCTCGACCTGGTGGAGGTGGCGCCCACGGCAAAGCCGCCGGTCTGCCGCATCATGGACTTCGGGAAGTACAAGTACGAGCTTGCCAAGAAGGCCCACGAATCCAAGAAGCATCAGAGCGTCATTGTCGTTAAGGAAATCAAGCTGAGGCCGCGGACCGACGATCACGATGTCCAGTTCAAGACGAACAACATCAAGCGGTTCCTTGAAGAGGGCAACAAGGTCAAAGTGACCGTCATGTTCCGCGGCAGGGAAATGGCCCACACGACGCATGGCAGGGCAGTGCTAGACCGCATCGTGAATGACCTGCAGAACGATGCCGTCGTTGAACAGCCGCCCCGCATGGAAGGCAGGAACATGACGATGCTGCTTGGGGCCAAGGCAAAAGAAGCGGCGACAAAAAAGTAGCAGTACGCTGTGAACAATGAGCGATGCCACGGAAGGGCGTCCTTCCGTTGTTATTATACAGGAAGTGGAAAAACTTGAGATTCGGAAGGGGAAAAGAAATGGCAAAGGCAAAGGCAAAGATCAAGACAAAGATAAAATTGAAGACCAAGCGGAGCGCGGCCAAGAGGCTGAAAGTGACGGGCACGGGCAAGGTCATGAGGCGCAAGGGCTGGAAGGGCCATCTGCTGTCCGGCAAGAACGCTACGCGCAAGAGACGCCTGACCGGTGCGGTGGAGGTGACCAAGGACAATCTGGAAAATGTCAAGCAGATGCTTCCGTACGGGTCAAGTAAAGTCACGATTATAGATTCAGGATTCAGACGATGCCGAGAGATGCAGGATGAATGGCAGACTGATGCTGTTGTAGCATCGTGATCCACTGGAATCGTGCATCATGATTTAAGGAGGAAGAAACAATGCCGAGAGCAAAAGGCGGCCCCAAGACAAGGGCCAGAAGAAAAAGAGTGCTCAACCTGGCCGAAGGGTACTGGGGAGCAAAATCGAAACTGTTCCGCAGTGCTACCGAAGCGGTGGACCGTGCGCTCAAGTACGCATACCGTGACCGGAAGGCCCGGAAGAGGGATTTCCGCAGGCTCTGGATCGCGCGCATCAATGCGGCGGCCAGGCTGAACGGCGTGTCCTACAGCAGGTTCATCGCCGGTCTTACCAAGACCGGTGTAGCTCTGGACCGTAAGATCCTTGCCGATCTGGCGATCACCGATCCGGCAGGCTTCACGAAGCTTGTCGAGACCGCCAAGGCAGCGTCAGAATAGTCTGTCACAATGACGCTGTTAGACCGGAGACATACCGGCCCCGGAACTCCGGGGCCTTTTTTTATTGACATATCCGCGCTAATTCGGTTAAAAAACATCAGGAAAATTATGATGAAACGCGGCCGTTCATGTATCGCGGCCTTCATGGCTTGCGCCATCCTGCTGCTTGTTACCGCACCCGCATACCCGTCTTACAATACCGAGGCCGGGCATAAGTATACTATCGCCTGCCAGCGCCTGGCAGACCTCAGAAAATCCCCAAAGAAAAAGAAATACCGCTCCTACTGGATGGACTGCATCCGCACCTTCGAGCTGGTGGAAAAGAAATATCCCAAAAGCCCGAGTGCAGCAGATGCCTGTTTTGACCGGGCGGGCATCTATCTGGAGCTCTACCAGTTCAACAAATATTCCCGGGACCTGGACGACGTCCATACAGGTGCAACGGAAAATGCCAGTCCGCCTATCCGAAACATGCCAAGGCGCCTGAAGCGCTTTATCGTGTCATCGAACTTTCCCTTGATCACAAAAAGAACAGCGCCTTGCATCAGAGACCTACGCCAAGCTTGCCGAGGTTTACCCCGACAGCACCTGGACCGGCAAGGCAAAGACGCGGCTCGGCCTTTCCGTGCGCGAAACCAGAAAAGACGGAACCGGAGATCAAGAAAGATGCCCGTGCCGGTGCTTGCTTCGCGGGAAAGACAAAACCGGCCGGCGTGGTGCAAGAACATCCGGTACTGGTCGGGAGGGGCATATACGCCGCATCGTGATCGATCAGAACAGACCGGTCAGGTTTCAGGCGCAGGAACTCAAAAATCCCGACCGGCTGGTCTTTGATCTTCTGAATGCCCGGGTCGAGCGATTCGCTCGATAAAGACCCGCTGCCGGTCAATGACGGGATCCTGAAACAGGTGCGCGCCAGCCAGTACGCTCCGGACATCGTGCGGGTCGTGCTTGATCTCGCGAGCATCAAGAGCTATGCCGCGTTCCCGCTCCACGACCCCGAGCGTCTCGTGATCGATGTGACCGGCGAAGGCGGTAGGTAACAGCAGAACCCCAGGTAACGAGCCTAGAGTCGGGCACGCAGCTGCAACAGGAGAATACCGGACGAGCCTAAAGCAGAGCCAACAGCAGAACCATACAGGCCACGACCACGCCCCCCTGCTACAGCGTTCCCGCAGTGAAAAATAACGATGGAGAAAAACTATCTCTTTCCCGGCAGATGGGGCTCAAGATAAAGACCATTGCCATCGACGCCGGTCACGGGGGACATGATCCGGGAGCGATCGGAAAGAGCGGACTGAAGGAAAAAACGATCACGCTCGACATCGCCAAGCGGCTGGCCGTCCTGGTCAAGGAGCGACTCGGGTGCAAGGTGGTAATGACTCGTGACAAAGATGTGTTCATTCCGCTGGAACAACGGCCGTTCATCGCCAAGTCAAGGGGCGCGGACCTGTTTGTCTCCATTCATGTGAATGCGAACCGAAAGCGAAAGGCCCGGGGCATTGAGACGTACATTCAGGGCCTCCGGGCCTCGGACCGCGAAGCCATGGCGACCGCAGCGCGAGAGAACGCCATGTCGACGAAACGATTGAGCGAGCTAGATTCGGAGCTCGACAAGATATTCGAAGGATCTCAAGCAGGATGACAAGATGGAAGAATCCCTCCAGCTTGCTCATGCGGTGCAGGGGTCGCTGGTGGGCACCGTGAAGCCGGTGCAAAGACAGGTGGTGAATCTCGGCGTGAAGCGGGCGTTCTTTTATGTGCTGATCAACACGGAGATGCCGAGCATCCTTGCCGAGGTCGGGTTTATCAGCAACCCTGATGAAGAGAAGCATGCTGCGGCAGGACGCGTACCGGCAGAGTATCGCCGAAGCATTGTATCAGGGGGTTAAGAAATATGTTGATGCCCGATCGCCGCAGATGATAGGGATATGACGATCAGGAAGGTATGAGACGTGAGGAGTAAATCGCGGCAAAATAATATTATGGCTTTCCGTCTTACGCCTCTCCCCGTCCGATTGACGATAGTAGACTTTTGTCTTCCAATGTAGTTCCCCTGCCGCTCGCAGAGATGAGATATGCATCGATGAACTGCTCGATATCGCCGTCCATCACGGCGTGCACATTGCCCGACTTCCACGCCGGTGCGGTGGTCCTTCACCATCTGGTAGGGCTGGAACACGTACGACCGGATCTGGCTTCCCCAGGCGATGTCCTTCTTCTCGCTCACCAGCTTGCCGAGCTTCTCTTCATGTTCTTTTTTCCGCAACTCATACAGACGCGACCGCAGCACTTTCATGGCCACGTTCTTGTTCTTGAGCTGGGAGCGCTCGTTCTGGCACTGCACCACGATGTTCGTGGGCAGATGGGTGATGCGGACCGCCGAGTCGGTCTTGTTCACGTGCTGGCCGCCGGCGCTCGAGGCGCGGTAGGTGTCGATGCGCAGGTCCTTTTCGTCGATCACGATATCGATGTCTTCTTCCACCTCGGGATACACATAGACCGAGGCAAAGGAAGTGTGTCTGCGCTTGTTCGCGTCAAAGGGCGAGATGCGGACGAGGCGGTGTACGCCGGCCTCGGCCTTCATCTTGCCGTAGGCATAGTCGCCCGAGACGGTGAACGTGACGGATTTGACGCCCGCCTCTTCACCGTTCTGATAGTCGAGGATCTCGGTCTTATAACCGCGCTTCTCAGCCCAGCGCAGGTACATGCGCATCAGCATCTCTGCCCAGTCCTGGGCCTCGGTGCCGCCCGCGCCGGGGTGGATCGAGACGATGGCGTTCGAAGCGTCCTGCTCCCCGGAGAGGAGCGCTGAGATCTCTGCAGAGGTTATGTCCTTCAGCATCGATGCAATCTCACGCTCCATTTCCGCATGCATGGACTCGCCTCCTTCTTCCGAGGCAAGATCGGCCATGGCCTCGAGATCGCTCAGGCGTTTCGCAAGGGCTCCCCAATCCTTGAGCGACCGTTCGATCGATGATTTTTCCTTGAGTGTCGTATTGGCTTTGTCTTTATTGTCCCAGAAGCCAGAGGTTTCCATGAGGCGGGTAAGTTCGGCTAATCGCGCTTCCTTGGCAGGGGTGTCAAAGATGCCTCCGCAGGGTCTCTATCCTGTTCCTGACGCTGTCTAGTTCGCGCTTCAAGTCTTCTAAAAGCATGCAAGTCTCCTAAGTGCTTGATGGGGGACAGGGAGGCAAAAACTGACACGCCCTGCACGCGCTGTCCCCTGTTTATTCCGTTAAAGAAAGCAGCCGACTCCTTTCGCCGGTGCACATCATTCTGAAGGGATGGTGGAATTAAGCCGCCATCTCTATTCGTGAGAGAACATTGCTTTCTCAGGAAGTGTACGTGTTGTGATTATACCATAGAGTAAAAAAAAATCAAAGTCCAACACAAGCAGCCCCTCTTCCTTGTTCGTGCCTCAAAATCATTGAACTGGTATCGATTGGCCGGGCGATACCCTTCGGTCAAGGAAATCTCAGGAAGGGTTTTGCCAGGAGAAATATGCTTGCGAGCAAACACAGGTAGGAAAAAACATCGCCATATCTCGTGTAAAAGGTTTTGGCGCCTCCCAGTGCCAAAGTGTGGGTGAGGTGCGCTTCGGTGAAGATGGCCGATGTATCGAGGATCCTGCCTTTTGCATCTATAAATCCGGAAATACCGGTGTTGGCGGCACGGGCCACAGGCACACGGTTTTCCACGGCGCGGAACACAGCCATGGAAAAGTGCTGATAGGGTGCCGCGGTCCTGCCGAACCACGCGTCGTTCGTGATCGTTGTGATGATAGCTGCCCCGCGGTCGACAAACCTCCTGATGAGGTCCGGAAAGATAATCTCGTAGCAGATGACCGTGCTCAGCTTCACATCGTTTGCGCTGCCCGGACCACGCGGAGCAATGGTCATGACTGTATAATCGTTTCCTGCTTCGAAATCGCCGATGGCCTGGACCATTTTCTCGACAAAGAACAGGACATTCTTGAGCGGCACGTATTCACCGAACGGTACAAGGTGGAGCTTGTGATACACCGCCCCGACCGTACCGTCCGTCGTAGAGCAGGAACGCTGAGTTCCTGAGGTGAACGACCCTTCCTGGTCTGATCTCATAGGTCGGGCTTCCGAACAGGAGCGGGACGCCATTCTTTCTCACGAACGACGTAAGGTCCTCGCGCAGTGCGCTGTCACGTCGGTCCTTCCCCGTTGAAATAAAAGGGGGTGGCGGTCTCAGGCCAGATTACGAGATCGGGATGCTGCCTGCAGCGCTTCCTGCGTGAGTCGCGTATAGACAGCGAGCACTTCCGTCTGGTAGGCTGGGTCCCACTTCTTGTCCTGTTCGATGTTCCCCTGCACCACGGAGACCGTGATACCGCCGATGTTCTCCGGGACGTGAAGGCTGCATAAGCCCATAGCCCAGCACGAGCACCAGGTGACTGCAGCAATAACAAGGACGGGGATACTTCTTTCTGTCCATGATGAATTCAGCAATAGCAGCGTTGACCAGAACGATCAGGAACGAAACGCCGTACACGCCGGTGATGTCCGCTACCTGGATCACGGGCAGAGCGAGGTACTGCGAGTAGCCGAGCAGCGACCAGGGGAAGCCGCTGAAGACGTAGGTACGCGCGAGCTCGAGCGCGGTCCAGAGGCAGGCGCGCGATGAAAAAGAGGATCGAAGGATGAGTACTTCCTGAGATGTACAACAGCGGCGCCGAAGAGCGCGGGATAGAGCGCCAGATAGGCGCAGAGGAGCAGCGTGATGAGCGACGCCGGGATGAGCGGAATGCCGCCGTAAAAGTGCACTGAGTTCGTGACCCAGTGGACGGTGCCGGCGAAATATACGATCCCGGTGATCCCGCCGAGCCAAAAACCGTTCTTCGACGCTCTGTCCGCTGAGGGCGAAGAAAAGCGGGACGAGAGCGATCCAGGCGAGCAAGTGGAGATTGAGCGTAGGGAAAGCAACGACCAGGAGCAGCCCTGAAGCGGTCGCGAGCGCCGTGCTGCGGCGATTCATGCTATTTTGCCGCCTTCTGTTCCTGCATCCATTTGAGGAGTCCGTCCTTCATGCTGTTGTTGATGCTCTGTTCGCCGGCAGATGTGGACAGCGTCTCTGGAGATGAGCTGTCCTCGGCTTCGTGGAAAGCCTTCGCCGGTCTGAGGTGTTGTCCTGACTTGCGTGGGTTTGCTGTGAGGCGGGCAGGACGTCTCTGTTCTTCCTGGATAGAAGGGCTAAGTGAGGAGACCGCATGGCGGTACAGGATCTCCCGTTTCTGGCCTTCCATGATGATGACGTAACTGTCGAAGGCCCTGATCCTTCCTGAAACGCGGATCTTGTTCTGGAGAGTCACGGTCACGGGAGTCTGTGCCGTCCTGGTAAGTGTTCAGCATTCTATCGAGGAGATTTGTTTCCATGGGTACACCTCTAACGATTGATCGTGGTAATCGAGTGCTTGTAGTACAGGTGCTGTCTGCCGCCTTCTTTGAGCAGAATGGTGAAATTGTCGTATGCTTCGATATTTGCCTTGATACGCTGCCCGTTGATAAGGAAGAGGGTGAGGAGCTGATTTTCCTTGATGGCTTTGTCGAGAAATTCCTGCTGGATGTTCGGCCTGCCTGTAGCAGAATCGGCGGATAGCGTCGGTTGATCCGCGGATCCCTGTGATGAAGACCGGGCAGGAAACGTGAGGACGGGCTGAGCGGCGGTCAGATAGGATATCTCCTGCTTCAGGATAGTGACGATCTTGCCGTTCACTTCGAGATTGATCTCATAACGGCCGATGTCACGAATGATCCCTTCATGCTCGGTTTTGTTCATCTGGCCGATACGGAGTGTGACGCCGCTTGCTTGAGCCTGCGAAAGGAACTGCGGTTCGATGGCTTGCTTGACTCTTCCTTCAGTACTTCCATTAATTAAAATCATATCTGAAAAAATCAACTTTTGCAAGAAATATTTCTGCTGTGCTCTCTTTGCTGCGAGAGCTAGGCATGCGCTGAGAGTTTCAGGATTGAAGAATAAACGAAGATGATGCCGTTTTTTTTATTTATTGACATTTGGATTCGTATCACTTATTATTTTTTCACAATGTATGAGCTCATGGTTGAATCCAAATTCGCGGCAGCCCATCAACTGCGCGGCTATCAGGGCAAGTGCGAGAAGCTGCACGGTCACAACTGGCGCGTGACCGTGGCCGTGACCGCGGAACGGCTGGACGAGCAGGGACTTGCCATCGACTTTCATGACCTCAAAAAGTCGCTTCGCGAGGTGCTCGACCAGCTCGAACATACCTTTCTGAACGACATTTTTCCTTTCACCCAGATCAACCCTTCATCTGAGAACCTGGCCAAGTGGATCTACGACAACCATGACCAAGAAGATCAACGACGACAACCTCGAAGTCGCCAGCGTCACCGTGTGGGAGTCGGACACGGCGTCGGCGAGCTACTTCGAGTAAGACTCAAATTCCTCAACCAATAAGGGCGTAGAAAAAATAAAAAGAATCAACCGCGATGGCGCGAAGGCAGCAAAGGAAAGAAAATTCCACGGTTTATAAGTGCATTAAGATAAGTATCCTTATGCACCTTTGCGGTTGAAGCTGTTCAGTTATTTCATGGACAACCAAATTGCCGAGAAAATCCTATCTCTCTCCAGAGACCTCAAGGCCGATGCAGCCGAGGTCTTTCTCCGTTCTTACATGTCTACGGTCATCGAAGTAAAAGATCAGAAGGTCGATGCCTTCGACCGCGCTCGGGACATCGGCGCAGGTCTCCGCGTGCTCATGAACGGGAGAATGGGGTTTGCCTTTACAACCGATCTCTCGGAGCCTGCGCTCATGATACTCGTACAGGCAGCGGTCACGAACGCACGGAACACCGAACCCGATCGAGTTTCACTCTATTCCCAGGCGTCCCTCCGCAGCATACAGCTCCGTTGGAATTCACGATCCTGACATGGTCGCCTTGACGGAGAAGGAAAAGATCGACCGGGTCATGGCCATGGAGCGTGAAGCATTTGCCGTTGATCCAAGGATAAAACGAATCCGCAAAGCATCAGCGAGTTTTTCAGAATCCGAAACGCTGATCATGAACACAAACGGAGCGTAACGTCTCATACCGAGGAACGGCTGCCTCTTCAAGCATCGAGGTAGTTGCCGAAGACAAGGGCGAATCGCAGGCAGGGTCTGATTTTGATGTGAAAAGGTTCTATCACAAGCTCCTGATCGAGGAGGTCGGGAGGCGTGCGGCGAGGAAGGCGCTTGACCTGCTCGGTGCCAGACACATTGACTCCGTCAAGGACGCCGGTGATACTTGAAGCGGAAGTGGCGGGGGAATTCTTGTCGATCATGGCCTCCGGGTTCTCGGCAGAGAATGTGCAGAAGAAGAAATCGCTCTTTATCGGCAAGTTAGACAAAGAAGTCGTATCGCCGCTCATAACCGTTATCGACGATGGTCTCCTGGATGGCGGGCTTGGGACAGCGCCGTCGGACGACGAGACCGTGCCGATGAAAAAGAAAACGGTCATTGAGAAGGGCAGGCTCGCGATGTTCCTTTACAATACGTATACCGCGAACAAGGACAAGACCGTGTCAACGGGAAACGGCATGCGCGGCGGGTTCAAGGGCGTTCCGGGCGTCGGTGTGACGAACCTGTATGTTGAACCGGGGCAAAATTCTTTAAACGAGCTTATGAGTTCTGCAAACAAGGGATTGCTGGTCACGGAGATCATGGGCGCTCATACAGCCAATCCCATATCAGGCGATTTTTCTGTAGGCGCGACTGGGTTTTGGATAAAGAACGGGAAGAAGGCCTATCCTGTGCGAGAGATAACCATCGCGGGAAATATCCTCGACCTCATGAAGGACGTCGATGCCGTAGGCAACGATCTCCGCTTCTCCGGCAGGATCGGCAGTCCCTCGCTTAGAGTGAAAGAACTTTCGATCGGGGGGAAGTGACTCAGAAAGTTTACTTTCCACTCTTCATCTTTCTCGATAATCTTCTCGCACATATCATTCTTTATTACTAGTTTACGAAATACCCGAAAAACATCCTTCCTGTCCCTATACTTCTTCTTTAATTTATGCTATTAATAAAAAAAAGGGCAATTTTACGTACTCGCATTCATGTGTTCATGTATCTGACAGATATTAATATTTACAAATTCGACAAATCTATAGTTTTATTTTTTTATATTCGAGGTTATTACCAAAATTTACATATAAGTTGCATTTTATTTCTTTTTAAAAAATAAGATCGCCCGATAAAGCCAAACCCTTCATGAGAGGGGGACGGAAAGCGGCGGGTCTTGAATCAGAGATGGCCGAGCTGCCGAAGGTAAAAGCCTGAGGTATGCTCGGTTTTTTTATTCTTTAAGTCTTCGGAGTTCGAATATAAAATATCGAGTTTTACAGGATGTTCGTATGCGAGCGCGACTCCAAAAATATTTCCTTTTGCTTCTCATAACTATTTGCCCCCTCATTACGATGCTTGCATTGCCGGCATTGGCAGCTGCCATTGAGGCATCCTTCCTGTATACGCTGTCCGATTTCACAGGCTCCTTTTTGATCGGAGGGGGGAGGATGTTCGTCGACAAGGACCGGAACGAGGCCTACATCGTGTATCAGAATGTCGTCAGGATATTCAATGAAAACGGGCTGGAGATCTACCGGTTCAATGAAGAAAACAGCCTCGGCAGGCTTACCTCCCTTGTGGTGGACCGGGACGGCACCATCTTCTTTCTTTCCTACAATGACAGGGGAGAGTATGTGATCATCCGCTGCAATTACCGGGGAGAGCCGACGGGGAGGATAGAGCTCGCCGGGCTCCCGGCCGACTTTGCCGACTATGGGAAGTTTTCGCCGAACCACATGGCGTACCGGGAAGGACAATTTTATCTTGCAGACGCGCGTACTCTGAGGATTGCGGTGACCGATAGGAACGGCCAGGTGCAGAAGACCTATGACCTTATCCCTCTGCTTGATCTCAAGGAAAAGGACCGGGCCGATCTCGAGATGGGCGGCTTCAGCGTGGACAGCGAGGGCAACATGCTGTTCACCATTCCGGTCCTGTTCAGTGCTACCGTGCTCTCTCCGGAGGGGAAGGTGCAGAACTTTGGCCAGCCGGGGAGCATCCCGGGGAAATTCGGGATTGCGTCGAACATCATAGTGGACAACAAGGGGAACTATCTGGTGGCGGACAAGTTGAAATGCGTCGTCAGCGTGTTTGACAAGGGGACTCAGTTCCTGATGGAATTCGGCGGCCGCGGTAACGGGCCAGGTGATTTGATCAACCCCGAGGGGCTTGCCGTGGACGGCAGTGACAAAGTGTATGTCACCCAGGGCGGGAACCGGGGTGTCAGCGTTTTCAGGTTGATTTACAAATGAAAATACCATTCCACTACATAAGGGGGTGAAAGCCGGAATAGAATATAAAAAGTGAGCGGCCAAAAGCAGTGAGCAGGGGCGTTCTGAACATGTCGGATTAAACCAACATTGATCCTCCGAAAAGAGTAAACCCATCGCAAGGTGGGGGCACAAAGCCAGCGGATCCCGGAAGCGGGACGGCCGGGCTACCGGAGAACACGAAGGAGGGGGTAATATGAAGCTCGCTAAATTAAGCCTTATCCTTGTCGCTGCAGTCGCGGTGGTTTTTGGGCTGAGCGGGATCAGCTTTGCGTTCCATGAAGGCGGCGTCGCCAACTGTACGGGTTGCCACCAGATGCACAATTCAGTAACCACCAACCTTCTGGTAGCAGCTGATGCGAGTTCGGTCTGCCTGAACTGCCATGGCGTATCAGGCCAGTCCAGCTACCATGTAGCTACTGCAGACTCAGATATGCCCGCTGGAACGCCGCCAGCCAATCAGGGTCCCGGTGGTGACTTCGGCTGGCTGCACAAGACCTATATTTTCACGGTATTAGGAGCGCAAGCCACCGATTTAGGTCCGGCCCACGGCCATAACATTATTGCTTCTGGCTACAGCACTGGTTACACTGTTGACACCGATAACCCAACCGCCCCGGGCGGCACGTTCCCATCAAACCAGCTCGCCTGCACCAGCTGCCATGACATGCATGGTAAAGGTCGTTGGCTGACCACGGGCGTCTATGCCAAGTCCGGCCAGGCGATCTGGACCTCAGGCTCGTATGGTGCCTTACCTTCAACTTCCAGCACTGGCGAACTGTTGTCAACGGGTGTATACCGCATGCTCCGTGCCGGCGATACTGTTGTCGCCGCGACCTTCCCCGCCACCCCGCCGGTGGCAGTTGCGAACAGCACCTACAACAGGTCAGAGTTCTTTACCCAGACCCGCACGGCCTACGGCTCCGGTATATCCGATTTCTGCGGCACGTGCCATCCTGACATGCACATCACGGCAGGCATCCAACGTCACCCAACGAACCAGATCATGAGCGGCACGGTCATTGGCAACTACAACAGCTATGTGAAAACAGGTAATATGTCCGGCAGCCCGACCACCTCGTACCTGTCGCTCGTTCCGTTCGAAGAAGGCCAGACCTACAGCCCGGCCAACATCAACACCCTGAAGAGCCATGCCCAGACCGACGATTCCAATCTGAACGGCCCGGGCTCCGGTACCGTGCCTGCAACGGCGACGATTATGTGCCTCTCCTGCCACAGGGCGCATGCGTCCGGCTGGAGTTCCATGTTTAGATGGAACAAGGACGTTGCGACGATCACCGTCGCCGGTGCATATCCGACCGGTAATGACGCTGGCTATGGCCGTACCTTAATAGAGGTATCAAAAGCCTACTATGACTACAACGTAACGAAGTTCGCCTCCTATCAGCGTCAGCTCTGCAACAAGTGCCATGCTATGGACTAAGGCATGCAAAGGAAGGAGAGCAAAAAAGAGGGCCGGCATTTGCGGTCCTCTTTTTTTATTTGGAACATCTCCAATAAGAGAGTATAAAGTAAGGCCTTCTGGAACAAACACCCCCCTGTCCCCGGACAAGTCTTATTTTTTTGGGTGACTCATGGCTTAACAGCGTTGTCCATTTTTGTATCTATATGAATATAAAGTGTAAAATTACTTAAAGGCTCTGAACTTATCCCAAAAAGCTATGCCAACCAAAGAGTTGGACTCATGACATAATAAATCCAACTCTCTAATTGGTATAATAATTGGGGAGAGATCACTGATACGGCGAACCACACCATCAACGTGTGCTTTAAGTGATGAGGTGATGAGCATGACCAGCCTCGGTGGCCGGTCCAGCGTCCGGCCTCGGGACAGGACCCTATCGATCGTTTTTTGGTATAGTTAAAGATAGATAATCCTGTCCAACTGATGGACAAGGAGGTAGACAATGCGATGTAAAAGAGAATTAATTATCATTGCTTTGCTGATAGCCTCTATAACGAGCTTTTCTATCTTTGCTGTCGCAGAACCCGCAAATTTCTATACGATCACGGCAACAACGAATGTCAACGGCAGCATTTCTCCTGCTGGAGCGATATCTGTTGTTGCAGGCGGCAACCAGGCCCTCACTATCACTCCTGATTCCGATTACCAGATATTAAGCGTGATCGTTGACGGTGCAAACAAGGGTGAAGTTAACACGTATACTTTCTCTAACGTCCAGGCGAACCATACTATTGCCGCCTACTTTAAACGGATCACCTACACCATCACGGCAACAGCCGAAGCGAACGGCGCCATCAGCTCTCCGGGGGTGAATACGGTGAATCCCGGGGGCAGCATGACCTTCTCCATCACGCCGAACGCGGGATACCGTGTTGCCCACGTGCTGGTGGATGGTGTTTCGGCGGGTGCAATGACCTCCTTTACCTTCACCAATGTTACGGCCGGTCACACGATCAAAGCCACGTTTGCTGAGAATGAGTGGTACATCATTGATGCCAGTGCAGGAGTGAACGGCAGCATCTCTCCCTCGGGCAGGGGGTCTGTGCTCGGTGGCACGGACTTGAAGTTCACCATCACACCAGCAGCAGGGTACCGTGTAACGGATGTGGTCATCGACGGTATGTCCAAGGGTGCGCTGACCTCGTACACCTTCTACAGCGTCCAGGCAGTCCACACCATCAACGCGTCCTTTACTCTGGATGTTTACACCATCACGGCATCGGTGACAAACTGGGATTACAGCGTTCCTGTCAATGGGAGCATAACACTGCCGGGCACAATAACGGCGAACAGAGGAGACAGTCGCACCTACACGATCACCCCGAATGAGGGATACGTGGTGTACAGCGTGCTTGTTGATGGTGCCCAGAAAGGCGGGATAAACAGCTACACATTCTCGGGCGTCACAGCCGATCACACCATCGCTGTCTACGTCAAACCGATCACCTATACCATCACGGCAAAGGCAGGAAGCGGAGGCAGCATCAGTCCTGCAGGCGTCACCACAATAGTCAAAGGAGGGAGCCAGACCTACACCATTACCCCGAAAGCAGGGAATCACATTGCTGATGTACTGATTGATGCCGTGTCTCAGGGGCCGACAGCCACATGGTCGTTCTCGAACGTCACGGCCAACCACGACATCAAAGCGTACTTCAAGTAATGCGCCAATAATCTCCGAATAACTGATAAGGTCAGGCGTGTTTGCATGGCCTTTTTTATAATAATCGTACATTCTGCATGAGCAGCAGAAAGCAACAGAACGTACGCCAAGTGAAACAATCGACATTCATCGGCATTTTGCGGTCATTGGGTTTCGGTCTTATTGACGATATATTGAAGCTTCGTTCCACAATGGTGCTTTCGATGCAGGCTCGTACCCACAAGCAGCACCGGGACTTAGCTACTACGGTATGGTGTCTGTTGTCTGTCCTCTGACCTCTTTTTTCCGATCCTCCTCCGGCCACACTCTCTTCTCAATTTCCTTCAACAAATCCCCAAAGGTATCGGGATTGATCGCCGAACAATAGACTCCATGAAAGCGATGTGCGAGGGCCTTTGCCCAGAATCGGTTCACGAGATCTGCCTTGTTAAACACCACAATGCGGGGGATATGATCAAGGCCGATCTCAGTTAATATTTTGTCCACGGACTCCATCTGCTGTTCAAACCGCGGGTTGCTGATGTCAACCACATGCAGGATCAAGTCCGCATCCTGCATTTCATCGAGCGTGGCGCGGAAAGCCCCCAAAAGGTCTTCGGGCAGGTCACGGATGAAACCGACCGTGTCGGTAATGACCACCTCGCGGTCGCGCGGGAAGCGGAGCCTGCGCGTGGCAGTGTCGAGCGTGGCAAAGAGCAGGTCCTCTGACTTGACCTCTGACTTTGTGAGCGTGTTGAAGAGAGTGGACTTGCCCGCATTTGTGTAACCCGCGATCGAGACAATGGGGATTTCGCTCTTGACGCGTCTTTCACGGCGCTGGTCTCTTGCCTTGCCGAGAGCATCGAGCTGGTTCTCGAGCCTCCGTATCCTGTCACGGGCCCGGCGCATGTCGATCTCGAGTCGCGTCTCACCCGGGCCTCTGCCGCCGATGCCGCCGGTGAGGCGCGAGAGGGCGGTGGATCGTTCCGAGAGGCGGGGGAGGCGGTACTTGAGCTGGGCCAGCTCGACCTGGACCTTGCCGTCACCGCTGTGGGCCCGGCGTGCGAAGATGTCGAGGATCAAGCTGCGTGCGGTCGATGACGCGCATCTCGGTGATGTCGCCGATGGCCTTGACCTGCGCCGGCGTGAGGTCCTGGTTGAAGACGATGAGGTCCGCGCCGAGCTGCTGCGAGCGGATGATGAGCTCCTTGAGTTTGCCTTCACCGAGCAGATATCTTGGGTTGATGTCGTGCGGTCGCTGGATCACCGTATCGAGAACCGTGATATCGTCGGAGCGGGCAAGCTCCTTGAGCTCCTCGATGGACTCTTCCTGCTCGTGTCTGCTTTTTTTCGAAACGCTCACGAGGATGGCGCGGTCTCTTTTAGCGACTTCCAGGGCGGTCTGCGCGCGCTCCATCTGTCGTTCAATGTCCGCGATGAATTCGGCCGCATCCATGGTTACCGCATGCACGGACTGCGGCGGGAGGACCTCGTAGAGCTTCTCCTCGGGGTTGGGCGGAATCAGATAGGCGATCGAGATGTTTCCAGGAAGGCCGTCGGGAAGGACGCTGAGGGCAGCGATCATATCCAGCCGCAGGAGCGCCAGGTCGGTTAGGTCCTCCTGGTTCAGCGCCAGGTCTTTCAGGTGGGTGTGGATGAACCTGACACCGCGGAGCCGCCTGGTGCCGAGTCGGAGCTCGGAAAGGTCGGGGATGAGGATGTCCCGGTTCGTGCCCACGACAACGTTCCGGATGCTGCCGGAGCGGTCGATGATGAGACCGACCTGCCTGCCGGTCTCGGCCGATGCTTCGGTCAGCGCGCGTGCGGCCTCGGGTGTGATGACCATGTTCGGAGGCGTTTTCCTGCGGTACAGACGCTCGAGCATCTTCGTTTCCGCTGGCTTGAGGCCGGTTATGTTCCCATGAACAGAGGGGATAGAGTACTCCTTGTGTCGTTATGGCGTAATAAAAAACGCACATCGCAGGAATCGTACCTGCGCTGAAGATTATTATTCTTCCCGGGATTCACAGGACATGGAGGATTTGAAAGATAAGATCTTAACCCTCTCAGCCCCGTTAAAAAAATAAAGAGCACTACTTCACAAGGTACACGATATCGTGTTCCCGAACGTGGTCCTTCACTTTGAGCCCGACGCTGCGTCCGGCCGGGGCCCGATCGATATGCTGGTGCTCATACTCCATGGAGTCGATCTGTTGTGTGAAGTCCGTTGTGTGCCCTTTGATGTGGATGGTTACGCCAACCTTAATCTCGCCTTTGTTCACCTGGATCACCGCGACGCCGAGGTGGCTGTAATAATGAGTCACGACACCTGCAGCCACCTCGTTCTGTGCCGGCTCTTCCACGGGCGGGATGCTGCCTGACGGGGGACCGGGAGTCACCATAAGCGGTTTCGGTGGAGCCGCCTTTTTGCGTGCCGGCCTGGCTTTTGCCGCTGCCTTTTTCTTCACGGCTTTTTTGGCAGCTTTTTTCTTCACGGCTTTCTTTTTGGCGACGGCTTTTTTCTTTGCCAGTTTCTTCTTTGTGGTTACTTTCTTTTTGAGCGTTTTCTTTTTTGCTGATCTTTTGACTGCTTTTCGGGGGGCGGGTTTCTTTTTCTTGTTCTTGCCTTTTGTCTTTTTAGGCATGGGGTAACCTCCTCCGTACAGTTTTTAAGAATATGTCATGTGAACACGAATTCTCACAATATTCACGCGCATGTTGTCAGGATCATAACGTGAAACTGTTCGCCGTATGTCTTGTAACATCTCTAGCGGAGGCGGGAATCGATAAAAATTGTAGCAAAAATTGAGTAAAAAGCAAGATAAAAGAGTAAAAATAAGCCGATTGCAGGAGAAAATCTCATACCTTCACGGGCTGTTACGTGACAAACCATGCCATGAAGGTGCCATGAAATTCTCTGTCCAGGCTTGATTCCCAACGTTTAACTGATTCATAAAGTAACGATGCATGAGCATATATGTTCTCCCGTTCTGAGCAAATCTGCTCATTGATTAACGGGGACATTCACATAATTTATTGTAATTAAAGTAAAATAATAGAAGAGTGCTAATTGCAAATATTATAAACAAATAATGCTTGAGTTCTGAGAAAATATGGCCAATAATAAGTGGTCCTTCAGGAATGAGTGTGGTAGCCCCGATATTTAGTAAACATTAACCCGGGCACTTAATGTGAAAATGCCAGCGATCACAGTCACTTAAACAATTTGAGGTCTCAAAATGTCAGCACAACCTATGGTGGCTATCCACACTAAACCCGGAAGCGACTAATAAGTAAAACCCTGTTGAAAACCAGTTTATTCGCATCCTGCGACCTGTGTTTTTTATGAGCATAGGAGGACAGTATGAATATAGGCACCTGTTCTCAGGTCCGATCCCGGATATCCGGAGGAGACGGATGTTCATCCCGCTGTTGAATTCAATTGTAAGCTTTTTCCCGATAGGGTCATCGGGCGTCTCTACATGCTACGAAGGCAGGAACTTAAACTGAGGGCTTATTTTTCTGTGATGGATGTTTCATGGACCGCATCATTAGCAAGCAATGCGGTCCATGAAACCTTACGGATCACCCTGCCATTTGAGCGATGATGATTAGATGTATTCCCCCGGTTATTTCACAGTAAAAAAACTTGACATATATAACAAGTTATGAAATAATGTAACAATTGTGACCGCTAAGGAATGAGGAGTATTGGTAACGGCAGTGGCAGCGTAAACTATTAAGTCAAAGGGGGAAACGCCATGAAACTAAAAAGATTCACGAGTCTGAATGGCATCTTGATTCGTTCCGTTATCTTGATGGTGGTGATGGTTTTTGTTGCACAGAGTGCATACGCGACAAATGGTTACTTTGCTAACGGATATGGAGTCAATGACCAAGCATTGGGTGGCGCCGGAGTTGCCCTGCCGCAGGATTCCCTCGATGCAGCCGTCAACCCTGCTAATATGGCATTCCTCGGCAAACGGTATGATTTCGGACTCGCTTTCTTCAATCCGAACAGGGAGTATACTGTAAGTGGTACGCCGACAGGAACTCCACCGGCTGCTTTCCCTTTAGCACCGGGTACGGTAAAAAGTAATTCGATATTGTTTGTGCTTCCTTCCTTCGGCGCGAACTGGGTGATCGATGCGAATAGCTCTTTCGGCCTCTCAATTTTCGGGAACGGAGGCATGAACACCGATTACCCGACGAATACGTTCGGTGGTTCTGAACCGACCGGTGTTGATTTAATGCAATTGTTCATCGCTCCCACCTATGCCAGGAAGCTGGGTTCCAAGCATGCTATTGGTATCACCCCGATACTGGCTATGCAGCGTTTTGATGCAAAAGGCTTGCAGGCATTCGGTCAACTTGGCTTTTCCAGTGATCCAAACAACCTCTCGAACAACGGATACGCCTACTCGTACGGCTACGGCGCGAGGATCGGCTACCAGGGAGAGATCATTTCGAATTTGCTGAACCTTGGTCTTTCGTACCAGACAAGAACATACATGAGCGCATTTAACGAGTATAAAGGCTTGTTCGCCGAGAAGGGTGATTTCGACATTCCCTCGAACTGGACCGTTGGTTTGGCAGTTAAAGCGTCGCCGGAGCTGGTCTTTGTGTTCGACGTTCAGCGTATCAATTACAGCGAGGTCAAGGCCATCAATAACCCGATGCTACCCAACGTTCAGACCGCTCAACTTGGGAATGATGGCGGCGCCGGTTTCGGTTGGAAAGACATGACAATCTACAAGATAGGGGTGCAGTGGAAGAGCAGCAAGGAGTGGACATGGAGGGCAGGTTTCTCTACCGGGAACCAGCCCATCCCGGAAAGTGAAGTTCTCTTTAATATCCTGGCCCCGGGCGTCATAGAGCAGCATGTTACCGTTGGTTTCACGAAGGCCATGGACGATAATCACGACCTGAATTTTGCGCTCACTCGTGCTCTCCCACATACTGTCAATGGCCCAAATCCCCTAGACCCTACTGAAAACATCCAGCTGAAGATGGACCAGTGGCAGGTAGCATTCAGCTACTCATGGAAGTACTGATCGATCAATAAAAGTAGGTCAACGAGAAGCAATCCTTTTTATCTCATAGGGATTGCTTCTTTTTTTTATGAGACGTAACTGCATAACGATTTCAATTTGCCCTTCTACCTCACTCGAAACCCAAGGAAAATATAGTTCACAACTGCATTTAACGTGTGCTATAGTATTTAAAATATTGATTGCGGTTTTTATTTATTGCTTGTCGAAGACTCGAATTTAACCCGTAGTGTATCCGCAGGTACAGATGTTTCCCAGAAAGAGATTCCGCATACTGATCCCTATATCATGTTTCATTCTCCCCCTGCTAGTTGCATGTCAGCAGCCGGCGCCGCCTGCGAGCAAGGAGAAACCTTCAAAGCCTCCATCCGTAAAAACTGAGATTATCATCGCCGCGGTGGGAGATGTGATGATGCCGGAGACGATCCAGTCTGTCGTGGTCAAGGACAGGCGCGGCTACGACCTTTTATTTGAAAAGATTATTCCCGACCTGAGCGCGGCGGACATCACGTTCGCCAATCTGGAAACTTCAGTTGACCATAAAAAAGGAGTGTCCGGCTATCCCAAATTCAATGCCCGGCCTGAGCTGCTTGCTTCGCTTAAGAAAGCCGGAGTGGACATCGTGTCGGTGGCGAACAATCATGCCATGGACACGGGGTCAGATGGATTGAAGCGGACGCTCGATAATATCGAGGCATCAGGCCTTGTTTTTATCGGAGCCGGCCGGACCAAGGCCGAAGCAGCAAAGACAAGATTCCTGAAAACACGAGGCGTGAGCGTTGCCTTTCTCGCTTACACTTACGCTACGAACCAGCGGCTGCCTCGAAGATCTCCGGATGCTCCGGGCGTGAATATCATAGGCATTAAATCCGAAACTGATCTTACCCGGGCTGCAGCCAACGTACGGCGGGCGAGAGCGGATGCGGACCTGGTGGTGGTCTCTTTGCACTGGGGAGACGAATATACGACGAGCCCCACGGCCTGGCAGCGACGGGTAGCGTCAGAACTCATCGAAGCAGGGGCCGACGTTATCCTGGGCCATCATCCTCACGTTCTTCAGCCGATCGAAAGCTACATTGCCCGCGACAACAGGATGGGACTGATCGTTTATAGCCTCGGGAATTTTATTTCGAACCAGAACGCAGATGTATCATATGCAAACAAGACTCATCAGAAGGCGCTGAGGGGCGACGGGATCATTCTGAGCATCACCGCGACGAAGGAAGGCGACAGGACACAGGTTGCCCACGCGGAGTTTCTGCCTATATGGTCGCTTTGTGAGCCGATAGGCGAGGCTACGGTGTACCGGCCGGTGAGTCTTGCCCGGGAACTCTCGATGCTGGGCGCAAAAAAAGAGCGGGATAGTACGGAAGACAAGCTCATGCGCTTCTTGAGCTATCGTCAGGAATATATCATCCGCAGATTGACCGGCACGCCTGAATAACTATGGCTTGCTATTGCGCATCGTATCAGGTAAAATCTTCCGCCAGAGACACGCACTGCTTGACAAACTGCTCCCTCATTATTTATGAATATCCTGTTCATCAAACTATCCGCCATCGGCGATGTAGTGCAAACGCTGCCTACGCTCGAGGCGATCAAAAGAACCTATCCCGACAGTAACGTAACTTGGGCCGTCGAGGAAGCGGCGGCAGATATTCTCGACGGCCATCCGCTCATCGATAGGCTCCTGGTCTCACGCCGGAAATCATGGACCCGCATGCTCAGAAATCCTCTCACCTTCTTTCAAGGTCTCGGCGGCATTGTCCGGTTCTTCAGCGAACTCCGGAGTACGCGCTATGATATCGCGATTGATTTTCAAGGCCTGTTTAAGAGCGGGATCCTGATCGGTCTGGCGAGGGCCCAACGAAAAATAGGTTTTGACCGTACGCGTGAGCTTTCATACCTGTTCCTGAACGAGCGCCTCCCTGCCTATGAAATCGAGAAGCATGCGCTAGAACGGTATCTCGATGTCGCCCGTTATCTCGGTGCAAAAGATCCATCACCGACATGCACGCTCCCGATCGAACGCGAGATATCGAGGATCAAACAGAGGATAGAAGGTCTGAAGCCGGCAGGAAGGCCGCTCGTGGCTATCAATCCGGTGGCGCGGTGGAAGACCAAGCTCTGGTCCGAGCGGAAGTTCGCGGAGCTCGCTGACAGGCTCATCAGTGAGCTGAATGCCGTTGTTATTTTTACGGGAAGTCATGAGGACGGTCTGGTGAACGCGAGGATCCTTGAGATGATGGAACAGAATGCCGTAAGCTGGGCAGGTGAGACAACGCTCAAGGAGCTTGCCGCGCTTGCATCGCTCTGCACGGTGTTCATCACGACCGATACCGGACCCATGCACTTGGCCGCGGCCGTGGGTACGAGGGTCGTGGCCCTGTTCGGTCCCACAGCGCCGTGGAGGACCGGGCCCTTCGGTCCGTCCCATGTCACGGTCCGGGCAGGGCTCGACTGTTCGCCATGCTTCAAGAGGACCTGTGACGACAATGTCCGGTGTATGGAAGAGATAACGGTCGATGAAGTAATGCAGAAGATAGTGCTCTAACAGATGCCGATTTCGGCGGTCTTTTCGATATATTTCACGATCTGGTCAAAGGTCAGCCGCCTGTCGTCGAGCGCCCAGAAGAAGAAGTCTTCCAGGTACCTGAAAGAACCGTACGCCGCGTAGTGGTCGGAAATAACGGTTGATGACATCGCATCGGTAACGATCTGCCCCGACGATACGATCTCGTCCATGAGCTTCGGGAATCGCTCATACCAGGTAGAATAACTTTTCCCTTTGCCTCCACGAAGCTTGTCTTTTATCATGTTCAGCACCAGGCGATAGAGCTGGGTCTGATCGCTGATCGTGTGCTCCGGATCGATCAGGAGAGAGTACATGCCTATGGCCTGGGTGATCTCGTCGTACTGTCCCTTCTTGAACAGTTCCTCAATTCTGGCCTTGAGTTTATCTATCGTATCAACGCTCGAAACCGTCACTAATTCAGGCATGTCATATTCCTCCCGGAAACGCGTGGGGTTAACATCAGCACGCGGAATATTATAACAAATCGGGAAAGGACGCAAGAGATTTTTTAACGCTTTGGTTTTACGCGTGGTATAAATGAGTAAAACATGTCCAACAATTAACTGAAAATTTACATCCTTTATCAGCACATTTACCAGATCCTGAAGAATTGTTTATCGCATAAAGAAGAGAGACCGAGAAAAAAGGAATAAAAGCCGGGCAGGAAACGTTGCACAGAAACTTGCAGTTAGTAACAACGCCGCGGAAATTTTTTTGCTAAAGTTAGAAGTATATCATCTCAAAGGGAAACAATGCGTAATAAACGGATAAAACTTTACCGGTAATGTAAGGAGGTGAAAGCATGGATACGAGAAAGCGCAAAACGGCCGTCAGATATATTGTCATTGCTGGCTTCGCCGTGGTGATTATAGTATTTTTCATCTTGCTGGGACCGCTGAAGATGCTGGCCAAATCAGATTCGCCAGAATTCTGCGTGAAATGTCACGTGATGGGGTCGGAGTATGAGTCCTGGATGCATGAGGGCGCTCACCGGAGAAAACAATGCGTTGACTGTCATCTGCCGAACGAGAACCAGGGCGTCCATTACACCTGGAAAGCGATTGACGGATTGAAAGATGTTCTGTTCTTCTATTCGGGCAGGGTCCCCGAACACATCGCGCTGACATCTCATGGCGCGGACGTACTGCAGGCCAATTGCATCAGATGCCATGCTGCTGCCGTTGAGTTCATCAATCACGAGAGAAAATGCTGGGAATGCCACAGGCGGTTGATGCATACGCGGAGCGGTTTGATTGAAACTCACTGAAGGTTTTCGGAAAGCAACTATCACACTTTTAAAGGAGGATTACAATGAAACGCGGAAATTATGTAATACTGATCATGCTTTTGGTGAGCGCGGTCCTCACATTTCTCGCATACGCATGCTCTCCATCCAAAACCGAGCAGGTCAAACCGGTAAAGATTGAGGAGGGAGAATACAGTCCGGAAAAGTGGGGAAAGGCATATCCCGAAGAATACAGCCTCTGGAAGGACACGGAAAAGCCAACACCTCCGGGAAAAAGCAAATACAAAAGGGGGTTCAACGCCGACAAAATCACCTACGACAAACTGGCTGAATTCCCGTACATGGCTCTCCTGTTCAACGGTTGGGGATTCGGAGTCGAGTATAACGAACCACGCGGACATGCATACATGCTTCGCGACCAGCTTAATGTCGATCCATCGAGAGTAAAGGCAGGCGGCGTCTGCCTCACCTGCAAAACCCCCTATGCTCCGAAACTCGAAAAAGAAATGGCCATTAATTATTACAAGACCCCCTATAAGGAAGTGCTTGTCCAGATCCCGGAGAACAACAGGACCCTCGGCGTTGCCTGCATCGACTGTCACGACAACAAGGACATGTCCCTCAGGATTTCGAGGGGCTTTACCCTGACTGCCGCATTGAAGGACATGGGCGTTGATCCCGATAAGCTATCGCGGCAGGAGATGAGGAGCGTTATCTGCGCCCAATGCCATGTTACATACAGCATACCGAAGGACAAAGACATGCATTCGACAGGGGTTTTCTTCCCCTGGCAGGGAAGCAAATGGGGGAACATTACCGTCGAAAATATCATCAAAAAGATCCGCAGCGACGCTTCGTATGGAGAATGGAAGCAGAATGTGACCGGCTTCAAGATGGCATTCATCCGCCACCCCGAGTTTGAACTTTTCTCCAACAACAGCGTCCATTGGAAGGCAGGGGCTTCCTGCGCGGACTGCCATATGCCGTATACAAAGGTGGGCGTGCATAAAGTCTCCGACCACCGTGTGATGAGTCCTCTCAAAAACGATCTGCGCGCGTGCACGCAATGCCATACCGAGAGCGCCGAGTGGCTGAAGGGACAGGTGACGACCATTCAGGACAGGACCGTAGCGCTTATGCTGCGTTCAGGTTACGCTACGGCCACGGTCGCGAAGCTTTTTGAGATGACCCACAAGGCGCAGGAGGCGGGAAAGAAGATCGACAAGGACCTCTATGACAAGGCCAAGGACTATTATGAAGAGGCATTCTATCGCTGTGTATTTGTCGGTGCTGAAAATTCAGTCGGCTTCCACAACCCCACCGAAGCGATGAGAATCCTCGGCGACGCGACGGCTTATGCGACAAAGGCCGAGGGACTGCTGAGGCAGGCATTGACAAAGGCTGGCGTGGATGTACCGATGAAGGTGAACCTGGAGCTGAGAAAATACCTGGATAGCAGGGGGGAGAAGAAGCTCAAAGGGAACCCGAACTTTGAATTTAAGGACCCTTCAGGCATGCAGGAAAAATTCTAAGATCCTTTGAGAAATCGACATTGTATCGCGACAGGAAGAAGCGAGCGGGATATGCTGCCCGCTTCTTCCTGCATACGGGTACAGAAAAGCACCAAATTCTACAACATAATACATCAACAGATTTTAAATCTCAATTTTCCAATGTCACTCCCTTTTGCTGCCCCTAAGATAGAAATAGTGAAGTATAAAATTTTGCATGAATTCTTTCAATAAATTGAGTGATACCTGAACTCGGGACAGCTTATGTAAGTGGAATTAGAAGAAAATACATATGATATTAATGATATCCGCATATGAGGTTCGTTCTTCAAACACGACATGAAAAGACCACCGCTTGTATCAATTCAATCTTTCAGTGATACAATATCATTACCGTTGGCATCATTGAAATGATGTCAATATGCGAGAACGTATCGGGTAAAATCATGAGGATGCATGCAATGGGAAAGGTCGCTGTCATCATGGTGCTTCTTACGGCAATTCTCCTGCCAGGCTGCCAGCGAACGTCGGAACAGGACAAGGTCAGAAAGGTGATCAAAGAGGTCCAGCGGGCCGCGGAAGAGAAGGATATCCGGACGATTCTGGGCCACCTGTCCAGGACCTATCGCGATCCGCAGGGGTATGACTACAACGGGATCAAAGGGCTTCTGCTTTCCTATTTCTTCCGCCATCAAAAGATATCAGTTTACCTCACGAACCTTGATGTGACGGTTGATGGAATTTCAGCACGGGCTACGTTTCAAGCAGTTTTGTCTGCCAGCGACAAGACCGGGTCGGTTGCCGATGTCCTTCCGGAGGCACTCGGTATCTATGCGTTCAATGTCGTGTTTTCCAAGGAATCCAATGCATGGAGGGTCGTTTCATCGACGTGGGAACGGCTGGGAGAAGCTCCGCACGGGAAATCTCAATAATATAATACAGCCGCCTATCGTGTCATTCTCAATTTCTGCAACAATGCCTTGAAATCGTACTGGTTTTATGCGATAATCGCATCTCGTTATGAATCCTTCCCCGGGGTTGCTGGTCAAGTACGCTAACATTTTCATCATTCCTTTCTGGATCGGACTGCTCATGCTTCCGTTCACCGGTCCGGGCAATGCGCTCCGCATTTCCGCGGCGGCAGCGACTGCTGTCGCCCTATGGAAATTGCTGCAGATTGATGTCGTTGTTTCGATTCTCAAGCAGTTCACCGGGAGGTTTTCCCGCATCGGTGTGGCATCCTCCTCGCTTGTCGCCTCTGCAAACACTTCTATCGTTCTTATCATACTGGTCGTGGCCCTGCTTATCGTACCGCTTTTCCTGAACGATTATTACCGGGATGTGCTGACTCTTACCTGCATCTATATCGTCCTCGCGCTGGGTTTGAATATCACGGTGGGGCAGGCCGGTCTATTGAACCTGGGATACGTGGCTTTTTACGCAGTCGGAGCATACACGTACGCCATCCTCTCCACGACACTAGGCTTGTCATTCTGGCCCGGGATGATCGTAGGAGCGTTATCGGCAGCTGCATTCGCCTTGCTCCTTGGCTTGCCGACACTGAAGCTGCGTGGTGATTACTTTGCCATTGTCACGCTTGGCCTGGGCGAAATCACCCGAATCGTGCTGAACAACTGGGATGGGCTTACGGGAGGGCCGAACGGCATTTCCAGGATTGGAAGGCCCATGATAGGAAGGTATGTTCTCAATACTACTCTCGATTTTTACTATCTGATTTTTTTTATCGCGCTTGTGAGCGTCTTCGCCATGCACCGTCTTATCTCGTCGCGTATCGGCAGGGCATGGATCGCGATCCGCGAGGATGAGTTCGCGGCTGAGGCCATGGGCATCAACACGTTCAGGCTCAAACTCCTGGCATTCGTGCTGGGATCGGCATGGGCGGGGATGACCGGTGTTTTCTTTGCCGCCAAGATGGCATTCGTCTCGCCCGAGAGTTTCACCTTCTTCGAATCGGTCATGATTCTCTGCATGGTGGTCCTCGGAGGCATGGGGAGCATCCCTGGCATTATTCTTGGCGCGCTCCTTCTCATTACGCTTCCTGAGCTGTTCAGGGACTTCCAGGATTATCGGATGCTGGCGTTCGGGACCGCCCTCGTGCTCATGATGATCTTCAGGCCGCAGGGGCTCCTGGGAACGGTGAAAAGTAAGACTCAAAATTCAAAATGAAAGATTCTTAATCGTTCTTATGCTCCTCTTAGAGACCAAAAACCTGACAAAACACTTCGGTGGACTCAGGGCCCTCGATGGTGTGGACATGCGGGTTGAACGCGAAAGGATTGTGAGCATTATCGGTCCGAACGGAGCCGGTAAAACCACCTTCTTCAACTGCATCACCGGAATGCATCAGCCTACGAGAGGCACGGCTTTCTTCCACGACCGGGACATCACGGGCATGCCGCCACACGAGATAACGGCCATGGGCATTGCGCGGACCTTCCAGAACATACGGCTCTTCGGCGGCATGACCTGCATTGAGAACGTCATGGTGGCAGCGCACTGCCGCACGCACGCTGGTGTGTTTGGCGCTTTCTTCCAGCCTGCCCGGGTGAAAAAGGAAGAGCGGGACATGGGTTATCGGGCCATGGATATCCTGAAATTCACAGGGATCGAGAGCAAACATGACGCTCTGGCTGCGAACCTCTCATATGGCGACCAGCGTCGGCTTGAGATCGCGCGCGCGCTCGGGACAGAACCCCACCTCTTACTCCTCGACGAGCCGGCTGCCGGCATGAACCCTCTGGAATCGCAAGAGCTGATGGCCCTTATCCGCAAGATCCGTGATAACGGCGTAGCCATTCTCCTGATCGAACACGACATGAAGGTTGTCATGGGTATCTCGGACCGTGTAATGGTGCTCGATCACGGGGTAAAGATCGCGGAGGGCTTGCCCAAAGACATTCAGGAAAACTCCGACGTGATCGAGGCGTATCTCGGGAAGGAGAGCCTCCATGCTTAGGCTTGAAGATGTGTCGGTATCCTACGGCATGATCGACGCTCTCAAGGGGATAAGTCTGACCATTGAGCGGGGAGAGATCGTGGCCTTGATCGGTGCCAACGGTGCCGGCAAGTCGACGACCCTGATGTCCATTTCCGGCATTTCCGCGTTACGGTCCGGCAAGATATGGTACGAAGGATCGACGATATCCGGTTGGCCAGCGTACAAGATCGTGCAGATGGGCGTCTCTCAGGTGCCCGAGGGCAGGCGTATTTTCCCGAGAATGACAGTGAGGGAGAACCTGGAAATTGGAGCATTTTCCAGGGATAAGCAGGAGCTTAAGAATGATATGGGTCGGGTATTCGAAATGTTCCCCGTTCTATCTGAGAGGAGCACTCAGCTCGGCGGCACCCTCTCAGGGGGCGAACAGCAGATGCTCGCCATCGGTAGGGCACTTATGTCGAGACCAAGGCTTCTGCTCCTGGACGAACCGTCGCTCGGCTTGGCCCCTATCATCGTGAGCAAGATATTCAAAATCATCAAAGAGATCAACCAGCAGGGGACGACGATCCTTCTTGTGGAGCAAAACGCGAAGGCTGCGCTCCGGCTCGCGCACCGGGCATATGTGATGGAGACCGGGAAGATCGTGATGCAGGGAGAAGCGTCAGTTCTGGAAAAAGATCCGGGAATCAAAAAAGCCTATCTGGGAGAATGACCTTGGTGCAGAGCGCGGAATGAAGAGGAATATCAAGATCATCCTCGAATACGACGGTACCAACTACTACGGCTGGCAATCGCAATCCGGGAGTGGCAGAGCGACGATTCAGGAAACGCTTGAACAGGCGCTTAAGGAACTGACGGGAGAAGATGTCAAAACCTATGCCTCCGGCAGGACCGATGCGGGAGTGCACGCCCTTGGACATGTCGCCCATTTCAGGACCGAAAGCCGTATTCCATCCGATGCATGGGCTCCGGCGTTGAACCATCTGCTCCCTGAGGATATCAGGGTGCTGTCATCGGAAGATGTGCCGGATGATTTCCATGCCCGTTACAGTGCAACAGGCAAAATCTACCGGTATGTCATCCTCAACCGCCATGCCCCCTCTGCCCTCCATCGTAGCCGTGCCTGGCTGATTGATCGGAAGCTCAATTTGAACGCCATGCGCCGCGCAGCAGGCGTTCTGATCGGAACGCATAATTTCTCCGCTTTTCGCAGTTCAGCATGCAGCGCAAAGACGCCGATAAGGAAGCTGTCGGCACTCACCGTAATGAAGAGGGGAGACTTTGTTGAAATCCTTCTTGAAGCTGATGCATTCCTGATGCACATGGCGCGGAATATCGTCGGAACGCTTGTGGACGTCGGTCTCGGCAGATACACCGTGGAATCCGTGAAGCAGATGCTTTTGTCATGCGACCGAAGAAAGGCAGGGAGAACGGCACCGGCATATGGACTTTATCTGGTCAAGGTTCTTTATCGTGAAAAATAAGCGTTATTTTACCCGTTCTTTTCGGCTCAAATCTCAATTTACAATTTTGCAAAATGTACTTGATTAAAATTATCCTTTGTGTTATTTTTTGCGTTGTCATACCCTAGAAAGACATCCCTAAGCATGATTGTTTGATCCCATGAACGCTAATTATCTTTTGAAAGGAGAGAGTATGAGGAATTGGTTGAACGCGTTATTGCTGCTGTTGTTCACCGTTGTTCTGATCCCCGCTGCCGATGCTGCATCGGACGCTGCGACATGCCTCGGCTGTCACGGATCGATGGAAGGGGCAGTGAACGTAAGCCAGGAGAAGTATACAAAATCAGTACATGGCTCGTTTGATTGTGTCATGTGCCACATGTCCCTGAAAGGAGCGCAGCACCAGGGACTCTCCGGTAAGGCTGATAAGGCGACCCTTGAACTCGCCGCCAGGATCTCCCCGAAGAGCAAGATCGATCCCATTGCGCAGGCCGCATGCGCACAATGCCACGCGGACATTTATGATATGTACAAGGCAAGCGTGCACGGGAAAAATGTCATCATCAAGAAGTCTTCGGATGGCCCCGTCTGTACCAGCTGTCATGGTTCCCCACATTATATCCAGCCCAAAGCGAGCAAAGAGTCCACAGTAAACCACTTCAAAGTCGTCCAGACCTGCGGCAAGTGCCACGAAGAAAAGCACCTGGCAGAAAAATACGGGTTTTCCCCGCTGGTTATGGAGCGCTATCTTGAGAGCTTCCACGGGAGGAAGCTGAAGGTCGGTCACAATGGCGCGCCTTCGTGTGTAAGCTGTCATGGCTCACACGATATTAAGAGCGACAAGGACCCCTCGTCGCCTGTTGCTGGCGCGAATAAGATAAAGACTTGCTCGAAATGCCACTCAGGCGCCACGGAGAAGTTCGTGGCGGCGATCACCCACAAACCACTCCATCCCATCGCGCACTACGCCGAGATCATTTTGATCATCCTCACGGTGAGTGTATTTGCGTTTATCTGCATCCACGTGCTTCTGGATATCTATGCGGATATCCGTGACCGTCTGTTCAGGAAGGGAGGCAAGCATGAATAATAAGAATATTCCCACAGAGATCGAGAGGTTCGACCTCTCTGCAAGGATTCAGCATGTCATCATGTTTACGACATTTTTGCTCCTGTCCTTCACAGGATGGGGGCTTAAATACGCGTACCAGGACCCGGCGAGCGCCTGGATCCGGTTCTGGGGCGGGGCAAAGATGGCGGGAATCATCCACCGCGTGGCAGGCATCACCATGCTCCTCGATTTCATTTACCACCAGTTCTATCTGCTCAATCTGGCCCGCAAGAAGGACCTGCGGTTGACGCTCGTGCCGATGCCCAAGGACGTCGTGGACGCGTTCCATAATTTCATGTACTTTTTCGGCTTCCGGAAGGAGAAACCGTATTTCGGGAAGTTCAACTATATGCAGAAGTTCGACTACTGGGCGGTTTACTGGGGCATGTTCATCATCGGAGCATCAGGCTTTTTCCTTGCATTTCCGGTGACGGTATCATCGATCTTCCCCACGTGGTCGACTCAGTGGATCTGGGACATCCTCTTTATCATGCACAGTGATGAGGCGCTTCTGGCCATCGTGTTCATCCTCATCTTCCATTTCTACAATGAGCACCTGCGGTCCGAAGTGTTCCCGATGAACTGGATGTGGCTGACCGGGAAGATGTCGATCGAACAGCTTAAGCATCATCACCCGATGGAGTATGATAACCTCTTTGGGGGAAAGTCCGAGAAGAAGAAGTAGGCATAGTAGAGAGTAAGTTCACCGATCAATGAAAAACGGCGGCCCGCAAGGCCGCCGTATATTTTTCATATGTTCTGATCCAGGAATAATGGTCTTCTTGCGGGTGCCGGAAGGTAGACAATAAATCTAATAAAGCTTTTCCAGAGCGCCGTGTTTCATCCTGAGCCGATTCGGGGCGCGCAGTGCGATCTCGGAACTGTGGGTCACCATGATCATGGTGACCTTCTTCTCACGGTTGATCTTTTCAAAGAACGCCATTATCTCCGATTCCGTTTCTTCGTCGAGGTCGCCCGTCGGCTCATCGGCTAGAATGATCTCCGGCTCATGAATGAACGCCCGTGCGATTGCCACACGCTGCTGCTCGCCGCCGCTTAACTCAGATGGATACCGGTCGATTTTGTCGCCAAGCCCGACGAGTTTTAGCAGTTTCACGGCGTCTTCCGCTGTCTTCTTCCCACCAAACACCGTAGGAAGGAGGACGTTCTCGGTGGCGGTAAGGGTGGGGATAAGGCTCGCAAACTGGTAAACGAAACCATACTTCTCGTTCCTCAGCTTCGAAAGCCTCGTGTCATTATATTCCCAGATGTTCGTGCCGTCTACGGAGACCGTGCCGGTATCGGGCCGGGCGATACCGCCGATCAGGCTCAAGAAGGTGCTCTTCCCGCTGCCCGAGTGGCCGACGATGGATACGAATTCGCCTTGCTGGATCGTAAGATCAAGAGGCTGGACCGCCTTTATGGTTTGTCCTGAAATGGTGTAGGTCTTTGATAATCCTTTCAGCTCAATCATGTGTTTCCTTTCTTTCGGGTGCTTCTCACGAGGCTGATGATGGCGACAACCATGATGATGCCGCCGATGATAGCAATAAATCTGATGCCCGGCACAGCGCCGTAATTGCAAGGCATCCGGCTGCTGTGACAGTATCCATATATATCCGGGAGCAGGAAAGCAACGATGTACAGGATGATAGACACCGAAGCGCCGATGATGGACGTTCTGGTCGATTTTAGCAAGAACGCTCCAATGCCCGCCACCAGGAGCAGCGCACCCACGACATACTCCGCATGGGCTGTGTCCGAGCAGTGCATTGCAGGATATCCCTTATACTCGCATACAGGGAGGATGAACCGCGGCACGAGGATAAGGAGGATCCCACTCATCAATGCAGTAACGGCGATGAGCGTCTTCATTTCAGTGCCTTTGCCGTAGAGTCGAAATCCATGGCCGCGCCGAATTCCGCGGCATCCTTCTGGTCTTTAAATGAAGCGATTCCCCATCCCATGGGGGTTCTGAATTTTTTATCGGCATGGACATAGTAGGCTGCACGCGCGTCGATCCATTCGCCGGTCTTGTAGTCCTTGACCTCCACCTTGAAGCCATTCTGCTTGGTCCTCTTCAGGTAGGAGAAAAGGTCGCCGATATCGCAAAAATACAGGGTCTTGTCGCCTTGCACGATCTTTGATGCAAATTTCGAATTAACATCCACCATCATGCCGCATTCAGAGCATTTGATCGTCTCTGCCGCCGAAACAGTGGCGAAAGTGAACACGATCACTGAAAATGTCAGGGCTATGGTTTGCAGCAATCTGGCCAAGTATTATTTCCTCTTCGCGTCGATTTCTTTCTTGAGGGCATTGGCAATTCCCTCATCGAATTTTTTAAGCTCGTCATACTGGTGCAGAGCCAGTTCGCGCTTTCCTTTTTTCAGGAACGCCATGCCGAGATTGTACCGTGCTGTCGCATAACGTGGCCGTATGGAAATGGCCTTTTCAAGCTCACGGATTTCGTCATCCGGTTTTCCTGCCTTGCCGTAGGCCACGGCAAGGTTGTTATAGAGCACCGGGTCCTTGGGAAGATATTTCTTTGCTGAAGTAAATTGTTTGATCGCATCTTGATATTCGCCGAGTCTGCTGTATACGGTACCCAGTTTCATGTAGGCGTAGCCCTTATCCGGTTTGAGGGCGATAACATGCTGGAGCGCATCCACCTCTTCGCGATACATCTCGGAACGTTCATAGAGATCGGCAAGGTGATACCAAGCATCGACATCCTTGGGATTCTTGACGGTCTGCTCCTTTAATTCCTCGAACATGGTCTTTTCCGCGTTAACCGGTTCAGCCGTTTTTTCTTTTTCCCCGGTACATGCGAAGAGCAACAGGGACGTTATGAGAACAATGAACAACGGTCTCATTCAGAGCTCCTTATGGCTTCATAGGGTTCTACTCTTAGGACGCTGAGCGACGGTAGCAGCGCCGCGAACAGACCGGTCAGGACGGAGAAGAGGAGCGCGCCTGCTGTAAGGGCGAACAATTCACCGGTGCCAGGGAAGAGATAGGGGAGCCTGAGATAGTGGAGTATCAGGTTTTTAAAACTTGCGAGTAAAACATATCCCAGGATAATTCCTGCGGCACCGCCGGAAGCCGACAACAGGGTGGCTTCGTTCAGTATGATCGCAGCAATATGCCCTTTGTTCGCGCCCATTGCGCGCAGAAGGCCGATTTCCCTGCGTCGTTCGTTCACGATCATATAGAAAGCAAAAGCCATGATGAGGAGAACGATGAACCATAGAATGATGCTGATGAGTAAAATTGCCTTGATAAGGCCGGCAAGCTGTTTGCGGACCGTGCTGATGATGGTGTCTGAAACGAGGGCCTTCACACCGCTAATGTCATGTTCGATACGGATTGCGACACGATCAGGGGTCATATCGTCTTTTACCTGCACGAGGACAGTCGATATCTGGTCCCTGCCGACATCAAGGACCTGGAGCGCTTTGGTCTTCGAATCTTCCGCCATCTTGTAGGCGGAATCAAGGCTCATGAATACGGCCCGGTCAAAGAAATCCATTCCCGTAGCTTCCATGGTTCCTGCAACCGTAAACGTTGTGCCGAAAAAGGGGATCTTGTCTCCGGCGATCACCGGGACAGCACGGCCGGTGATGATCTCATTGATCCCGAGCTTCCGATTAAGGTTCTTCTCGAGCCAGGGCTTCACGGTGAAGTCGGTCTCCGGATCAAAGGCCACGAGGAACACATCCACGTTGAAGCAGCAGGAAAAGCTCGTGGGTTTGACGAACAGCTGAGGGGTGGCGTTCTTGACGCCCGTCGATCGCTTTTACCCGGTCGAGAATTGACCGGTCCATCAGGAAGTGCGTGGGTTCGCCGGAAAGGAGAGCACGATCTTTGCCTTGGTCTCCGCGCTTTCGGGGACTACCAGGATATCGGCGCCAAGTCGGTAAGTGCCGATCCTGAGAGCGTTATTGATGCTCTTCAAAAAGAGCGTTGCCGCGAACAGCGTGCAGGATACGACCGCGACGATGGCGAACAAAAGCCATGTCCGGGTAAGTTTTCTTTTGAGATTTTTGAGTGCAACGTAGGGGATATTCATAGTGTGAGTGATTATTCCTTAAGAGCTGATGTAATAACTTTAGTAATTATACCAGAAGAATGGAGGGAGTAAGTAAAGAAAATCGGAGGCAGGTTACCTAGCCTCCGGCCGATGGAGAGTTACAGGCTACTTTTTGTGCCAGTCTATTTCTATGCCGCAGAGAAGCGGCGAACCCTTGTCGATCTTGACTTCCACGCCTGCCGGCTTATGGCAGCTGGCGCAGAGGGATACTTTGCCGACAAGGTTGTGGGTCTTCATGTCCATGATGTTCAGGGTGCTGTCATCGCCATAGGTGCGGGATGAAAGGAATGCATACTTGCCGTCCTCGGTGAATGCAAAGTCATGCGGCCTGTACGTCGTCCGGAAGGACAATGCGCTTGACGATCGTATCCGTGGCCGTATCGATGACGATGACCTGGCTCTTGTGCGTGCCCGGCTTGAGACCCGGATCGAATTCGTTCGGGGCGCTGACCCAGAGATGCTTGCCGTCCGGCGTCATGCGTGCCTGATGAAGGAAGGTCATCTCGGGGCTCGTGATCTGCTTGATCTCCTTCTTGGTCTTCCAGTCATACACATAGACGATACCCGGCGGCATGTCGGTGATATATGCCTTTTGCGTTCTTGGTCCACTGAATACCGCATACCGCCTTGCCCACCGGCATCTTGTCCACGGTCTTCAGGGTCTTTGAATCCCACACGTAGACATTGCCGTCCGCCATGTCTTCGAAATAGACATTGCCGTCAGGTCCCGCGATGGCGCCGCAGAATTTCTCACCGACCTTGAAGGGACCTTCCTTCTTGCCGGTGGCCAAGTCTATCTTGTAGACATTTCCGGCCAGCGTGCCGGCAACGAGCACTTTCTTGCCACCTTCCATCATCAGGGTCTGGCCGTGGGAACCGCCGGCCTTCTTGACTTCCTCGAAGCTCATGCCGGCGATCTTGCCTTCCATCTCGGAACCGGCCTCCGAGAGAACGATTCTATCTTTCTCAATGTCCATCGGTGGTTTCATCGTGTTCATGTTGAGGATCGCAAGATGGCCGCCGTGACCGGCAATGTATGCTGTTGCATCGAAGGTCGGTATTTTTGCTGCAGGCACTACTTTCGCTTCGATTACTTGGACATCAGCCGCCTCAACCATTGTCTTCTGAGATACCGCAAGGAAGAGACCCAACACCCCAAGAACAACTAACCCGATTACAACACTTTTTTTCATGAGACTCATAGTTCCTCCCCTTTTTTGTAATGCCGAGCACAATCTGTGCTCAGATGCAACATGAGAATTCCTCACTAGCAATATCTGCGGTTTTGCCTGCACCTCCTTCTCCTCATCGGTCCTGAGGAAAAATATTATTTCTTAATAAACAAATCGTTTGAAGTCTATTATATATTCTAATGATAAAGTAATAATAGACCACTGAAAAAAGGGTGTCAACTTCAAATTCTAACTTTAAACTTTCAATGCATTGCAATTTGCTGTTCGTAACTATAATTATTGTGCATTATCTGTGCCCAAGAGCTGGAAAAAGAAGATTGGAGGCTGAGATGATATCAGTTGTTTGATACTTTGATACGATGGAGCAACTAGGGAATATGAATAGTAGATTCAAAGGCCCCCAGCCTTTTAAGCAGCGGGGGCCGAACTATTTATTTGGAATGATATGAAAGAAAGACTAGCTGACTTTTTTCACTTTACCGGAACGTATACAGCGTGTGCACACCTTCATCCGCATATGGGAGCCGTGCGCTCCCACTGCCTTGACACTCTGGATGTTCGGCTTTGAAACTTTCTTGGTTTTGTTGTTGGAATGGCTCACTTGGTTCCCGCTGAGCTTGCCCTTGCCGCAAATTTCACATGTACCCGCCACTGTTATGATCCTCCGTAAATGAAAATAACTTCATAAAGGCAGGCGTACCTTACCATAGGGAGATGCTATTTGCAAGGGGAAAGTTGCTATTTCCCGCACTAAACGCTTGACATCTCCCGTGGTCTGGTTTAATGTAAGTGCCTACTAACAATTATGAAAAAGACCGAGACGAAAGAAAAACTGTTGAAAGCGACCTTAAGGCTGATATCCGAGAAGGGCTATCTCGGCGCCACGACGAGGGAAATCGCCCAGGAAGCCGGGGTGACGGAGCTTACTCTTTTCAGGCACTTTGGTTCCAAAGAAAAGCTTTTTGAGGAGCTCCTGAACAGCTACACATTCCTGCCGATGCTGCGGGACCTTTTGCCCGAGTTAGACGGCCTGTCCTATGAGGATGCCCTCAGGCTTATCGCGACACGATTCCTCCTATCGCTGAAGGACAGAAAGTCCATGGTCAAGATCATGTTCTCTGAAGTGACGATTTATCCTGAAAAGGTAAGGCGGGTCTATAATAAATTCGTTGATGAAATAAGGGCGACCCTTGCAGGCTATTTCAGGACCTTGCAAAAAAAGGGAATGCTCAGGAAAGTATCCCCGGAGATGGCTGCCAGCGTATTTCATGGGATGATCTTTGCCTATTTCAGATCCGAAGAGATCATGAGGGAACCGGGGATGACGAAGATCAAAATGGAAAAAAACATCCAGGAATTCATCGATATTTTCATGCACGGCACCTTCCGTGATGAACGTTAACTTGATTCTAACAGGAGAAGCCTATGTCTAGGAGCCATGTAAGCAGGTTCATGATGAGTAGCCTGATTGCGCTGCTTTCTCTCTATCTTGCGGCCTCGCCGCTACCTCTATCTGCGGAAGAGCCGGCACCGGCTGGTCAGTACAAGCTGGTACAAGAGCAACCGGAAAAGAAAAATCTCTCGGGCGAGGGCATTATAACCGCGGGTGAGACGCTCACCATCAGCCATTGCCTCGATATCGCTCTCAAGAAAAACCCGAACATCGTAGCCGCAATGAACAACGTGGAAATCAATCGGAGCAGGGTAGGCGAAGCACGTTCCAACTATTATCCACAGCTAAGCGCTACAGGTGCCTATAGCAGGATCAACCCTGTGCCAGGGACGGCGGCTGCTCCTCTCGGCATACGACAGAGATTTAACGAATATACAGGCAGTGTTGACCTCAACCAGAATATCTATGATTTCGGGAAGACGTCGTCATCCGTCGATGTTTCGAAGTATAATCTCGAGTCATCACGCTCTGACCTTAGCACCTCCCAGGATACGATAATCCTGGGCGTCAAGCAGGCATACTATGGGGTGCTTCAAGCCAAGCGGAACCGGGACGTGGCCGCGGACGTCATCAAGCAGTTCCAGCTGCACCTTGATCAGGCACAGGGTTTTTACGATGTCGGCACGAAGGCGAGAATCGACGTCATCAAGGCGGAAGTCGACCTAAGCAATGCAAATCTGAGCCTCATTAATGCCGAGAATGCGTTCAAAATATCGCGGATTACCCTGAACAATGCCATGGGGGTCCCTGACCCTCCTGAGTACACCATTGAGGACAACCTCTCATTTCAGCAATATGCAATAACCCTGGAAGAGGCAACAACGAGGGCCTTTGAAAACAGGCCCGACCTCCAGTCGGTTATTGCGAAAAGGCAGGCGGCAGAGGCGAATATCAATCTTGCAAGCTCGGGATATTATCCTGTTTTATCGGGAAATGCCAGCTACCTCTCGGGAGCACAGGACGTACCACCCAGTGCACTCGAACACGGCGGACTTGATCGCGGCTGGCAGGTTGGTGTGGCATTGACCATACCCCTGTTCAGCGGGTTCTTGACCAGTCATCAGGTGGCAGAGGCCAGGTCCAACCTTTATGTCCTCAAAGCGAATGAAGAGTCGTTACGTCAGCAGATACTGCTTGATGTTCGGCAGGCATACTTGAACCTGCAGGCGGCTGAGGCCAGCATCTCGACGGCCGACCTCGCCTCCAAGCAGGCCAAAGAGAACCTCGATCTCGCGAACGGCAGATATACAGCTGGAGTTGGGAGTCCCATCGAGGTCTCCGATGCGTTCGCCACGTACGTCACTGCCCAGGCGACGTATACCGGCGCGCTGTATAATTACAAGATTGCCCAGGCAAGTATTGAGAGGGCCATGGGTGCGCGATAACAGCGACAGGATAAAAGGCATCGTCAAAAGTGTTATAATATCCACCGCTCATGAGATGGTACCAGCCTCATGATGCGTGGTCTATAAATTTAATAAAGAGAGGCTGCAAGAGTGATATGAAATCCAGATCTTTTGGTTGGGGCACAGGGCTGGCCGTTGTCTTCCTTCTTGTTATTTCCATCGGCGCCTGTTCATCCAACAGCAAGGCGAAACAGGGTGCACAGCGAGCGGTGCCGGTGGCTGCAGGCGATGTCTTACAGAAGGATGTGCCGGTGCAGGTCAAGGCAATCGGGAACGTTGAGGCCTATAATACCGTTTCGATCAAAGCCCAGATCAGCGGAGAAGTGGAAGGCGTGTACTTTCAAGAAGGGCAGGACGTCAAAACAGAACGACCTCCTGTTCAAGATAGATCCGCGACCTTACGAGGCCGGCGCTTAGACAGGCTGAGGCAACGCTTGCGCGGGACCGGGCACAGGCCAAGAATGCAGAAGAGCAAGCTAAGAGGTATGAAATTCTGGTCCAAAAAGACTATGTTTCCAGGGATCAATACGATCAGCTCCGCGCCAACGCAGACGCGCTGGCGGCTGTAGTCGATGCGGACAAAGCCAATGTTGAGAACAGCCGGCTCCAGCTTGCCTATTGCACTATCAACTCTCCCATCAACGGACGCGCAGGGACGCGTGTTTGTCAATGCCGGTAATATTATAAAGGCGAACGACATCGCGATGACGACCATCAACCAGATCATGCCGATCTATGTTACCTTTTCCGTGCCTGAACAGAACCTGGCGGATATCAAGAAATACATGACGAGGGGAGAACTGAAGGTGGAAGCTATTATTCCCGGGGACGAAAAGCGCCCCGCTCTGGGGGGGCTTACGCTTCATTGATAATGCCGTCGACAGCACCACGGGGACCATCAAGCTCAAAGGCACCTTCGAGAACCGCGACCACAGGCTCTGGCCCGGTCAGTTCGTCAATGTGGTATTAACGCTCACGACTCAGCGGAACGCCGTGGTCATGCCGTCTGCGGCGGTGCAAGCAGGGCAGCAAGGACAATATGTCTTTGTGGTTAAGCCCGACTTTACTGTCGAGTCCCGCCCGTAACGGTTGCGAGGACATTGGATAACATGGTAGTTGTTGCACAAGGAGTTACGCCTGGAGAGAAAGTTGTTACCGATGGTCAACTTCAGCTGATCCCCGGTGCCCGTGTAGAAGTAAAAGGCGAACAGGCGCAGAGCGGTCCGGAGAAATCAGGAGCAAACACCAAATCCCAAGCACCACATGACCAATAAAAACTAATCTCTAGGTGCCAACCTATTGGATTTTGGCCATTACAATTTATTTGAGATTTGGGATTTGTAATTTTATTTTTTATCTCTGAGCCAAGTGTAGATTATTACTTGATTCAAGGAAAACAAAATGAACATAGCAGAACCCTTCATACGCAGGCCGGTCATGACGACGCTCATCATGTCCGCAATTCTGTTGTTCGGCGTCATGGCATACCGGCTACTGCCGGTGAGCGATCTGCCGAACGTGGATTTCCCGACCATTTTAGTGAATGCCGCGCTTCCCGGGGCGAGTCCAGAGACCATGGCCTCTGCCGTGGCAACGCCGCTGGAACGGCAATTCTCTACCATAGCGGGCCTTGATAACATGACGTCGGTGAGCGCGCTCGGCTCCACGCAGATCACGCTCCAATTCAACCTGAGCCGCAACATCGACGCCGCGGCCCAGGACGTCCAAGCCATGATCGCGAAGGCCGCGCGCCTGCTCCCGCAGGACATGCCTTCTCCGCCAACCTACCAGAAGGTAAACCCAGCCGACCAGCCAATCATCTATCTCGCACTGAGTTCTCCCACGCTCCCGCTTTCAGCCGTAGACGAATACGCTGAGACCACGATGGCCCAGCGCATTTCCATGATAAGCGGCGTGGCCCAGGTGCAGGTGTTCGGCTCCCAGAAGTATGCCGTACGCGCTCAACTCGATCCTCGTGCCCTTGCTTCACGCGGGATAGGTATCGATGAAGTGGCGAACGCGGTAGCGAACGCGAACGTGAACCTGCCGACCGGGACCCTGCAAGGCTCCACAAAGTCATTCACCATACAGGCGAGCGGCCAGCTCATGGATGCGGCGGCGTACCGGCCGCTCATTGTGGCTTACCGCAACGGCAACCCCGTGCGACTCCAGGAACTGGGCCGCGTCGTCGACAGCGTGGAAAACGACAAGGTTGCCAGCTGGTTCGTTACATGCAAAGGGAAAACCCAGGGCAGTGATCCTGGCCATCCAGCGTCAGCCCGGCACGAACACGGTCGAGGTGGTGGACTCCATCAAGGCGCTTCTACCAACCTTCCGCGCCGAGATGCCAGCTTCGGTAAACCTGGATATCCTCTTCGACCGATCCTTCTCCATACGGGAATCGGTGAATGACGTCAAACTTACCCTGATACTGGCTATCGGGCTCGTGGTGCTTGTTATCTTCCTGTTCCTGCGCAACCTCTCAGCCACGATCATCCCGAGCCTGGCGCTCCCCATGTCGATCATCGGCACGTTCACGGCCATGTACGTGCTCGGCTACAGTGTGGACAACCTCTCGCTCATGGCCATGATCCTTGCCGTGGGGTTCGTGGTGGACGACGCCATTGTGATGCTCGAAAATATCGTCAGACACATGGAACACGGAGAGCCCGTTCTTGAGGCCGCGCTCAACGGGTCCAAGGAGATCGGCTTTACCATCCTGTCCATGACCTTCTCGCTTGTCGCCGTGTTCATCCCCGTGCTCTTCATGGGGGGCATCCTCGGCCGCCTGCTCCATGAATTTGCCGTTGTAATCACCGTGGCCATCCTCGTCTCGGGCATTGTCTCCCTTACGCTTACTCCGATGCTGTGCAGCCGGTTCCTTCGTCCTCACGGCAATGAGCGGCACGGCCGGTTTTATATGGTCCTGGAGAAATTCTTCGATGACCTGCTGAAAGGTTATGAAAAGAGCCTGCAATGGGTTCTGAAGCATCGCAGGGTTACGCTGGTCATCACCGCGGCGCTTTTCGTCGCGACGATTTTCCTGTTTTATATCATGCCGAAGGGATTTCTCCCGACCGAGGATACGGGTCAGATCTTCGCCATCACAGAGGCCCAGCAAGGCATTTCCTTCGAGGACATGAAGAAACATCAGCAGGAGATCGTCGGCATCATTGCCCAGGACCCGAACATAGAGGCCTTCATGTCGAGCATTGGGGCGGGCGGCCCGAATGCTGCCGCAAACGCCGGCCGTATCTTCATGAGGTTAAAACCTCGTTCCGAACGCAAACTCTCAGCCGACCAGATCATCCAGGAACTGCGCGCGAAAACCGCGGGCGTGATTGGCATCAGAATTTTCATGCAGAACCTGCCCCCCATCCGCATCGGCGGCGTGCTTACCAAAAGCCAGTACCAGTATACGCTCCAGGGCCCGGACACGGAGGAGCTGTATAAAGCAGCGCCTGCACTTGAAGTGAAACTGCGGGCTTTATCGCAACTCCAGGACGTTAACACCGACCTGCTGATAAAAAATCCGCAGGTGAACCTCGAAATAGACCGCGACAAGGCGGCGGCGCTTGGCGTCACGGCGCAGCAGATCGAAAACGCGCTCAGCACCGCTTACAGCACGCTCCAGATTTCCACCATCCTGGCGCCTACCAATCAGTACCAGGTTATCATGGAGCTTCAGCCGCAGTTCCAGGCGGACCCGTCTTCGCTGACCATGCTGTACATTCGCTCGTCTTCCGGGAAGCTCGTGCCGCTCAATGTCGTCACCAGGCAGTCGGTGGCGACTGGTCCGCTTCTCGTGAACCACCTCGGCCAACTCCCGGCTGTAACCCTCTCCTTTAATTTGAAACCGGGCGTGTCTCTGAGCGAAGCCGTTTCGGTGGTGGACAAAGCCGCCAGGGCCACACTGCCCCCGTCCATCACGACCAGTTTCCAGGGGACTGCGCAGGCCTTCCAGTCATCCACACAGGGCCTGTTTCTCCTCTTGATCATGGCGGTCCTGGTTATCTATATCGTGCTCGGCGTCCTCTACGAGAGCTTCATCCATCCGCTCACGATCCTCTCCGGACTCCCTGCCGCGGGCGTAGGGGCGCTGGTGACCCTTCTTCTCTTCGGCAAGGAGCTTAACATCTACGGCTTTGTGGGAGTCATCATGCTCATCGGAATCGTGAAGAAGAACGCGATCATGATGATCGATTTCGCTCTCGAAGCGGAACGGAAGGAAGGGAAAGGCCCTGCGGAAGCAATCTACGAAGGGGCCCTTGTCAGATTCCGTCCGATCATGATGACCACGATGGCGGCCCTCATGGGAACGCTACCGATCGCGCTGGGCTTGGGAGCAGGCGCAGAGGCGCGGCGACCGCTCGGGCTTGCCGTGGTCGGCGGCCTGGTATTCTCGCAGATGCTGACCCTCTATATTACTCCCGTAATTTACACCTATATGGACACCTTCCAGCACCGGTTCGGCAAGCTTGCTATCTTCCGCACGAGAGCGGGCGTAGGGGCAGGAATGGAATAGGGAATGAATGAAAGGCATTGGGTGCCTTTGGGAAGAGAGCTGATGTATGAGGAGCGCATGAAAAAGAAGGTTATAATAGGCGCAGCAGTTTTTTTGGTCATCGTTGTTATCTCTTTCTTCGCATTTGGACGAAAAGGGAATGCTCCCGAATTCAGGACTGACCCGGTATCCAAGGGTGATATTCAGCAGACCGTGACGGCAACGGGAGCCGTCAATGCCGTAACGACCGTCCAAGTCGGCACGCAGGTGTCGGGGACGATAAAAACGCTTTATGTAGATTTTAATTCCCGCGTGAACAAAGGGCAGATTATTGCGCAGATTGACCCATCCACGTTCGAAGCCCAGGTGCAGCAAGCGCAGGCGAATCTGCTCTCGGCCCAGGCCAATCTGGAAAAGGCAGAGTCTTCGCTCGTAAACGACAAGAGGACATACGACCGGAACAAGGAGTTGTTATCAAAAAAACTTATTGCGCAAAGTGACCTGGATACGGCAGAGACGACCTACCAGACCGACAAGGCCCAGGTGAACTCAGCCAAGGCGCTGATCGAACAGGCCAAAGCCTCGCTTGATTACGCCAAGCAGAACCTCGCGTACACCAAGATTGTATCCCCCGTCGACGGCGTGGTGATATCCCGAAACGTGGATGTGGGACAGACCGTTGCCGCCAGCTTTCAGACGCCCACGTTGTTCACTATCGCCCAGGACCTCACGAAGATGCAGATCGACACGAACGTGGCCGAGTCGGACATCGGCGCCGTGAAGGTCGGCCAGGACGTTGAGTTCACCGTGGATGCCTATACCGATACCACGTTCAAGGGAAAAGTGTGGCAGGTCAGGCAGGCACCCATCATTGTGCAGAATGTCGTTACCTACGACGTCGTTATCCAGGTTAACAACCGGGATTTCAAACTCATGCCAGGCATGACCGCCAATGTTTCCATCGTCATACAGACGCGACATGATGCCCTAAGGATCACGAATGCGGCGCTTCGATTTCGGATGTCCGAAAAGCCTTCGGGTGCGGGCGCCGGCGAGAAGAAAGGTCCGGCGATCTGGATTCTTGAAAACGGCAAGCCGAAGCGCGTCCCGATAACCCCGGGCATCAGCGATGGGAACTATACCGAGATAGTTTCTAGTGGCTTGAAGGAAGGACAGCAGACGATCGTAGAATCTCTTCGTAAAGGCAAAGGACCCGCTACGACTGCTCCGAGGATGTTTTAACATGGCGCTTATCGAGGTACGGGATATCGCCAAGGTTTATCATCTCGGCGATATCGATCTGGAAGTGTTGAAATCGGTTTCCACGACCATTGAAAAGGGCGAGTTCGTCGCCATCATGGGCCCATCGGGCTCGGGAAAGTCCACCTTTATGAATATTCTGGGCTGCCTCGATCAGCCGACGGGAGGCACGCATCTTATGGAAGGAGTCGACGTGGGCAGGCTTTCCCGTGACGAACTTGCCGAAATACGAAATAAAAAGATCGGCTTCGTGTTCCAGGGATTCAACCTTCTTTCGAGGACATCTGCCCTCGAGAATACCGAGCTTCCCATGCTTTACAACGGACTTCCGGCTCGTGAAAGGCACGAGCGGGCTGTGGCGGCACTCAAAAGCGTCGGTCTCGAGGGTAGGGAAGACCATCACCCGAACCAGCTCTCGGGCGGCCAGCAGCAACGGGTCGCCATTGCCAGGGCGCTCGTGAACGAGGCGCCGATCATCCTAGCGGACGAGCCGACGGGCAATCTCGATACGAAAACGAGCGCCGAGATCATGGAGCTCTTTGTGAAGCTGAACCGCGAATCGCATATCACGGTCATCTTGGTGACCCATGAGCCAGATATCGCTGCATACAGCAAGAGGACCATAAAATTTCTCGACGGCCGCATCGTGAGTGATGAGCGCGTGAAGAAGGCGGAGTTCGCCACGTAAAACTCATATCATCGAGTCACTGGGACTCGGAGTTACGCTTGGAAATCAAAGTTTTCTCTCCGCAATTCTCTGCGACCTCTGCGGTACTTGCTTCTTTTCTGTGGATTTCTAAATAAATATGATTAACATTCCTTCTACCATAAAAATATCGTTTCGGGCACTCTGGGTAAACAAGATGCGCTCGGCCCTCACCATGCTCGGAATAATCATCGGTGTCGGAGCCGTGATCGCCATGATCGCCGTAGGAACGGGAGCAAGCCAACAGATCTCCGCACAGATAGCGAGTATGGGAAGTAATCTCCTCATTATCCTGCCCGGATCTACGAGTTCTGGCGGGGTAAGGATGGGCGCGGGCTCGCAGCCCACGCTCTCCATGGGAGATGCCGAAGCCATATTGAGGGAATGCCCCGCAGTGGCAGAAGTTGGACCCGTCCTGGGAGGCGTGGCACAGGTAGTGGTCGGACACCTGAACTGGTCAACGGGCGTGACCGGGACAACGCCGGGCATGTTGACAGTGCGAGACTGGCCTTTGGCTTCGGGCCGGCCTTTTACCGACCAGGATGTGAAGAGTGCGACAAAGGTGGCACTGCTGGGCCAGACCGTGGTCGATAATCTTTTCGGAGAGCAAAGCCCGGTAGGCCAGACGATCAGGATCAAGAATGTTCCCTTTACCGTGATCGGCGTGCTGTCCATCAAAGGGCAATCGGCCCAGGGACAGGACCAGGACGACGTTATCTATATCCCCGTGACTACGGCACAGAAGAAGCTCTTCGGGACCCAGTTTCCCGGCATGGTGAGGATCATCATGGTCAAGGCAAAGAGCGCTGAAGACCTGTCCGCAGCGGAGCGGCAGATCAATGAGTTGCTCAAGCAGCGCCACCACATTGGCCCGAAACAGGACAACGATTTCACCGTGCGGAACCTCACTCAGATCATGCAGGCGGCGGAACAATCGACGCAGGTCATGACCTTATTATTGGGTGCGATCGCATCGGTCTCTCTACTCGTGGGTGGGATCGGGATCATGAACATCATGCTCGTGTCCGTCACCGAGCGGACCCGCGAGATCGGCATCCGCATGGCCATCGGAGCGAAGACCTGGGACATCCGGCTTCAGTTCATCATCGAGGCACTCACGCTGTCATTGATCGGAGGCGTGATAGGCACTATCACCGGCGTGTCCACGGCGGTGATCCTCTCATCCGTCTCGGGCTGGCCCACAGTCGTGTCGGTCCTTTCCATTCTGTTGGCCTTCAGCTTTTCGGGATTCATAGGGATTTTCTTCGGTTTCTATCCCGCCTACAAAGCATCGCTCCTGAACCCCATTGATGCCCTGCGGTACGAGTAACAGGTTATAAGGACGCCAATTTTCGCCGATAAGATCTGATCCAAAAAATATCCATCCGCTTTAATCCCTGTCCATCCGTGGTAAAAGTTAGCACCTGCACTTCACTTTTCCTCGACAAATCTTGGAAAATATTCTAATATTGTCCAGGGCATTGCCTATGGACGACCTTAAGACCATCATCGACAGGATCAGGAAACCGCTTGACTTCGCTGCCAGGGACAACTTTGCGCATGTTAAAAGCCTGGCGGACATGGAGCCGTTCATCAGGACGCAGGCGGAAGAGCTGAGGCAGGTCACCGTGCGGCACGACGACGTCACGGAGATAGAGAAACTTTTCACCGGCTTCGACAGCATCACCCTGGATCAGAAAAAAGAGCGAATTCTGAAAGCATCAATATTGATTGCTGCGATCGAGCACAGATATGAGAGCGCTGTTCACGATCGCCAAAATCCCCCCTCGGAGCGCGTGGCGTCGGGTCCGTCACCGCGAAATTCGACCGCTACGGTTCTCCAGCTCGATACGCCGGTCCAGTACTGCAAAGGCATTGGCCCGAAACGGGCAGAACTGCTCAAGAGACTCGGTATCTCGACGGTAGAAGAGGCCCTCTCCTATCTTCCCTGGCGTTACGAAGACCGGGGGAACCTCAAAAGGATAGGCCGGCTGACCTTCGGGACCTACGAGACCGTGTCGGGCGAGGTGGTCTCGGCTGAGGTGGTGTCCACCAAACGGCAACGGGTGAAAGTCTTCGAACTCCTGATCTCGGATAAGAGCGGGATGCTCATCGGGTCGTGGTTCAACCAGCCGTTCATGAAAAAAACCTTCAAACCCCACCAGAAAGTCATCCTCTCAGGCATTGTGAAAGCCAACCCGTACAAAGGTGGCATCCCCCAGATAGACAATCCCGATTACGAGATCATGGACGACGATGATGCCGACAATCTGATCCATACCGGAAGGACCGTGCCGATTTACCGGACGACCGCAGGACTGTCCGTCCGCTATCTCCGGAGCATGATGAAGAGCATCCTTGACTCCTGCGGCGCAGCGGTGCTTGATGAGCCTCTGCCGGAGTACCTCATAAAAAAATACTCTCTCATGCCCGCTGCCGATGCCTTGTTAGAAATCCACTTTCCGACGAAAGAAAAGGACATCGCCGTTCTGAACCGCGGCATGAGCGCGGCGCATCGCAGGCTAAGTTTCGAAGAGCTACTTTCGCTGGAGCTGGGGCTGGCACTCAGGAAACGTGGTGTGACGGTGGAAAAGAAGGGTATCTCGTTCAAACCGATCGGCAGCCTTGAAGCCGAGCTTAGAAAAAACCTTTCCTTCAAGCTGACCAATGCGCAGGAACGGGTAATCGCTGAGATCAAAAAAGACATGACCGCTGGCCATCCCATGAACCGCCTGGTCCAGGGCGACGTGGGATGCGGCAAGACCATCGTTGCAATGATCGCATCGCTAGTGGCCGTAGAGAACGGTTACCAGGCGTGCATCATGGCGCCGACGGAGATCCTTGCGGAACAGCATTCCAAAAATATTGTCGTCATGGCCGGGCGCCTCGGTATTTCGGTACGCTTGCTTACGGGCAGTATCAGAAAGAAAGAGAAGGAAGCGCTGCTTGCAGAGATAGCATCTGGAGCGGCGCAGATCGTGATCGGCACGCACGCCCTCATCGAACAGAGCGTGAAGTTTCATCGCCTTGGACTTGCCATCATCGACGAGCAGCACCGGTTCGGCGTAATGCAGCGTTCGACGCTCACGTCCAAGGGATACGAGCCAGACGTTCTGGTCATGACCGCAACGCCGATCCCGCGGACGCTCGCCCTCACGGTCTATGGCGACCTCGATGTGTCCGTGATCGACGAAATGCCGCCCGGCAGAAGCCCGATAATCACACGGCTTTATTTTGAGAACAGGCGCCGGGAGGCATACCAGTTTATCGAAAACGAGATCAGAAAGGGGCGCCAGGTATACGTGGTCTACCCCTTGGTGGAAGAAACCGAGAAGAGCGATCTAAAAGCCGCGACCGAGATGGCCGCCCATCTACAGAAAGACATCTTCCCGTCTTGGAAGGTTGGCCTTCTGCACGGCAGGATGAAGGCGAACGAGAAGGAGGCGGTCATGGCCGCCTTCAAATCCGGCGAGACCCATATTCTCGTCTCGACCACGGTGATCGAGGTCGGTGTGGACGTGCCGAACGCTACGGTCATGGTGATCGAGCACCCCGAACGCTTCGGTCTGGCGCAGCTTCATCAACTTCGGGGCAGGGTAGGCAGGGGCGGCCATCAGTCGTACTGCATTCTCATGGGCCCGAGGATGTTCGCTGAAGAGGCCAGGGAGCGTCTGAACGCTTTTTCGCGCACCAACGACGGATTCAAGATCGCCGAAGAAGACCTACGCTTGCGCGGACCCGGAGAGTTCTTCGGCACGCGACAGTCCGGCCTGCCGGATCTGCGTGCAGCGAACATCATCCGTGACGCCGACCTGCTTGACAGAGCCAGGTCCGAGGCGTTCGAGCTGATCAACCAAGACCCGGTACTCGCTAACTATCCACGGCTCCGGGAACTTCTAGAAAGGAAGTGGCAGGGCAAGCTCGGGCTCATGAGCGTAGGTTGATATTTTCACCGTATTCTGATAAAGTAAAGTCGATAGTTAGCCACGGATAGGCGCGGACTGATACAGATCAATATTGCTTTGAATTCTTATTGCCTGTTTACACCCCCGTCTCTGTGTCGTTGAGACACGCGTGCTTTTGGTCATCGGTGGTTAAATAATCCTTGCGAGGTTGTTTGATGGCTATTTGGGAAAAAGTCGTAGTAAATCTTGAAATGGGTGCCAAGAAAATTGCAGCAACGGCCTCCATCTTCGCTGAACGGGTCAAGGCCGAGCTCAGCATCGTTCGGCTGCGGATTCGGCTCGACGAAGTCCAGTCCCGGATAGATGAACTGCACCGGATCATCGGCCGCAGGGTCGTTGACCTCAGCAGCAGGTCGGCAATACCAAAGGCAGGTGAACAGCTGTTGAAGGACGAGAATATTGCCGCTGCGCTGGCCGAGCTCGAGGCCCGGAACAAGGACCTCGAAGAACTGAACGCTGAGATCAAGAGCGAGCAGTCAGCATTCAAGACCGAGCCAGAGCAGAAAGAGGAAACCATCGTATGATCACCGCGGGGTTCTTTCTCCTTGGCCTTCTGATCGGCAGTTTTCTGAATGTCGCTATTGTGAGGCTGCCGCGTGGCCGTTCCATTGTTTCGCCTCCCTCGCACTGTCCCCGGTGCAGGGCGAGTATAAAATTCTACGACAATATTCCTCTCATCAGTTTCTTGATCCTCCGCGGAAAATGCAGGAACTGTGGCGAACCCATTTCATGGCGGTATCCGCTCGTTGAACTCATGAACGGTCTGTTCTACGCCTGGATTGTCAATGAGTTCTGGGCTGGCGGAGAGGCGTATCTCATGATGGCGTTCTGCTCGTCCCTTATTGTCATTACTTTCATCGATGTCGATTTCCAGATCATACCGGATACGATCACACTCCCGGGAATACTCATCGGCGTCTCGATCGCGCCCTTCTTCATGTCTCAGCTGGCCGACCCGCTTCCATTTTATCTTGACCGGCTCTTGCCGCATATGTGGCCATATCTGAAGAGCTTTTTAAATGCGGTTATCGGAATGCTCTGCGGCGCGCTGCCGCTCCTGACCATCGGATGGGTATGGGAAAAGCTCAGGCACGTCGAAGCCATGGGCGGCGGTGACGTGAAGCTGATGGGTATGGTAGGTAGCTTCCTGGGCTGGAAGGGAGCGCTCCTTACCATCATGCTCGGCGCGCTCGTCGGTTCCCTGGTTGGGCTTACGCTCATCGTGCTCAAACGACACCGGCTGGACCGGGTGATACCCTTCGGACCCTTCCTTGCCCTCGGCGCTATCACGACAGCTTTCTACGGCAGCGATATCATATCCTGGTATCTGGGCCTTCTCCGCCTATGACCATACAATCCTTTTCCATACTGCTTCTCGGCGTTCTCATCGTTATTGCTGGCGCTGCACTGCTCTGGAGCGTTGCCCGCCGCTATCGCCGTGAGCTTGGTATCCGGAAAGAAGAAAGCGAAAAAGCGACCGAGACGGCATTCATCATCAATGCGTTCCATGAGGTAACGAAACAACTTAAAGAAAAAGAAAAGGAACTCGAACGGCTCAAGTCGCTTGCAGAGCGGCGCGCCGAGAAGGTGGAGAGCTATAATGAAAATATTCTGCAGTGCGTGACAAGCGGCGTGATGACCTTTGACAAGAACGGTTTTGCGACAACGATCAACCGCGCCGCCGAGGACATGCTGGGCATCGGTTGGGCGCAAGCGTCGGGCAAGAACTGCCAGGATATTTTCAGCAGCGGCGATATTTGCAGGGCAGTGCGCGATACGATCGATAAGAAACTACCATCGACGAGGATGGAGACCACCCTTGACCGTCCGCAGGGTAAGGCCTGGCTCGGGTTCAATACTGCGGTGCTTGCCGACCGGCAGCAGGGCGAGGCCATCGGTGTTATCCTCTCGTTCTCGGACCTTACCGAGGTGAAGCGACTGCAGGAACAAATGGAGCTCAAGGAACGTCTTACCGCGCTCGGAGAAATGTCGGCAGGTATAGCCCATGAACTTAGAAACCCCATGGCCGTTATCTCCGGCTACCTCAATTTGTTATCAAAAAAAATTGACCCTGCGAATCAGGGTATCATCCGCGATATTACATCCGAGATCAACGGCATGAACCGGATCATCGGCGACCTCCTGACATTCGCACGGCCTGCATCGCTCAATCGTGTTACCGTCAATATCAAGGAATTGATCGAGGGCTGCCTTTCGAACGTCCTTCAGGCAAAAGACGCTGATAAAAAGATCAAGACGGTCTTAAGCCTGGATGACGTGGAAGCCTTGCTCGACGAGGGACTCATGCGGCAGACCTTTAACAACCTTTTTCAGAATGCCGTGGAGGCTATGCCGGACGGGGGAACGCTGACTGTCGATGCGCATGGGGGCAGGAACGTCACCGTGACGGTAGCTGATACGGGCACGGGGGTCCCCCCGGACACGATCAAAAAGATATTTCTCCCGTTTTTTACGACGAAGGATAAGGGCGTGGGTCTCGGGTTAGCACTCGTACACAAGATAGTCCTCTCGCACGGAGGCCGCCTCGAGGTGGAGAGCACGCAAGGAAAGGGGACCGTTTTTACTGTGATAATCCCGGCGAGGTAATAATTGAATGGCTGATACGATACTGGTGATCGAAGACAAAGACAGCATGCTCGACATGCTTAAGCAGACCCTTGAGGCCGAAGGCTACCAGGTGATTCCTGCAAGGGACGGTGCCGAAGGGATCAAGAAGCTTTCCGACGAGCGCATCGGTCTGGTGCTCACGGACCTTAAACTTCCGAAGAAGGACGGCTTCGAGGTGCTTAAGGCAGTGAAGGAGGACAACCCGCTCCTACCGGTGATTGTGATGACGGCATTTGGCACGATCGAAACCGCTGTTAAAGCCGTAAAGGACGGGGCCTACGATTTTATGACCAAGCCCTTTGACACGGAACATCTGCTTGTGCTTATTAAAAGGGCACTCGATGCTACCCGTATCGCTACGGAAAATATTCTGCTCAAAGAAGAGTTCGCCGAAAAGCTTGGCTTGCCGAAGATAATAGGCAAAAGCGTCCAGCTCCAAGAGATAACGGCAAAGATCCAAAAGGTGGCGCCTACGAATGCGACGGTGATGATCCACGGGGAGAGCGGTACGGGTAAAGAACTTTTTGCCCGCGCCATCCACTACCTGAGTCCTCGCAAGAGCTCACCGTTCCTGGCGATCAATTCCGCGGCGATCCCGCGGGAACTGCTCGAAAGCGAGCTCTTCGGTTACGAACGCGGCGCGTTCACTGGCGCGGACGCGCGGAAACTCGGTAAGCTGGAGCTTGCGGACAAGGGGACGGTGTTCCTGGATGAGATCGGTGACATGGACCTGGCGCTCCAGGCAAAACTTCTCCGCGTGCTCCAGGAGCAGGTGATCGAGCGCGTGGGCGGAGGCAAACCTATCAAGATCGATGTGCGTGTCGTGGCCGCAACGAACAAGAATATTGAAAAAGCAGTAGCTGACAAACTGTTCCGTGAGGACCTGTTTTACCGATTAAATGTATTCCCCATTACCATACCGCCGCTTCGGGAACGGCGAGATGACATCCCCGCACTGGCGCAACATTTCTTGAACAAGTACTCCGCTGAGGTACGGAAAGGCCCGCTCACGATATCAGATGAATCCATGGACATACTTATGAAGTCCCCCTGGAAAGGGAATGTCCGTGAGCTGCAGAATGTGATCGAACGCGCCGTGATCTATGCCGAAGGAGGCGTAATCCGGGCCCAGGACCTCGGCATCAGCGAGTCGAACATCCTCGATGCCCTTGCAGAACATGTGCCGATGGATGGCCCGCTCCAGGGCGTCGCCCAAGCGGCCATGCGTATCGCAGAGTCCCGGCGAATCAGGCAGGTCCTGAGGCAGACCGGTGGGAACAAGTCCCGCGCCGCCGAAGTACTGCAGGTAAGCTATAAGACGCTCCTCACAAAGATCAAGGATTATCAGTTGGAGGAAAAAGACGGGGAATAGATTCTTATCAGGAACTTTTCTGGAGGTCATTACTCCGTTAGAAAAAGCCGCTGATTCCTGTCGATGGTATGAATCATAACATGGAGATGGTGGTATATAGCAACCATCGATACTGGTTAGAGAACTTTGTTCTGTAACGGAGATTGCTTTAGACAGACCATGAACAAGACACAGAAAAAACTGTTCTCGGCATACATCGTTTTTATATGTTTGATCATTCTTTTTTTCTTCATCATTATTCGTTTTGCCATTTATCAAAAACACATATCAACATATGGAGATATCCTTCATAAGGCAGTCTTTAAAGAAGAAGTAATTTGGATTAAGTTGGCAATCATTGCTCTTGTCAGTCTGTTTGTGATCAGTTCTATAATTTTTGTCAGTTTCCTGATATTTCTTAAGAGCAAGAATAATAATTCCTGATGAGCGACCATCTCTTCTCAGAGATGAATAGACGTGGTACTAAAGGCAAATATTGAGATTTTAACCTCATGATGAAGCGGTAAATTATTTCAAGGGTCATCCTCTCCAATCTTAATGCTATGCATAGAATTCCCGACAATTCAAAAAAAGAAATCGAAAAGCTCGTGAAGGAAATCAACGAGCACAACTACCGCTATTACATTCTCGATGCTCCAGTAATTTCTGATGAGGAATATGACAAGCTCTTCCGGAAACTAAAAGAACTTGAGGAAAAACATAACTACGTCCTTCCTGACTCACCCACACAACGTGTAGGCGCGCCGCCGCTTGATAAATTCGAAAAAATTAGGCACACCGAGCCCATGCTCTCGCTGGACAATGCTTTCTCTCATGATGAAGCATTGGAGTTCGGCCAGAGAGTGAAACGATTCCTCAAGTCTGATGCTGAAGTTGAGTATACCGTCGAACCTAAATACGACGGTCTTGCGATGGAGCTAACGTTTAAAAAAGGTCTGCTTGAACGAGCGTCAACACGCGGTGACGGGTACGAAGGCGAGGATGTTACGACGAACATCAAGACCATCAGGGCGATACCGCTTAAGATCGAAGGTGTGGACATCCCGGAGGAGATCGATATCCGCGGCGAAGTATACATGGATATGAATGAATTCGAGAAATTGAACAAAGAGCGCGAAAAGAGCGGCGAGCCGCTGTTCGCCAATCCGCGAAATGCTGCAGCAGGCTCGGTCCGTCAACTCGATTCATCCATCACCGCCGCAAGGAAGCTCCATATGGCATGCTACGGCGTTGGCGCCATGAAAGGTATTGATTTCAGGAGTCACACGGATTTTATCGACTGGCTTAGAAAAGCCCATTTCCCCACGCCAGCAGTACTGTATGTGGTTAACGACATCGAAGAGGTCATCAACGCCATAAAAAAAATAGAAGAACAGAGACCGAAATTCCCTTTCGAGACAGATGGAGCCGTCATCAAGGTGAACGACTTCAATCTGCAGAAGGGGCTCGGTTTTAAGACGCGGGAGCCTCGATGGGCGATCGCATACAAGTTCCCGGCTCACCAGGGTACGACGACCGTAGAAGATATAATTGTGAGCGTAGGCAGGACCGGCGCTATCACGCCGGTTGCGATGCTCAAACCGGTTCGAATCGGAGGAGTGACGGTCTCACGCTCAACGCTGCACAATTGGGATGAGATCGAGCGCAAGGATATACGGATCGGTGACACGGTGGTGATCGAGCGGGCAGGGGATGTGATCCCGCACGTAGTGGCGGTCATTAAGGAAAAACGCACGGGCAAGGAACGGAAGTTACCGCCTCCCAAGGCCTGTCCGGTCTGTGGTTCTCAGGTAGTCCGGGGTGAGGGCGAGGTGGCGTATCGCTGCATAGGCTTGAACTGTGCGGCCCAGGTTCTTGAAAAAATCAATCACTATGCCTCTCGGGGCGCCATGGATATTGAAGGCCTCGGAGAGAAAAACGTAGAGCTTCTTTATAATCGGGGACTCATCAAGCATTTTGTTGACCTCTATCAGATCAAGAGAGAACAGCTACTTGAACTTCCACGTTTTGCCGAAAAATCCGCCCAAAACCTCATCGACGCCATCGAAAAAAGTAAGAAGACGACGCTCGCCCGGTTCCTTTTTGCTCTCGGTATCCTCCATGTCGGTGAATATGCGGCCAAACAACTGGCAAAGAACTTCGCAAAACTCGAGGACTTATACAACGTGAAGACAGAGCGTATAATCGAGATCAAACAGATGGGCGAGAAAATAGCGGATTCGATAGCAGGCTTCTTCAGCGAAAAGGAAAACCTGCATACCCTCAACAAGCTGAAAAAGCTCGGCCTAGATGTTTCCAATCCTGATTTCGAGGGCGGCAGGAACAAAGAGAAGAAGCCTCTCGAAGGACTTACTATCGTTATTACCGGAACGCTTTCCAAACCTCGCGAAGAGATTGAGGAACTCATCGAGCGACAAGGCGGACATTCCGCGGGGTCAGTTTCTAAGAAGACAAGCTATGTGCTGGCAGGAGCTGATCCGGGATCGAAATATGATAAAGCAAAGAGTCTCGGCGTAAAAATACTGAGTGAGGACGACTTCAATAAGTTAATACGATAAAAATAAAAAAACAGTTTCCTTTAGTGTATCGTGCGATTATTCGAGTCAATCCGTGTTCATCCGCGACGAAAAGGCATCTATGAAAATCGGCTTCCATGTCTCTATTTCCGGTGGTTTCTCCCTCTCGGTCCAGCGTGCCTTTGAGCTCGGCTGCACGTGCATGCAGATCTTCAGCAGAAACCCCCGCGGATGGGCCGTGAAACCGCTCGATAAAGACGACATTGCCGAATTCAAGAAACTCCGTGAGCAATGGGACATCGGCCCGGTCTTTGTCCATACTAACTATCTCATCAATCTTGCATCGAACCGTCCTGACCTGTATGAAAGGTCCATAGAACACTTCGTGATTGACCTCGAACGCACTGAAGCGCTCGGCGCGGAATATTTAGTGACCCATCTCGGTTCGGCAAGCAGTCAGAACGAAGAATGGATGATCGACCGTGTTTCGGATGCTTTAAATATGGCCATGAAGCTTCACGCTCCCAGGGCAATGATCCTGCTGGAAAATACCGCCGGAGAGGCAGGGGATGTAGGATATACTCTCGAACAGGTCCGGGACGTTATATCGCTCCTTAATAAATCATCGCATATCGGCATGTGCTACGACACTTGCCACGGCTTTGCAGCGGGATACGATATCCGCACTCGAAAAGGAGTTGATGCTCTTGCCGAGAAGATCGCTTCTACGGTGGGCCTGAAGCGGTTGATGGGGATGCATTTAAACGATTGCTTGAGAGATTTCAATTCTCGCGTCGACCGCCATTGGCACATTGGTGAAGGCAGGATAGGGCTCGACGGTTTTAAAATACTACTCAATCATCCGGCATTTAAAGACGTACCAAAGATCATGGAAACACCGAAAGAAACGGAAGATGACGATCCGAGGAATATGAAGGTGGTGAAGTCGTTGGTGAGGTGAGGGGACGATGAAATACATTATCATTCTTATATTCGCGGGGATGATGCTGATGACGGCTATTCTTGCCTACGCCGCAGGCAGTGATGAAATTCTTGGCGTGTGGAGCAACGAAGAAAAGGATGCAAAGATCGAGATATATAAATGCGGCGATAAATACTGCGGAAAGATCATCTGGATTAAGGAACCGAATTATCCCGAAGGTTCGACAGACGGCACCCCCGACACTCCGAGGCTGGACCACCACAACCCGGATCCATCACTCAGGAAGACGTTAATCATCGGGCTCAATATCGTCCATGATTTTACTACTACCGACGGTCATACGTGGTTCGGCGGTACAGTTTATGATCCGAAGAGTGGCAAGACCTACCGCGGCAAGATGACGCTGGTCTCGCCGAATCAACTCAACCTGAGGGGATTCGTCGGGATTCCCCTTTTTGGCAGAACCACGACGTGGACGAAGTGACGGCAAAGAGGAGAGTTAAACACCAAGAGAGTTGTCTTTTATGGTAATAAAAAAAGCGGATAAAGAATACATACGATTTAAACTGGCCCAGGCCAGAGATGCATACGAAGAGGCTCAGGGCCTTTTCGCCGATGGCGGTGACCTCGGATATGTGTTAAACAGCTTGTACTATGCCTTTTACTATCCAGTGCTCGCTTTGCTCCATTCCAGGGACATTCCGGCTGCAATGCAGAGCGTATCCATCGCGCTTTTTGAAAGGGAATTTATCGAAACCGGCCTTTTCGAGAAGCATTTTTACGACGCCCTGCGCAGGGCTTTTGACCTTAAGCCGAAGTGCTCGTCGGGCGAACTGAAAATGATTACACGGGCAGAAATAGAAGTGTTGCTAGCAGAGGCGCGGGAGTTTCTAGACACGGTAGACCGTAAAACCGGCATGGCATGAGACCTTAAGGATTGTCAAAAGATAGGATTCGGTAAACATACGTGTCGGCTACTCGAAGCGAACCTTAGTTTTCAGATCTTGAGCTCATACTATTGAACTAAGAAGCGCAGGTGGGCGGTATAATCATTTCGGTCGCACTTCCCATAGCGGTGGTCGCTCAATTGGTCATCTTTCTCAAAGCTTAGGCTCGATACTGTCTTTATGATCATCCTCATGCTGTAAGATGGAAGCACTTTGAATAACCGTCGAAGCAGAAATTAAATATATATATAAGATCCTTCCGTTTGGCCGAAGCTAGTACGATGATAAATCGGCTGTCACAAGATAATTTCTGGATTTTTTCCTTTTCTTCTGGTATATTACATAAATTATCATAGTCTTTTCTGTAACAGAGGAAGCTTAAATTTCCATGAAAATATCGGAAATACCGGTCAGACAGGCCGCGAGGCGCTATCATTCCTTCGGGCACTACATAAAGGAGCTGTACCACACGCCGGTCTACAAAGTGAACGTGGACGCGGGATTTACCTGCCCGAACCGGGACGGGACCGTAGCCGTGGGCGGCTGTATTTATTGCAACAACGACAGCTTCAGGCCCGCGGCCTGCACGAGTTCGGTGTCCCTGCGAGATCAGATCGAGAAGGGCATTCCCTACCTCCGCTCCCGCTACGGAGCGGAAAAGTTCATCGTCTATTTCCAGCCGTACACGAACACCTACGCACCCGTCGAGGTCCTTGAGCGATTGTATCGCGAAGCGCTTGATAACGTGGGAGTGGTTGGGCTCGCAATCGGCACGCGTCCCGATTGCGTTGATGAGGAAAAGATCGCGCTCCTTGAATCGCTGGCTGAGGACTCCTTCATCCTTGTAGAGTACGGCCTGCAGTCTGTTTACGACAAGACACTTGAATTCATCAACCGGGGGCATGATTACGCATGCTTTAAAAATGCGCTTGCCTCCACCGCGGGAAGGGGCATCCGGATAGGGGCGCACATCATTCTGGGCTTCCCGACGGAAACCCGGGATGAGATGCTCGGGATGGCCGATGAACTTTCACGCCTGCCGATCGAATTTCTCAAGATTCACCAGCTCCAGGTGGTTAAGGGTACCGCACTTGCCGACCTCCATGCTGCAAAGCCGTTCACGACCTTCGGCTATCATGAATACCTTGAGATGGTTGCTGATTTTCTTGAGCGGTTGTCACCGAATATCGTGATCCAGCGTTTGTTCGCGGCCGCGCCCGATGATATCCTGATTGCCCCGATCTGGAACAAGACGCGCAGTGAGTTTCTACGCGACCTCGATGTCACTATGGAGCGGCGGGGAAGCTATCAGGGGAAGAAACAGCGCGCTCTCCGCGAATTGGAAAAGTAAAAATGAAAATCGGAGAATGCCTGTCGAACTTTGAGATTACCGATGTACAATTTCACAACTTGAATACAAAGAAGGTGGCGCCATGATCGATCTCCATACCCATTCTCTGTTCAGCGACGGAGTGCTTGTGCCGTCGGAGCTCGTGCGGCGCGCGGTAATGAAAGGATACGGGGTGATCGCTATCACGGACCACACCGATGCCTCAAACCTGGATTTCACTATCCCGCGCGTGGCCGCCGCCTGCAAGGAACTCAATCGACGTTGGAAGATCACAGCGCTGCCCGGCGTCGAGCTCACGCACATTCCTCCGGAGACCTTTGCCGAGCTCACGGAGCGCGCGCGCTCCCTGGGAGCTGTAATCATCGTGGCGCACGGCGAGACGCTTGTGGAGCCCGTTCATCCGGGTACGAACCGGGCCGCTATCGAGGCGCGCGTGGATATTCTCGCGCATCCCGGGCTCATCACAAAAGACGAGGCTGAACTTGCGGCAAAGAATAACGTTTATCTGGAAATCACATCGCGCAAAGGGCACAGTTTGTCGAACGGTCATGTGGCGAAAATCGCCGGTGCAACGGGGGCCAAATTGGTCATCGACTCCGACACGCACGAGCCCGGCGACCTGATTACCGACGAACAGGCAGAAGACATTCTGCTTGGCGCAGGTCTGAACAGAGATAAGATCGGCGAGATATTCGGAAACTCTAAAGAGCTGGTCGCCAGAGCAATTGCCGTCAAGAAAAAATAAATAAAGCGTGACGGAATGCAGGCCAGCCTGTCCACGCTACGCACTTTTTAACATCACAGGGAGGTTCGCAGATGCCCACGATCAAGAAAAAAGGATTATCAGTAAAAAAACAGTCTGAGCAGGAAATTCTGACCATTGCGCACACAATCTCAGCTTTTGTGTCATCCTATAAGAAACAGTTTACGATCGCTGTATCAACTCTGGTCGCACTCCTGGTGATTATTGCGGGATATTGGCTCATGAAGTCCCTGGAGGAGAAGAAGGCGGCCCCGCTTGTCGCTACGGCGTATGAGTATTATAACCCGGCCGCGGGTGCGAATGTGGATTACGGCAAGGCGCTCTCGCTCTTTCGCGAGGTCCAGAAAAAATATCCAGGATCAATGAGCGGCGCCATAGCCCAGTACTACGTCGGGAACTGCCTCGTGAACATGGACCGTCCAGAGGAAGCGCTCAAGGAATATCAGACCGTCGTTACAAAATATTCCAGTGACAAATTGCTGCTTGGTCTTGTGTACCAGCGCATGGGCTATGTGTACTACTCTCTCGGTAAACAGGCTGACGCCGTGAAATCGTTCGAGCAGTCCGAGTCGCTCATGGGTCCGGGGACAGCTACCGTGGAACTCGCCAGGCTCTATGAGGCATCCGGGAACGTCCCAGAAGCGCAAAAAAAATACAAGACGATTGTTGAAAAGCTCGTCGGTACCACCTGGGGAATGGAAGCCATAAACAAAGTTCAGAAGATCGGTAGCGTTCTGAATCCTCATTCCGAAAAAAATGAAAAATAACAGCCACTACAAAAATGCACATGATGCATTTCTTCATGAACAAGAAGAAGACCGATGGCATAAACTTTGTCCTGGTTTCAACAACATGGACCCTGCAAAACAGACGAAGCGGTAATTAAGGTCGCGGAACGGTCCCATCCTGACTCAATAAAAAAAGGCCGGAGGATATTCCTCCGGCCTTTGATTGCAGACTTATTATTCTTATATCTGATCCACATCCACGACGAGCTTTATCTTCTGCCCCGCGCGTACAGATTTACCGACACCCTTGTTCCACTCCCTGATATCGGCAACACTCACATTGTGCTCCTTGGCAATTTTCACGAGTGTCTCGCCGCGCCTGACCCGGTAGAGGATCTGTTGCTGTTTGCCGCCTTGTCCGGGGATGAGGAAGTCCACGTCCTGCGCCTTGCTGTTGATGTCAACGGGAATGAGCAGGTGTTTGCCAGGCGAAATGCGGTTCTTCTTGAGACCATTAATGTCACGGATGGCATCAGGGGTCGTATTATACTGTTTTGCGAGGCCTAGAAGCGTTTCGCCCCGGGTTACTTCGTGGCGCTCCCATTTTATTTTCTGCTCCGGAGAGATTGCGGCAAAGTTCGTCAGGAAGGCTTCCTTTCGCCCTGGCGGTATCCGCAGGACATAGCTTGTATATTGCGGCGGCGTCACCCATCGTCTGATCTCCGGGTTCAGTTCCTTGATCTCTTCGTACAAACAACCCGCGCAGCGTGCGATGAGACGGAGGTCCGTGCTCTCGGTGATCACCACTTCATCGTACTTGAACGGCGCGACATTCGTCACGCTGAAACCGTATGCCTCGGGGTTCTTGGCAATGATGGTCGCGGCCATGTATTTAGGCACATAGTTCTTTGTCTCTTTCCGGATATACCGCGATGCCTTGAGGTCCCAGAAGTCTTCGGAGCGCGTTCTGAGTACGGCGCGCTGAACCTTGCCTGCGCCCGCATTATAAGAGGCCATGGCCAGGGACCAAGAACCGAAGAGGTTGTGGAGGTCCTTCAGGTGCTCTGCAGCTGCCTGCGTCGATTTAATGGGGTCCTTGCGTTCATCAATCCACCAGTCTACCTTGAGTCCGTACAGCTTACCGGTGGCCGGCATGAACTGCCATGGCCCGACTGCCCGAGCCCATGATACGGCGTAGGGATTGAACCCGCTTTCGATCATGGCGATATAGACGAGATCCTCCGGCAGGTTCTTCTTCCGGAAGATTTCCTTCATAACCGGAATATAACGGGACGAGCGGTCAAGCCAGATCTGGAACACGTCTCTGCCGCGTGTCTTGAAGTACTCCATGTGGCTTTCCACGCTGTCGTTCAGGATCATGGGGATATGATAGATTTTTTCTTCTGCCCAGTCATCGATGACTTCATCCAGCTGGGCAACGTCTTCGGAGGGCGGTTTTAATTGGGAGGGAACGCCGCTCTGCTCCTGGGAGGGGAATGGCAGAGATTGTGCGTAAATCCTAGGATAAGGCAATAAAACGAAGCTAAGTGCCAGTAAAATAAAGACAATACTTTGTGCCATCTTTCCTCCTACTTAGTTATTAAATTACCCGATTTTTACTGCTTTGTCAAGAAGGAAAGGTGGCAAGCATAATAATATTTTCATAGTACTATTCTCGGGTTTTTCTCTAAAATCTTTAGCCTGCGGGGAGCCGGAACCGGTCTTTTTCTATGCCTGCCCTTGTATTTCGGGTTATTGTTCTGTATTATTGCGGTTATGTTAAACGCCAGTGTAGAAGAAATTTATTCTTCCATTCAGGGAGAAGGCCCATGGGTCGGGCAGCGGCATATCTTCGTCCGGTTCAAGGGATGCGATATCCGGTGCCGCTACTGCGATACTCCACAGGCCGGACATCGAGTAGACAATGAAGGGGTGCATGGGTACTGCCACGTACAAAGATCAATGGTTTCCAACGAGTACGAGCGGGTATTCAATCCTCTTTCCGCGCTCCAACTGACAGAATTTTGTACGCGACTGACCGTACGAGGGCCATCTCGTCCTACACTCAGTCTGACAGGCGGCGAGCCTCTTCTGCAGTGTCCGTTTCTAATAGAATGGCTTCCAAACGTGCGGAAGGATTTCAGGATATATCTCGAAACCAGCGGCACACATTACCGTGAAATGAAGGATATCCGGGATCTGGTTGATGTGGTCAGCATGGATTTCAAGCTTCCATCCGCCACGGGCCTCGGACCGTTCTGGGATGAACATAACAAGTTTCTCTCCGTCATCCGCGGGAAATCGGTCTTTGTAAAGGCAGTTGCGACCCGGGATACGCAGATCGATGATATTTTGACCTCTGCGAACATCATCGCGGAGATCGATGTTTCCATCCCTTTCATCATTCAGCCGGCGAGTGGTCAGCTTGCACCCGAGCCGGTAATGCTGGTCGAATTTCAGGATGCCGCCCTCCGGATACTGCAGGACGTGCGCGTCATTCCCCAGGTGCATAAAGTCCTCCATGTGCCGTGAGGATGAATATCCTCGGTTCAAAATGAAAAAAATAAAAGTTGAATCAGTGACCAACACGTCGATGGGTATGGATTTTCAGATTCTTCAGAAGGTTGTAGCAGAGCTTTCTTCTCTCATCACTGGTGCGAGGGTGGACCGGGTATATCAAGGCGCCGGCGGAGAACTATACCTTGTTCTTCACCGAAGACGAAGGAATGGTGTTCTGCTCATTTCCCCGGACCGGTCCATGCCCCGGCTCCATCTCGTCAGCACAAAACCTCCTGCTGTTCATGCTCTGCAGGGATTTTCCCTGTATCTCAAAAGCCGCATGTCCGGAGCCATGGTTACGGACATCGGTCTTCTGAATCAGGACAGGATAGCGGAGATTAGCTTCTCAAAAGCAGGCGCAGAATACCGGCTTGTTCTTGAACTGATCGGTTCTTCAGCAAATCTCATTCTGACCGATGAAGCACGAACCATACTCTCTGTCTATTATCCGATAGCATTCGGAGAGCACGTCCGCCATCCGCTCGTGCCGGGGCTCAAGTATGTCGCGCCCGCAAAAAGGCCTCATATTGCAGTTCCATCGGGAGAGATGCTCAATCCACCGGAAGGGACCTCCTTCAGCCAGGATGGCGCTGAACTCCCGTTCAACAGGGCTGCGGAAGTATTTTTCGAACGTCTCATCGAGCAGAAACATGCCGCAGCGCTCCATTCCCATCTCTCTTCCGTCATCCGGCAGGCACTCTTAAAGACAGAGCGCAGGATCACTGCTCTTTCCGAGGACCTTCGTTCCGCAGACCGTGCAGATGAGCATAAGCAGGCAGGGGAACTGATCCTGGCAAATCTCAGGCGCTTGGCTGCCGGCGTGGAGTCCGCAGACCTTGCCGGTTACGACGGCCGGGTCATCACGGTACAACTCGATCCGCAGCGTTCCCCGGTTCAGAATGCTGAGAGACATTTCAGGAAATATAAGAAAGCGAAGGCTGGCCGCGAGATCATCACGACACGGTTGCAACAATCGCAAGAAGAGGCACTCTATCTAAAATCCATCCTGTCAGATATTCAACACGTCTCTGACCCTGATGCTCTTCTTCGCATTCGCAGTGAACTCATTGCTCAGGGCTATCTCGCGCAGCGCCAGAAAGGAGCGGTTAAAGGCAGTTCCGAGCCAAGGGTTGAGCCGTTCAGAAAGGTCCTGTACCGAGGTTGGGAAGTTCTTGTGGGCAAAAGCGCGTCGGGCAACGATTACGTCACGACGAAACTTGCACGTCCCGACGACCTCTGGCTGCATGCGGAAGGAATGCCCGGCTCCCACGTGCTGGTCCGGAATCCCGGACGTGCTGATATCCCGCAGGACGTGTTCATGAAGGCAGCAGCCCTTGCGGCATTCTATAGCAAGGGAAGGAAAGCGGCAAAGGTCCCGGTTACCTATACCCGCGCACGGTTCGTAAAAAAACCTAAGGGGGCGAAACCGGGGCTCGTAACGCTTTCGGAGCGAAATACGGTTATGGCCGTGCCGGAAGAAACATGAGCGATGCTCCTTGACAAATAATATACGCATACCTATAATGCAACTATATGTTTTTATTAGCCCGAAACCACATACGCAGGGATCACGATGGATAACCTAGAGCTTATACTGAAATCGGTGCTTTTCAAAGGCAGTAGCGTAGAAGAGATTGAGCTTGCCGCAGGGCTCTTCCAGGAGCGCCAAATCAAGCAGAACACGACAATCTTTACAGAAAAAATGCCCGCCGAGGCCCTCTATATCATAAAAAGTGGCAACGTCAGGATCAGCATAATGGCGGGAGAGGGAGAGGAAAAATCCCTCCTTCTGCTAGGCCCAGGCGAGTTTTTCGGCGAGCTCGCGCTGCTGCAGGAAGAGAGCAGGCTGGTGTCCGCGAGGGCCGAGACGCCCGTAGAGCTCCTCTTGCTGACGAGGAATGATTTCCAGGCACTGGTTGAACTTATCCCGAGGACCGGTGCGCGGGTTGCAATGAGGATCGCAAAACTGCTCGCCATGCGCGTGAAGGCCTATAGCGCCAGGCTCAGGGATATGCTGATCGAATGATCCTTGCGGGGATCGATATAGGTACGAACACCCTCCGTCTGCTTGTGGCCGAGACCGGGCCAGATACTTTCCAGGAACTCTGCTCCGAGAGAAGAATCACCCGTCTAGGACAGGACCTTGACCGTACGGGCATGCTTTCTAGCGAAGCATGGCAACGGTCCATAGCTGCTCTCCTTGATTTTCGAGACAGTATCGGTCGACATGATGTCCTCCATACAGCGGCGATAGGCACGAGCGCTCTCAGGAAAGCTTCAAATACCCATGAATTCGTTTACGATGTAAAAAAAAGGACCGGCCTTGATATCCGTGTCATCACAGGCGAGGAAGAGGCGCGACTCACGCTCCTCGGCGTATCGTGCATGTTGAAGGGCGTTCGCAGCGCAACAGGTGACGATCGACTTAGATCCTCCCTTGTCATAGACATCGGCGGTGGCAGCACCGAAATCATTATGACCCGCCCCGGCGCAGAGCCGGAGATGTTGAGTCTTGCGCTGGGTGCGGTATACCTTACGGAACGGTTCATCGTACACGACCCTCCATCTCGTGAAGAACTCGAACTGCTCAGGCGTGCGGTCAGAGCCGAACTCAGCATGCATGATAAGGTATTAGGACAGGATCCTGCAGGAGCGCTCATTGGTACCGCCGGGACGGTTACCACGCTTGCCGCAATGGAGCAGGCATTGATGGAATATGATCCTGAGAAGATCAACCGATTCATCCTGACGCGTGAAGCAATAGCCGGTATCGTCACGGTTCTCAGCAGGAGTATGCTCAAGGAGCGGAAGAATATCCCCGGGCTTGAGTCTGGTCGCGAGGATATCATTTTAGCCGGGGCAATTGTCGCGCAGGAGATCATGGAACGATACGGTCATACCGTGATGGTCGTAAGCGATTGGGGATTGAGAGAAGGGGTTATTATCGACCTGTATGACAAAGTGAACAGGGAGCACAGTGCATAGAGCATAGAGAGCAAACACAATGTCCCTATACCTATGCACCATAGAGGTAACAAGAAAACATATGCAAGAATCACGAATACTTATCATGGATGACGAAATGCAGGAGAGGCAGAGGATCGGAGATTTCCTGCTTCAGAAGGGGTACGATGTCCTGGCGTTGGGAAACGTGCAGGATGCCGTGGAGGCGATCAAGCGTGAGCGGTTTGATGTCTTTCTCACCGACTGCAATATACCGGGAGTGGACGCGCTCCGGACTTCGAATGAGGTGCACAAAATCAATCCGGATATGGCCGTAATCATCATGACCGCCTTTGGCACCATTGAGACCGCGGTGAAGGCCATCAAGGCAGGAGCCTACGATTATCTCCCGAAGCCCATCGACCCGGAACAGCTCGTGCTCCTTATCGAGCGGATATCAGAGAGGCAGAACCTGATCCGGGAGAATACCGAGCTCAAAGAACGATTACGCGAGCGATACAAGTTCGACGAGATCGTGAGCACCAGCCATGCCTTTGACGAGGTCCTAAACCAGGCGGGCCGCGTAGCAGCGAGCAATGCGACGGTCTTGCTCCGCGGCGAGAGCGGTACTGGCAAAGAGCTTGTTGCGAAGGCGATCCATTACAACAGCCCGCGGGCGAACTTCCCTCTCATTAAAGTAAATTGCGCTGCGCTGCCGGAGACCCTGCTCGAGAGTGAGCTCTTTGGCCACGAAAAGGGCGCGTTCACCGGCGCGACGGCAAAAAGGGTCGGCAGGTTCGAGGCGGCGGACAAAGGGACCCTATTCCTGGATGAGATAGGAGAGCTGACGCCCGGGATGCAGGTAAAGCTCCTCCGTGTGATACAGGAACGGGAGTTCGAAAGGCTCGGGGGAAACCAGACGATCAAGATTGATGTCCGCGTTATTACAGCAACGAACCGTAATATCGAACAGGCCGTCAAGGAAGGGAAATTTCGGGAAGACCTGTATTACCGGCTGAATGTCGTGTCGTTGATCATACCGCCTCTCCGCGAACGCAAGGAAGACATCCCCGCGCTCCTGGACCATTTCATCAAAAAGTACGGAGAGGAGAACAATAAACAGATCGAGGGTGTGACCGCAGAGGCCCGGGACCTGCTCATGCGCTATTCCTATCCCGGTAATGTGCGAGAACTTGAAAATATCATCGAGCGTGCCATTGTGCTCACGAAAAAGGGCATCATCACAACCGCAGATCTCCCCATCCATGTGAAGACAGGTACGAGCGAAGGCGAACGACCTGCTCAAGAGTTGAAAAACTCGCTGAACGAAACGCTCGATACCGTTGAACGCGGCCTGATTATCGAGGCGCTCAAAGTGTCAGGTGGGATACAGACACGGGCCGCGGACAAGCTCGGGATTAGTGAACGGGTACTGAGGTATAAGCTGAAGAAGTATGACATCAGAGAACGATAAGTTGAATTTCATAGTCAGAATATCTTATTGATTCCTTCCTGCCCCTCATCCATGATTTGTTCTGCAAGGTCGGATATTTCACATCGTAGTTTTATCCCCATCGGTGTGAGAACCCATGGCTATAGCCTATTGTTTCAATATGCAGTAACGACATGATAAAAGAGCCCCCCAGTGCCCTGTGATCTCTGTTGCAGGCGACTGGCTCGCTTCTGCCTGTTCCCACGACCTTGTTTCCATCCCCTCATTTCCGTTTCGTACTCCGAAATCAGTATTCTGCACTTATATAACGCTCCTCTTGACCCCGGACCTGCATTTCTGTATGATTGATATACTCTGTATTCACTACTGGTATTAACATGATGATAGATAAATCAATATTCGGTCTTCGCTTTCGGTCGAACGCCGAGCTCCATCCGACGCAGGAGGAACTCAGCGACTTCCTCGAGAGCATGAAAGAGGAAGGCAGGCGGGAACTGCACAGCGACGACCTGTCAACGTATCGTGAATTGCTCAAAGATGTCCAGGCATTCGAGCAACACCAGCTGCAAGACAGGGCGCGACAGGACTTCCGGGGCAAAATGTTCTATGGTGTGATTAGCCATTCCCGCTTTGTCAATCACGCCCTCAAATCGGCGGTGGAGCAGTACAAATATTTCTTGCGAGCGCTCATAGCGCTCGATTTTAAGAAGCCTGCGGTCTTCATCAGGTCAGCTGAAAAAGAGATAAGCACGCTCAATCCGAATAATCAAGATCACGCGGTAAGGCTGGCCAGACTTCGGGATATGGTCGACGCGCGGAGGGAGAAGCTCGTAACGCTCAAGAGACGCTGGGCAGCATTGGCCGAAGAGCTGAGCAACATTGCGCTGTACATCAGGGACAATCTGGTCAAGATCGAAAAACGCTGCGAAGCATCCATCGTTATTCTCGTGGACTTCCAGATCAAACAAAGGAAAGAGAACCAGCTGATCGAGGAGATCAAAACGTACTTCAAAGAGTATCTCAAGGATTCCCTGCACCATGGTCCGATCACCAAGCAATACCTCGAAACCGTTAAAAAAGACGTCGGTATACTCTCAAGGGAGATATCGGCCATCTTCAGGGAAGATGTTTACGCCCTGACAGGGTTATATGAAGCCATCCACGATCACTCGAAGAAGATCGTCCACGAAATCGATACCCTAATGGCCAATATCAAGGGAAAGAAGGGCAAAAGCTTCGAAGATGACAGGGTACTCTTGGAGCAGGTTGAACAAGTACTTGTATCGCTTATTTCAAAATTTCATTTCGAGTTGACGGCAACAGAAATTCGCACCGAAACTGCATATAAAGATATCCTCTTGGAAAAAAGGAAAGAGATGCTCGATTACGTCTTTGAAGTGTTGCATAAGGAACGCAGGTCTCGCAGCAATCGAAGGAAAGTTGAAGATCGAAGGAGATTAGATGACCCAAACCACAAGGGTCCTGAGCGAAGAAGTGGAAAGGACAGAAGATCCAAGACAAGCCGGAGAAAATCATAAAATGACTAACCTGATTGAAGAACTAAAAAACGAACACAAAATCATACTTGATATTCTCAATCAAGTAAAGATTTTGGGCATTTCATCAAAAACAGGACAGGAGAAACTTCTTTCAGCGAGAGATCTGTTAATATCACATATGAATAAGGAGGATGAGAAATATTATCCTGCTTTAACTAGAGCTGCAGCTAACAATAAAGATTTAAAGATAACGCTAGATTATTTTGTTAAGGATATGGAGGTTGTCAGTAAAAATGCAATGGATTTATTTAAAAAATATTCTCAAGGCGGAGATGAAGCAGATTTTGCGGGAGATGTCAAATTACTTTATATGACACTTAAAGACAGGATACGAATAGAGGAGGAAACTCTTTTTAAGAAATTCAATCAGACAAGCGAATTATAGCAGACACTCATTTCTTGATTGGCTTGGCCACGCGTGTTTAGCGATAGGCAATGACATTTAGTTCCTCCTTTAGCCTGCACCGATGGCATGATATACCGAAGAACTTTTGTAGCTGGCAATAAATAATCGGAACAGACGCTCTACTCAGAAGAGCGTCAAAGGGAAAATGGAACAAGACGCCTCCAAGTCTATGGTCCGGAATATCATGATTGAATTTGCCAATCAGACCGGGCTCTTGTCGGCCATCGAATTGCCGCGGCGCTATTTATGGACTGACGCTTTTGCAGTCTGCAACTTCCTGGAGCTTTATCGCCAAACGAGTGATGAGCAATATAAGAAACTCGCGCTGCACCTCGTCGATCAGGTCCATAACGTGCTCGGACGATACCATAACGGTGACCCACGAACTGGCTGGATCAGTGGTCTCGATGAGCAGGAGGGCCGATTGCACCCCACGAGAGGGGGGTTAAGAATCGGGAAGGGAATGAACGAACGCAGACCCGATGATCCTTATGATGAACGGTTAGAATGGGATCGGGATGGACAGTATTATCATTACCTGACGAAATGGATGCACGCTCTCAATCATGCAAGCCGAGTAACTGGAGATTCAATTTACAATAGATGGGCAATTGAGCTTGCAAAAACGGCACATGCCAAGTTTACCTATGTTCCATCGTCCGGTGATCAGAAACGCATGTACTGGAAAATGAGCACTGACCTCTCGTATCCGCTTGTATCAACAATGGGGCATCACGATCCTCTCGACGGATTCATCACATACCTCCAGCTTCAGGCAACTACTGCGAAAGATTCAATTAAATCAAATTGGTATGACCTCAGCGCAGAGATTACGGACATGGCCAATATCTGTGAGGGAAAAAGTTGGGCAACAGATGACCCCCTTGGTATTGGGGAGCTCTTGAGTTCCGCATACAAACTGGCCCAATTGATGATAACCGAAGGTTTTGAACAAGCCGACCTTCTGGATGTTCTATTATATTCCTCCCTGATTGGCTTGCAATCCTATGAGAAAACGAATTCTCTGAAGCTACCGGCCAATTACCGACTTGCATTTCGTGAGTTAGGATTGTCTGTTGGATTACATGCAATTGAGAAGTTGCTGGGACTAATTAAGCAAACTTCGCTCGATTTAAACATGAAACATCTTCTGCAATCGCGGACTGAAAGCCTGTTACAGTATGCGCCGCTTAGTGACATTATTGAGGCTTATTGGCTTGAACCTGCAAACAGACGGAGCGAGTGGATGGCACATCGTGATATAAACATGATGATGTTGGCTACGAGTCTGGCCCCTGATGGGTATCTTTCACTTTGATAAGTTAGGGGGACCGCAGTTTCTTGGCTTTAGCCATCTAATCCATATGATGTAAAATTTTTATTTTCTGATATTAGGTTGCAGCATTACTTTCTTGCCGTACTTCACAGATGTGATATGATGTGCAAAGTTAGATATTCCAAATCGTAATTTTATCTCTATCGTTGCAGGAATCCCCTGCCATACCATTCACTTCGATATGATAAAAGTATTACCCCGTGTCCTCTGTGATCTCCGTCGCGGATAATCGCCTCTCCTGTGCAGATTCCCTGCGTCTCCAATTCTTAATTCCTTTAGCCTCACCGAATCCCAAATCAGCATCTATGGAACGCTCCTCTTGACCTCAGTCCTACATTTCTGTATGATTTATACACACTGTATACACTACTGTTATTCCAATGACGACAAACAAATCCATATTCGGCCTTCGCTTTCGGTCGCACGCTGAAATCTATCCGTCGCAGGAGGAGCTCAGGGCTTTCATCGAGAGCAACAAAAAGAAGGGTGGGCAGGAAGTACACGGTACCGACCTGACAAAGTATCGTGAGCTGCTCAAAGAAATGCAGCAGGACTTCCAAGGGAAAATGTTCTACGGCGTACTGAGCCATTCTCGATTTGTCAATCCTGCTCTCAAGTCGGCAGTGGAGCAGTACAAATATCTCTTGCACGCACTCATATCGCTCGATTTCAAGAAACCGAAGGTGTTCATCAGACGCTGGGCAGCGTTAACAGAAGAGCTGAGCAACATTGCGCTGTACATCAGGGACAATCTACTCAAGATCGTAAAACTTTGCGAAGCGTCCATCGTTATTCTCGTAGATCTCCAGATCGAGAAGAAGTTTGAGAGCCAGCTGATCGAGGAGATCAAAACACACTTCAAGGAGCATCTCAAGGAGTCTCTGCACCACGGTCCAATCGCCAACCAATACCTCGAAACTGTTAAAAAAGACGTCGACAGGCTCTCGAAGGAAATATCCGTAATTCTCAGGGAAGACGTTTACGCTCTCCAAAATTTGTACGAATCAATCTACGATCACACAAAGAAAATCGCCCGCGAGATAGACACCCTGATGGATAAGTTCAAGAGCAGGAAAGGCAAAAACTTCGAGGATGACTGGGGACTCTTGGAGCAGATTGAGCAGGTACTTATCTCGCTCATTTCAGAATATCACGTCGAGTTGACGACGACAGAAATTCGCACCGAAACGGCGCATGAAGATATCCTCTGGGAAAAGAGAAAAGAAATACTCGATCGCCTCTTTGAACTGCTGAATAAGGAACGGAGGTCTCGCAGCAATCGAAGAACTGGTGAAGATCGAAGGAGATCCAATGACCAAAACCACAAGGGTACTGAGCGAAGAAGTGGAAAAGACAGAAGATCCAAGAAAAACCGGAGAATATTATTAAATCTATCTTCATGAGATCTTTACACGACCTTACAAATATCTTTCTGTCATCTACGGCAGTCGCAGCTTTTGGAAATTGCATTTAAACGTTCTAATACACAAGTCGCCGATTGATTTGACAGAATTGAACCAGAACTGGACAATGAAAGTGAAGGCTCATAAATTATTGGTTGTTGACCGGAATTGGTACAGATGTTTCTATTGGATTAATATGCTTTGCGCCGTGATAACCAGGATCCGCGAACGATGCCCTTACAGGGGGCACGGCTCAGCTGCCGTATTAGGCAGCGACGAGTCGAAGGTATCAGAGGTCGTATGGATGGCTGACACGCCCTTCGAGAGGAGGAGGGCGCCGCAATTTATTGATCGGGATGATGGATGATCAGTGCGCTTGCCATTCCAGCGCGCTCCATTTCACAAATAAAATTATGTTTTTTGAAGTTTCGACTGACAATCAAATAGAAATCGTCGAAGCATTGGCCAGGGAAATTTGGACCGAGCATTACATCCCCATTATAGGCAAAGAGCAGGTCGACTACATGCTCGACAGGTTCCAGTCCAAACAGGCCATCTCAGAGCAGATCAGGACCGGCGTCCTCTATTTCTTAATGAAGGAGCACAATGAATTCATTGGCTATATTGCTGTCCAGCCGAAGGGCGTTGAGCTTTTCTTGAGTAAGATCTATGTAAAATCTTCGAGACGTGCCAAAGGATACGGCAAGAAAGCGGTTCAATTTGCTGAAATACTGGCGCAGGAAAGGGGGTTACGGAAAATTGTGCTCACAGTAAACAAGAGCAATGTCAATGCTATCAAGGTGTATGAAAAGATTGGTTTCAGGAACGTCGATTCCCTCGTTCAGGACATCGGCAGTGGTTTTGTCATGGACGACTATAAAATGGAGAAAACGGTCAGGCAGCCTGATAGGTAGGGATCCGCCCATACTCACTCGACCTACCAGCGGGCGCTTCGGACGATTTTACCGCTGCTGAACCTTGTCTGTGCATCACGAGTCTACCTGCGTTGGCATTTCTCATTTCGCTTTCCTCACATGCTCATGCTGCATGATATGGTCCTTGCAGTATCCGAGGCCGCCGCATTCTGAGCAGTACCGGAACTCCATCTGAGGATGGGACAGGTCGGTAATGCCGCAGATGGTACATTTGTGAAAAGGATCCTTTGAAGCGGAATACCCCTGGACCTGCACAGTCATGCGCCGACTACCCGTCTTCATCCTCAAGAAGATGTCCTTGCCAAAGAACAGGAAGAAATTTATGATCGAAGCGAGCACGAGCAGACGAGTACTCCATGAGCCGACAAGAAGCTCATAGGCGTATCCGATCCAGGTAATGAATGCCAGCCACTTGATCTTTATCGGAAGAATGAAGAATATGTAGAGTTGAAAATCAGGGAAGAGGAATGCGAAGGCCAAAAACACGGAGCCGCCGATGAACAGGTTTGTCGCCGGATACAGCGGCATGATGAACGATACCGCAACGGTAAAGATATAGCCGATGAGGAGAAAGAGATTGTACCTGAACGCACCCCAGTGGCCTTCCAGGGCGCTCCCCATGAGGTAGAACAGGTACCAGGCGAAGAAGGCGAAGATCGGGTTCGTAAGGGGAGGAATGAACAGGAACGTAATGAGCCGCCACCATTCGCCCATCATGACGCGGTCGGGAATCAGGACCACGCGTTCGAGAACGAACCTGCCCGACATGGCGAACAGGAAAAATAAGACCTGTCCGATTATAAGGTACAAAGTCACGTTCGAAACCGCATATTGCCGTAATTTTCTCTCCAGTTTGTCAAGCAGGCTCATTGAACACTCCATTCACAATTGGTCTTGATAGCTATATTAAGCGCTGAGTATTTCTCCGTTCAGCGATGTTAGACGGCCGGAATCGTAAAATTCAGCGCTCAGCTGCTCTCCGGATTCAAGTTCACACATTACCGTCGAACCCGTTTCAACGGGTGACAGGCCCTTTATGCGAAAATAAGAAAGGAGGGCATTCCGGTGGTTGAACTCGTAGAGGGAAATCAGGTCTGACAATTTTCGGGACAGGCCTGCAAGGTCGAACGGCGGCTGAGCATCGATGCTCTTGTCAAATAGCAGGACATAGATCGCACCTCCCTCATAGGGGTCGCGGTAAAAACAGCTCGCTTTGCAGACCTCCGATGCAATCAAGGAAATTATCTGTCCATCGGCTTTGTTAAGGTCTATGGATGGGGAGCAGAATTCCCGCACTTCGTGTTTTTCTCCCCAGTCTTTCAGCTGAAACGCTGATGTGAGGAGATGTGATGGCATATCCGACTGCTCGTCGGACCATGCCCAAAGCCAGGTGAGTGTATTCCCCGATTCGGTTCCGAGCACCTGGAAGGGGACCGCAAGTCCGTTACTGAAGCGGATTGCGCCGGTGTCAACATCCAACTCCATGGTGTGCTCGCCGATCAGCCGATCGAACTTCTCCTGTTTTTCGAGCGAGATGAGAGCATAGTACTCGAGGTAATCCGTAATCTTTGTCATTTCTGCCTCATGCGGTGGATTGAGCGTGTAACTATACTGTCAAAAGGTAATGTTTGTCAAGAATAACGGGAACATGCCGGACTTGCGGATGGCAGCAGGGTCTATCGGAAAATTGAAGGAAACTTCAGTATGCACGTAACCAAAAGCAGTCCGTGAAACAAAGACAAAATAAAAAGAATCAATAAAAGGTATAAGTTAAACCGGCAAACAATGCCGGGCAGCCATTCGATACTGAATTACACTAAGCCGACTCCACCCTATTCCTGCCCTTCTTCTTTGCTTCGTACATGGCAAGGTCTGCTGCATGTACCAACTTGTCTTTATCGTCGATAGAAGGGTCGGGTATTCCGGCGACGCCGATGCTTACAGTGATCTTGCCTCCTTTTACGCCACTGAATGTGTGCTGTGTTATGGCACTGAGGATCCTCGTCGCTGCCAGATTGGCTTTTTCTTTTGGTGTGTTCGGACTCAGGATGATAAATTCCTCGCCGCCCCACCGTGCCGGTGTATCGACCTCGCGTATCGTTGCCTGGATGAGCTGCGCCATCTCCCGGAGTACAGTATCGCCTCCCTGATGCCCGCAGGAATCGTTTACCCTCTTAAAATGATCAATATCGATCATGAGGCAACTCAAGGGACTCTGATATCGGGCTGCCCGCTTGAATTCGCTCTCGAGAACGACTTCAAAACGTCTCCGATTATAAAGACCGGTGAGCGAATCCATGATTGCGAGGGCCTCAACCCGCGTCAGCATTTCCTCAAGCTGACGGTTCTTCTGTTTCAGTTCATCCTCCTGTATCTTCGTCCTGAGGCGTACATAAATCCGGGCATTAAGCTCGTTTTCATCGAAGGGTTTGGGAAGATAGTCGTCGGCCCCAGCCTCCAGACTGGTGACCTTGTCGCTAACGGTGTCCTTGGCGGTCAGCATGATGATGGGAATGCTGCGCGTGTTATGGTCCATTTTCATCCACCGGCAGACTTCGTTGCCATCTATGTCCGGCAGAACAAGGTCAAGAAGGACAATGTCTACCTTCCTCGTCCTCGCAGCCTTGATTGCGGATATGCCGTCCTCAACCCAAAAAACATCGTATCCATTTTTCTCTAAAAAATATCTGATAACATCCGCCTGTGTCTTATTGTCTTCAACGAGAAGAATGTTTGCCTTTGTCATATATTATCCGCGACCTAAAAGAGAGAAATAATATCGTTGTGAATTATGTCACAAAGCCGTCAGGATTTCAATATTTTTCAAAGTGCTCGAAGCGCTTGAAGGCCATTCTCCCTGATCTGGCTGCCGGGATATATTAAGACCTATGGCCCCATCTCAGAGGAGATCGCAGCTGGCCTTGCTTAAGGATATCTCCGCCTACCATTGACCGGATCTTGAAGCGGGTTCGCGCGCGAGTATCCTAATCACGGCAGAAGCACGACCAAGCCGGGAACGCTCTTGAAACGTCACATCCAGGTGAAAATCAATCAATGGGATGAGTCCCGGCCGGGGTTTCTGGAAGCTGACACCGTTGCCCACTGCGGAGGCACTGTTGACGGCACGTTTGTCAATACCATCGACTGCGTGGACATCGCAACCGGATGGACTGAACAGCGCGCGGTCTGGGGCAAAAACCACCAGGATGTCATCAGTCAGATCAAAGATATCGAGCAGTCCCTGCCGTTCCCAATCCTGGGCTTTGACGTCGATAACGGCACTGAGTTCTTGAACCATCACCTGCTGCGCTATCTGACCGAGAACAGGACCCGCCCGATTCAGTTCACCAGAAGCAGGCCTATACCTAAAAGAGAGAAATAATATCGTTGTGAATTATGTCACAAAACCGTCAGGATTTCAATATTTTTCAAATATATCCAATAAGATTCATTTATCGAACATACAAAAGGGATTAGAGAAGGGGACGATGGATTCAGGAAGCAGCATAAGAAGGAAGGTGGACGTCGACGAGCTATCATCCGTAAACATGGCCCGTGATTTGCCAGTGAAGGAACTGCTGGATCTCATCAGCCGCGGATTTAGCCAGCATCTTTACATATTCGTCTTGATCATGGAGCGCCGACTCTAGGATCGGCCTTACCTTATCTTCATCCAGCGCACGAAAGCGACGGGCGAGATGGCCCAAGCTCATCACGGCGTTTCCCCGGACCTTATGGTGCTCATGTGTGCTGAGCCTGAGACAGACTTCCTGGGCCAGTGCCGAATCTGAAGCGGAAAGGGCAACCGTGATCGATACAAATTGGAGTTCATCCGGATCATTCCTCGTGATCGCGGCATGCACATCGTCGATCGTGAAGTTTTCAAGATCCTGAAATCGCACTGTCATAAGTACGGTATCCTGCTTTCTGGTCCATCTATTAATCAATAATAATTATATGATATAAGGGAAGGCGCATTTCGTCAAGGCATGTTCTCGCCCCGACATGCATGGTCAGAAAATACTTATTGGATTCTGGTGATATGTATTATAATAACTCTAGGGGCAAAAGAATCTGCATAATGACCCTGTCTCTCCACTACGGCAGGAAGCCGTGATGTTTTTTTGGGAGGATGGGGCTCCTAATCCGTGATCCAGCAGGAATTGATAAAAAAGATAACAAGATCTATGCGTTGACAAGGCTGGTGAACCATTCCGGGGATCCATCTTGACGAACCACAGATGAACACAGAATGAGAATCCACGGATTATTCAGACCGGGAAGCTAGGTTTTTTATCGCTGCGAGTACGAATAAGGGGGCAATGCATGACCATCTTCGATGCTATTAAAAATCGCCGTAGCATTCGGGATTATAAGGATCAAGATATTCCCGAAAAAGCGATTGATGCTTTGATCGAAGCAATCCGCTGGGCGCCGAGCGCAGGAAATATGCAGAGCAGAAAGTTCTATTTTATTTTTAATAGAGATGTTAGGAATAAGCTCGCAAAAGCAGCGCTGAATCAGCATTTTATAGCGCAGGCACCGCTTGCGGTCGTCGCCTGCCTGGATCGGAGGATCGCAGCCCGTTACGGCGATCGAGGCGTGAATCTCTACAGTATTCAGGATGTGGCTGCAAGTGTCATGAATTTGATGCTCATAGCACATGAACTCGGACTCGGCAGTGTATGGGTAGGGGCATTTAATGAGTTTGAGGTCTTTGAAATGCTGGATATGCCTCACAACCTCCGGCCCATAGCTATAATCCCGATTGGTTATCCTTCGAAAATACCAAAACCGACTCCGAGGGCCCCACAGAATGAAATTGTTGAATTTGTTAAATAAAGGATGATGTCTCACACGTCCAGCCACGGACCCAGTGCGATGTAACGCTCAGTGTCCTTGAAAAATTCTACGTTCGGCGGACACCCCTTTAAACAATCAATGCCAAGCTGCCATGAGTGGTCATTGGAATGTGTGACAAATCCTGTGTGAAATGAAATATCTATCCGCCAGTCGCGCTCTGTCGGGATCTTGCTGTTCATAGTTGCTCAATTGATATCACCAGCGCCCTCAGCATAGGAGCTGAATCTGTCAACACCTAACAGGTAAGAAATAATATGCGTTCATTGTGATAGAGGGTCAAATACAGTGAATCCAAAAGGGCAGGTAAGCTTTAGGAGAAGAAAGTGCCTGTGTAAAAGAACCAAGGCATACATTAGTACGAGAAGGATCTATAGAAGCCACCGACATCTGACAGAGCCTGCCATGGACATCATTACGCTCCCACTTTAACGGTTCGCTGATTTGTTTTGCGGATTTATTTTAGGGACTTGCTCTACTCGCTGAAAGTCCTTGTTATAGATCTTTTCATAGGTTCGATGAAACTCAAAGGTCTTCCTTAATTCTTTGAACAGTGGCCACTCCCTGTAACTGATGTCCTGTGACTCATTTGGTCCGATTTTTTCCATTAGTTTGATGGCGAGATTGAAGTTGTCGGAAAGTACGGCCACGGCAAGTTGGAACTTGTCACTACTGCCGGTCCAATCATCTTTAGCGAGAATTAGTGAACAGATATTTTCCTGCTTGTTCATCTTGTAGGCTAACGCTCTGTTGAGGACGAAGGTTCTCCTCGTTTCATCGCTATAATACTTATCTAAAGTCAGTGCAGCAAAGTCGAGGAGGGCTATGGCCAGATCATATCTGCCTATGGCAATGAGATTGTGCGTAATTGAATTTAAATTGTTATCAGCTTTTTCAAGCTCTTCGGGCTTGAATTTCCTCCAGATGCGATGGGCGAGCTTTACACCGATCTCGAAGATGCATACATAGGCTGAATCAAAATAGTCTGGACTGACCGACAGCGTATCTCCAACCTTGACTGTTTTATCGATGGGGATGCCGTTTTCTTTGCAGACCGTCAAGTAGTGACCTGATACGACGCCATTGCGATGAATGAAAAGATTTCTCCGCTCAGTGACCTCAATGAAATCGCGCCAGATCTGCGAAAATTCCTTTCTTAATTGAACACCGAAGGTATTCTCAAGCCACGCGAACTGTTCTATATAGCTCTTGTGGAGCAACCGCTCTATTTCCCGATCGAGCATGTACTCTTTGGCAGCATCGATAGAATTGAATTCAATGAGTTGAACAAACGATAGGCTATTTTCTGCTCTGCTGAGCAGTTCAGGCTTTGTGTAATACAATGCCCGTATCAGACGCGCCAGGTATGCATCGAATTGAGTGACCAGCGAGACGACGAAACTGCGGGGCAGGAGTGACAACGTAAGTGCGGCGTTCTCACGCTGCCGTTTCAAGTTATCATATTTAAAGGTATATTGCCGTTCTATATCGTAAGACGCGTGGTTTTCTGTCTCCTCAAGCAGCGTCGCATGTTTATCAAGAAACTCGACAATCGTCTCCGATATTTTATCCTGTACTGTCGTGGTGACCTTGAGGGCCAGTACCAGAGAAGTAGAGAGGCTGTCGATCTGCTTGATGAAGGATACGAGCTCTTCACTAATAGAGACTGGGGAACCGTTCAGCTTGCCGTTGCCGGAAAGTGATTTTGATATGGCACCTTCTTCAGGCATAGGTTTCTCCAGACTACAGTCTGTCTTACTGCCATGGAAATATCACAACAAATTTGTTCTAAACTACTATTTTCCGCAACCTGCTGTTATAACTATACAATAAATAAGCCAATCTTGCAAGGAAGATTCAAGAAAAAAAGGGTAGGGATAACGACTTATCATTTACGCCAGTGAGACGGCCCCGGCGCCAAGGACCGACTCGATCTCGCTGATAAGCTGGTCTGTGGGATTTACGCGGATGTCCCTGCCCACGGAGATGAGGGATTCCTTGCGCGTAGGATTCTGGAGGCGGAGATAGACAGGAATTTCCCCCTTATAGCGCAAGAGGATGTCCTTGACTTTGAGGAGGTCGTCCTGGGTCATGCCCGTTGCGCTGAACCGGATGTCTATCCTGGTCGTGCCCTTCTTTTTCACATCCGTTAAGAGGTGGATACGCACGGCCTTGATCTTACTACCCTGTTCGCTCTTATCGAGCTGTGCCTGCCACGATAAGCGGGGTGTCGGTCAGGAGCAGGTGGTGTGCTGTCCGATACAGATCGGGGAAGACGATCACCTCAACGTTCCCGTTCAGGTCTTCCAGGTTCATGATGGCCATCTTATCGCCTTTTTTGGTTATCTTCTGCTTTAATCCTGCAATAATGCCGCAGATGGTCACCTCTTTGCCGTCGGGGGTCTGTTCAAGCGTCTCGGTCGTGATCGTGGCGTAACGCGTGATATCGGCCTGGAACGCGGCAAGGGGATGGCCGGAGATGTAGAAGCCCATGCTTTCTTTTTCGTGCCCGAGGAGCTGGTTTTCCTTCCATTCAGGAACGTCCGGAAGCTCAGGGTCCTTCTGTTCGCCTATGGAGTCGAAGATGCTGAACTGGCCGATAGCCTCCTGTTCCTGATGTTTGGACGCCTGGTCCATCATCATATCAATGGCGTCCATCATCTGGGACCGGCGTGCTCCTGTGAAATCGAAAGCCGCCGCACTTGATGAGCGCCTCGATCACGCGTCGGTTCACCCTCCGCTGGTCGACCTTTCTGCAGAAATCCGCCAGCGATGTGAATGCGCCTTTTGTCTGACCTCGCTTCGATGATGGCCTCGATGGCGGACATGCCGATGTTCTTGACCGCGGCCAGGCCGAAGCGGATGGAGCCGATCGTGCTGCCTGGTTCGACCGCGTCCCGGTCATGAGCCTCGACCACCGTGAAGTCCCACATGCTCTTGTTCGCGTCCGGCGGCAGGATATCGATACCCATCTGGCGCGCTTCGTAGATGTACTTTACGACCTTGTCCGTGTCCTGGACTTCGCTCGTGAGCAGGGCGGCCATGTATTCGACGGGATAGTGTGCCTTGAGGTACGCAGTCTGGTACGAAATGAGGGCATAGGCAGCGCTGTGCGACTTGTTGAATCCGTACTCCGCGAACTTTGCCATGAGGTCGAAGATCTTTTCGGCCTTGGCAGCATGGAATCTTGTTTCTCCGGCCCCCTTCAGGAACCGTTCCTTCTGCTTCGCCATCTCCTCAGGCAGTCTTCTTCCCCATGGCACGGCGGAGAAGATCGGCTTCGCCGAGAGAATAACCGGCCAGAGTCGCGCGCGATCTGCATGACCTGCTCCTGGTACACGATGACGCCGTAGGTATCTTTCAGGATCGGTTCGAGCTCGGGCAGTTCGTAGGTAATCTTGGTCGCACCTTTCTTGCGTTTGATGAAATCGTCGACCATGCCGCTCCCGAGCGGTCCCGGACGGTAGAGGGCCACGAGCGCGATCAGGTCTTCGAAACACTGGGGCTTCATCTTGACGACGATATCCCGCATGCCTGAAGACTCGAGCTGGAAAATGCCAGCGGTCTCTCCGCGCGAGAGCAGCTCGTAGGTCTTCGCGTCATCCAGGGGAATGCGGATGTATGGCGAACTGCTCGGCTGCGGCCAGAGGGGCCTCTGCGAGCCGCAGGTTGATCAGTTCAACGGCCTTGTGGATCACCGTGAGCGTGCGAAGACCGAGGAAGTCGAACTTGACGAGGCCGATCTTTTCCACGCCTTTCATGTCGAACTGGGTCATAATCTCGTCCTTCGGCGTCTTGTAGAGCGGGAGATATTCGGTCAGCGGCTCCTGCGAGATGACCACACCTGCCGCGTGCTTGGACGCGTGTCGCACCTGGCCTTCGAGATTGAGCGCGATCTCGATGAGCTCGGCCATGCGGGGTCTTTCGTGAGTTCTTTGAGCTTCGGTTCCTGTTTCATGGCCTCTTCGAGCGTGATATTGAGCATGTTCGGCACGAGCTTGGCGACCTTGTCCACTTCGGAGTAGGGGATGTCGAGCACTCGGCCCACGTCGCGGATCACGCCCTTGGCCATCATGGTGCCGTACGTGATGATCTGGGTCACATGGTCCTGGCCGTATTTCTCGGTCACGTACTTCAGTACCTCGTCGCGGCGGTCCATGCAGAAGTCCACGTCGATGTCCGGCATGCTGATGCGCTCGGGGTTCAGGAAGCGCTCGAACAGAAGGTTGTAGGGCAGGGGATCGAGGTCGGTGATCCGAAGACAGTAGGCGACGAGACTGCCGGCGGCTGATCCGCGGCCCGGTCCGACCGGAATGTCGTGTTCCTTGGCGTAACGGATAAAGTCCCAGACGATCAGGAAATATCCGGCGAAACCCATCTTTCCGATCATCTCGATCTCGAACTCAAGCCGTTTTTTATACACCTCGCGTGTCAAAGCTCCCTGTGCCGCGCACGGCCTCGATCTCCTTGAAGCGCTCTTCGAGTCCCTTTCGCGCGAGTTCCGCCATATAGGATTCGCGCGTATAGCCCTCGGGCACGGGGAAGTGGGGCAGGTGGTATTTGCCGAGTTCGAGCTCCAGATTGCAGCGTTCAGCGATGGCGATGGTGTTCGTCATGGCCTCGGGGATGTGGGCGAAGGACTTTTTCATTTCTTCGGGCGTCTTCATGTAAAAGGTCTCTGACGAGAAGGTCATCCTGTTCGCATCCTTCACGGTTTTTCCGGTCTGGATGCAGAGTAGGGCATCGTGAGACTTGTGGTCGTCCTTGTTCAGATAGTGGCAGTCGTTAGTAGCAACCACGGGAATGCCCGTGTCCTTCGACAGACGGATCAGTTCTTCGTTTGCCTGTTCCTGTTCCGGGATGCCGTTGTCCTGAAGTTCGAGGTAGAAGTTATCCTTACCCAAGATGTTCTGATATTCCACCGCAGCCTTTTTGGCGTCCTCGTATCTACCCTGAAGAAGAAGGGTGGGGATCTCGCCCGACCAAGGCAAGCGGTCGATGCCGATGAGCCCTTCGTGGTGTTCTGCCAGAAGTTCCTTGTCGATGCGCGGCCGGTAATAGAAGCCTTCCAGGTACCCGGCAGTCACGAGCTTGACGAGATTTTTATACCCCGTTTTGTTCCTGGCAAGCAGAATAAGATGGTACGACGCCTCTTCGTTTTTCCCTGTCGGGCTTGATTTATCGAAGCGGGACCCCGGGGCCACGTACATTTCGCAACCGATGATCGGCTTGATACCGGCCTTCGTGGCTTTCTGGTAGAAATCGAGCGCGCCAAAGAGGTTCCCGTGGTCCGTGACCGCTACGGCCGGCATGCGGTAGCTCGACGGCTTTTTTAATGAGATTGTCGATGCTGATGGCGCCATCGAGAAGACTGTATTCGGTGTGGAGGTGCAGGTGGACGAAATCGGCGTGATGCATAGAGTTTATGGCAAGCAGGAAATCCTAATCACGAAAAAATAAACGAGTTGACGATTCAATGTCCAAAATCCTTTGAACTTTGAATAGTAGTTAGTATTTAGGATTTCAATATTCGAATTTAGGATATTAACTCTGCAGTAAAAAATTGGAGGCGGCGATCGGATTTGAACCGATGAATGAAGGTTTTGCAGACCTCTGCCTTAGCCACTTGGCTACGCCGCCCTGAAAAAACAAAAAAGTTAAAGGCTAAAAGTTTTATGCTGCCCTGCCTCGGAACTTTTAACTTTTAACTTCCTCACGAGATTCTATGGAGCGGGTGGCGGGATTCGAACCCGTGACCCCAACCTTGGCAAGGTTGTGCTCTACCAGCTGAGCTACACCCGCAGTATATTTCTAAGTTTAAGACTGAGCAAATATAACAAAGTGGTCAATCCTTGTCAACATAAAATTGCCTCGCCATGAACAGACAGTACGGGAGGTTTCCTGGAGGCGCGCTGTAATTCCCTAAAATGCATATTGTTTTGCCAGCGCTTCATAAGACGCGTGCAAATGAATACTCGACAACCCACCCGGTGAACGTGCAGGTGTTCCGCTTTCTATTGACGAATAAACGCAATTGTGGTAATGTAAAATAATAAAACATCTGGTTGACGGAGGTTTGATACATAAATGAACACAGTAAAAACTATTGGTTTGATGGTATTCATGACCCTGCTCCTGGTCTTCGTAGGAGCGGCCATCGGAGGCAGGAGCGGGATGATCTTCGCCTTTGCCATAGCTACGATCATGAACTTCGGTTCCTACTGGTTCAGCGATAAGATCGTCCTGAGAATGTACCGTGCGCAGCCCGTGAGCGAAGCCGAAGCACCTGAGCTTTATGCCATCGTCCGTACCTTGGTGCAGAAGGCGAGTATGCCCATGCCTAAGGTATATATTATCCCGGAGGAGACGCCGAACGCATTTGCAACGGGCAGGAATCCCGAACACGCGGTGGTGGCCGTAACACAAGGGATCATGAAGCTTCTATCGCGCGAGGAGATTAGCGGCGTAATTGCTCACGAACTGGCACATATCAAGCATCGGGACATGCTCACGGGAACGATCGTGGCGACTATTGCTGGCGCAATCAGCATGCTCGCCCAGATGGCGCAGTGGGCGATGCTCTTCGGCGGGGGTAGCAGGAGAGACGATGATGAGGGCGGCAGCCCGATCGCAGCTCTCGTGATGATGATCGTGGCTCCCATCGCAGCCATGCTCGTGCAGATGGCCATTTCCCGTACCCGGGAGTACGATGCCGATGCAGGTGGTGCGAAGATTGCCGGAAACCCTTCAGGGCTGGCCAATGCACTCCTGAAACTGGAGAAGGGCAATGAGGTCATCCCCATGGCAGACGCCAAACCCGCTACCGCGCACATGTTCATCGTGAACCCGCTTCACGGCGGCGGGTTGATGAAACTGTTCAGCACCCATCCGCCGATCGCAGAGAGGGTGAAGCGGCTGAACGAGATGGCTAGGGGAAGATAAACGAATTTCGGATTGTAGAATTCGGATTATAGAATGAAAAGACCCGCTTTCGGTATATCTTGAAAGCGGGTCGTGAGTTTTTAGAAAACTCCGCACACCGACACTTTTTTTCGGAGTGGGGTGTTACGCTTTCCCAATCTTCTTCATCCATTTGGGATATCTCTTCTTGGCGACCTCGAGCGGCACCTTGCCATTGATCATTATCTGCAGCAGGCCAGGATTCGCAAGCGTGCCGAGATAGATATGTGCCGGCACGGCAACCACGAACAGGACAAAGGAAAGATTATGTATCAGGTGCGATAGGAGCGTGAGCGTCCTCGTGCCCTGTACGAGCCAGATAGCGAACCCTGATGCAATGATCCCTAATCCGCCGACCAGGATCGCGAGGTAGTAGAGCTTCTGCCCCGTGTTAATTTTCCCCATGGGCGGAACATCCACATGGCCCTTGGTCAGATAGCCGCCGCCCATCTTAATCCAGTTCCAGTCGTCAATGCTCAGGTCGAGCGATTCATGAAGGTAGTTCAACATGGTTCCGAACAGGGAGAGCGTAAATACAATACCGGTCCAGTTATGCACCACCTTCATGGTGTAGTTGCTCCCGAATAAAGCATAGACCGGCTTGAGCTGGAACAGGAACCCGTAGCCCGTGATGATCAGGAGTATGCAGCTCCCGGCCAGGATCCAGTGATTGACGATCTCTGCGACAGACGCTTTTCTCACCATTTCACTCATGATTTTTTCACCTCCTCGTCTTTATGGGGCCCGATCAAAGCATAATGGATCAGGGCACCTGCAACAACTCCGCCGAGGCCGATGACGGCCAGGGGTTTGAGCACGTTATGCCAGAAGATGACGCTCTCGGGGATGTTCGGTTTTTCCGCGTAGCCATAGAGCTTTGGCGCATCCTTGAAGGCGAAGAGCGAGCCGAGCCCGCCCAGGTCGGCCTCTCCGTATATTTTGCTGTAGCCCGCCTGCTTGGCTGTTTCGATGAGCTTGTCCCGGTCGCCGAACCGGAGGGCGCCCGTGGGGCAGGTCTTGGTGCACGCAGGCTGCATTCCTTCGGCGATCCGGTCGTAGCAGAGATGGCACTTAGAGATCTTGTTGTCCTTGTCATATCGCGGCACATCGAAGGGGCAGCCGGCTACGCAGAGCCTGCAGCCGATGCATTTCTCCTTGTCAAATGCGACCGCTCCTTCCTTCGTCCTGTAGATCGCTCCGGGCGCAGGGCATATCTTCATGCATCCTGCGTCGTCGCAGTGCATGCACCGCCTGCTGACGAAGAGCCATCGAACGGGATTTGTCTCTGACGGGACCTCGCTGTAGCGTATGATGTTAAACGCCGATGAAGCCAGGTCCGGAGGGTTCTGATAGGTCCCCGTGTTGCTTGTCTTCTGGCCGGGGAGCTGGTTCCAGTTCTTGCACGCGGTCTGGCAGCCCCGGCATCCGATGCACACCTCAGGCGTAACGAGTATTGCCTTCCTATCCTTTTTCGGTGTATTCGCCATGGTTCTCCTCCTTACGCTTTCTCGACGTTCACCATGAAGGCCTTGGATTCGGGGATCATGGTGTTCGCGTCACCGATGAACGGCGTCAGTAGGTTCGCGATGTCACCGCCGCTCCCGTCTTCAGGATACTGCCACCCGAAGTGCCAGGGCAGCCCGACCTGGTGCACGGTGGAACCGGCGATCTTGAAGGGCTTGAACCGGTCGGTGACTATCGCGATGGCCCATATCTCGCCGCGGGCCGAAGACACCGTCACCTTTTCACCGTTCCCGATGCCCTTCTCCTTTGCCAGTTCCTTGCTCATTTCCACGAACATCTGGGGCTGCATTTCGAGCTGCCAGGGCAGGTGGCGGGTCATGACGCCGGTCTGCCAGTGCTCGGACACCCGGTATGTGGTTGCCACAAGGGGATACCGCGTATCGCAGGAGTAGTACTTAGCAATGTCAACGCCGGCCTCCTGCTGGATCTTGAGGCTCACGGCCGGATTGATGCGCTGCTTTGACAGGAGATTCTCCTCCAGCGGACACTCCAGCGATTCATAGTGCTCGGGGAACGGGCCGTCGGCAAGCCCCGGCCCGAAGATGCCGCCGACCCCGGTTGTCATCATGATAAAGGGTAATTTGCCCTTTTCCGTGGCCATGGGCGGTGCCGGCCCGTCGGGCACATCGCCGACCCAGATTCCAGGTTTCTTGCTGGCAGGGTCTTCCTTGATGGGGTCCCATTTGATGATGGCCCGCTTCGGATCCCAAGGCTTTCCAGTGCGGGTCCACGGAGGCGCGGTTGTAAATGATCCGTCGGTTTACCGGCCACGCCCAGGCCCACTCGGGATAAAGGCCGAGGCCTGTGGGATCGTTCTTGCCGCGCCGCGCCATCATGTTGATGACCTTGCCTTCTTTCTGGGTGTAGCTCTGAGAGTAGATCCAGTTGCCGCACGAAGTGCGTCCCATCCGCCTGTAGATGGACGAAGGAGGCGCAGAGGTCGCCTTTTTTGCCGAGCAGTTTTGGCGGTGTTGCGGTCTTGTCGTACACGTCTTCGAGATAGTAGCCGTTGATCTCCTTGGCCACGTCGTGAATATTGACTTCCTTGACCTTGCCATTGGCGTCCTTTTCACCGTAGTTCCAGGTCAGTTTCACGATGGGCTCGGGGAACTTGCCGCCCTGCTTCTGATAGAGGCTCTTCACCCGGAAGTAAAGCTCGTTCATGATGTCCGAATCCGGCTTGGACTGGCCGATGGGATCGATGGCCTTATACCGCCACTGCGCCAACCTTCCAGAGTTAGACAGGCTTCCTTCCTTTTCCACTGAAGAGCTGGCGGGAAGCAAGAACACCTCGGTCTGAATATCCTTCGGGTTCATGCCCGGGCCCTTCCAGAACGACGCGGTCTCGTTGTCAAAGAGGTTGACGTTCACCATCCACTTCAGCTTTCCGAGCGCCTCCCGGACGTACTTGGTCGCAGGGCGTCGAGCAGGCAGGATTCTGGCCCCAGGCGAAGAACCCTTCGAACTTGCCCTGATACATCTGGTAGAAGAGCTTCAGCCATGAAGCGTTCATGCCCTCGTCGAGCTTCGGCAGCCAGGCGTAAGCCGAAGTCGTTCTCCTTTGTGGCGCTGGGGCCATAGATGGCCTTGAGATAGCTCGTGATGTACTTGCCCCGGTTGGACCACCAGTTTACGCTCTTCGGCTCCTTGGTCTTGGGCGTGTATTTCTCGATGTAGGCCTTGAGGTCAACGATGGATGCCGTGGGCGTCGGGAGGTACCCCGGGAGGATGTGGAACAGAAGCCCGTGGTCCGTCGAACCCTGCACGTTGCTCTCGCCGCGCAGGGCATTGATGCCGCCGCCTGCCATGCCCATGTTGCCGAGCAGAAGCTGGATGATGGTCATGGCCCGGATATTCTGCGTTCCGATGGTGTGCTGGGTCCAGCCCATGGCGTAGAGCTCGGTCCCGACTCGGTTCGGTTTGCCTGTGGAGGCGTAGAGCTTGTACACCTCGAGCAGTTTGTCCTTGGGCGTGCCGGTGATGCTCGAAACCTTGTCGAGGGTATAGCGGGAGTATTGTTTCTTCAGAAGCTGGAACACGCAGTTGGGGTCCTTGAGCGAGGGGTCTTTTTTCGGAATGCCGTTCTCGTCCATCTGGAAGGACCAGGTCTTTTTGTCGTATTTCCTGGTCTTGTCGTCATAGCCCGAAAACAGGCCGTCCAATTCTGCCGGTCCCTTGAAGTCCGGGTTCACCAGGAAGGCGGCGTTGGTGTAGTTGACCACATACTCTTTGAAATAGAGATTGTTCTCGAGGATGTACTTGATCATGCCGCCCAGGAACGCGATGTCCGTGCCCGAACGCATCGGCGCGTAGACGTCCGCCTTGGCAGCGGTCTGTGTGAACCGGGGGTCCACCACGATCAGCTTTGCGCCCTGTTCCTTGGCCTTCATGACCCATTTCATGGAGATGGGATGGTTCGATGCGGGATTGCTCCCCATGACGAGGATTACATCTGCATTACGAATATCGATCCAGTGATTGGTCATTGCACCGCGTCCGAACGACTCTCCCAGAGCCGCTACAGTTGCGGAGTGTCAAATGCGCGCCTGGTGTTCTATATACACCAGGCCCCAGGACCGCATCAGTTTTTGGAGCATGTAGCACTCTTCGTTGTCCAGGGCCGCGCTTCCCACGTGGGCAATGCCGTCGGTCCTGTTCACGACAAAGTCTTTCTCTACGTCTTTTTCCGTGCCGTCGGCTGCTTTTTCTTTTACCTTGGATTTGGACGTGATCTTGAAGGTCTTGTCGCGGGTGTCTTTCACTCTTTTCGCGATCTCATCGAGCGCCCAGTCCCATTCGACTTCTTTCCATTCCGTTGCGCCTGCGGCACGATACCGGGGCTTGAGCAAGCGCTTGTCGTTATTGATGACCTGATAGAGCGATGCGCCTTTGGAGCAGAGCGTGCCTTCACTGATCGGATGATCCGGATCGCCCTCGGTATTCACGACCTTCCCGTCCTTCGTGTGGACGATGATGCCGCACCCCACGGAGCAGTACGGGCAGACCGTGTAGGTCTGCTTGGCGTCCTTGATCCTGAGTCCCTGTGCGTAGGCCTTGGCGGGATCAAGGTTGATGCCGAGAGAGCCGAGAACCACAGAACTTCCGGAAATCTTGAGAAAGTCTCTTCTCGATACAGCCATAGGAATCCTCCTTTTTATAATTTTCTATCTAGACGTAGTATATCTAGACCTCTCCCTGATTGGGAAAGGTCATATGATCAATCGGAATTGACACAGTACAAACGTTGCTCATCAAGAATTGATATATTCTATGAAGGGAATTAATACTTCAATTAATTTCTTAATATAGCAGAAATAATCCTTCTTGTCGAGAAAGGTGCATTTTATTTTCATACGCTTTACATATTTATTAACTTTGCAATCATGACAACCACAAGATTGCCAAGCCAGATTGCAATAAAGTGCAACAGCATTTTGACATTCTACCCGGCATCTGTTATTCTGCTCTTATCCTCAGATGCGCATCCCTTTTTGATATTATTTGTTATTGAAAACGTTATAATAATATGATAAGTATGTAGTCCCATTTACTGAAAGGAGACATTCCACGTGCGCTATAGGTACATTGCCTACAAATATACACGAAGGGCACGCCAGGACGCTACGTTCCAGAACATGTGGGAATCATTCGGCTCATGGCCGATGATAGCGACGATTGTCTGGCGACCGCCTACCGATGTCTATGAAACTCCCGATGAGATCATGGTCGTAATTGAGCTTGCTGGCGTTGCTGAAGATGCCATGACAGTATCCCTCTTCAGCGACCTTCTGGTGGTTGAGGGAAGGAGAGAACAGCCTGTGCTTGCAGATATGAACGCCTGTCAACAGTTAGGCATCAAATATGGAGATTTCAGGTCAGAAATCCAGTTGTCTGGACCCGTTGACAAAGACAATGTAACTGCTGAATATAAAAACGGATTGCTCAAGATCATCCTCAAGAAGCTTGATTAGTGCTCACATGGCAAATAAATATAAATATTCAAATCTTTTAACAAAACTCTTTAAAAAACAAACCGGGAGCACATCCATGGAAACAGTAGACGTAGATACCGATACCGAAAAAATACCACCAGTGCCCGCGGAACTGCCGCTGTTGCCGCTCAAAGATACGGTTGTATATCCGCTGACGGTGTATCCGCTGGTAATTGGTAAGGAAAAGTCCATCAAGCTCATCAACGATGTGACAATGGGTGACAAGATCCTGGGACTGACAGCCCAGAAAAAGGTCGACATCGAGGTTTCCGGTCTCAAGGACATCAATCTTGTCGGAACCATGGCGAGGATACTGCAGATGGTGAAAGTCCCGGACGGAACGCTCCGGGTGCTCGTGCAGGGGATCGAGCGCATCAGCATCGCCGAGTTCGTGCAGACCGAACCCTATATTAGGGCTAGGGTCAAGGCACTGCCGGACACTGTCGAGCGGTCTGTGGAACTCGAGGCACTCATGCGCGGGGCGTCCGAGGTCTTCCAGAAGATGGTGTCACTCACACCGAACATGCCGGAAGAGCTTTCCGCGGCTGCTCTCAACATCGAAGACCCGCGCCAACTCGCTTATCTCATCGCGACGAACATCCGGCTCGATCTGGCACAGCGTCAGGAAATACTCGAAACCGACTCGGTCCATGAAAAGCTTGCCAAGATTATGCAGTTCCTGAACCGCGAGGTAGAAGTACTCGAGCTCGGCAGGAAGATCCAGGGACAGGCGCGCGACCAGATGCAGAAGGCCGAACGGGAATATCTGCTCCGGCAGCAGCTTTCGGCTATACGCAAGGAACTCGGCGAGGAAACCGACGAGGGAGCAGAGATTAAGAACCTGCGCGAAAAGATCGAGCAGGCCAAGATGACGCCAGAGGCCGAGAAGGAGGCCAAACGAGAGCTCGGACGTATGGAGAAGCTCTCTGCTGCGTCGCCAGAATATTCGGTCATCCGGACCTACCTCGAATGGATGACGAGCCTCCCGTGGAACAAAACGTCGGCAACGGCCATCGATATCGCGAACGCCAAGATCACGCTCGACGAAGACCACTATGACCTTGAAAAGGTCAAGAACCGCATTCTGGAATATTTATCCGTGAAAAAGCTGGGCGAAGAACGCGGCGCTCAGGAGGGGATAAAGACGCGCGAGCCCATCCTGTGCTTTGTCGGCCCCCCGGGAGTGGGCAAGACCTCGCTCGGGCAGTCCATTGCCCGGGCTCTGGGCAGGAAGTTCATGCGTCAGTCATTTGGCGGGATGCACGACGAGGCCGAAATACGCGGTCACCGGCGAACCTATATCGGCGCCATGCCAGGCCGCATCATCCAGGCACTCAAGCGCGTAGAGACGAGGGACCCGGTGATCATGCTCGACGAGGTGGACAAGATCGGAGCCGACTGGCGCGGTGACCCCTCGTCCGCGCTCCTCGAGGTGCTTGATCCCGAGCAGAACAAGGACTTCCGGGATAACTATCTCGATGTGCCCTTCGACCTCTCAAAGGTCATGTTCATTACCACGGCGAACCAGCTCGAAACCATACCGCCGCCGCTCCTCGACCGCATGGAAGTGCTCCACTTGCCGGGTTACACCGAGCACGAGAAGCTGAACATCGCTCAAAAGTATCTCATTCCCAAAGAGATCAAGGCGAACGCGCTCAGACCTGAAGAGATCGTGATCCAGGAAGACACTCTTCGGGGCATCATCAAGGACTACACGCGCGAGGCAGGCGTCAGGAACCTTGAGCGCGAGATCGCGAACGTCTGCCGCAAGGTGGCGAAATCCGTGGCTGAAGGGAAATCGACACCTATCACGATAAAGGCTGAGGACCTGCACGACTACCTGGGAAATCCCAGGTTTTTCGCCGAAACGGCCATCATGATCGACCGGCCGGGCGTGGTAACGGGACTGGCCTGGACGCCAGCGGGAGGTGACATTCTCTTCGTTGAGGCAACAAAGATGCCGGGGAACAAGCAGTTGACGCTCACCGGACAGCTCGGCGACGTGATGAAGGAATCGGCACAGGCCGCGCTTTCGTATGTTCGTTCGCAGGCAGAAACCTTAGGGATCAACAAGGATTTCTTCGAGAAGACCGACATCCACATCCATGTGCCGGCAGGCGCGATCCCCAAGGACGGGCCGTCGGCCGGCGTCACCATGACCACTGCCATCGTGTCCATGCTTACAGGGAAGCTTGCCAAACACGACGTGGCCATGACCGGAGAGATCACGCTCCGCGGCAAGGTCATGCCGATCGGTGGGGTGAAGGAGAAAGTGCTCGCGGCAAAACGGGCGGGGATCAAGACCGTGATCCTGCCGGAAAAAAACAAGAACGACCTCGAGGACGTACCCGAGGATCTGCGCAAGGAAATGAGCTTTATCTTCGTTGATACTATCGACCAGGTGATCAAGAACGCGCTCAAAGAGAACCATGACGCAGGCACATGAGAGATCCAAAAGGCTGCCGCCGTGGTTCAAGGTCCGTCTCACGACGAGCGACCAATTCACGCAAGTAAACAGCCTGATCAGGGCAAACAGGCTCCACACCGTCTGCAGGAGCGCCGCCTGTCCGAACCAGACAGAGTGCTGGAACGCGGGAACAGCCACATTCATGATCCTCGGGAATGTCTGCACCAGGGGGTGCAGGTTCTGCAATGTCCCGAAGGGCAGGCCGGAGGGGCTTGATACGGAAGAACCTGCCCGAGTTGCCGAAGCCGTCACGGCCCTCAAACTTAAGTACGCCGTGATCACTTCGGTTACGAGAGACGACCTCGAAGACGGAGGCGCTGGGCTATTCGCGGAGACTGTCAGAGCGATACGGGCAAAATCGCCCGACTGCCAGGTCGAAGTCCTGATTCCCGACTTTCAGGGGGTTGAGGCATCTCTTCTGACCGTTCTCGACTCAAACCCGGATGTCCTAAACCACAATATCGAGACTGTTCCATCTCTTTATACGAAGGTAAGGCCGCATGCCGACTACCTCCGTTCTCTTCAAGTGCTTGCACGGTCCGCAAAATACGATGCTATTACGAAGACTGGGCTCATGCTCGGGCTGGGAGAGCGTCTGGACGAGGTCCGCAAGGTGATGGGGGACCTCCAAAGTATAGGATGCTCCATCTTGACGCTTGGCCAGTACCTCCAGCCCTCCAGAAAACATCTCTCCGTAGAAAAATACTATCGGCCCGATGAATTCACAATGCTCAGAGACGAAGCCATGTCCATGGGGTTTCATCGCGTAGCTGCTGGACCACGCGTCAGGAGTTCGTATCATGCGGAGAGATATGGAAAAACCATGATCGAATGAAAAACGGCTCTGTGGCAGTTTTCTCGAAAACACTTTAACTCGGTCTATGACCTGTTCCAAAGAGTGTTCTGTATGAAAATATCTGTAATCGTTCCAACCTATAACCGACCCAAGGCCCTCAAACTCTGCCTGTTAAGCCTTGCCTCGCAGAGTATTATGCCATACGATATTTTGATAGCCGACGACGGCAGTACTGCGGAAACACGCGACACGGTTCTCGAAATGCAGGAGAAACTCAAGCATGCATTCCCGGTCAAGCATATCTGGCACGAGGACATCGGCTTCAGAAAGCCAAAAATATTGAATGAAACGGTACGCCAGTCTACCGGAGACTATTTGATTTTCATTGACGGCGACTGCATGGCACACAGGCATTTTATCCGGTCTCACGTGGAAAACAGCAGCCCTGAAGCAATCCTGAGCGGCAAACGCGTCGAGATTGGGAAGGAACTGACCATGCGGCTCCTCGATCGTGGCACAATCCTAAACTCATTCAACCTGAGACTGCTCTGGGATGCCGCCATGAGCAGATCCCGCAAAGTGGAAGAAGCGATTATGATCAAAAATCGGTATCTGAGGCACATGACACATCGGGACAGGATTACAGATGACGGCGTTTGGGGCTGCAATTTCAGTCTCTCTAAAGACCTTTTTATCGCAATCAACGGATGCGATGAGGATTTTTTGGACGGTTCCATTGAGGACAACGACCTGGGCATCCGTGTGCTCAACCAGGGTAAACAGGTCCGATCGGTACGGGGACTCGCGATCATATTCCATCTGTGGCATGATTCATCGTGGAGTTTCGAGAACGATAAATACCTGCATAATCTTGCCATACTCAAAAGACGGATTGCTAATAGAGAAGCGGTCTGCAAAAATGGAATTAAAAAGCTCTGAAAAGAAACGGATGCATAGGAGGGGATTGGTAGGACAATTTCACAGATGGAAATCATTAGCCATAGTTTATAAGTATAATTGATTTGACATAATATACATTATCAGACATTTTGTAATTTAATATAATGGTTTAGATATAAGTGATTCAATCTATTGTTTTTAAATAATATTTATAATACATATTCTATTGTGTAAGAAATTAGAATTTAAGGCTAATCATCCCCACAAGTCTGTTTGAATTTTCATATCCTGTTAATTTTTTGTGCAAGAATTGGGTGCCTATTGATAGATTGAATCTTTCACTCACCATCCTCAGGCCGGACGTGATTGCAGAATAATCCCCATCTTCCAAGGTGTTTTTATTTTTACCACTCACCATATTATACTCAATAAGCATCTGAAGGTTCCGATATTTGCTAATAGGAAAAAGTATGCCAGCATTCAAAATGCCATATATGTCTTTGTACTGTTCGTCTGATAGGTCATGGACCATGACCTGTGCGTCAGCATATACCCCCAGGACATGAGCACCCCATTCTATCTCGCTACCGGCAGTAAGCCCAAACCGTATACCCCAGTTATTCACCTCGTTTTGAACAATGTCTTTATCACCCGTCGGTGCAATACCGGTTGTTATCAAGGCCACCGCCGGTTGCGCAGAGAATTCTTTCTGTGGCAAGAAATTCCATTTATATGATACTTCTGTATTCCCTGCTCCTCGGGTCTTGTTTCCACTAATTTCTGTCGTTTGGAAGTAAGATTCTTTCAGCGCAACTTCCATGCCTTGAGCAATACCTGTGGTAATTGTTACCACGGGAAGTTGGGTAATCGTATACTTGGGTATGGTGCTATTTTCAGACAGGACGGCCACTCCGACCTCAACTGACCTGGTCGGGAGCGTAAAGGGAATCGTAGTGAACAGAAGTCCGGTAAGACCTGATGTATTAACCGGCCGGTTTACCATTTCGAGGTCTTCGGCAAGAACCGCGAAAGGAAGAACAATGGAAATGGTGATGACGAAGATCAAAGGGAGACATTTTTTCATGAGTTCTTAGATTTGTGCTTTGATTTATTAATTTTGTTTTGAAAAGAAAGCTTAAGTCTTTTTATCCCCGGCAGTCATAATCACCTCAAACAATATCCAAACTCATTGCTGGAAAAGCACCCAGAATCATTATACCCAACAGGAGTAAGTTCACAATGAAAAAGTGGATTAGCCTGTTATGATAGGATTCCCAATGCGGCCTTAATCAGAGGAGCAACTTCCGGATCTTCTGCCTTGACTGGTGAAATCCCCATATTGAGAAGTGGGATCTTCCAGAAACTTCGAACGCTCGGTCGCTGCATCCCAACAACAAATTTCTTAGATTTGCCCGCTTTATCGACACTATCGGCAATAATTGCGGCCATAACAGCTCCAACAAAACCGACCCCCATCACCACGACAATTTCTCGGCCGTCATGTCGAGCTGTCGTTACCAGACCGTGAATTCTACTATACTCTCGACGATAATCTTCTTCAATAGGTAACGGATACTCTACACCATCCGGACTAACTGAGACCGCATTTTTCATCGTTGTTTCCTTCCTTTCTTCAAATAGCAGCGGCACGAGCCAGGTGTTTGCTGCACTTGCTTGGCATTTTGTTACTTCTGCCCTATCTTCGGTTCCGTGCCGGCAAGCAGCCGTTTGATGTTTTCCCGGTGCCTGTAGTAAATCATACCGAACACGAAGATCGAGAGAAGACCGATGGGTCTTGATCCAGGGTAAGCGCTGAACGTAAATATGGGGAACAAGGCAAAGGCAATGAGCGCGGAAAGAGAAGAATAGCGCCAGATACGCGCGGCGACAAGCCAGGCGATTAGGCAGGCAACCCCAATCCAGGGCGCTACGGCTAGAACGACGCCGAAACTCGTTGCCACGCCTTTGCCGCCCTTGAAAGCAAGATAGATGGGGTAATTATGCCCTAAAATAGCCGCGGCTCCAGTCAGTCCGGTGATGGCATCGTCGTTAAACATGAACTTAACGGCGAGAACGGGCAAGAGCCCCTTCAAACAGTCTGCGAGCAGCGTCATAACAGCTGCTTTTTTTCCTGCCGCACGCAATACGTTCGTTGCCCCGATATTGCCGCTCCCAAATGAGCGAACGTCGATGTTTGAAAAAATCTTGCCAAAGAAAAGCCCGAAGGGTACAGCACCGATAAGGTAGGAAAGGAGGACGGCCAGTATGGAAAATAAAACATTCATAGGCTCGTAAAATTCTTTGGTTCCTTTGGTTGTTTTAGTTTGGCCGGTTTGTCTAGTTACTTTACTAAGTACATAAACCGCCTAAACCATACAAACCAAATAAACTATATAAACCAGACAAACTGGACAACCAGATAACCAAACAATCCTAAAGATCGAGCTTGTTCCAGTAAGACCGGAAATACTGTATCCCTGAATAGACTGCCAATATCATTGCAATCCAGAGCGCAACCCGTCCCAAATCAGCCATCCATCCCCTATTCAGATAATAATCAAGCAGGAGGAGAAGCACAGCAGCAATCTGCGCGCCGACCTTGTATTTCCCCACAGGTTCGGCTGGAATGACAATCCCCTCGCTCGCGGCTATGGAACGGAGGCCCGTAACGGCAAATTCCCTGCCGATGATAAGGATGGCCATCCAGGAGTGGACGACATCAGACCGGAGTTCCACCAGGACGACCAGCGCGGACATGATCAATATTTTGTCTGCGATAGGGTCAAGGTGCTTGCCTAACTTGGTCACCTGCCCCCATTTGCGCGCAAGGTAGCCGTCGAGCCAGTCTGTCGCTGATGCAAGCGAAAAAACGATACCTGCAATGAGCGCCCGGACAGGACTCGGTTCGAGCATGAGGACAATGAAGACGGGCACAGACAGGATCCTGCTCATCGAAAGAAGGTTCGGTACGTTGAATATTTTCACGGCTGTCTCCTCCACCTCCGATGCATCCAGACCCATTGTTCAGGATTTTCGAGTATACACGATTCGATCTTTTTCGTGAGCATGGCTGTATTGGCGATGATGTCCTTTTCGTCATCGCCTGTTCGCATGAGCTCAAGAGGGCCTTCGACGGTGATCGTATGCCTGTTGTTTTCACCCCGCCGGATATACCCGAACAGCAACGGCGCCCCGAATCTCAGTGCCATGGATGCAGCTGCCGTAGGGGTCCAGGCCGGCCTGCCCATAAAGTCGACGAATACGCTTTCGACATCCGTGTCCTGGTCGATAAGGATGCCCAGTATCCGATTTTCCTTGAATACCCGTATCAATTCCCGCGATGCGCCTGGCCTGCCCCGGAGGATGGTCCTGACGCCCATACCAGCACGCAGGTCCACGATCATGTCATTGACCTGTTCCGGTTCAATCGGTGCCGCGACTACGCTGACCGGGTAAGACAAGGCAACGGCGCCGGCCAAGAGCTCCCAGTTGCCGATATGGCCCGTAACAAAGACAACGCCCCTGCCCCGGGCAATCGCAGTTTGAAGTTTCTCTTCTCCTTGGATATTAACGAAACGAGCAAGACGCTCTTTGTTCATGAGCATGAGTTCGAGCAGGGCCTTACCCAGGTGCATAAAACAACGCCGGGCGGTGCGGCGCACCCATACGTCGCCCTTCTCATGAAATACATCGGTCAGGTGTTGTAGTGCCCGTTTTCGTTCCCGCGGTAGTACGTAGAACGCGATGACCCCAAGCATTCCGCCCGACCATACGCCGAGACGGTATGGTAAAAGCCGTGCACAAAACCGAATGAGCCTGGTCATCCATTTCAATGACAGGCGGCGCAGCCATTTCCGCGTCTTAACTGCCCGGTTGCTCATGAAACGTGCAGCTTGCCCTGGCTTTTCAGGATGAGGTTGATGACCTCACGTACAGCACCCCGGCCTCCTTCGGTCCTGGTAACCATATCGACATGGGACTTGACAGCCGGGTCCGAATCGGCGACAGCAGCGGCAATACCGACCCGATTAAAGATACCCACGTCCACAACGTCGTCTCCTATGTACGCGACCTCATCGTCCCGGAACCCGTATTTTGCTAGCAGGGCGTCATACACGGCGATTTTTTCATGCGCACCCTGATGGACCTCTTGAATGCCGAGTTCGCGGGCGCGGATATTCACCACCTCGGACTTCCTGCCCGTGATAATTCCGACGATGATTCCTGCCTTCTGAGCGAGCTTGATCCCGTGCCCGTCGCGCACGTGGAATGCCTTGAGCTCGTTCCCCTGGTTGTCGAGGATGATCCTGCCGTCGGTCATCACCCCGTCCACGTCAAGGAGGAGCAGCCTTATCTTCTTCGCCTTCGCATGCAGGCTCTGTTTTGTTTTGTTCATAGTGTGCTTCGGGCGAATAATTACGGTGCCCTATCGGCAAAGGCAGAGTGCAAAGCGCTCTGTTTCTGATGCGCCATGCTCTATTCTCCTTGCTCTACACCACACCCGCCTTTAACAGATCATGGAGGTGGATCACGCCCTCGGGTTTCGCATCATGGTCGGTCACGATCAGACAGGTAATAGAATTTTTTTCCATGATGGCCACTGCCTCGGCGGCAAGTGATTCTCTATTAGTGACTTTGGGATTTTTGGTCATGATGTCTTTGGCCTTTTTCGCCAGAAGATTTTCACCGGTCTTTTCGGTTCTTTCCATCCACCGACGAAGATCACCGTCGGAAATCACTCCCACCAGTTTCCCGGCGCCGTCCAAGACCGAGGTGACGCCCATCTTTTTTGAAGATATCTCGTAGATCGCGTCCTTGATCAGGGTTGCCTCCGAAACGGCCGGAATCGCGTCGCCAGTATGCATCAGATCCCGAACGCGAAGCAGCAACCTTTTGCCGAGCGTGCCGCCGGGATGAAAACAAGCGAAATCTTCTTCTCTGAATCCGCGCTTGTCCAGAAGCGCGACGGCAAGGGCGTCTCCCATTGCCAGTGTTGCCGTGGTGCTCGCCGTCGGTGCGAGCCCCAGGGGGCAGGCCTCTTCCTTGACACCGACGTCGATCACCACATCGCTGTTCTTGGCGAGCGTTGAATCGGGATTTCCCGTAAGCGCAATGATCTTGATGCCGAGCCGCTTGAGCGACGGCAGCATCCTGGCTATCTCCTCGGTTTCGCCGCTGTTGGACAGGGCGATCACCGTATCCCCTCTCGTGACCATACCGAGATCGCCGTGGATGCCCTCGGCTGGATGCAGGAAGAGCGCCGGCGTGCCCGTGGAGGCGAGCGTGGCCGCGATCTTCTTCCCGATGAGGCCGGACTTACCCATGCCCGTCACGACCACGCGGCCTTTGCAGTTCAGGATCATCTCTACGGCCTGCTCGAATCGCTCGTCAATGCGGTCAATGAGTGCCGCAACCGCATCGGCCTCGATCTTAAGAACTCTTTTCGCCTGTTCTTTCATTGTTTCACGATCCTGTCTATTTCCTGGACCTGTTTGAGGAGCGCAGGAAGCTCGTCAAGGCTCAGCATGTTCGGCCCGTCGCAGAGCGCCTTGTCCGGGCAGGCATGCACCTCCATGAACAGCGCGTCGATCCCGGCGGCTGCTGCGGCCCTGGTAAGGTGCGGCACGAACTGCCGGTCCCCGGACGACGCCGTGCCCCCTGCCCCCGGAAGCTGGACGGAATGGGTCGCGTCGAATACCACAGGATAACCGAGTCCGCGTATGATGGGCAAGGAGCGCATATCCGCGACGAGATTATTATAGCCGAATGACACCCCCCGCTCGGTTATGATGATCCTGTCGTTGCCCGTTGATGCCGCCTTCTCCGCCGCGTTCTTGATGTCCCAGGGAGCGAGAAATTGTCCTTTCTTGATATTCACCACCCTGCCGGTCTTTGCCACATCCATGACGAAATCGGTCTGCCTGCACAGGAACGCCGGGATCTGGAGAATATCGAGGACCTCGGCCGCCGGACCGATCTCTTCAAAACGGTGCACGTCCGAGAGGAGCGGCAGGTCGAGTTCCCTGCCGACGCGGCCGAGTATGCGGAGCCCCTCCTTCAATCCCGGCCCCCGGTAGGACTTGACCGAACTGCGGTTCGCCTTGTCGTAGGAAGACTTGAAGATGAACGGCATGCCGAGGTCCGTTGTGATCCGCTTGAGCCGCTCGGCGGTTTCCAGGGTAGAGGCTTCCGACTCGATCACGCACGGCCCGGCGATCAGAACCAACGGGTTGTTGCCGCCGATCGTGAAATTCCTGATAACAATCTTTCGGGTCACGGTTTCATCCCTTGTTCTTTATTCCTCACTGCGGCGCCGATGAATGCCGTAAACAGCGGATGGGGCTTGCGCGGCGTTGATTTGAACTCCGGGTGGAACTGGCAGCCGAGGAACCAGGGGTGGTCCTTGAGTTCGACGATCTCGACCAGTTCGCCGTCGGGAGACGTACCGCTGATCACGAGCCCTGCGGCTTTCAATGGTTCCTTATATTTATTGTTGAATTCATAACGGTGACGATGTCGTTCGAAATTTCCTCTTTCCCGTACGCCTGATATGCGAGTGTCCCCTTCTCTATCTTGCAGGGGTACGCACCAAGGCGCATGCTGCCCCCTTTGTCGCTTGTGATATCTCGCCTTCTGGACGGTCTTGTTGCGGTAATCGTACCACTGTTCGATAAGGTAAATAACCGGATGCGGCGTCTTCTGGTCGAACTCCGAACTGTTCGCGTTCCGGAGATGCCGCGAGGTTCCGCGCGGTCTCGATTACGGCGCACTGCATGCCGAGGCAGATACCGAAGTACGGGATCTTGTTTTCCCGCGCATACTTGACCGCGGCAATCTTCCCCTCGACCCCGCGGATGCCGAACCCCCCCGGAACGAGGATGCCGTCCATGCCCTTGAGCATTTCTGCCGCGCCCTTGCTCTCGATGTCTTCGGAGTCCACCCAGCAGATATCCACCCTCGCGTCATTAGCGATGCCGCCATGCGTGAGCGCTTCGCACAGGCTCTTGTATGCCTCCTTGAGATCGATATATTTACCGACAAGGGCGATGGTGACGTTTTTCGACGGATGTTTGATACGCTCGACGATCGTCTCCCACGTCTTTAGATCATTGTCCGATGCCTTGAGCTCAAGCGCTTCGACGATCCGATCGTCGATCCTCTCTGCATGCAGACGGATGCGGCACCTCATAGATCGTTTCCACGTCCTGGGCCGTGATGACCGCGTTCTCCTCCACGTTGCAGAACAGCGCGATCTTCCTCTTCATCTCCTTGGGGATCGGCCGATCGCTGCGGCACACAAGGATGTTGGGCTGGATACCGATGGACAGGAGTTCCTTGACGCTGTGCTGTGTGGGTTTGGTTTTGAGTTCATCCGCGGCCTTGATGAACGGCACGAGGGTAAGGTGGACATAGAGCACGTTCTGCCTGCCGAGGCTGTATCGCAGCTGCCGGATGGCTTCGAGGAACGGAAGGCTCTCGATATCGCCGATGGTGCCGCCGATCTCGACGATCACAACGTCTTCGTCGTCCGCGAGGTCCGTGATCGCGCGTTTGATCTCGTCGGTGATGTGCGGCACGACCTGGACCGTGCCGCCGAGATAGTCTCCGCGCCGTTCCTTGGTAATAACATTATTGTAGATCCTGCCGGAGGTGAAATTGTTCTTCTGGCCGGTGGTGACATTGGTATAGCGCTCGTAATGTCCGAGATCAAGGTCGGTCTCGGCGCCGTCGTCGGTCACGTATACCTCGCCGTGCTGGAACGGGCTCATCGTGCCGGGATCGACGTTGATATAGGGGTCGAGCTTCAGAAACGTGACCTTCAGCCCCCTGCTCTCGAGGAGCGCGCCGATCGATGCGGCGGCAAGCCCTTTTCCGAGCGACGAGACCACGCCGCCGGTCACGAAGATGTATTTGGTCGGAGCTTTCTTCTTTTCCATGCTTAGTCTCTTCTTTCTTCGAGACGTTTCAATATTTTACTCAAATCATCGGGGATGTCAACACCAAAGGATTCGTGCTCGGTTACGACGGTCTTGATCCGGTATCCCGATTCAAGCGCCCGGAGCTGTTCGAGCTTCTCCGCGGCTTCGAGCGGAGTCTGGGGCATCTTTGCGTAGTGCAAGAGAAAGTCCCTGCGATACACGTAAAGGCCGATATGCTTGTACATGGGGCGCGCAAGGGACAGCTCCGTCGAACGAGCTTTTCCCGGCCCAGTGATCGCGGTCCCAGGGAATGGGCGCCCGCGAAAAATAGAGTGCAAAACCATTCCTGTCGAAGACGACCTTGACCACGTTCGGGTCGAAAGCCTCTTCCGCGTTGTCGATCTTTTTGCAGAGCGTGCCCATGGGAATGGATGGATCATCCAGAAGCGGCGAAATAGCCTCATCGATCATCTCCGGATGGATGAGCGGCTCGTCTCCCTGCACATTCACGACGATATCGCAGTCGAGTGTATTCGCGACCTCGGCGATCCGGTCCGTACCTGTAGGGTGTTCCGGTGAGGTCATTACCGCCTCTCCGCCAAAGGCCGTTATCGCCTGCAGGATGCGCTCGTCATCGGTTGCCACAATGACCCGGTCGATCAACCGCGAACGTTGCGTACGCTCATAGACCCACTGGATCATTGGTTTGCCTTTGATGAGGGCGAGCGCCTTACCGGGAAACCGGGTGGAACCGTATCGAGCGGGAATGACGGCTATAATTGGTGCGCGAGTCGTTTCCATAATCATGCCAAGCTGACAAAACAGCTGGACGCCTTAAACGTCCTAACGGGACAATTCCTTTTTGAAATATTCGATGGTTTTCTGTAAGCCCTTCGTCCACCGAAACAGCTGGTTCCCAATCCAGCTTTTCTCTAGCGAGCGTGATATCGGGCTGCCGCTGCGTCGGATCATCGGAAGGAAGTGGCTTGTACATTATCTTCGATCTCGATCCGGTCATGGCAATGATCTTCTTCGCAAGTTCTAGGATCGTGTATTCCTCGGGGTTCCCGAGGTTCACCGGACCCGTAAAGTTTTCTGCATCCATCATGCGCACCATGCCGTCGATCAGGTCGTCGACATAGCAGAATGAGCGCGTCTGTGAGCCTTTGCCGTAGACCGTGATGTCCTCGCCCTTCAGCGCCTGGACAATGAAGTTGCTCACGACACGTCCGTCGTTTAGCAGCATCCGGGGGCCGTAGGTGTTGAAGATGCGAACGATCTTGATGTCCACGCGGTTCTGGCGATGGTAGTCCATCATCAGGGTTTCAGCAACGCGCTTACCCTCGTCGTAACAGCTTCGGATGCCGATGGGGTTCACATTTCCCCAGTAGTCCTCCTTTTGAGGGTGCACTGCGGGGTCGCCGTACACCTCAGAGGTAGAGGCGAAGAGTATCCTCGCCTTGACCCGCTTTGCGATGCCGAGCATATTGATCGTACCAAGCATGTTGGTCTTGATCGTCTTAACCGGCGTTATACTGATAATGGATAGGAGAAGCCGGACAGGCCAGATGGTATATCCGGTCTACCTCCAGCAGGATAGGCAGGGTAATATCATGGCGGATCAGCTCGAAATACGGATTGTTCAGCAGGTGCTGCAACATTTTTTTTCCTGCCCGTGAAAAAATTATCCAGGCAGAGCACCTCGTGTCCTTCGCCAAGCAGTCGTTCGCACAGGTGCGATCCCAGAAATCCCGCGCCGCCGGTAACGAGTATTCTCATTTTTCTCCTTCAATTGACGGTAGCAATACGCTATGCATGATACGGGTGCTTGATAAAATGTATGAACAATTATTACGATTATCCCAACCTGCATCAGGCACAGTCAATCAGGTTCATTTACATTCTCCCGATCCCGTAATACGTGAATCCTTCCTTCCTCAGTTCTGCCGGATTATAGATGTTCCTGCCGTCGAAGATGACCGGTTTTTTCATAAGTCTTTTCATTTTCTGGAAATCAGGTGTCCGGAACTCATTCCACTCGGTCACGACGGCGAGTGCATCGGCGCCGCGGAGCGCCTCGTACCCGTCCTCCATGAGCGTGATCCTGTTCTTGAAGATCTTGCGCGCTTCGTCCATAGCCACGGGATCATGCGCCTTTACCTTCGCGCCGGCCCGAAGCAGATTGTTGATGATGACCACCGACGGCGCCTCGCGCATATCATCGGTGCGGGGTTTGAACGAAAGTCCCCAGACGGCAATGGTTCTCCCAGCCAGGGAGGGATTGTTTGCTCTGCCCTTTTTTTGCTGCTTTGGCGCTGAAGTGGCTAATGATCATTCTCAACCAAAACCATTTTCTGCCGTTCATTCACGGCTTCCACTGCTTTCAGGACCTTTGCTTCGAATCCGCAGTCTTTTGCGGTCTGAACCAGCGCCTTGACGTCCTTGGGAAAGCAGGAGCCGCCGTAGCCGACACCGGGGAACAGGAACTCGAAACCGATGCGCTTGTCATACCCCATCCCCTTGCGCACGCTGTCGATATCCGCCCCCAGGCTCGCGCAGATGTTAGCCATTTCGTTGATAAAGGATATCTTGGTCGCCAGCATGGCATTGGATGCGTACTTTGTCATTTCTGCACTCCTGAACATCCATGACGAGCGTTCGGTCTCCTTTGCGCAAGAATGGCGCATAGACGTCATGCATGATTTGCATCGCGCGGGCGCTGTCGGCGCCGATCACGATACGATCCGGCTTCATGAAATCTTCGATTGCCGAGCCTTCCTTCAAAAACTCCGGATTGGATACAACCTCAAACTTGTACTTGGTCCTACCGGCGACTGCGGCTCTGACCTTGTCGGCCGTACCGACAGGGACCGTGCTCTTATTGACAATGAGCTTATAGCCGTTCATGTATCTGGCGATTTCCTCGGCTGCACCGAGCACGTATTTGAGATCTGCTGAGCCGTCCATCCCAGGAGGTGTGCCGACGGCAATAAATATAACGCTCGATGAGCGCACTGCCCGTGACATATCGGTGGTAAAGCTGAGCCGTCCGTGAGCCACATTCCGTTTGATCAGCTCCTCTAATCCCGGTTCGTAAATGGGCACGACCCCGGTGTTGAGCAACTCGATTTTTTTCTTGTCGATATCCATGCAGATGACATCGTTGCCGCTTTCGGCAAGACAGGTGCCGGTCACCAGGCCGACGTAGCCCGTCCCTATTACAGAAATCTTCATCCTGCTCCCTCGTTATGCACCCTTGTGGTATAGTTTTTATCGATCCAGGTACTGTATTCGCCGCTTCTGACTCTTTCCACCCATTCGTGGTTCTTCAGATACCAGGCGATTGTATGACGAAGCCCCTCATCAAATGAATGCTTTTGCTGCCATCCGAGTTCATTCTTGATCTTGTCACAGTTTATGGCGTACCGCCGGTCATGGCCGGGGCGGTCCGCCACAAAAGTAATCAGATCGCTGTACCGGTTGATGTTCAGCACCAGTTTCCTAAAATGGGGATTGTTTTTGATCGGATAGAGCTCCTCCAGTATCTCACAAATCCTTTTTACGACGTCGATGTTCTTTTTTTCGCACTCGCCGCCGATATTGTAGGTTTCTCCTTCCCCCCCTCGCTTCAAGATCAGCCAGATCGCATCGCAATGGTCCTCGACATAAAGCCAGTCCCGGACGTTCCTGCCGTCTCCGTACACCGGCAGGCTTTTTCCTTCAATTGCATTCAGGATCATGAGCGGGATCAGTTTTTCCGGGAAGTGATACGGACCGTAGTTGTTCGAGCAGTTGGAAATGGTGACCGGCAGCCCATAGGTATGATAATAGGCCCTCACGATATGGTCGGACCCCGCCTTGGACGCTGAATAGGGGCTTCGGGGATCATAGGGTGTCGTTTCGAAGAAATACCCTGTATCGCCGAGAGATCCGTACACCTCATCCGTGCTGATGTGATGGAACCGGACGTCATCTCTGCCGGTCCAGAGCTGGCGCGCTGCTTCAAGAAGGCTGAACGTGCCGTTGATGTTCGTCTCGATGAAATCCTTGGGCCCGAATATTGACCGGTCCACGTGGCTTTCTGCGGCAAAGTGTACGATAATCGAGATTTTGTATTTGTTGATGGTCTCCCTGATCTTTTCGTAATCGCGGACATCGCCGCGTTCGAAAAAATAGGTCTTGCCTCCGAATCTTTTCGCAATATCATCGAGGTTCAGCAGGTTTCCTGCATAGGTGAGCTTATCGTAATTTACAATGGTTCCGCGGAAAACCGTTTTTTCGTAGACATACCGGATAAAATTCGAGCCGATAAATCCCGCGCCGCCGGTCACTAGAATGTTCGATTTCTCCGGCTGCAGGTCGGTGACTGTATTGTGCGGTAAATCCGAGGCGCTATTCATGCAACAACTTCCTCTCGTGGAGAAATGACCGGACCCCTTCTTCCCAGGAGGGAATCCGGATATCGAGCAGACGAGAAAGCTTTTCGTTGCTCATGGCCGAAAATCCTGGCCGTTTTGCCGGAAGATTGAAAACAGTCGAGGCCACCGGTCGTATAAATTTATTGATGCCGAGTTCCCTGAAGACCGCTTGTGCCCATTCATACCGCGAGCAGAAACCGCTGTTCGTAAGATGGTAGAGACCTGTCACCCCCTGCTCCAATGCTTTCAGGGTAACGTCTGCCACAGTATCGGTATATGTCGGCACCGAAAATTCGTCGCACGCGATTTTCAGGTATTCGTTGCTTTGAGCCCAATGCATGAGCTTATAGATGAAATTCTGTTTGCCCTCGCCGAAAACCCAGCTGAGTCTCAAGACAAGGGATTTGCCGGCCTCTTCCCGGACCGCGTCCTCCCCGGCCAACTTGCTCCTGCCATATTCGTTCAGCGGGTATGCAGCATCATCTTCCGTGTACAGGCCGTTTTCCTTTTGTCCGTCAAAAACATAATCCGAGCTGAAATGCACGAAAAACGCCTTCCTTTTTGCGGCGGCGCGCGCAAGATGTGCAGGGCCCGCTGCATTTACCGCGAAGGCCATTTCCCGCTCTTGTTCGGCCTTGTCAACGAGATTATAGGCGGCACAATTGATGATCACATCGGGCTTGTACGAGTCAACGATGTCGCTCACCGAGGCCGCATCAGTGATGTCGAGCTTAGGCTTATCGGGAGCGCTGAAATCGAAGGCCCGCTCCTCGAACCTCCGGATAAACGCTTGGGCAAGCTGTCCGTTCTTGCCTGTGATAAGGTATCTCATGCTGGAGCCGTAAAGGTAAAATTATTATCCGCATCCCTCAACAAGGGATGGATCTTATCCTTGGGTGAAAGCAAAGGGCCTCCTAGAGGCCATGCGATCTTGACATCGGGATCGTTCCAGATGATTCCCCGGTCGTCGGCGACGGAATATTCCTCGGTGCATTTGTACAGCACGTCTGCCGAGTCGCTGAGCACCTGAAATCCATGGGCAAAACCGGCAGGCACATACAGCATCAAGCGATTTTCTTCGGACAGGTCCACGCTCGTCCACTTCCCGTAACAAGGAGAGCCCTTTCTGATGTCCACGGCAACATCGAATATCTTTCCCTTGAGACACAGCACCAGCTTCCCCTGGGCCTTTGGATTTTTTTGGTAATGAAGCCCCCGCAGCACGCCACGGACGGATTTTGAATAGTTGTCCTGTACCAGGTGTTCCCTAATCCCCGCATGCACGAAATCGGAGTGTTTGTAGAGTTCGAGGAAAAATCCACGATCGTCGCCGAAGACCTTTGGCCGGACCAGAAGGGGTCCTGGGATCTCGAGGCGCTGAAAATCAAAAGGCATTCGGGACCTCTTGTTCCGCGACCATCCGGAGATATTCTCCGTATGCGTTCTTTTTGTGGATCTCCGCGGCCTTCATTAGCTTCTGCTTATCGATATATCCCAAACGGTACGCGATCTCTTCGATGCATGCCATCTTGAGGCCCTGCCGTTTTTCTATGGTCGCGATGAAGTCACCGGCCTCGAGCAGGCTTTCGTGCGTACCGGTATCGAGCCACGCGTATCCCCTTCCCATGAGTTCGACGCGAAGCTTTTTCTTCGCGAGATAGGCTTTATTGATGTCCGTGACCTCGAGCTCACCCCGGCTTGAGGGTCTTATGTTCTTGGCAATGGTCACCACGTCGTTATCGTAAAAATAGAGTCCTGTCACTGCGTACCTGGATTTCGGTTGATGGGGCTTCTCCTCAACGGACAGCACGTTCCCGCCCTTGTCGAACTCCACGATACCGTACCGCTCGGGGTCTTTCACGTAATAGCCGAACACCGTGGCGCCGCCAGCCGAATGCACGTCATTGACGGCCTTCTTCAGCAATTCCGTGAGACCATGCCCGAAGAAAATATTATCTCCCAGTACGAGACAGACGGTATCGCTCCCGATAAAATCTTCGCCGATCAGAAAGGCCTCGGCCAGGCCATTCGGTCGCGGCTGCTCCCTGTACGAAAAACGGAGCCCCAGGTCTTCTCCGGAACCGAAGATATCCCGGAACCTCGGAAGGTCTACAGGGGTCGAGATGATCAATATGTCCCTGATGCCGGCGAGCATCAGTACCGAGAGCGGATAATAGATCATCGGTTTGTCATAGATCGGCAGGAGTTGTTTGCATACACCTCGCGTGATGGGATAGAGCCTCGTCCCGCTGCCGCCCGCCAAAATTATACCTTTCATGCATCCCCTCGAAACGAACTTGTCATTTGTTTCCGATCTCCTTCATTTCCCTGTATCATCCGGCTGCTATCTTCTGCTTCAACTCGTCCGGTTTCACCGTAGCCGTCCCCACGACGCCGACCACGATCCCTGCAGCGTAGTTAGAGAGCCTGGCGGCATCCACCATCCCTGCGCCAGCAGCCATGGCAAGCGTGAGCGTGCTGATCACCGTGTCTCCAGCTCCGGTAACGTCGAAAACTTCCTGCGCCACGGTCGGGATGTGGGTCACCCTGCCGCCGCGTTCGAACAGGCTCATCCCGTGCTCTCCGCGGGTGACCAGCACGGCATTGCACTTCAGCCGTTTGAGCAGCAGCGCACCGGCCTTGAACAGACCCTTATCGTCCTCAATCTCGATTTTCGCACCGATGGACGCTTCTTTGGTGTTCGGCGTGAGGATAGTGACGCCGCTGTAAATACCGAAATGGTTTACCTTGGGGTCCACGGACACGATGATGCCTTTCTTTTTCGCCAGCTTAACGATGTCCCGCACCAGGTCCTTGGTGACAACGCCCTTGCTGTAGTCCGAGAGCACGATCGCATCGAGTCCGATATCTTCCTGTTGCCTGATATACTCGAATATTCTCCGGTATGTGTCCCGCTCGATACCGACCTTGGTCTCACGGTCGAAACGGACGACCTGCTGACTATGAGCGATGACGCGGGTCTTGATCGTCGTCGGCCTGCCGTCTTCCACGATGAGCCCGTCCGTGTGTATGCCCTGCATGCGCAGCATGTGCACAAGCTGCCTCCCTGCCTCGTCATGCCCGATCACGCCACAAACGCTTACCTTGCCGCCAAGAGTGTGGACATTGTTCACAACGTTTGTAGCAGCGCCAAGGAGAACACTCTCCTTCGTCACGTTCACGACTGGCACTGGCGCCTCGGGCGAGATGCGGGATACAATGCCCCAGATGTAATGGTCGAGCATGACGTCACCAACCACGAGCGTACGGGTCGATGGAAAGCGGTCGATATACTTCATAAGCCGCTTTGATGCTACGTTCGGACTCATTTCTTCTCTTCTCCGGCCTGCAGGGCGATAAGAGTAGCCATGATGGATCCGATTGATATTTCGCTCTTCATAAGTACGGGAATTTTGCGCTCATCGTCGGTGAGCCATATGTAGATCTCGCCCTTGTGCTGGAACACGCCTTCATACCGAGGATAGGTCTTGACCTTGATGGTGTTGAACTTTCCGAAGGATGTTTTGATCTTTTCCCTCCCGATCGTCTGCACTTCAACAGCCCAGTTTTTATCATCATCATGAACATCAACGAAGATCGGCTTGTCAACGATGAAGTCCTGAAGCGTTCGTACGTAATAAAGCGATGAGAGCGGGTCGAGTATGCCAGGAGGAGTACTATAGGTGTCCTGCCTGCCATCCGCATCAACAACGACCGTCCCCTTCGACTGGTTGAAGGTCATCTCTCTCTTTTTTTTCCTCTTTCCATGGCTTTGATCAAGCCTGTACGAAAGACTGTACAGATGTTCGGAATCAACGATGCTTTCAATCGTATCATTTACTTTATAGAACTTGGAAACAAGCCCTGATGAACGTGCGGTCGAAACAAGTCGATAGACCTTTTTCCCGTCCGTCTGTTTTTCTTCCCTGACCTCCAAGACCGCCGTACCTGCGTCTATAATATTAGACCAGCTGATGAGATAGGTGAGCCGTTCGCCGGCGGAAAAGGCATGGTTGACGGTCACCACATTATGGATCGGCTTCTGTCCCGGTTCCGGGCCAGCCGGAGTCTGCTGGGCGAGGAACAACAGTGCGCACAAAATAGGCAAAACTTTTTTCACATGCCGGCCTTCTCTTTCTTTGAAATATGTGAGGACATTCTGAAACATCTTATTATAATATGAGAAACCTCATTATTTGTAAAGACAATTTTTGCTCTCTTTACATCTGGATACTCGCTCAATGAGACTATTTTGGGCTTGCGTCTGATGATGATTTATACTAATATGCGATTGTTTTTCCTGACCGATGAAAAGCTTGACGGGCATAAATAACATCTTCATTATTAAACCTGGCGCTATTGGCGATGTCCTGCAACTGACCCCGGTCATTCGAGCGCTCAGGAGTAAATATCCCGACGCCAAGATGACGCTACTCGTCGGCTCAGCGGCGACAGCGGAACTTTTCCGATACAACCCTGCCGTGAGCGAAACGATCGTTTACGACAAGCGCGGCGCACACAAATCGTTGACGTCTTTCTTCAGGCTCTGGATGCGGCTACGTGCGACAAAGTTCGACCTTGTCATTAATTTTCAACGAAGCAACTTCAAAGCGTGGCTTCTTGCGTTGGCTGCATTCCCCTGCCGTATATTGGTGTACCACAAAGCGAGAAACAGGACCGTACATGCGGTGGTTAATTATCTGGAGACCCTTGCACCTTTGGGTATTTCTTCGACAGATCTGGAACTCGAACTTTCACCGGGGCCGGAGGCCAAGGCATTCGCCGGGAATCTTCTCTCTGCCTTCAAAGCCAGTGACAGACCGCTCATTGCTTTGAATCCGGGGGCGAGCCATCCCATAAAACAGTGGGGCACCGGCCAATTTGCTGCGCTTGCCGATATCCTTTCCAGGGAGCTTTCTGCGAACATTATTATCGTGGGTGGATCAGATGATATCCCGTTATCGGAAGAAATTGCTCAACATACGGCATCAAGGCCCCTTCTCCTGGCCGGGAAATTGGACCTCCTGCAACTGGGAGCGGTCCTTGAGCAATGTGATGTGCTGGTGAGCGGCGACACAGGACCCATGCATGTGGCTACAGCGGTCGGGACACGAGTTGCAGGGTTATTCGGCTCTACGGACCCTGCACGGACAGGCCCCGTGGGCCGCGGCCACCGAGTTATTCAGGCGGAGGGAGTTCCCTGTGTCCCGTGCGGAAGACTCACCTGTCAAACTGTGGAATACCGAGAGTGTATGAAAAAATTATCACCAGAGACAGTGTATGACGTGATACGTAGCATGCTTTACGAGGGGAAAACCATTCGATGAAGTGATGCGTCGTATGATTTAAATCATGGATGTCATGTGCAGTATGGTGTACAGTCTTAAATAAAGAATTATATTGTTTTCGCTCATCAAAATCATCGAGAAGGGAGTAATGATTATGGCAACGCCGAAGGTTGATATGGATTTATGTATTGGATGTGGGCTCTGCAGCGAACTCTGCCCCAAGGTGTTCGAGCTTAGAGACGACAAGGCCTGGGTCATCAATGCCAATGCGTGCGACACCTGCGACTGCCAGCAGGCTGTCGACAGCTGCCCCGTCACCGCGATCTCCTTGGAATAGAACATTATTGTTCAGGAGGGGCTCTGAGCCCCTCCTCCTGTTCCTGACATTTTTCTTGACAATCCTTCTTGTTTCTATAATATTCTCTACGTAAACCGTTACAAGACGCCGCTGTGGCGGAATTGGCAGACGCAAGGGACTTAAAATCCCTCGGGGGGCAACTCCCGTACCGGTTCAATTCCGGTCAGCGGCACCATGAAATCAAATACTTACACCTGATACCCACCAGCACATTTTCAAAATTATAACACGGATTATAACAAAAATATTTACGAATTCCAGAGGGGATTTCAAAGAGGCGTTCTATTTATTTCTTCCAGTTGTTCCAATCCATTCCTAATTACTTATTCCGGCACATGGTTCACCCCATTTCAACCTGTTATCAGCAAATTGATGCGTCGAATGGATTTTGTCATCTACACCTAAAAACAAACGAGTTTCGATCGATTTAATATCTAACGTATCCTGTCTGTACTTCACAGGAGTTTCACTTTTTGGAAATTGCGGAATCCACCTACAATCTTGCATCGGCAACTGGCCAAAAATGGTGTGTTATTCTGGTTGAAAGTTGCATAACACCCTAATTTCATCAAGGTAGAGAGAAAATTACTTCCGTTGTTTCTTTTATAAAAAGAGGCTGCGTGCTTCATAGCCACGCAGCCACGAATCAATAGTACTGTAAATTTAATCGGCAATATATTATTAATGCCCTATACAAGTTCAAGAGACCGTCAACAGCAACTGGACCGCGCGGCGGTCGTTAGCTACACGCTGGTTAGGCCGCTTCGAGATTCAGGACCACGCGCCCGTTTACCTTGCCGTTCCTCAGCCGCTCAAAAACATCGTTGATGGCATCCAGAGGCTGTGTCTCAACCGTGGCTTTGACCTTGCCTTCCGCTGCAAATTGCAGGCTTTCTTCGAGGTCTTTGCGTGTTCCCACAATCGAGCCGCGAATCGTAAGCCCTTTCAACACCACATCGAAGATCGGCGTTGGAAAGTCTCCCGGAGGTAAGCCTACCAGCGCGCACGTGCCGCCGCGCCGTAGCATGTCAATTGCCTGTCGAAAAACCTTTGGCGACACGGCTGTGACCAGGACTCCATGGGCACCACCGACTTGCTTCTGTATGACGACCGCAGGATCTCCCGCGGCCGCATTGACCGTCAACTCAGCGCCGAGCCGTTTTGCCAGCTCAAGCTTGTCGTCCCCGACATCAACCGCCGCCACGTGCAAACCCATCGCTTTGGCGTACTGAACGGCCACGTGGCCCAGCCCGCCGACGCCGACGATGACGACCCAATCACCCGGCTTGGTATCGGTTTCCTTGAGGCCCTTGTAAGTGGTCACGCCGGCACAGAGGATTGGCGCCACGTCAATGGCATTCAAGCCTTCGGGTATGCGACCGACATAGGTTGCCGGCGCCAACACATAGTCCGCGAATCCCCCATTCACAGAGTACCCCGTGTTTTGCTGCCGCGGGCAGAGCGTTTCCCATCCCGTAAGACAGAATTCGCATGTCCCACAGGCACTGTGCAACCAAGGCACGCCGACACGGTCGCCTACTTTCAGATTTTCAACGCCCGGCCCCACTACGGCAACAAGTCCGACGCCTTCGTGACCTGGGATGAATGGCAACTTGGGTTTCACAGGCCAATCGCCGTCGGCGGCGTGGAGGTCGGTGTGGCACACGCCACTAGCGACCACCCGTACCAGAATCTGTCCCTGACCGGGAAGAGGAACAGGCACTTCCTCAATGCTCAGCGGCTTCCCAAATTTGCTGACAACGGCAGCTCTCATCGTTTTGGGTATCATATTGTCCTCCTTTTGCATTCGATGATGGCAATTCATCGAAACATTGTTCTGAAAAATCTCTGGCCTGCTCTCTCTCTCGAACTCGGAGTATTGGTCGGCCTTGCCATCGCGCTCCACGTTCTGTGCTCTCCTCGCTGAGATAAACTCGACTTCAGCCGCCCTTCAAATCAGACCGTAGGCTTTGAGTTGCCTGGCTGTGCTCGATACGAAGACCTTAAGGACGGTGATCATAGGTATAGCGAGCAGCACCCCGGCGAGATCGAACAGGATGCCGCCGCCCACGACCCCAATCACCACCACGAGCGGGTGAAGCTTGACCGCGCCGCCGAGGACGAGCGGTTCGTAAAAAATGTTCTTGAGCAGTTCGGCCAGCCCCACGGCAGCAATCACCCAGATCGCGACGTTTCCTGTGTTCACCATCGGCAGGAGCGGATGGATCTCCTCTGCCAAGAGGGCATAGGCCAGCCCTCCTATCAAGGCGACCGCCGAGCCCAGGTATGGAACCACGTTGGTCGCGCCGGCTAAGATGCCGATGGCGATTGCCCAACGGGGGGGGACGCCCACGATGGCGAGAAGCAACGTCACGGTGAGGCCCAGCGAGGCGCACTCGAGGAAGATGCCGCGCATGTAGTCACCCAGCGCACGGTCGAGATCTGCCAGGACCGCTAGCGCCGGTTCGAACAGGCGGTTGGGAACCGCTCTGAGAAGGCCGCGCTTGATCTCGCCGGTGTCCCGCAGCAGGAATAGGAAGATCAGGGGTGCTATGATCCAGGTGGAAAGGATGTGGCCCAGCGTTGCGATAGGCATGATAGGCATGTTCAAAGCCGGTATCGGCGTCTGGGCAACAGCCGGAGGCGCTGCTCTAACCGCCCCGGTTTGGGGGAGTGCTGCCGGCTCGCGCACCTTGAGCGTCTTGAGATTTGCGTGATAGTAATCGAGCAAACGATCGGACCCAGCCGGCGCCTCGGGGTCACGAGGGTGCGAGGCGAGGAACTGGTTTTGCTCTTCCGGCGTAAGGACGAGAAGCCGGTTGATCTGATACACTTTAGGGTCCAGCTCGCCTTGCGACAATCCGTAGATCCAATTGCCTCTGGTCCGCGATTGGTCAAGCCCCATCAGGTTCTTGTATCCTTCGTTGAGCTTGTAGACCGCACGCACCTTGAGCTCGATTGCCCCGATTTCGGTAGGCATGACGGAGCGTACCAGGTTCACGATGAAAATAGCTGCAAGCACAAACGCAACAAGTAAAAGCCAAATCGCCAAGCCTCGCGGCACCCGGTGACGCTCCAAGCGGAGAACGAGGGGGCGACAGATGTACGCCATCAAACTGCTGACCGCAACGGGAACGATGAGGCTTCGCAGCGTCCAAAACAGGTATGCGGCAAGGAGTGCGCCGGCGGCAGCCACGACAGACTTGAAGAGCGTCCCGACAGGGATGAAGTCATTGCGGGGGTTCACTGTTCGGGCTCCTTTCCTCATAGAAATACTCAGCCTCCAAAACGATCTGGAATCTCATGGCGATGATGTGGGCCAGTTTCTTGAGAATTTTATTCGCCAGGAGTGGAAAGTTGCGACCGAGGGCGTCCAGGTCGGGACGGCCGATGGCCACCAATGAGACTGGGCCGCGAGCCCGGCCCGAGGTCCAATGAACCACATCTGCTCCCACGACCGCCATCTCTTCTAATACGGCGGGCGGCTCCAGCGTGATAAGGGGCATTTCTTCCCCATTCCGTCTTCGTCTCACGATCTCGACGACGCCACCTCGCACGATGTACATCGCCATGCCGGGTTTCCCCTCTTCATATATGTACTCGCCGTCCCGGTAGGTCCGCTCGTGGAGGATCCGAGCGAGCCGTCTTAGGTCCCCCTGCGAGAGGTCCTCGAAGAGAGACACCTGCTTGAAGAAGTCCACGAGGTCCCGGCCTCTCTCTACCGCTGCCGTTTCCTGAGGAGGGCCGTACAGCGCGCGCACCGGACCTTGGGTATCTGCGTGCTTGTGCCACTTGAGCAGGATTTCCTTGACTCCGTCGATAGGGAGCTTCTTCTCCATTGAAGTCACCTCAAAAAAGTATATTTTTGATCGTTATGGGCTTTCGTTCGCGTCTCCGTTGGGAGATTAGGCGAATAGTGATTCCTATGACCAGCATCACGTAGAACCCTATCATAATGCAGTGATGATTTTCTTGTTGCTTTACCTAGACCTGAATGCTTTACCCCCCGGAGGCAATGTCCCCGGCGGGGACGTCGGCTCCTGATGAAGAACAGACACGATTCCTCCAGAGATATCGCGGCTCAGTCTCTCAAGAGCACTACTCATCGCGGCAACGAGTGCATCATAACTGCTGCCATTCATCTGTTCGCTGATCAGCGATTCCTTTTGCAGGAGCAAACTCCTGTCTTTGGATAATACTCCCCATTGAACCTTCAGCAGCGCTGAATCACCGAGCGTTCCTTCGAAACGCTCCACAAGCACTTCGACTCTGTATGAAGCGGGTACTTGACTCTCCAGATAGGGCGTCCAGCGCACGACGGAAAAACGATCAGCAGGAAGAAGGCTGGAGATGTCCTCTACGAGGACACGGTTGACATCGCTTTCGAGAGAACCGGCCCATCGGTCAAATTCCGAAAGCTTAAGTTCATTCTTGCCCGAGCGGGTCACTATCTGCGGTCGGTCAAGATAGTCGGGTATGCGAACGGGACCTATGGCAATAACCTGTATTTGATCGGGGGAACCATCGCTTGTGACCGACGTCGTGTTCTGTACCGGGTTTAACTGATAGAACTTCGACGCCGGTGAGCTGGCGCATCCGGTCAGAATCATTACGAGTAATGTGAGGATAAAGAGCGCATGCTGATCCAAGCGAATAGTTCTCATTTCATTCCCCTTTTGAGGAACTCTTCCCTCTAAGCAATGCTTCAGGGTGACGTTCAAGGTAATCCGCCAGAACACGGATAGAACGGGAGAGTTCGGCGATCTGCTCAAGTGTCCTGCCTATCTCATATCCAAGGTTTGCATTCTGCGCAGCGATCCTATTGATATTTTCGACCGCTTTGCGAGTTTCGTTCAGAGTGCCCTGGGCTGCTGATAGGGTTTCTTTGATGCTCGACGCGATCTGCTCTGAATCTAGATGCTCGACCTTGGCATTAAGATTTTTCGCGAGCGCATCAGTGTCTTTGAGCAACTGATTCAGCGAGCCGATGCTAGCCTGCAGGTCCCGGGAATTGAGGAGCTTATTGATTCCCGCAAGAGCTTCGTTTAATCTGTCAGCGATCTGCTTGACCGGCAACTCCTCGAACGTTTTTGTCAGTTTCTCAATGCCCGAAGGAATTGTCGGGATCTCAGGATACTCCTTTTCGAGGCCTACAAGTCTGATCGGAGTACCCGGATGGAAATCAACATCGACCAAAAGTTGGCCGGTGACAAAACTTTGCAGCACGAGCTGGGCTCTCAAACCTTTCTCTATCAATGCCTGACGATACTGTTGGTCAAAGCTACCGCCCCCGCCCCCTATTGGCACGATTTTCCCCGGATAGAATTCAGTGTAAACCGGGATGAGAGCAGTAAGGTCTTTTGCATTGAACTCCATGACAATGTTGGTCACGTGCCCTATCTGGACTCCACGGAACATAACCGGTGCCCCGACCTGGAGCCCTCTCACCGAGCCCTCAAAGTACATCACGGCCTTTTCGACCTTCCTGAATAACTTGCCTGAACCGAAAACGACTACGCCCGCAACGACGAGACCCAAAGCGCCCAGGATAAAAGCGCCGATGAGCGTCTTGCTTGCCTGCTTACTCATTGTTTTTCTCCTCAGTCATCGATATCTACCTTATCACTTCTTGTGCATGACCTCACCCCGATTCAGAAAGTTGATCACTCTGGGGTCCTTTGACTCGGTGAGGAGTTTCCTGGGGTCTCCCCCAGCGATCATCGTTTTCGTGTCGGCATCGAGAAAGACCGAGTTGTTTCCGATCGCAAAGATGCTCGCCAGTTCATGGGTCACAATAACGACTGTAGTACCAAGACTATTTCTCAGTTCGATGATCAGTTCGTCAAGCAGATGCGCGCTGATCGGGTCGAGCCCCGCAGAGGGTTCGTCAAAGAAGAGAATGTCAGGGTCTAATGCCATGGCTCGGGCCAGCCCGGCGCGCTTCTTCATGCCGCCGCTGATCTCAGATGGATAGTACTCCTCGAAGCCGGAGAGCCCGACAAGCGCAAGCTTGAGTGAGACGATCTTCTTAATCTGACCCGGGCTCAGATCCGTGTATTGCTGGAGCGGGAGGGCAATGTTTTCAGCAAGTGTGAGAGAGCTCCAGAGGGCGCCGCTCTGATAGAGTATGCCGAATTTTCTCATGATGCTCTTCTGTTCTTCGAGCTCTGCGGACCAGAAATTCAGGCCGTCATAGAGGACCTGTCCTTTTGTCGGGGGGAGGAGTCCGACCATACTCCGCAAAACGGTGCTCTTGCCACCGCCACTTCCTCCCATGATTATGAATATGTCGCCCCTGTTAATGGTAAAGGAGAGGTCATGCAGGATCACATTCCTCCCATAAGCCACGGTTAGGTCCTGTACAACGATATGGGGCTCAGCTTTCTCCATCTCCGCCCTCTCCTCCTCAGATATCCAGCACATTACAAACAACGGTTATCACCGCCATCGCCACTACGATGCTGACTATGCTCGTCACCACTGCAGAAGTTGTCGCTTCACCGACTGCTTGAGCGCTCCGTCCGGACTGCATCCCGCGGAGACAGCTAGCAAGTGCCACGAGGACGCCGAAGACCGCGGCACTGAAGAGTCCGACCCAAAAGTCGTTCAGGTGCACGGATTCACTAGTCTTATTGTAGTATTCCGTGAAATTCAGGTCAAGCATCGAGACACCAATGATCAGGCCGCCGAGTATTCCCATCAAGTCTGCATAAAGACTCAAAAGAGGCATCATGAGAAAAAGGGCGAGCATTCTCGGAAGCACGAGGAACTCCATGGGCGATATACCAAGGGTCTTCAAGGAGTCGATTTCCTCATTCACCTGCATCGTACCGAGCTGCGCTGCGAATGAGGCTCCCGTACGGCCGGCCATGATGACCCCGGTCATAATGGCCGCGAGTGCCCGGACCATCCCGATCCCGACGAGGCTGGCGACGTAAATCTGTGCACCAAAAATCTTGAGCTGGACGGCGCCGATGAAGGCGAGTATAAGCCCTACGAGAATGCTGATGAGGGAAACGATCGGAAGAGCCTGCGCACCGCATTCCTGCATCGTGAGAAGAAGATCAGAGGGGCGGAACTGGGCCTTACCAACGAACAACTTCATAAAGGCGACAGAGGCCTCCCCGATGAAAGCGAGCATCTCGAGACTAGAACGCCAGTAAGCGATCGCAGCGTCGCCGACCCTGTCGAGAAAGGAGATTTTCGCTGTTTCCCTGCGGGCACCTTTCCTTTCTGGAACTTCAGAGGCAAGGACCAGGATCCGCTGCACGCCCGCCGGCAGGCCGTCCTTCTCGACAGGAATATGCATTTCGGAGCCGATCTCAATGATATCCAGAAGAAATGTTATGAGGCCGCTGTCCCATCCCGTCATGGCCTGAGTATCAAAGATGATACGGCTGACCGTCTTTGTGGACTCGATCTGGCGCCGGAAATCCTCACCCTGCGGAAGCTGCCTTCCCAATTTCCATTCCCCCGATAAACGTACTGCCAGTATGGCGTCGGGCAGAAGCAGCAGGGTCAGCTCCGCCTTCTGAAGTGCTGTGTCAGAAACCATTTTCCCCTCCTGGCTGATACGTTGTCATTTTTCGATTTCATGGCTTGAAATCTGCGTAACGACGGCGTAAAAAAAAATAAAAAAAGTCTTCGAACGAGGCGTGGCATGCTGGATGAGCTTGGAATCCTGCCCTGGCTCACCCGCGTGGGGCCCAGTGCCAACCTGTATGAGATGCCGGATACCGACGGGTCAACATCTAGGTGATAACATGTCAGCCAATCGAGAAACCGGAGGATATTCAACTTCGAAAGGCTGCACGCACTGGCGAAGTCCGCGGCGTATTCCACCCTCCCACCGTTCAAGGCAGCTTGCTACGCCTACCAAAGTCCCTTTTTTTTTGTAAATGCCCAATTTGAGATATACTTTTATTAAATTCGTACTTTACAATAATGTCAAGTAAACTAAAGTACTATTCTTATAGCAATCGCGTTAAACATCACCCACGAGGGGAGAGGGTGCCCTCAAGCTTGCAGAATGGGGCAACGTGAGGGGTTTCATTCATCGACTCATTGTTTGTTCCCCGATTAATCGTACTTAGTGACGAAAAAATCAGAGAGGCCCGCAAGGATGTTGCCGTCCAGCCCGCAGGTTGTGTAGCCGGCCATGTATATATTGCCGCTTGAATCCACGGCAACGCCGCGGACATCGTTATCTTTTCCTGACAAACCGATCTGTTTTGTTCGTTCCTTGTTCCCCGATGAATCGTACGTAGTGAAGAAAAAGTCATAGGGGCCCCTGAGGGTGTTGCCGTCCAGCCCGCCGAATGTGCAGCCGCCCACGCCTACATTGCCACTTGGATCCACGGCAACGCCGTAGGCATAGGTATCTTTTCCTGACACGCCGAGCTGTTTTGTTCGCACCTTGTTCCCAGATGAATCGTACGTAGTGACGAAAAAGTCAGTGGTGCCCATGAGGGTGTTGCCGTCCATCCCGCCGGTTGTGGAGCCGACCACATATACATTGCCGCTTGGATCCACGGCAACGCCGTAGGCATAGGTATCTTTTCCTGACACACCGAGCTGTTTTGTTCGAACCTTGTTCCCAAAAGAATCGTACATGGTAACGAAAAAGTCATAAGTGCCCGTGAGGGTGTTGCCGTCCAGCCCGCCGCTTGTATAGCCGGCCACGTATACATTGCCGCTTGGATCCACGGCAACGCCGCGGGCAACGGTATATTTTCCTGACACACCGAGCTGTTTTGTTCGAACCTTGTTCCCCGATGAATCGTACATGGTAACGAAAAAGTCATAAGTGCCCGTGAGGGCGTTGCCGTCCAGCCCGCCGCTTGTGGAGCCGGCCACGTATACATTGCCGCTTGGATCCACGGCAACGCCGTAGGCAACGGTATATTTTCCTGACACACCGAGCTGTTTTGTTCGTACCTTGTTCCCCGATGAATCGTACATGGTAATGAAAAAGTCATAGGGGCCTGTGAGGGTGTTGCCGTCCAGCCCGCCGCTTGTATAGCCGGCCACATATACATTGCCGCTTGGATCCACGGCAACGCCGTAGGCAACGGTATATTTTCCTGACGCGCCGAGCTGTTTTGTCCATGTCGGCGATGCCCCACCTCCCTCGCCTACTCCGATGCAGGAAACCAATATGACCGCCGGCGAAAGAATCAAAATCAAAATACGGGATAACCGTTTCATAGTGACCTCCTTTATCGTTGCGACGTATTATCAAAGTCTTGCCACAGAGAACATCTGGAGCACCCTGCATTTTAGGAGTATTATTTATTTCAGGCTTCCCCCCTCTGTGCCCTTTTATTATATGCGCCCTTTCTGTTTCTGCATTATTTTAGATTCCCTGTTTGTCTCTATTTTTAGCGTACTAATGCTTGCCTATTTTTTTTCCATGTACTTTGGGGTTTCATAATGTACCCCCTCTTTTTCATCAAACTTTTTTTACATTATCATTTATGTTCAGTCGGAGCTTCAGGCCGGAGTACAATGGTGTCAAAAGGCAGCATATCACCCTTTGGCAAACAAGCAGACAACGAGCCATAAGGCCATCAAACCGACCCAGAGACGCCACGAATCTTTCGATAAGAATAGGGGAAAAAAGTCTTCGAGCATTTCTCTCATTACTGTCCTCATCACTCCCTCCTGTTCTGGAGCGAACGGGCGAAAATGGCGTTCTCTCCCTCATCCTCGTGATTTCCAGACTCGCTCGTGCATAGATACGTGGTCATGGGCCCAGCCGCCTCAAGGGCCACTTTCACAATTCGGGTCAATTCGCAGGCCCTGACCGGTTTGTTCAGATATGCGAACGCGCCAAGACTCATGACTTTCAGATAAATATCCATATTGCAATGTTGGGCAAGCACAATAACAGGCACTTTCGGCATTAATGCTCTCAGCATAGTCATGAATGACAATGCGTTGAGTCCCGGCACTTGATAGTCGATGATTATCAAGTCAATCCTGACATCCTCTCTAAGAACAGCCACCGCAGATTCGGCATCAATTTCGGGAATGACCTTATAGCCGGCCTCGATCAATGCAACCGCCAGAACTGCCAGGTGGTTGACATCATTGTCTATCATAAGAACATTCTTCATAAAAGCACCTCCCTGACAACTACACTCCTCCGCCGAGAAACTTGTAGAGGATCGCCTGGTTGATAAGCCGCGCAAGCTTGACCCCGATCAGGTTCTGCTGAGCTCCGTAATAAGAACGCTAGGAATCGAGCACGTTGAGATACCTGTCAACGTTGTATAGACTATCCACGAGACGCCGTCGTACTAGAATTCCCGAAACAAACAATTCCCGAATAATTTTTCGTCCTCCAAATAACTTTCTTACGGTGATTAAGCTAAGCCCACCGTGTTGCTATTTGCAGGTATCCGAACATAAACGCCGGTAAGAACGGGGGTGATAAGAAATTACCTCCGATTTAATTGGTTTGTTTATTGAGCGCAGTTTTCGCAGCCATTACGCTGGCTAAAATTACAATGATTACACATAATGGCAAGAGGCCGGCATGCCCGATAAGTATATCGTAGGCTGCGACAAGGACATAAAGCACTGCGATCCTGACATACAGGTATCTATATTTGGGTTCAAGCAGTTCCTTCATGCTGCCCTCCTTTGATTGATTTATAAAGCAAGCGCCTGCCGCTGTTTTGCAACGTTCAAGCAGTCAATAGCTCCCGTCAAGCTTGACAAGAACCACCGTGGCACCCTTTCGTCTGTACCCGTTTACTCACTCCACTGCGATTTGCAGGTAGTACAACGGTATAGACACTTGTGTGTGTCTAATCTGTCGTAATACTCAGCATTGCCCAAAGTCATTTGAGATCCGCACCATGGACAGCAAATTATGTACTGTTCGAGTTTCATTTGTTAACACCTCTTTTCTTTATGATTTTTACAACCATTTTCTGCTCTACAGCATTTCTTTATGTATTTACCCCTTCTGCATTCTCTATTCCTCTATTGCCACTATCGTGCCAGACAAAATAAACCGTATTATCAATGAGATGTATAAGATGGAATCTCATGAGTGTCATATGTCACATTTTTTATTGTTGTATTTGGCAATAATGGGCTAAAATGGTAACATTTGATAAAAATGCATGCTGATAGTTTCTGAGGAGATATTGAATGGACGAAAATGAATTTTTCAGACAGGCAACCTTCCAGATACTGAGCACCCTCGACCTTTCAAAAGCAGTAGGACGATGCCTCTCGTACCTCTCTCTTGTGATGCCCGTCGATTGGATGAGTCTTCACCTTTATGAGGCTGATCTGGCGTCGGTAAGGACGCAATGTTGTAAGTTTCAAAGAGTTTTTAGCGCGCGAATGGCGGAGGATGCACCCGCCGCAATGACCCAGCCTGCGCGTCCACAGCGACGGACCATCCGGCGCGTAACGTGCTCGTTCATATGCCCTTTATATGATTATCACTTTTCAAGTTGTATTCCACATTGATTTATAGTCAACGCAGGCTCCGGTCGATCAGACGATGAGGTAGGATGGGAAAAATGGACACCGAAGCCGTGTAAAGTGAATCTCCCCCAGCGGGAGCTGGGGGCTTCTTCAATGTTACATGCGACAATCTCGCATGAGCCCTGCGGGCTGCCGCTTCATCACCAGCAGGAGTCCGGTGTTTTATGCGGCTCAATAATTAGGCGGAGATGTCATTAATGAAAGATCTGGTGTCTAATATTTGCATTCGACCTCAGTCTGCGATTCCATTATGCGCTTGAGGTTCCTTAGGTCGTCTTTCATTTGCACGTGGGTTATGACCTCAAGAATTTCGTGCTCCAAGAACGAGTCATGCCCAACCGGAGGGTTATAGCGGAGTTCCACAGTAGCCTCGGTGGCATTGCTTCCCTCCTTTTCTTCCAGGCTCAGGGATCCGCTATTTTTAACGCGTGAGTCCGGCATCGAACGCCACCGTATGACCTCGTTTTCCTTATCCTCGATAATTTCCGATTCCCATCTTATATTTCCCACCGGCGTCTTGATGGTCCAGCGGTTATGCCCTTCCCCTAAGTCTTCTACGGAGTCAATGTGGTCGATGAAACGTGGAAGATTCTCAACATTACGCCAAAACCTGTAAATGTCGCCTGCCTTACGGTTTATGGTGATGTTTTTCTTGACGTGTATTTCCGGCATATCTTTCACTCCTTTCGCTGGAGTTATTCATCTTCCTTTCCCTCCAGCATTGGGTAAACGACGCGCTCAATGGCAGTCGCTGCAGTTCATCTCTTTGTAAGAATCACCGATATCAACGGGATGGGGATACGTCTCCTCGGTCAGAACTGCGAGTTTCTTCTCCTTCGCCATCTTCTTTTTTATGAGTAGGTGACAAAGACTGCAGTCTTTCGATAAAACAGCTCCATCGTTGCTTTTATGTTTGCCGTCATGGCAGCGAAAGCAGCCCAAGGCGTACATGTGTCCGCTTTGACTCGGATAGTTCTTCCAACTCACCTTCATGACTGGGTCACAGTTGCGGTCGTAAAGATCCTGCAATACCACAATAGCCCGTTCAAGCTCAGCCTTCTTCAAAGTGGCAACGTCGGGATACTTCTTTGTATAGAACGCCGTGATGGCATCCCTGATGCCGGATTTGGCCGCTTCCCTTGAAGTGTAGTTGCCCTCCAGTGCCTGGACCGCTGTGCTCTTAATTTCCGGAAGCAAGGGATCTATCAACTTCAAACTCAAAAGGGCATTCACTATCCTGTCGGGAGGGTAATACTCGTGTCCAATCCTGTTGTGGCAGTCAATGCAGTCCATAACGCGCATCTGCTCTGGTGTCGGTTCTTTGCCGGAAGCGTTGCCATCTTGAGCGCGGTAAATTCTGGCCTTGCCGTCGAAGCCGATAGCACGGATCCACGGAATGACCTCACGCCTAGGATCAGCAGTTGCATACTCGATCTGCTTGGCAACTGCATAATGCCAGTGCATCCTGGGAGGCTTATCAGTCGAAACTCTCACGTCGCCCATCTTTAACAACAAACCAATTTCCCATTCAGTGTTCTTCTTATCAGAGAGATAGTACTTTCTGACTTGGAGGTTTTCATTGAAGGAATACTTGGGACCATGACAGGTCTCGCAAATCGCCCTTGAAGGCCTGAGATTCTCAATCGGCACAGGAATAGGTCTCGGGTATGTATTCGACAGGAGATCGTAGAGCTCTTTGGTTCCCCTGAACTTCGAGAGGACAAAATACTGGGAGCCCGAACCCACATGACACGCTGAACATTCAACCTCTGCGTGAGGGGAAAAGGTATGAGCCCTATGCTCCGGTCCCATTATGGTATGGCAGACCCGGGTGCAGAAAATGTCCGATTCGACGAATTCATAGCCTTTGAACATGCCGAAGGCATACAGTAAGGTCAAACAAGCGAAACCGATGAGGAGAAGTATAACGAGCCTGCGCTTTTTCTGATCATTGAAATCAAGCACGAGTAAGCGTCGTTCCTCTCCTGGGAGTCCGGCTTTCTGTCTTCTCCGTTGCCGAACAATCCCCAGTATGACAAACGTCACTCCAATGAGGATGAACAGGGGCAAGATGAACAGGATGATGAGGTCCGAATAGGGCCTCGGACGCTTTGCCAGGAGATCGACGATAAGAAGGAAGACCATCAGACCGAGGTTGAATCCGGCAATGACCGAACCAACTAATGTAAGAGGGTTATAAAACGATGTTGGAAGGATTCGTTTCATCTTGTTCTCCCTTGCGTGCTATGAAGCTCGGCCTGCCTCCGGTTCAGACTGGACAACCTTAACCTCAGATAGGGTGCCTGCGCAACCGCGCTCAGCGAATGCATAAGCCACGTGGGCGAAACCACTGAAGACGATAATCCAGCCGACAAAAATGGAAACGTCGGCGGCGGCATCGAGGCCGCGCGCGTTGACGGGATGCGCTGGCCGTTTTTGACGTTGAAGTCCGGTACAAAAACCACTTTCAGAACACTCGCGCGGTCATAGACACGGAGGATTTCCTGCAGTTTGCCCCGGCAGGCCCTTGCTTCAGACATATTCAATACTCCCCTGACCGACAGGGTAACGTAATCGAGATCTCTGTCAAAGTCGATTTTGTATGACATCGTAGTTGCCCAGACAATTACGGGATATATGAAGTCTTGAGTTCGTAAATCTATACCGCGCTTCCTCTTTCCAATAGTTGTTGCCGCTAACCGTTTCATGTTATTCTCCTTTCTAAAAATCCTATTATCAAAATTCTTTGCCTAAATCTTCTGCTTGTTCACTGCCTGCTTGAGCTGGGATACCACTTCATAGAGCGCATACACACAACGGTTCGAAAGCTTATCACTGTAGGCATAGAGACAGGCGAGTACGCGTCCCTCGCCCAGCTTCACGTCCTTGCAGTAAGAGTCGATCTCCGTCTTGCAGCCGTCTGCCAGGGTCTCGGCCGGGACCGCATTCTGAAAGTCGCACAGCCTCCGACGACGATAAGGACACCGAACATGACCGCAATGATAATGATGATTCGCATCACTCCCTCCTTTAAACGGGCCGCAGTTGCTGCGAACAACACTCTTGGCATTCCGAACTTCACCATAGTTCTCTCCTTTCTATTCTCGCCTTCTCAATGGTTTTCATGCCGCTCGTGCGCGCAACTGTTTCGAACCTGATCTCAGGCTGCTTCAAGGCCATCTCCATTACAAGCATATTTCGGTATTTGTCTGAGTGGGGATGTCAGAGCGGACTCCGCTTTACTTTCCTCTCGTCGTGAACTGTGCCTTGCAGTATGGGCACCTATAGACGGTAATGTGCGTTGCGAGGATTCCATAGTAATCCGCGTAGTCGTATTCAATCAGCACTAAGCACCATGGGCATTCTATTTTATACATTGTAGTCCTCTCCTGTTGCTACGGTACTGGTGTGTCCACACCACGAGCACTCCTTTATTCCTTCCGTCCTGTCGTTTGGCAGAAACCGAAATCGGGACTTAAGCCGTCAAAAGGCTCTCATCATCACCCATTTGCAAACAAGCAGACAACGAGCCATAAGGCCATCAAACCGACCCAGAGACGCCACGAATCTTTCGATAAGAATAGGGGAAAAAAGTCTTCGAGCATTTCTCTCATTACTGTCCTCATCACTCCCTCCTGTTCTGGAGCGAACGGGCGAAAATGGCGTTCTCTCCCTCATCCTCGTGATTTCCAGACTCGCTCGTGCATAGATACGTGGTCATGGGCCCAGCCGCCTCAAGGGCCACTTTCACAATTCGGGTCAATTCGCAGGCCCTGACCGGTTTGTTCAGATATGCGAACGCGCCAAGACTCATGACTTTCAGATAAATATCCATATTGCAATGTTGGGCAAGCACAATAACAGGCACTTTCGGCATTAATGCTCTCAGCATAGTCATGAATGACAATGCGTTGAGTCCCGGCACTTGATAGTCGATGATTATCAAGTCAATCCTGACATCCTCTCTAAGAACAGCCACCGCAGATTCGGCATCAATTTCGGGAATGACCTTATAGCCGGCCTCGATCAATGCAACCGCCAGAACTGCCAGGTGGTTGACATCATTGTCTATCATAAGAACATTCTTCATAAAAGCACCTCCCTGACAACTACACTCCTCCGCCGAGAAACTTGTAGAGGATCGCCTGGTTGATAAGCCGCGCAAGCTTGACCCCGATCAGGTTCTGCTGAGCTCCGTAATAAGAACGCTAGGAATCGAGCACGTTGAGATACCTGTCCGGCGAATCTCCTCGTACACATACCATCGGTTGTCGGAAAGCACTCTTAAAGGTCGCGACAGCCACTCATCAATAAGTCTGTCTTTCAATTCCCCATAGTGAACAAGCCTTGCAACGTTCAAGCAGTCAATAGTTCCGTCAAGCTTGACAAGAACCACCGTGGCACCCTTTCGTTTGTACCCGTTTACTCACTCCACTGCGATTTGCAGGTAGTACAACGGTATAGACACTTGTGTGTGTCTAATCTGTCGTAATACTCAGCATTGCCCAAAGTCATTTGAGATCCGCACCATGGACAGCAAATTATGTACTGTTCGAGTTTCATTTGTTAACACCTCTTTTCTTTATGATTTTTACAACCATTTTCTGCTCTACAGCATTTCTTTATGTATTTACCCCTTCTGCATTCTCTATTCCTCTATTGCCACTATCGTGCCAGACAAAATAAACCGTATTATCAATGAGATGTATAAGATGGAATCTCATGAGTGTCATATGTCACATTTTTTATTGTTGTATTTGGCAATAATGGGCTAAAATAGTAATATGTGATAAAAATGCATGTTGATAGTTTCTGAGGAGATATTGAATGGACGAAAATGAATTTTTCAGACAGGCAACCTTCCAGATACTGAGCACCCTCGACCTTTCAAAAGCAGTAGGACGATGCCTCTCGTACCTCTCTCTTGTGATGCCCATCGATTGGATGAGTCTTCACCTTTATGAGGCTGATCTGGCGTCGGTAAGGACGATCGTCATCGCAACAAAAGAGGAAAGTAAAGCGGTAGACATATTTACCCACATTCCCCCCGAGGCACGGGAATTCATTAAGAAAGACCTTCATAGTGGAGACGTAAAAATATTTCTCCGTTCGCATCCCGATCCCGTTTTACATGCCGTAGCAGACCTTTTCGATCAACAGTTGCAAAGAAAACGCTCCACATCGGCCATCATTATGCCGCTGATTCTGGAGAGCCAGGGTATGGGCTCTCTCTCCATCATCACGCACGGAGAGACTGAACATACCGAGGAGCATGCACGACTTGTCTCCCTTTTGAAAGAGCCTTTTGCTATCGCCTTGTCCAATGCGTTGAGGCATGAGGAAGTACTCAGGCTAAAGGACACGCTTGCTGATGATAACCGCCACCTTCAAGGAGAGGTGAAGCGGCTTTCAGGGGATAGGCTTACGGGCGGTGAAGTGGGATTGAAGGATGTCATGAAGAAGGCGGCGCAGGTTGCCCATCTGAGCAGCCCTGTACTTTTGCTCGGTGAAACAGGAGTCGGCAAGGAAATAGTTGCCAACGCGATTCATAATCGTTCAATGCGCCGGGACGGTCCCTTCATCAGAGTAAACTGCGGCGCCATTACTGACACGCTCGTAGACAGCGAACTGTTCGGCCACGAAAAGGGGGCGTTCACGGGCGCAATCTCCTTAAAGCGCGGCATTTTCGAGCGTGCTGACAAGGGGACCGTTTTCCTGGACGAGATAGGAGAGTTAACGCTCCAGTCGCAGGTGAAAATGCTCCGTGTGCTGCAACACAAAGAGTTCGAGAGGGTCGGAGGATCAGGTCCCGTAAAGGTTGATATAAGAATCATCGCTGCAACCCATCGAAATCTTGAAGACATGATCAGGGAAGGAACCTTCCGTGAAGACCTCTGGTTCAGGCTGAACGTATTCCCTATCGTGATCCCTCCGCTTCGGGAAAGGAAATCTGATATCGCGGCCCTTGTGCGTCATTTTATTGATCGTAAATCAAATGAACTCGGGATAAAAAAACCTCCACTCCTCTCCCCTGGGGCAATTGACCTGCTCATGGCGTACGATTGGCCGGGAAACGTAAGGGAGCTTGAAAACATTGTGGAGCGGGCACTTATCGTAAACAAGGAAGGAGAACCGCTATTTTTTGATATTCTGCTGCCTCACCAAGAGACAAAGGAAACAATTACTGGGCCTTCAGGTAAAGAATCTCTATCAATGGATGATGTAATGGCGCGCCACATTAAATATGTTCTAGACCTTACGAAAGGCAAAGTCCATGGGAAGGGGGGGGCTGCAGAAGTGCTAGGGGTAAATGCAAGCACATTGAGGGCTAGAATGAGAAATCTAGGCATTTCCTTTGGCCGGGGAAGGTGAAGATCTCTTTGAAGGGATGCGTATTTATAAAACAAATTCGCATGTCCTCTCCGCTGCACAGAGTGCATAGTACCAGAAAGTCATGTGCTCTGGTCACGAAAAGCGACAATTTGAAAGAAACATTTGCAGACCGCATGAGTGCCTCTCAGAGAGCTGTGTAATATGATTATTAATGTGGAAGTCTATAATTAGACTATCTCGGGCATCGTTCCACGTCAAGGTACAAGTACGTACAGAGGAGATGTCACGATTTCATCAAAATTCTAATCCCTTCATTCATCTGGTAGCGCAAACCCTTTCCCGAATAATGCTAAACAGACGTCAACTGCTTTAGGATCATAAAGACTCCCGCGTCCTTTAGTGATTTCCTGCAAAGCAGCCTTAATTCCCTTGCTTGGGCGGTAAGGGCGGTGCGACGACATAGCCTCAACGATATCGGCGACTCCAATTATGCATGCTTCCAAAAGGATACTGTCGCCTTTCAGACCAGCCGGATAACCGCTTCCGTCAAGGTGTTCATGGTGCTGTTGAACGATCCGGGCAACGGGCCAAGGGAACTCGATGTTTTTTAAAATATCATAACCGGATTGCGGATGGTTTTTTATCAGCGCAAATTCGATATCAGTCAAATGGCCAGGATTGTTCAACAGTTCGAAAGGGACATGCAGTTTCCCGATATCATGAAGAATTGCGGCGGTTCTGATGCCTTTCATCTGATCGGCTCCAATCCCTCCCATTTCTCTCGCGATGGCACAGGCCAAGGAGGCTACTCGCCGTTGGTGGCTCGCCGTATACAGATCTCTTGTTTCTACTGCCGAAGCCAAGGCTTCAACCGTCTCGTCCACTACTCTGCTCATCTTCACCAGGCTGGCCTCGAGCGCAGCCTCCAGTTCCATTTTTTCCGTTATGTTGTAGAGAAGTGCCAACGTTCCCACAACATGGTTATCCGCATCAAGCAAAGGCGCCGCGGAATAGCTGACGTGCATCGGTGTGCCGTCTTTTTTGACAGCATGCACCGGCAGAGAAGTAAATGTCTCCCTCTGCAGTGTTCGTTGGCGAACCTCCTCGTACACCTCCCATCGGTCACCGGGAAACATTTTAATAGGCCGGCCAAGCGCTTCGTCCTCCCGCCAACCGGTAATCTTCTCAGCAGCCTTGTTCCAGAACCTGATAATCCCTTCAAGATCTACTGCGATGATCCCGAGAGGTGAGGATTGGACCATTACCATCAATTTTTCTGTCCTCATCGTGGCGTCGCGCAGCCAGGTTCTTTCATGATTCTTTTGATCTTCGGTATCCATTGGATGCTCCTAGTCCCACAATCGGGCATCAAGTTTATTGTACTTCGAAAAATCGACTCCCGGTTTCAGCCAGCGTTCCTATCCACGAGACGCTGTCGTACCAGAATTCCCGAAACAAACAATTCCCGAATATTTTTTCGTCCTCCAAATAACTTTCTTACGGTGATTAAGCTAAGCCCGCCGTGTTGCTATTTGCAGGTGTCCGAACATAAACGCCGGTAAGAACGGGGGTGATAAATAATTACCTCCGATAACCCCTCAGCAATCCTTCAACCAGAGTATGAGCCAGCACGTTGCGGTCGACCCAGGGGAAAGTTGTTTTACTAACTGCCAGTGCGAGTCCCCGCGTTCCCACGGTAAGGACCTGTGTCAGAACCTCGATATCTATTTCGAGAAGCTTCCCTGTTACTATGCAATCCTTCACTATTTCCCTGAATACAAAATAGGCATTCCGTGCCATCGATTCCTTTGCCATGAATTCGTCAAGGGTGCCGTACACTTGAGAGCCCGTGATGAAAAGAACTTCATATTCGTCAGGGTAATTGAATCCGAACGCTATAAGGTAGAGCAGTGCTTGACGAAGGGACTCGAGTGGATCACTATGTGCCGTTCTGATATTGGTCAGGTCAGCAAAAAAGCGCTCAGCAACTTCTTCACATATTGCGAAAAGCAGATCATCCCTATCCTTGAAATAAAAATAGATCGTCGTCGGCGAATACTCAGTTTTTCTGGCAAGCTTACGCATGGAGAACTTTTCGTAGCCTTCATTTACAAAAAGGTCCCTGGCGGCATCGAGAATCTCCCGGCGAAACTCCTCTTTGTACGTGACTCCTTTTTCCCTGGCGTCCATCAAAATCTCCTTAGACAGTTCTTGTGATAATCTGTACTTTGTATCTTTTTTGCATTCTGTATTCCTCTACTGCCACTATCGTGCCAGACATAAAAAACCGTATTTTCAATGAGATGTATAAGATGGAATCTCAGAGTGTCATAGGTCACATTTTTTATTGTTATTTTTTTCATAATCGCACACTCGCGCCCCGTTCAGACCGTCAGTAGGATGAGTCTTCTACGGAGTGAACGGGGACCTGCCGACGAGTCGGTCAAGTTCTGCCCGGGCAAACCGATATCCTAAATTAGCCTGGAGTTCTTCCCATTCAGCTTTTTTGACTGCTGCAACCGATTCGGCATATTGCGCTTTCTTAATGACTCCAGCTTCCATACTGTTGGTGCTCAGTCGCTCATTCTCTTTTTGCAGCACGACTGCTTCACTGGCAACTTCCACTAACTGCTTGGTCCGCTCCAGCTTCCGATAAGCCTTGCTGATTTCAACCGTGATGTCCTGTTCTAACCGTTTGACATTTATTTCGGCTTGAATAAGCTGTGCCCTCCGCTCACCAACGACACCACTACGGCTCCCCCAATCGAAAATATTCCATGTCAACTGTACACCGACTATCCCGATGTTGTGCGTAAGGAACGGCGCACCATCCTGATATGTATGGCTGGCAAACAAACTAACATCGGGAATATATTCGTCTCGGGCAGCGCCGACAGCATGATTTGCCTTTCCCACATTATCCTTTGCCGCTTGCAGTTCTGGATTGCTTAATAGCGCTTCCTGAAGATACTGTTGGAGGGTTTCTGGAGCAGGGCCCAAATCATTGATCTCAGCCAAATCCAGGTCTGTTTCCAAAGGCAGCCCTAGAAGATTATTCAGCTCTGATGTGATATCGGAAATCTGGATTTCCGCCGCAAGGAGAAGCTGCTTGCTTTGGAGGAATTGTACCCGACTTCCTGTTTCAACTACATCAAGCTTATTGCCGGATCTGACAGCATCCTCGCTTTCGCGTAATTCTTCCTGCGCTGCATTCAACTCGGCTTGCGCCGCATCTTTTTGTTTTTGAGCGATCAGCAATCCATAATAGAACTGATGCACACTGAGAGTGATTTCAAGTCTGGTCTTTCGCTCATCCGACTCTGATATCCTATGATCAGCCTTCGCGATTTCGTTGGCTTCATCGATTTTGTATAGTTGCGTAAGCGGCTGAGTCAGTTTCGTGGTTGTGACCAGAATCGTGTCCCTCCCTTGGTTGATTGGGGTGGATTGACTCGGGAACGGTCCCAACCCGGGTACCGTGCCAAGGCTGCCAGCAGGGATGTCGATTATTTGGCGATTAGTAAGGCCAACATATGACGTTTCGTTTGACAATAGCGGAAAGTATTTAGATTTTGTGGATACAATGCGCTCTCGGGTTTCAAGAACCTTCGCCCCGGAAATCTTCACTGTGGTATTCTGCTTGAGTGCCAGATCAACAGCTTCGGGAAGGGATAGTTTTAACGGTTCCGCTGAAACCTGTCCTGCCCCAAAAACCGTACAACATACGATAATTGTCAGGATCTGAACGTTAGACTTGGCTGTTCTTGATTTGGCAATCACATACACAACCGGAACCACCAGCAGGGTAAAAAACATGGAACATATCAGCCCTACGGCAATGACGCTCGCAAGCGGGCTCCAGAGGCTCGATCCGGAGAGGATCATGGGCGTCACCCCGACTGCGGCAGCCATCGTGGTGAGGAAGATCGGCCGCAGCCGCCGTGCCCCCGCCTCCCGTGCAGCCTGCTCCAGTGTATCTCCCTCGGCGACTTTTTCGTTGCAGTAATCGACCAGGATGATACCGTTTCTAACGACGATGCCGCACAGACTTATCAATCCCATGAAGGCCGTGAAACCGAAGGGATTACGAGTGATGACGAGACCAAGTATTGCTCCGAAGAGCGTGAGGGGGATCGACGTCATGACCACAAGAGGCTCCGAGATGCTTCGGAATTGTACAAGCAGAACGAGGAAGATCGCCACCAGGCTGATGGCAAGGGCAACGATCATCTGCGGAAAGGTCTCGCCCTGATTATATTTTTCGCCGCCGTAGTAGATCCGGTAGCCCACCGGCAGCTCTAGGGCCTTGATCTTCGGCATAGCCTGCTCCAAGAGCTTCGAGGCGTAGTACCCCGGCTTCACGAAGGCACGGACCGTCAAGGTGCGGACGCCATTCCTGCGAACGAGCCTGCTTGTTTGCGACTCCGGAGCCAACGTAGCAACCGCTCGCAGTGGCACCCTGGCATGGGTGAGTTCCGAGTCTATATAGGTGTTTCCGATGTCCGCGAACTTGGAGCGGTAGGACCGGTCGAGCCGCAGCTTGATGGTGACGGCACGGTCACCTTCCCAGAAGGTACTCACCGCAGCACCGTCGAATGCCCCCGACAGGGTTTGCGATATAGATGCCTCCGTTAGCCCCAGCCGGTTTGCCAGTTCGTTGTTGACGTTAACGTCGACCATCAAAGAATCGTTGAAGTAGTCCCGGTGCACGTATTGGGAAGATGGGAAGTTCTCCAGGATCGCCTGTACCTTTTCGCCCAGCCGCTTCAGTTCCGCGATATCGTAACCGGAGATGCGTACCTCTATGGGAGCCTCCATCTGGGAACCCTGCTGGAGCTCCTTCACGATCACTATGGCCTCCGGCGCGAGAGCAGACAGCGATTGGCGCAGCTCTCTGTCCAGCCGGTCGGTATCCTTCACCGAGGCGGTGTTGACGATGAACTGGCCGTAGGCGCCGTCAGGCTGCTGAGGATTTACATTGTAGTAAAATCTCGGGGCGCTCTGACCGACGAAGGTAGCATAGTGGGTGACCCCTTTCCTAGAGGAAAGCTCTTTTTCGATCCGACCCATGACTGCGTCAGTGGCCTCAATCCGCGTTCCCTGCGGCATCCACACATCGATCACGAACTGATTTCGTTCAGCTGAAGGGAAGAACTGTTGCGGCACGAATGCAAAGAGCATCACTCCGAAGGCAAACGCACACCCCCCGATCGTCAAGGCCAGCCATTTTCGTTTCATAAAGACGCTGATCAATATCCCGTATTTCTCCTGAAGCCAATCAAGCAGGCTCTTCTTCTCCTTGCCGGGGACTACTGCTGCGTCGTGGTCGTGCAGCCCCTTTTTTATGAAGAAGTTGCATAGCATGGGGGTGAGCATGACCGCGACGATGAAGGAAACGGTCAGCGCGATTGCTACCGTGATCGGGAGCGCCATGATGAACTCGCCGGCAGAGCCGGTCAGGATCAGGAGCGGCAGGAACGAGGAGATGATGGTTATGGTCGCAGTAAGCACCGGCACCAGGACATCCGTGGCGCATCTCCATGCCGCCTCACCCTTTGGGACCTTCCGGTCCAGGAGTTCGACGTAGTTGTCGGCTATCACTATGGCGTCGTCAACTACGATTCCGAGGACCACAATGAGCGCCGCGATGGTAACCTGGTGCAGGGCCAGCCCCAGCGTGTCTATGACTCCGAGGGTGCCGCACAGCGTTACCGGTATGGCAAGAGCCGCGATGAGCGCGACCCGCAGGGGAAGGAGTACGATGGTGACCAGAACGACCGAAGCAATAGCCAACAGGAACTCGTGACTTAGCTTCGTAACCCGCTCCTTGACGACCTCCGGCTGGTTGGCGACCAGGTCCAGCTGAACGTCGGGGGGAAGGAGCACCTTGAGGCGCTCGAATACCTTTTCCAGCTGTTCGCCCAGTTCGACGATATTCTTCCCCTTCTGCATCTCGACCGAGAGAAGCAGGCACGGCTCGCCGTCGTAGCGCACCATGAACGTCGGGTCCTGATACCGGCGCTCGACGTTGGCGAAATCCTTGATGTAAACCGGGTGGCCGTCCTTGGAAACGTCGACGAGCACGTTCCGTACTTCATTTTCGGTATTGAAAATTCCGGTGGTCCTGAGAGGAATCTTGGAACGGTCGGCGTCGAAGTGTCCCGCGCTCTGGATGACGTTTCGCTGCTGCAGGGCGTTCACCACCTGCCGCGGATCGGCGAAATACTGCGCCATTCTTTCAAGGCTGCCGGTGATCCAGATTTCCTCTCCCTGTGTTCCATACGTTACGAGTTTCCCCACATCGCGGACGGTGCGCATTTCGTCGTGAATCTTGTCCGCATAATCGCGCAGCTCGCGGTATCCGTACCGTTTGCCGTGGATGGCTATCAGCATAGCGACCGTATCGCCGAAATCGGAATCGACCACCGGCCCCATAACACCGGAAGGGAGTTCGGTGTTGCGGACCAGGTTCATCTCATGGCGTAGCTTCGCCCAGAACTGGTCGGAATTCTTTACGTTGTCCTCCAGTTCGACGTTGATGATGACGAGGCCGGGTCGGCTCGTTGAATAGGTCTTTTCCTTCCGCACCTCCGGGAACTTGAAGATGTGCTTTTCAAGGGTTTTCGTTACCTGTTTTTCCACCTGCTCGGAGGTCGCTCCCGGGTACATCGCGGCCACCAGCCCGGTTCTGATTGTAATCGTCGGATCTTCCGTCCGTTGCATCTTCAGGAAGGCATGAATGCCGAGCATGACGACCATTGCCGTCAATATCAACGTCACCGTCGGGTAGCGGAGTGAGAACTTTATCGGGCTCATTTTTGCGCTCCTCCCGCGGACGTCTCTTCCGACCCGCTCTGCTGCTCTGTAGCTGATACAACAGAACCGTCCCTGAGCTCCGCCTGTCCTGTCAGCACGATCCATTCGTCACCGGTGAACCCGCCTCTTATTTCCAGATCTTTTTCGCGAGGTGCGCCGATCTCGACCCGCTTGGCGTATACACGCTTCTGGGCCGGATAATAAACGTAGATCATCGTGGCGCCCTGTGGATCGCGCACAATCGCTTCTATCGGCGCTGTGAGCATCTTGACAATTTTATCCCCTCGAATTCGTGCTTCTGCAACCATACCTATCCGGAGAACGTGCTTCGGGTTCGGAATGCTGATGCGCGTCATAAAAGTGCGGGTGCTGGAATCGGCAGAAACATTCACGAGACGTACGACGCCCGTGAATGACGTCCCCGGCATTGCCGGCAGCGTAATGGTAGCTTTCTGTCCGTCGTGAACCAAATGCACATCGGTCTCAGGAACTCCGACATTGACCTCGACGGTATCAAGATTGACGATTTCGAATGCCGTCTGCCCTGCGCTTGCCGTTTGCCCGGGTTCGATGGACCGTTTTGAAATATATCCATTGAGCGGCGAATGGAGCCCTGTATCGGTAAGGCGTTTCCGGGATATTTTTTCTTGCGCTAGGGCCTGCTCGTATTGTTGCCCGGCAGATTCATATGCGGACTTGAATTTTTCATAATCGTTCGGAGCCAGGCTGTTTGAGTCGAACAGCATTTTCATCCGCCGATGCTCATCCTCGGCGCGTTCAAACGCTATTCGGGCCATGTCGGCTTGCTTCGTGGCCGTTGTAAGCGCCAGCTGGTAATCGGTCGGGTCGATGGAGGCCAACAGCTGCTCTTTCATGACATAGTCACCTTCTCGTGGCGAAACTTGTATTACCTTGCCGGATACGAGGAAAGACACATTGGAAGGAGCAGCAGGAGAACCAATGGTACCACTGACCGCTACTCCCTCATGATCCTCTATTGGCTGCAATTTGCCGATTTTGACAGGTATTGGCGTACTGACCGCCTGTTCGGCTGTTTTGCTCGATGAACACGCCGAAAGCGTCATGACCAACAAACCAGCCGCAATGATAACTATTTGTCTCATATTTTTTCCTTTCTCTATTTGCTAAATATGATATTTGAAACTATGGTTAGTGCTGCTAGTGAAGCCCCTCCAGCGTCCCGACTTGTCGGGATTTAAACAGGCGACATCCCGCAGTAACGGCTTCTGTGCACGCATACGGCAGTAACACCTCTTTTATTTATGATTTTTACAACCATTTTCTGCTCTACAGCATTTCTCTATGCATTTACCCCTTCTGCATTCTGTATTCCTCTATTGCCACTATCGTGCCAGACATAAAAAACCGTATTTTCAATGAGATGTATAAGATGGAATATCATGAGTGTCATATGTCCCATTTTTATTGTTATATTTGGCAATAATGGGCTAAAATAGTAATATTTGATAAAGGTGATTATAAAATATTTGGCACTAAATTTCGGCGATTTCCATGTCGTGGTGCCACAGCCCGTCGCGTAGCGCAAGCAGCCAGCGCGCCTTCAGTTCGTAGGAACCCCAGAACTCATTGAACGCTCCGTGGACCAAAAGGACTTTCGCCATAATCCCTCCTTCGAGTCGACCCAAGGATGTCTGGGGACACCGTCATTGTTTGAAACAGAACCAGTTATCAGTTAAACGGGACCTTGCATGTGATTATTTAAAATTCAATGTGTTGATCAAACACCACCCTGCTGATATTATCTGCTATCAATAAGAACGCTCAAATTCACGAATCCAAAAAAAGAATTACGACGGATCGCGATTGCGCCCGATAGGTAAAGCCGGGGATCGATGGCGACGTCTGCCACGGTACGATGTCTTGAGGAGATTCGAGGGCGGTATCGATCCACCTGCGCCACATACCGCTGCTGTCCAGCGGCGGCAGCTCAAAGTCGAGCGGCTCCCAATAGGCGTTTAGGATCACGTGAAGAAGCATCTTCTCGTTCCGCAGCTCAGCGGTGAAAGCCACACTGTGGGAATGATCGCTCCAGTCCGGCTGCCCAAGCTTCACACCGTGCCAGGAGAACTTCGCCCGCTGGAGCAGCTGGGTCAGGCTCTCTCGCTGCTGCTCGCGCTCCGTATCCCGCAGCAGTCTCCGCGCGATGAGATGGGTTGCGAACCGAAGCACGTCTGTGTGCTTCTCCACCAGCGACCAGTCGAACCAACTGAGATCATTGTCGTGGCAATAGGCATTGTTATTGCCGCGCTGGGTCCGGCGCACCTCGTCGCCCATGAGGACCATGGGCATCCCCACCGAGAACAGCGTGACGGTCAGGAAATTCTTCACCTGTCGGTTCCGCAGCTTGTCCACCACGGCATCGTCCGTCGGGCCCTCGACGCCGCTGTTCCAGCTACGGTTATCGTTTGAGCCATCGCGGTCCTCCTCTCCGTTCGCCTCATTGTGCTTGTGGTCATAAGAGACAAGGTCGTTGAGGGTGAAGCCGTCGTGGCAGGTCACGAAGTTCACGCTCTGCTCGGGCTCGCGCTCCTTATGGACAAAGATCTCGGGGCTGCCGATCAGGCGGTCGGCAAAGCGCACCGTTGAACCCTCCTCGCCGCGGAAAAAACTGCGGGTATCGTCGCGAAACCGTCCGTTCCATTCCCTCCAGCTGTCCCCGACGAAACTGCCCACTTGGTACAGGCCGGCGGCGTCCCAAGCCTCGGCAATGAGCTTGGTACCGGCCAGTATTGGGCTCGTCTCGATATCCCAGAGCACGGGCGGGTTCGCAAGAGGGTTACCGTTCTCGTCCCGCGTGAGGATCGACGCGAGATCGAATCGGAAACCGTCCACGTGCATCCCCGTCACCCAGTAGTGCATGCTGTCGATGATCAGCCGCCGCACGATGGGATTGCTTGCGTTGAGGGTGTTCCCACAGCCCGTGTAGTTGGAATAGAAGCGCTTGTCCTGCTCCAGGATGTAGTAGGCCGCGTTCTCGAGACCTCGGAAGCAGATCGTCGGGCCGTCATGGTTGCCTTCGGCAGTGTGATTGAACACGACGTCGAGGATCACCTCGATGCCCGCACGGTGCAGCGCCTTGACCATATCGCGGAACTCGTCCACCGCGCCGAGCGGGTCCCTACGCACGCTATACGCCTGGTGGGGCGCGAAGTACGAGACCGGCGCGTAGCCCCAGTAGTTGACCTTCCCCGGCGGGCAGTCCTGAGCATCGAACTGGAACACCGGCAACAGTTCGACCGCAGTGATGCCCAGCTTCTGGAGATAGGGAATCTTCTCGATCAGTCCGGCATAGGTGCCGCGCTTGTCCGGGGCAACACCTGAGTTCGGATTACGCGTGAAGCCGGCCACATGCATCTCGTACACCACGGTCCGTGACGACGGCCGCTTTAGCGGCGCGTCACCTTCCCAGTCGTAGGCTCGAGGGTCCACCACCACGCTCTTCATCGCCGTTTCCGCGTTGTCGCCTTTCCTGCTGTTAGCAGCGCGGTCATAGTTCTTCGGGACCACCACGCCGCGACCGTACGGATCTAGAAGGACCTTGTCGGGATCGAACCGCATCCCCCGTGCCGGATCGGATGGCCCTGCGACCCTGTAGCCATAGATCTGTCCCGGCCGCACTCTCGGTATGAACACGTGCCAGTAGTGGTACGTGCGGTTCTCGATGGGATCGAGGCGGACCACGCGGCTGGGCCGGTTGTCATCAACGCTGTCAAAGAGGAGCAATTCAACCCCTGTGGCATTTTTTGAGAAGACACAGAAATTGGCCCCTTCATGTAAAGGTGTCGCTCCCAGCGGGGAACTCGTTCCTGCTTTCATTCAATACGCTCCTTTCCCCGGGGTTGATGTCAACGTCCTCGCTTCACGTTCTTATTACCCAGGGTCAGGCTTCGCCCTTCTTCTCAGGAGAAGTCTCAACCACATCCGGCGCTGCGAGAGACCGGATAGCCTTGGCATACTGGTCTTTGAGGCCCGCGAGGAAGGCTCCATCCATGGGCCCCTTGCTGGTTGTGACCTCAAGAAAGCGCTTCGGGATGGTCACGTCCTCAGGCCGGTACCCCGTGGCGATGCGCGTCTTCCAGCGGAGCTGTTGGATGTTCTTTGACACGCTGCCGAGATTATCAGCGAGCGCGCCGTAACCCACGGACTTGAGACATTCCGCCAGCAGCGCGTCGGTGTACACCCCGCGCGCAAAGAGGCAAGCGACCATGGATGTGAGAAGCACCCTCCCCTGCTCGTCCTTGACAAGAAAGTCCACGGCTTTCGCCGGATCCTTGCTCTTCTCCTTCTGGTCGTAGGAGTAGCCGCCGCTGTCCAAATGCGAGTGTCGGAAGCCAAGCGCCTGCGAGGCGAAGAAGACCTCTCCTGTTGCGTATCCCCCCATCTCCTGGCCGAGCACGCAGGCAAAGTCCTTCCCGCCGTACCGCTCCGCAGCCTTCAGCGTGCCCTGCCCGAGAAGGCGGTAGAACTCGTTCGTTCCCTGTCCGAGGTGCTGCATCGCCTGCTTATATCCTTCACTGTCGCCGAAGGAGAGACGGACGATCGTCTCCTTTTCCGAAATGAGCCCCTTCTCCAGGGCCTCGGTGGCCCAAGCGAGGGCCACGCCCGCCGACATTACGTCAAGCCCCATCTTTTCCGCAACATCGATGATGGCGAGCACCGCGAAGCAGTCCACGACCGAGAGCATGGACCCCACGGCAAAGATTGGCTCGTGGTCGTAGGAGACCTGTCGATAAATATAGCGGTGCTCCTTCCGGAACCGCTCGCGCACAAATCCGATGTGGATACAACCGACCGGGCAGCCTGCGCAGGCGGCGTTTCGAAGCAGCGCAAGCTCCGCAAACTTCTCTCCCGTGATGCCGCTGATGATGGGATCAGTCGTCTTTTGGAGGTTGCGGATGGGCAGCATCTTCACCTCGTTCAGGACCGCCATGTTGATGGGTGTGCCGATGTCGTGGTACTTGCTCATCATGTCGGTGTCGGTGAGCTTCGTATAGACATCCTGAAAGAGTTTCGGGTACTCTTTTGATCCGTTGAGAGGGAACGACCCATCGCCGTTTATCACGATGCCCTTTAGGTTCTTACTTCCCATCACGGCGCCTCCACCAAGCCTTCCGAAATGCCGGTAGGAATCGACGTTGATACCTGCCATAGCGGAGCCGTTCTCGCCAGCCTGTCCGATACGCAGGATGCTCCGATGCCCTGCCCCCCTGAACATACTGCGCAGCATCTTACCGGTTGTATAGAGGTCCCTGCCCCATAGGTAATGGACCTCTTTCACCTCAAGATGCCGTGAACCGACGGCGATGCACGACGGCCGGGTAGCCCTGCCCGTGACGACGAGGGCGTCGAGGTCCGCAAAGCGGAGCGCAAACGCCGAGCGGCCGCCTCCGTGGCTTTCCGCGTATTGGTCGTGATAGGGCGACTTGAACGCGCAGACCGTTTTGCTCATGAGCGGAAAGTAGCCCGTCAGCGGGCCAATGGCGAAGATAAGCGGCTGAACGGGATCGTTCCACGGTCTGTCCGCTTGGCCGTATTTAGTGAACAGAAGCGCCGCAAGCCCGCTGCCGCCGGCCACGGAGTTTCTTCCGTCCATGGTCACCACATTGCCGCGGCCGGTGCCGAGGTCGACCACGAGGACCCTGAAGTTGTCCCTAATCATGACGCACCTCCCTGCCGCGCAGCTTCTGCTGCCCCGACCTCTGCCATTTCCAGGCAGTCATGAGGGCAGAATGGCACGCATCGGCCGCAATGGATGCAAACGAAGGGTTCGCGCGTTGGGTCGAGATAGATGGCATCCACAGGGCATGCCCTGGCGCACTCCCCGCAGCGGATGCACAGGTTCTTCCGCACAATCACGCCCCCGCCTTTTCTCTGTGAGTAAGCGCCCGTCGGGCAGGCTTGCGCACAGGGCGCTGGGTCGCAGGCCAGACAGGTCCGCGCCTCGAATCCGGTCGATAATCCTCCCGATGACCGGATGCGTATGCCAGCCGTGTCCCAGGAGAGCCGTTTGTGAACAAGGCGCCCACAAGCAAGTGAGCAACTGTGGCAGCCGATGCAGCGCTCCATTCTGGGCGTTGTTAAGATTTTCATGTCACATCTCCTTAAAGATAGAGTCTCTTCGTGTACTGTTCGTTCCCTCTATCGGTCTCTACCCTTTTTTCAGCTGGTCTGCAACGGCCTGCGCCGCTTTTTTTGCCGCCTCGGGGTCACCGAGGTAATAGCTCCGGATCGGTTTAAGATCGTCCTCCAGTTCATAGACTAGAGGTATGCCCGTCGGGATGTTCAGACCGACGATTTCCGAATCCGACACATTGTCTAGATATTTGACCAGGGCGCGCATGCTGTTTCCATGTGCGGCGATGATCACCCGCCTCCCTTCCCGCACAGCTGACGCGATAGTCTTGTGCCAGTACGGGAGAAAGCGTGCAACCGTGTCCTTGAGCGCCTCCGTCTTCGGAATTTCCTCGGGTCTCAGGTGCGCATAGCGCGGATCCCTTCCGGGATAGCGTTCATCGTCCTTCGTCAGCGCCGGCGGCCGGATGTCATAGCTCCTTCGCCAGATTTTGACCTGTTCCATTCCGTGCTTATCCGCGGTCTCCGCTTTGTTCAGTCCCTGAAGCGCGCCATAATGACGTTCATTCAGACGCCAGTCGTTATGGATCGGTATCCACATGAGATCCATTTCTTCAAGGGCGATCCAGAGCGTCTTGATGGCGCGCTTGAGCACCGAGGTGAAGGCCACATCGAAAACGAATCCTTCCTTCGCGAGAAGCCGGCCGGCCTGAACGGCCTCTTCACTTCCTTTTTCTGTTAGCCCAACGTCGGTCCAGCCCGTGAACCGGTTCTCCTTGTTCCAGGTGCTCTCACCATGACGGAGCAATACCAGTTTTTTCATGGCACTATTCCTCTTCCTCCTCTGTGATGTCTGCCGTTTCACCTCAGAAACCAATCTGACGTGCAGCTTCTTGCAAGATCTCCGCGCTCTTTTCGAGCGCTTTTTGTTCATCATTAGAGAGGACCGGGCGGAGCGTTGCGGAGATCCCTTCGCTGCCGATGATCCTCGGCAGGGAGAATGTCGTTTCCGGGAGATCCTCCGCGCCCGTGGTCGACGCGGATACTGTCAGCACAGCCTGTTCATTGTCCCTGATCGCGTTCGCGATCCGAGCAAGACCGGCGCCGATCCCGTAATAGGTCGCCCCCTTCCCCTCGATTATGCGGTAGGCAGCGCGCCGCACGCCGTCATCTATACGGCCTTTCACCTCTTCCGTCACTGGCCGGCCCATCTGTTCCGCAAATGGCAGGAGGGGTATGCCTCCTATCTTCGCGCTTGACCAGACTGGCACTTCGGAGTCACCGTGCTCCCCCAAGACATAGGCATGGACCGAATTCGGCGCGACACTCAGATGCTCACCCAGAAGCGAGCGGAACCGGGCAGTATCAAGGATCGTCCCTGATCCAATGACCTTGCGCGCAGCGATTCCGGAAAGCTTCGTCACCACCCGGGTGAGCAGGTCGACAGGATTGGACGCGACCAGGAGCACCGCATTAGGCGCGGCCTGCATGACGCGCGGGACAACGCTCTCGAAAACCTTGACATTCCGTTCAAGAAGCTGAAGGCGCGTCTCGTCCGGCCGTTGATTGACGCCGCAGGCAAGCACGACAAGACCGGCCCCTGCGAAGTCCCCATAATCTCCGGCTACGACTTTAATTGGTCTGACAAAGGGAGTGGCGTGGAGAATGTCCTCGGCTTGGGCCTGCGCCAATGATGCGCTTAGATCGATAAGGACGATCTCGCTCATCGCATTCGTCAGAACCATGGCATATGCTGCTGTGCTTCCGACGAACCCGCATCCTACGATCCCGACCTTCATACGCTCACTCGCTCTCCACGAAGTTTATCGGGCCTTAGGCAGCTCGATGATCTCCATGCGATGGTTCGTCTCCGGGTGCTTTGAGGAAGGCCCTTCGGTCAGAAAGGCGACCTTGCCCTCCATGCCTTGATCGCGCACCCACTGCCTGATATAATCCGTCCACTGCTCCGGGTGCTCCGGTTCGTGCACCGGGTATACGCCCGAGGAGAACTGGAGCTGCTGACAAGTCGCCTCCTGGGAGCTGACGGCGACCGTCCAAACCGGGAACCGGAACCGTGCTATGCTCCGCGCCGTTGCCGCCGCTGTGCGTCGGAACGAACACGGCTGCCGGTGATTACGTATTCAAGGCACGCCTCCACGCCGATGGCGATGAGATGCTCCGGCCGGATCCTTCCTGCAAGATCAACGCCCTTATACAGTTCTTTCACCGCGATGGCAGGCACGATGTGTCTCTACCGAAGCCGCTATCTTCGCGAGCATCGCCACCGCGTCGACGGGATATTTCCCCATGGCCGACTCCCCCGAGAGCATGACGCAGTCGGTCCCGTCAAGGATCGCGTTTGCTACATCCGTTGCCTCGGCCCGCGTGGGACGGCGGTTGTCCGTCATGGACTCGAGCATCTGGGTCGCCGTGATGACCGGTTTCGCGCGCATGTTCGCGAGACGCATCAGCCGCTTCTGCACGACGGCGATCTCTTCGATCGGGACCTCGACGCCGAGGTCGCCGCGGGCGATCATGATCCCGTCGGACGCATCAAGGATCGCATCAATGTGATCGTAAGCGCCCCGGACCGTTCGATCTTGGCAATGATGAAGGGGCGATGCCCGAGGTCCGCCGCGGCCTTGCGGACAGCCTCGATGTCAGCCGCGCTCTCAACGAACGACTGGCTCACGGCATCCACGCCGTTCTCGAGGGCGAACTTGAGGCATTCATGGTCTCGCTTGGTGAATGCGCTGATCCCGAGATCGATGCCCGGCAGGTTGAGTCCCTTCCGCGAGCGAAGCTCTCCGCCGACCCGCACCGTGCAGAGTCACGTCCTTGCCCTTTACTCCGGTCACTTCAAGCTGGATGTAGCCGTCATTCAGGAAAAGCGTATTTCCCTTCTTCACGGCCTGAGGAAGGCGGTCAAAGGAGACGGAAACGCGGGTCTTATCGCCGACGATGTCGTCCGTGGTCAGTGTGAACGGGTCGCCCGGTTTGAGCTCGATTGGTTCCGGATCGATCTTCCCGATCCGCATCTTCGGGCCCGAGAGGTCGGCCATGATCGCGATGCGGCGTCCGATGGATGCCGAGGCGGCCCGGAGATTCTCGATGACTTTCTTGTGGGCCGCGAAGTCGCCGTGGGAGAAGTTCAGCCGGGCCACGTTCATGCCCGCTTCGATCATCTGCTTCATTACCGCCGGTGACTCCGATGCAGGCCCGATGGTGCAGACGATCTTGGTCTTGTGATCAGGGAGCTTCATGATCTTCCTCCTGGATCATTCGGACTTCCAGCATGTTCGCTGTCCACAGGCGCTTCTGCAGCATTCAATTCGACCGTCACATGGATGGAGTCCCTCGATGTGGCCCTTGCTAACGGGAGGCCGCTGCGTGTGAACAACTTCAGCATACCCTCGTTCGAGGGGAGCACCTCCGCTTCGAACTGCGTAATCCCCGAGTCACGCGCGATTGCGATCAGGTGCTTGAAGATGCGCGATCCGATCCCCAATCCCTGGTACGCGTCATCGGTGAGGAATGCCACCTCCGCTTTCCGCACTGCCCTAGAAGGCCCGGTCTGAATGTACCGCCCGCCTCCCACGATCCTGCCCTGCGCCCCTTCGTTCATGACGGCGACCAAGGCGACGACGTTCTCGAAATCGACCTCGGTCAACTGCCTGAGATCATCATCGCTCAAATCCCTTTTTGCCGAGAACGTCCTGCGGTACAGGGACTCGGGGCTCACTTCGCGCAGCGCATCGGCCATACGCCCCTTGTCTTCCGGACGGATAGCACGGATCGTCACCTGGCGCCCGTCCTTGAGGCGTTCCGTAACAGAGTAGTTCGCAATGTAATTTTTTTGCATGGCGACCGATTCCCAGGAGGACTCAAGCGAACTCGTTCCAGCGGCTTAACGGATGCCGGGCTTGCAGGCTTGTCAGCCGCTTCGTACCTTCACTCGTTCAATCGTGCTGATGGTCTGCAGCGCTATCTCGCGTTCTTCGTCCGTTCGTACCACGAGGACCTTCACGGGAAGGCCATCCTGCTGTATTTCGGCAACGTTTCCTTTTACCGCATTGTTCTTCGCGTGATCAACACCGATCCCGAGGTGCTTCAGTCCCTCGCATACCCGCTGTCTGATGGCTACGGCGTTCTCCCCGATACCGCCGGTGAACACGACCGCGTCCAGCCTTCCTAGCACAGCGTGGTAAGCTCCTATGTATTTCTTGATGCGATAGCAGAACATGTCGATCGCGAGCTCTGCCCGTTCATTTCCCTTCGCTGCCCGCTCCTGGATCTCCCGCATGTCGCTGATACCGCAGATCCCCTTGAGCCCGCTTTCCCTGTTCAGAACGCTTTCCATGTCCTCAGGCTTCATCTTCGTCTGGCGCATCAGGTAGAAGGGAATCGACGGGTCGATATCTCCGCACCGCGTCCCCATAACCAGTCCCTCAAGGGGGGTCATGCCCATGGAAGTATCGATGCTCTTGCCGCCCCGAACGGCGGCAGCGCTCGCTCCATTGCCAAGATGAAGGGTGATGAGGTTTACCTCCGAGAGCGGCTTACCCAGATGCTTAGATGCTTCTTTCGCAACGTAAACGTGGGATGTCCCGTGAAAGCCGTACTTGCGGACATGGTGCTTTTCATAGAACTCGTGCGGCAGGGCGTAGCGATACGCCGGAGGCGGCAAGGTCTGGTGAAACGCCGTGTCGAAGACTGCCACCTGCGGAACACCGGGAAACCGCTCTCGCGCAGCTTCGATCCCGAGTAGATTGGAGGGGTTGTGCAGCGGCGCCAGGGGAATGAGCCCGCGGATTGCGGCAATGACTTCGTCATCGATCAGCACCGGCTCACGGAACGTCTCACCTCCGTGCACAACGCGATGCCCGATGCCGAGGAGTTCTGCATCGTCCCGGATGATGATCCGGTCGTCCTGATTAACGCTTGCCATGAGGTCGAACCCCGCCCGGTGGTCCGCCAAAGGCTTCTTGTAGTTCTGCTCGTCGAAGGTGCCGTCGGTTTTCAGCCTCCTCTGCCGAAGGTGTCCGTCCGCGCTCCCTATCTTCTCGATCAGCCCTGTTGCGAGCATGACGCATTCCCTCTCGTAGAAGACTTCATACTTGATGGAGGAGCTACCGCAGTTGACAACAGCCACTTTCATGGTGTCCCTCCACCAGCCTGGGCCTGGATCGCCGTAATCGCGATAGTGTTTACGATGTCCGTTACCAGGGCGCCCCGGCTCAGATCGTTCACGGGCTTCTTGAGCCCCTGGAGCACCGGACCGATGGCGATCGCGTTCGCTGCGCGCTGCACTGCTTTGTAGGCGTTGTTGCCGGCGCTCAGGTCAGGAAAGATGAAGACCGTGGCGTGTCCTGCCACTTCGCTGTCCGGCATCTTCACCTTCGCCACCGTGGCATCGATGGCGGCGTCGTACTGGATCGGTCCTTCGATCTTCAGGTCAGGTCGGCGATCGCGGACAATCCGTGTCGATTCTCTCACCCGGTCGACATCGGGGCCGGTCCCTGATTCACCGGTAGAATAGGAAAGCATGGCGACCCGGGGCTCAATGCCGAAGGCGCCCGCGGTCGCGGCTGAGCTGATCGCGATGTCGGCAAGCTGCGCTGCCGTGGGTTCGGGAACGATCGCGCAGTCGCCGTAGACCAGCACGCGATCAGCGAGACACATGAAGAAGACGCTTGAGACGATCGAGATCCCCGGTTTCGTCTTCACGAACTCCAGAGCCGGCCTGATGGTGTGCGCGGTGGTGTGAATCGACCCGGAGACCATGCCGTCGGCAAGGCCTTGGTGCACCATCATGGTTCCGAAATAACTCCCGTCAACCATCGTGTCTCGCGCCATCTGCTGCGAAATGCCCTTGTGTTTTCGCAGCTCATAATAGGAGTCTGCGAAGGCCGGCAGCAGCTCCGATGTTCGGGGGTCGACGATCCGGGCCCGGTCAAGTGAAAGCCCGAGGGCGGAGGCCTTCTGTTTCACCTCCTCCGGGATTGCCGAGCAGGGTGATGTCGCAGACGTCCCGGAGCAGGATGATCTCCGCTGCCCTGAGGATCCGATCTTCCGAGCCTTCGGGCAGAACGATGTGCTTGCGTTGCTGCTTCGCCCTCCTGATAAGCTCGTACTGGAACATGAGCGGCGTGACCCGACCGGAGCGCGTCACCGCAACCCGCTCCAGAAGACCCGGAACATCCACGGAAGACTCGATGATGCCAAGGGCCGCCGCGATCTTCCGTTTGTTCTCTACGGAAAGGGATGGCCGCACACCGCTCACGTTCATGGCCGTCGTGAAAGTGTCTGTGCCGACTCCCAGCACTGGCACCGGTGAGGAGAGAAGTCCTTTGATCAGCCGCTGTATCTGCGGTGCCGGCTTGAGATTCCCTGTGAGCACCATACCGGCGACGCGGGGATAACTGCTCGAGCTGTCGGCAGCGAGTGTGCCAAGGATGATATCGGACCGGTCCCCGGGGGTGATTACCAGGCTTCCCTCTTCGATATGATCGAGAAAGTTCGGCAGCTCCATGGCGGCAATCTTGATGTTCTTTACCTCTCCATCCAGCAGCGAATCATCCCCACTGAGCACCTCTGCGCCGAGGCCGCGGGCGATATCGCGGACCGTGGGTTGCTCCAGGAGTGCTTCTTCGGGGAGCACATACACCGGCCAGTCGCCGCGAAGTCCCTGTTTCATTCCGTCAAGGATGCCCTTGCTCCTTCCTGGCTCCACGCGATTAATAATGACCGCAAGAACGTCGCATTTCCTGATCTCAAGTTGCTCAAGCAGCGTCCGTGTGGCATGACCGAGTACATCGGGGTCCTTACCGCGGCCGTTGATGATGGGCACTAGGGTTGAACCGAGGTTCCTCGCAACATCTACGTTAAAGTCGAATTCGAGGGCCGTCGATACGCCCGTATAATCGGTGCCCACGCACAGGACAAAGTCGCACCTGCCCTCGAGGGCCTTGTACCGTTCAAGAATGCGGCTGAAGAGCTCGTCGTACTTGTTTGCGGCGAGGAGCGACAATGCCACTTCCATCGTTACACCATACTGGTCTTCCGCGGAGAATGGAAGATGGTACAAGCCCGTCATAAGCGTGATGAGGCGGTCCGGACTGTTGCCTTCAGCGATCACGGGCCTGAACACGCCCACACTCTTGAGACGTCCGGAGAGCTGTTCCATGAAACCAAGAGCCATGATCGTCTTGCCACTCCCGGGTTCAAGACTCGTAATGTACAGACTCTTCGACATAGATCATCATCCCTCTTTTTTACAGTGTCCGCTGCGTCTCACCGCATGTCCCTCGGCTGTCCGGTCGACGCGAGCACGCCCATCCAAAGGTCTTCCTCCGGGTCGATCTTCTTTCGCTGCGATACGGCGAGGGAGATGGGCACATGGGTGAACTGGTAGTTCCAGAAGCCGACGACCATGCTCGTCCGCCCGCTCATGCCCGCATGTACGGCGCTTTGCCCCAGGATAAGGCAGAAGGCCGAGTCATGGGGGTTTGCCGGCTGACTCCTAATCGTGTAGCTGGGGTCTATATACTTGAGGCTGATCTCCATGCCGATCCTTTTGAAATGCTCCTTGATGCGGTCACGGAGCAATATGCCGATGTCGCCATACTTGATATTGCCCGAAGCATCCCGCTCACCCGTCGTCTCGAAGAGATCCTGGCCGGCGCCTTCCGCAACGACAATCACGGCATGGCCTAGCTGCTCAAGCCGCTGCTTCAGGGCAACAAACAGACCATCCAGTGTAAAGGGGACCTCCGGTATGAGACAAATGTTCACATGATTATCCACAAGTGCCGAGTAGGCAGCGATGAACCCGGAATCTCGGCCCATGAGCTTCACCAGGCCGATGCCGTTGCGTGCGCCTATGGACTCGGAATGAGCGGCATAGGTTGCCCGTTTTGCCTCCGTGACCGCGGTCTCGAAACCAAAGGTCGTTTGGACATATGAGATGTCATTATCGATCGTCTTCGGGATACCGATGACGCTGAGCGCCAATCCCTGACGGGCCGCTTCTCCAGCGATCTTCTGGGCACCACGGAGAGTACCGTCGCCACCAATAACGAAAAGAATGCCTACATTCAGGTCCGCTAGGGTTTTCACCATCTCCACCGGGTCTTGGGGCCCGCGCGAGGAGCCCAGGACCGATCCTCCCATCTCATGGATCCGGTTGACCGCGTCGGGCGTCAGCTCTATAGGTTTGTGCCCGTACCGGCGCACAAGGCCCTCATAGCCGAAGCGAAACCCGTAAACCTTGTTCACGCCGTAGTGATGGTACAGGCTCAGGACGATGGAGCGGATCACATTATTGAGGCCGGGGCAGAGCCCACCGCAGGTCACGACCCCGCAGGCAAGCTTCGAAGGGTCGAAGAATATTTTCCCCCTCGGCCCTGCGGCCTCCATTGCCGGAGGATCCGTGTGCTTATCTAGCCATGCCTTCATCTCTTCAAGCCGAGAGTGATAGAGCACGCGCTCGTCGTCGCGGGTGAAGCGGACGTGGGACATCGGCGACGGGATGCGGCACTCACCGAGCCGCGCTATCGTGAAATCAAGATCGCTGTCAGGCATAAAAACTCTCCCCTTCTTTCATTTCATCATCGTCGTTCCGGTTGCCCTCAGCTCGGTCACTGCCTGTTTGACCCGCTCCGCCAGGGCTGTCTCGGCAAGAGCCAGATAGGTGCGCGGGTCATAGGCCTTCTTATTACCAACCTCTCCGTCCACCTTGAGGATGCCGTCATAATTCTTGAAGAAGTGGTCGGCGATGGCACGGGTAAAGGCATACTGTGTGTCGGTATCGATGTTCATCTTCACCACACCGTAATCCACGGCTTCGTGGATATCATGGAGCTCAGAACCCGAGCCGCCATGGAAGACGAGGTAAAACCGTGTTGCTTCGCCGTACTTGTTAACAACAGCATCCTGGCAGTCCTTCAGGATGGAAGGCTTGAGCTTGACATGACCAGGCTTGTACACGCCGTGTACGTTGCCGAAGGTAGCTGCAAGCAGGTAGCGGGCGCCTTGCACTCCGTTCAGCCGTCGTGCGACCTCCAGAGTGTCCTCGGGTGTCGTGTAGAGCTTCGCTGCAGCGCTTGCCTTGATGCCGTCCTCCTCCCCACCCACAACCCCAGCCTCTATCTCAAGGATCAGATCATTCTTCCGGAACCGTTCGAGCAGTTTTACCGCGATATCGAGGTTTTCCTTTAACGGTAAAGCGCTGCCGTCAAACATGTGGCTGTTGAACAGGTTCGGTTTCCCCGCCGCCCTTCGGCGCTCGGTCTCCTCCACGAGAGGGATCACATACTTGTCCAGCTTGTCCGCCTGGCAATGGTCAGTATGAAGCGCCACATAGACCGGGTACCGTTCCGCGACGCGGTGGACATGTTCAGCGATCGAAATGGCACCGAGAGCCATGTCCTTCACCGCGGTACCCGAGGCGAATGCGGCTCCGCCGGTCGATACCTGGATGATCCCGTCACTCCTGCTCTCGGCTAACCCTTTCAGTACAGCGTTGGCCGTGGTGAGCGACGTCACGTTTATGGCGGGATAGGCGAATTTTCCCTTCCGCGCCCGATCAAGCATTTCACAGTACGTCGCATAGTCGGCTACTGGCATAAGAACCTCCGTGCAAAGACGAATAGAATCGCGCTGCGATTTCGGCGCATCATCACGAGATAACGGTCTCAAGAGCATTTTCCAATTACTGCCGGCGCTCGGTTTTCCTTGTGGTCATGGCCTGCTTTTTCTTTCGCGGCGACCGCGATGACGCCTTCGGGCGAGCGTACGTTTTCCGCAGGCCGTCCTTTTCCCAGAGGAGGAACCCGCCGCGAAAAGCAAGCGTATTGTCCCCGGCACGGCAGCCGGACGGAAGTTTGTCCAGTTTGTTGACGTTGCCGCCGCCTATTACAACGTCGTCAAGTTCGAGGGCGGTAATGAATCGGGTGACCACTTCCATGAAACAGTCCCGCCATTTCCTGATACCGAGCCGCTTCAACCCATTGAGCCCCAGGTAGTCTTCATAGGTCCCTTTTTTGTATGGAAGGTGCTGGATCTCCATCGGCATCACGCTCCCGTCCATGATCAGCGCGGTGCCGAGCCCGGTTCCCAAACCCAGGAAAAGCATCTTTCCTCCCCGGTAGCTTCCCAGGGCTTGCATGGCTGCATCGTTCATCACTTTTACGGGGACGCCAAATGCTTTTCCGAAATCGAACTTGACCCATCCGTGCCCAAGGTTAACCGGTTCGGAGGCCGGCCTGTTTTCGCGGACACGCCCAGGATAGCCGATCGAGACCGCGCCGTAGTCCCAGTCCTCGGTCAGTTTCAGCACTCCCGATACCATCTGCCGCGGCGTCAATGTGGGCCCTGACGGAAACTTCCGCGGATCGGTCTCGCCGGTGACGATTACCTTGACGCTATTGCCTCCGATGTCAATGACCAGTACCTTCATCCGGATCCCCTCTCAACGGACGATGACTACTGCTTCAGCGGTTTCACTTCCCATATCTTATCGCAGTACTCCCGAATGGAGCGATCGGATGAGAACTTCCCCATGCGGGCCACGTTCACGATCGACATGCGGATCCAGCGCTCCTGGTCGTGATAGGCCGCGCTCACCTGGTCCTGGCAATCAATGTAGGACTGGTAGTCCGCCAGCAGCAGGAACGGGTCGTGTTTTAGGAGATTATCGACGAGAGGCGCGAAGAGGTCCCTGTTCCCCTGCGAGAAATGACCTGACCGTATCTGGTCGATGGCCTCCTTGAGGCTGGAATTTGACTCATAGAAACTCCGGGGAGTATAACCGTTTGCCTTGAGATCTATCACTTCCTGCGCGGTAAGACCAAAAAGGAAGAAGTTCTCGGGGCCTACCTCTTCCCTTATCTCAACGTTCGCGCCGTCAAGAGTACCGATCGTGAGGGCGCCGTTCATCGAGAACTTCATGTTTCCCGTACCCGAAGCCTCTTTTCCCGCTGTGGATATCTGCTCAGAGAGATCAGCAGCAGGGTAAATATGGTGGGCGTTCTTTACATTGAAGTCGGGAAAGAATGCGACCTTCAGTCGTCCTGCCACATCGGGATCGTTGTTCACGACCTCGGCGACGGAATTGATCAGCTTGATGATCAGCTTCGCCATGAAGTAACCCGGCGCGGCCTTGCCGCCGAAGATGAACGCGCGCGGGACGATGTCCTTTCTAGGGTCCTTCTTGATCCGGTTATACAGGGTGATGATGTGGAGAACGTTCAGGTGCTGCCTCTTGTACTCGTGAATCCGCTTTACCTGGACGTCGAAGAGCGTATCAGAATCGATCGCTATACCGGTCCGTTCATTGATGACGGCGGCAAGCCGTTCCTTGTTTATCCGCTTGATCTTCGCCCACTCTTCCCGGAAGCGTTGGTCCTTGACAAAGGGTTCGATCTTCCGAATCTCGTCCTCGAAATGCTTGACCCATCCGTCACCGATCGCCCATGTTATGAGAGTGGCGAGCCCTGGATTACTCAAGGCCACCCAGCGCCTGGGTGTCACGCCGTTCGTCACGTTCGTGAACCGCTCCGGATATATATCGTACAGGTCTTTCAGAACCGTCTTCGTCAGAAGGTCGGAATGTAGCGCCGCCACTCCGTTGATGTGGTGGCTGCCCACAGCGGCAATATGGGCCATGCGGACGTACTTCTCCCCGCTTTCGTCGATAAGTGACAGTCGCGCGATCCTGTCGTCGTCACCGGGATAGCGTTTACTGACCTCATCTAGGAATCTCCTGTTAATCTCATAGATAATCTCCATGAGCCGGGGAAGTGTGCGGCTGAAGAGCGGAAGCGACCATTTTTCGAGCGCCTCGGGCAACAATGTATGGTTGGTGTACGCCATGGTTTGCTGAGTGATCTTCCAGGCTTCCTCCCAGTCCATAAGATGCTCGTCAACAAGAAGCCTCATCAGTTCTGCAACCGCAATAGAAGGATGCGTGTCGTTCAGTTGGACAGCAAAGCTTTCATGGAACGTCTCGATCTTTTTTCCCCGGAGCATCAGTATACTGATCATATCCTGAAGGGAGCAGGAGACGAAGAAATACTGTTGCGCGAGGCGGAGGGTCTTCCCTATTTCCGGTTCGTCGTTAGGGTAAAGGACCTTGCTTACGGTTTCGGAAATCACCTTCTCGTCCACTGCCTTATAGTAATCTCCGACATTAAATGCCTGAAAGTCGAAGGACTCCACAGCCTCTGATTTCCAGAGCCTGAGCAGGTTCACTACTTTGTCCCGATAGGCAGGCACCGCTGTGTCGTAAGCTATCCCTTTTATGACGCGGTCCGGTACCCAGCGTACTCTGAAATGACCCTCGTCGTCCCGGTATTTCTCAGTCCGCCCGCCAAAATTTACGTAATAAGCGATCTCGGGCCGGCAAATCTCCCAGGGGTTTCCCAGATTAAGCCACTTGTCGGTCTTTTCGACCTGCCATCCGTCACGGATCTCCTGATCAAAAATGCCGAATTCATACCTGATGCCGTAGCCGATCGCGGGAACATTCAGCGACGCAAGAGAGTCCATATAGCATGCAGCAAGCCTGCCCAAGCCGCCGTTGCCGAGTCCTGGCTCTCCCTCCAGTTCTAGGATGATGTCCAGATCCAGGCCAAGTTCTTTCAGCGCTTCCCGTACACGGTCCGTCAGGCCCATATTCAGGAGATTATTCCCGAGATGAGGTCCCATAAGGAACTCTGCAGAGAGATAGCTAGCCATTTTCACTTCGGGCCGCCGCAACTCTTTCATCCACCGAGTAAAATGCTCGATCATCCTGTCACGCACGGTATACGCAACCGCCATGTACCAATCGTTTTTCGTTGCCAGTTCCGGAATTTTCCCCTGAACATAACACAGGTTGTCGAGGATGGCCTGCTTGATCGCGGTGACGCTTGTCCCTATCCGGGTATTTTCCCCTGCCTCAAGGGCAATTGAATCACGCACCTCTCTTGTTTTTCTTTTCATAATGCATCCTTTTGTTTATTGTGATTAAGTCCGGGATAAAAATAAAGTATAGCAAATAATTTTTTCATGTCTCGTTGCACGTTTTGTTGATATATAAGTACTATATATCCCTACGCCGTCTTTGTACGACATGCCCATCTCAAGAAGGATAAGCAAGCGTTGTTCCAGAGTATATGCGTGTTCCATATATTCAATCCATTCAAGATAATTTGTTACTCAATCTGAAAATAGAGCGCGACTTTTCTTTAAAAAGAAGCTTCTTGTCCGCTTTTCCCCGGCACTAGCGGTATTTGGGAGGTCAAATCGTTCCACATGATCGTTCGGATCTTGTACTCTATCTGCAGGTAACGTGCGACCTTGGTGGCCGGCAGCACCTGATTCAGCTTTGGTACGTAGGACTGCATTAGCTTCACTTCGTCCGCCAAAATCGCCAGGAACTCGGACGTCAGCTTCTTCGCTTTTTCATAGTCCATTGAATTCGTATTCCACGCATCGGCATAGGACTTGAGCATCGTGGCCGTGCGCTTGTTGATCTCCTCGAGGTCCTTCTGGTATGCCTCATACACCGGCCAGAAACCTTTAGCCTCGGATTCGGTGAACTCCATGTTTGACGCCACGATAAGCTTCTTGTCCGCTTTGATCTTGTCAAGCAGGATCTGCGTGTTGTCTGTCGGATTATCACCCGGGACGTTCTGGCCGAACGCGGGTGTAACGCTCAATGCAGCAACCAGCAAAATGACAATCTTTATCAACTGCTTCATAACGATCTCCCTCCTATTTCACAATTTGGATTATAGTCACCGCTCTGCTTACCGAACCTCTTGCTCCCTCTCAATCTTATTTAGAATCAGAATCGGAATAAAACGCCAATGACCAGTCTTGTCAACGTCACCTTGCATTCAAACTTGTTGGGAATCTCCCAATGCTTGACGAACGGCAATGTATGCCAATATCATACCGTTCATAGTTACCATAGCATCGTTACAGGCAAGGTACTCAAGTGTGGATCACCTCCTGTCAGAACTGGAAGGGCTGGTTGATCATCATCACGACGCTTGCGCCTTCTCTGGAGCCGGTCAAATCGATCCGAGCTACCAGCCCTTTGCACATGGCCCGGAAACCGATACCACCGTCCCATTTCATTGCTGAGTTCAATTCTTCGAAATTCCACGAAGGGGCCACACGTCCGGCTTCAACAAAGGGAACCAACTGAACCCATCTGACTCCAATGTATTGTTGAAGCCAGGGCCAGTTGTTGAATGGGTTCCATTTGGGGATCATTCGATATTCCGCTCCGTAGTAAATGCCGGCCTTATCGCTGAAGCGCTGGTCCGGAAAGCCGCGCATCCTCCACAAACCTCCCAGATTAGCGCCGGCATAGGTTGGGGGCCGGTTGGCAATGGTGCCGTTCGGTTGGACTTCCCATGAGGGTGAATAGGCCGTCCAGATGTCGAATGCGAGGACCCGCTGCCGGAACGTGTCTGACGGGCCGAGTGGGAAATACTTGTCCAATTCAGCTATATAAACAGTCCAGGGGTTCGAGCTGTTGAACGCGCCGAAATCGCGAGACACCCTCATTTGCAGGGAATTTCCCTGGGAGGGGTTGTCAGAAAAATCCCGGTTGTCCCAATAAAGGGAACAATCGAGGCCATTGGTCCTCTGTGCCACATCGACAAAGTCACTGTTGATCTCCTGTGAGCGATAGAACGGTCTCACCTGCAGGAAAGTCCGGCCGCTCTCCAGCGGGTTCCAGGACGTTCCTCCACTGGCGCCTGATTCCAGCAGCCCACCTTTCAACCGATAGGCATTGACGATCTGGTCTTTGCCGTTGCCAATCGGCAGAAGGTATTTAAAGGTGATGCGATAATAATTATCCCAACCGCTCCCGGTGACGAAATTGTTCTTGTTCGACTCGTTGCTTCCTGCTTGCTGACCCGGAAATCCAGGGTTGCCGTTGATATAAGCATTGTAGTCGACAAAATATCCAGTCGACACGATAGGATCAATGAACAGCCGCTTGACCCCGAACATACGGATGTCGTGACCTATAAGGAACAGCATGGCAGTGCCTGTGGAGCCGACCATGGCCGTGGCCGTGAACGCAGACTGCTGCTCGGGATATCCCACGATGCTGTAGACGTATGCCACGGCAGCTCCGAAACTGGAGTTATAGAATCCGTAAGGAACGCTGATGATATTTTCGGACCGCGCACCGCTCTGTGGCGTGCTCTTGACCTCTTCTGCAGCATAGGTAAGCAACGGCTCCGTGTATGCCAGAAATGCCAGTACCGTGAACAGGATACGCTTCATGCACATTCTCCATCTTGGGAAAGAATGAAATCTCAAAACATCTCACCGCAGAAGACGAAGAGGATTAGAGATGATAGCGAGCATCCCACTGATGACGAGTATGCGCGTTCCGTGATGTAGATCATGCTGTAGATCATTCCGTTTAGTCATAGACACATGCCTCTTCGACAAATTTAGTTATGCGGAGGGATTGGGCTCCGTATATTTCAAATACGCCATCCGTGCGAAGGACACAGAAGTCCGATTCGAGCGCAATACGGCATATTTAACATGTGCTTTTTCGTATGTATGTCCAATACTCTATACATCCTTCTTGTCAGACCTCTGGCTATGTACTATGTGCAATGAAATCAGACGCGCTAGCAGGATTGCCGGATAGAGCTGCCCGACAAGAGCCTCCATCATTGCCAAAGCCCGTGCAAAAGGATGTACAGGAGTAATGTCTCCGTACCCAAGTGTGGTAATAGTCGAGACGCTGAAATAATTGAAATTAAACTCGAATCGGTAATCGCTGAGGTTTGGCGCCTCATCCGCGAATGCGAATGCCCCGGGGATAAGAAAGGAGGTCAGATGATAACTGGCCGCGAATGCCAGCGAGATCATCAGGTATGCGACAACAGCTCCCTCAATGCGCTGCCGGCTAACCGGCCCCTCTTTAAAGACGTATTTCAAAATAAGATACACAAAAATGATGATCGTCACCAGTGCCAATGAGCTTTCCCACACCCAGAGCCATTGAGCTCCAAAGATAAGACGTAAGAAATGGACAGAAATTGTTGTTAGTACAACCGCTCCAATGACCGCTTGGTTGACTTTACGGCGAGTGAGTGCAACGAGGCCTAGCAAAAGTATCAGCGATGTGATCACACTGTTTATGATTTGAACTGCAACCATGCTCTGGACTACACTCACAAGGGGATAGACTATCAGCGTATCAAACATAAGTGCTACAAGCAGCAATGTAAGTTTCCGTTCTTCGGACCAGTCAGTAAGATGTCTGAAGATACCCTCTTTTTGTTTTTTGGTCATACACTCACCATTTTCTTTATCAAACGCTCACTCGCCTCTTCAGCTGAACGTTGTCTGAATCACCCAGTTTCGCCACCGTTGCTCCCGAAGGCGGCGGGGCACTGCGCTTAAGGAGCGCTACATCGGTAACGGGCTCCGATGCAATGACTCTTGCCGCGATGATCTCTCCGCTGGAGAACTGGACAGAAACTTTGTTCGCGGTCTGAACCAGATGCGCCGCTGTTATGACCTCCCCGTCCGTTGAGATTAGCACTCCCGAACCCAGGCCGGCAACGCTGACTGGTTGACTTTGAGACCCTGCAATAATGTCTGGTTGTATGGATCTGATAACGACTACCAAGGAATTGACCCGCTTAAAAAACCTCAGGCAACACTTGACCCTCGGTGGTAGATGCCCAAGAGGCCCCCAGGGCTACAATCACCATGGCAATAATGAGTCTTTTCATAATTCCTCCTCCGTAAGGCATTCAACCTGTCATGATGCGCGGCACATCCGGCGGTCAGGAATTCCTGAAGGCTGTTTCATCAGCCACGCAACAGCTTCATTCTTCTCAGTGAACGTCCTCAATCTGACACCATTGTTAACCGCCACAGATTCAATAAAACGCCAGAATGGTACGCTCACCGGAGAGACTATAAGGGCCATGCTGAGATTTGAAGGGAATTCATGCACGAGCTCGTTTATAAATGTATAATCCTCAACAGCCAATATTCTCGCAATAACGTTTGTGGTATCTATGAGAACCCTTGTGCGGTCGCAGACATGGAACAGTTCCTTCAATTTATCCCGGCAGGTCCTTGCTTCAGACGTATTTATTGTTCCCCTGACCGACAGAGAAAAGTACTCGAGAGCTCTGCCAAAGTCGATTTTGTAAAACATCGTAGTTCCTTCACAATTGCGGTGGATTTGAGGTCTTGAGTTCATAAATTTATACCCCTCCATCTTTTTTGCAATTGATTTTCCTTCTACCAGTTTCATGTTGTGCTCCTTTTTTAAAAATGGTTGGGTGTTATATGGCGCATATCATCGGACGATGGCGAACCCGAACAGGATGCTCAGCCACCTTCGTTATAGGCTTAAGCACACAAGGTTCCAATAAACCTTTGAGAGTATAATCTCCGCTTCTGACCTAAGGTGTTCCATGATATGCTCATACCACCCTCCATAGCAGGGAAACTCACTATCACAAAATATGCACTGCATCGTGATCCTCATACTAATCACCTTCTTTCTCAACCAGTAACTCCCCTGTATTCTGCACTCCTCTATTGCCACTATCGTGCCAGACATAAAAAAGCGTATTTTCAATGAGATGTATAAGATGGGATCTCATGAGTGTCATATGTCACATTTTTTATTGTTATATTTGGCAATAATGGGCTAAAATAGTAATATTTGATAAAAATGCATTTTGATAGTCCATTTGCTGTTGACGGTCTCTAGAGGGCCTTCGTCAGTGTGGGTTCGTCTCGACTGTTTGAGTGGCATATTCAGATCAGACGATGGTGGCAAGAATATGGGCCTCGGTGATCGTCTCAATCCATGCAGGCTGCCGGCTTCCGGAATAGCAAATCATGAATATTGGCGGGTGGAAGACCCGCTCCATGTTTGATCTATACAACATCGTGAACGAAGAGAATATGAAGAAGGCATCAGATGGTGGAATCGGATTCTTGGCTGAACAGGAAGAGGCTATTGAACGTTGACATCAAAAATTGTAACAGGATTGTAACAGATAGTTTAGAACTCTGGCAGACATGGGCGGACAGGAGCCGACGAGTAAAAGGAGCGTAACGGGTTGAAATAGAACGGACATACAGGAAAATCAAGGCGATAGTGAATGTCGACGGGAACACGTGAAAGAGACTTAAAATCCCTCGGGGGGCAACTCCCGTACCGGTTCAATTCCGGTCAGCGGCACCATAAAATCAATAAGTTGTCGCATTTTCCACAGCAGAGAAAATCCATCTCATTTGCAGAACGTAGTAAAAACGAAGTAAACTTAAAACCTTTTGGCGAAAGAATCTAACCTCGGGCCTACCTATATACCCCTTCGCCGTCATTGCGCAACACGTCCATCCTCAAAAAAGCCCTTGTCGCGACAGCATATTTACGAGATCTATGACGTAGGAATGTATGCGGCTAGAGTAAGGTTCACCCTGTCGTATCCACGATTCAGCTGAATCGCTCAAGACCAACGTGTTCGACTTCATATCGTAGACATCTGTTTGCGTAATAATATATAAGTCCTCATAGTAGACAGTGCCATGACCGCCAGATTCATCCATCCTTGTGCCAGTGGCTCTGTTGATCAGTACGGTGTCCGCACTGACTTTCTTTGCTTGTGCGGCGATAGCGTCCTGATCGGACACTACCGGCTTAGGCATAATAGTGTAGCTCACGACGGCATCTATCCCGTGATCCTTCAATGCCTTCACGAGTTCGTCTTCGAAGAGCCTTCTATTCAGAGGATTTGGAAACGCGTTAATCACCAGGATCTTTTCGGGATGTCCTTGATATGTCTCGTCCTTCCATATGATGGGGAATTTTGTTGTCGCGCATGCAATGAAGAAAAGCAACATCACGAACGCAGTGAATTGTAAAGATATTTTTGAGACTCTCATTATCGATCCCCCTTCCCACCTCTTGGCTTTTAGACGCGCCTCAGCCGGGCTGAGCGGGGTGTTGAGTTTGGCAGAAGTATCTCCAGGGGTCATCCCTATGACCACAGGTCCGTATCCGTCAACTTACAGCTGGTAACATTCTAAATTCGCTTTACCACCGGCAAAGACAATATTCACACTGCACAACGTGATAATCAAGATATATGTTATTTTGCGCAATTGATTTCCCTTGACAGAATCGTTAACCTTGATGATAAACTCGATTGTTTCCTTCTTTCCGGTCCTGCATATGAACCGACTGATCCCCTTAGCGGATCTCTCTCAATATCTGCCCACCCTCCAGAACGGTAAAACTTCTTAATTTTCTTTGATGCAATGAGTTCATTGAGGAGCGATGGTCTGACCATATCGTACTTATCGTCCTGATACATAACTTTGAGTAGCATGATCCCCCCCGGTGCTGCCGTCAGCAACAAGATTGTATGAAGAATTTGATACATCTATTTGAAAAATAAAAGACGCAACAGTTCTCATTACGATCTTTTAACCAATAGGTGAAAAAATCGGATTGGAATATTTTTTAGGGATAAGTGGGAGTAGTAAGCAGTAATTATTACTTATGTTTAAGATAGCAGAAAATAAGTGCAAAGTAAAGGTTCAATACTTGGTTTTTTATAGGATATTATTACTAATATGACTAACAATGACCAGTCCCGATTTTGTCATGAAAAAAGGAATGCTCTTAGCATTGCCCTCTTTTGCTCTTTATCTCATTGTTAAATTCAACTATAATTTAATCACGATATCACATAATATTTACTTCTTGGAAGTCTCAAGCAGTTGCGTCTGTTGAAAAGGGCATATTTCGCGTCGTACTTAACATCATCTGTCGGTCATCTACGGATTTGCATGGATAGCCAAACCTGTATAATCACTGGTTAGCTGACAGCCTATTTAATATAGAAGTGCATGAAGGAGGCAGCATAATGAAAGAATATATGTTACTCATCCGGAACGAAATTGATCATCAGGCGTCATGGTCCCCCGAACAACAACAGCAGTTTCTGAAAAAATGCGAGGAGTATATTGGTAACTTGACGAAAGAAGGTAAATTAAAATCAGCCCAGCCGCTCGTAAGGGAAGGCAAGATTGTTTCCGGCTCAAAAGGAGCCTGGAAGGAAGGCCCTTTCAATGAAACCAAAGAAGTTATCGTCGGTTATTATCACATCCTTGCCGAAGACCTGAACGACGCCATAGCCATTGCAAAAAGAAATCCTGAGTTTGAATATGGAACGACTGCAAGAATTGAAGTTCGTCCGATCAAAACAAAGGAAGAGAGTACCGGCTACGTCTACCCTAAAATTGCCAGCTAACCAATGGTTGCACCAAACGTCACCCTGCGAGTGCCGCAGATGAGCCTTGTACCGTCTGCTTATTCCAACTGGTATTCAGCAGTATTTTCTTTCGGGCGTGATTGCACATTAGCAGGTGCTCTGCGAAGAGTCAGGCTCGTGTGTTACTTGAATACAGCCGGTTGTAGCTTGCAGTGATGTATTCTTCTTGAATCTGATGAAGTCTTCATTCTATGCAACATATAGATTTACAACATGAACGTGTCACCCAAGATATTGAGCGTGGCCTGCAATATAACCAAAGACAGCCACGGAAGGCTGTCAAAATGGGGAATTCCGGAAAATGTGTCCCGATTTCGAAGTCAACAAAGATATTTCGGACAAGTCGTTCTTACGACGGGCCTCTTGTGCAACGGCATCTCTCGGAGTGCTCGCATTCTGGGGCGGCATGTTGATGGCAGCGCGGCGGTATCCTTCGGAGTATGACTGGCGATACATGCCAGTATCCAATCTGCTCTCTCCCGACCGCGACCCCGCCGGCTATCTGTGGGCATCGACCAGCATCGTGTTATGTAGCCTTTGTGGGTTGTGCTGGGCGGCATTGTTGGCCCATCGCTGGAATCATGAGGGTGCGGGAGATCGGCCAAGCGGAATCAGGGCTCTGCAGTTCGGAAACTTTTGCATGATATGTGCCGCCGTGTTGCCCCAGTGGCTGCTCCGGGTTCAAAAAGGGCACGAAATCCTCTCGGTATTGGCGTTCACCGGCTTGTGTGTCGGGATGATCCGTCTGATGTTCCAGACTATTGAACGGACCTTACTCAGGAGGATGCGCAGGTTCATCGGTCATGCACGACTGTATGCAGCCATTTTGGCTGGCACAGCAGCGTTCCCGATCTTACTGGCGGGCTTAGCACAGGCGTATGTCCATTATGTACTCCCGGAGCTCCATTGGGTAAGCCTCTCATGGCGTGCCCGCGGGGTGTCCGTGTATTTAAGTTTTGCCTTTTGGGAATGGGTTACGTGCGTCATGCTCTCCGCATACATGGTAATCCTCTCCCTAGCGACACATGCGGTCTATGCCGCGTGTAAATCCGGAGAAGGAACTTAGGCGACACCCAACAACGAGAGAATCGTTGGCGGTTGCACTCATGCCAATTTTATGCCTGAGGTCTCAGAGTTTCAGCCACACTACTGTCTCTCCTGCCAACATAACGAAAATAAAAAAGCCCTTGAGATCAACGTTAAATTTTATGATTTCAAGGGCTCATGAGGAATTACTAACTCAGCGTTTTTTGCTATCAAAATCCTTGGGGCAACTCTCGTGCCGGTTCGATTCCGGTCACCGACATCAGATATTAACGAGGTACGCACCTTATTCTCTATCAGTTTTTTCTCCGATTTGTCCCCTATAACCGATATCGCAACCGTTCATGAAGAAATGCGTTATTGCTAAGAATTGATTAACAGGCTGCTGATCAGCAATATGATTTTTCTTTGAATTGATTATTTCCTCTTTGGGAACAACCAGTACTGCTGAATAATGTAATCCATCCCGATAATTTTATCTGTCGGCAACGTTGTTAAGGAATACCTTCATTGTCTTTATTAGTGCAGTTAAACCCGGGCACACTTATGATTGCTTGCAATGTATCTGGAGAGTTTTATTTCCCTTCAAGGAACTTTCCAATTTATCTATTTTGCCTGTAGTAGTCTTTTTCGTTCCCCTCTCATAGATTTCTCCAAGAACATCGGAAAAGGTTGGATCAACTTGTCGGGCTGCATATACTATTTCCATGATAACGGGCTCATATGAGCATCCTTTTACAGGCCTTCTTTTGCCTTATTCCGGTCATATGCTTCTTGCTGAATCGCTATTTCTCTTGAGTGCAACCATAAAACTCCCTTGTCATGAACTTCACGCTTTAAGGAAATGTTGGTTGTATCATTTGACCAAGAAAAACTCTCGAGATGGGAATCAGACTGGGAGCCAAATTTATCAAACGCCGCTAGTTTTAAACCTTCCCAATTAACGTTCCCTCCCACAATAACTGCGACACTGCAGAATTTATCATGCCAAAATCCATATACTATTTTGTCCGCTACAAAATTCCCAATGTGCAGATTCTCGTCCTTTTTCGTGTAAAACTTGATGCCTCCATGATTAGGATCCATAGAATCGTATACTAAGTCGGGGAAAGAACTCTTCTCCTGGCCCCATATCATACCACGAAAGCCGCCTGGCACTGGACGGGCACATGCGCTAAACAATATAGCGCATAGAAGCATAGGAATCATTATCTTCACGTACTTATACATTTACAATCAACCTCCGCGATTTAAATTTACTTCGGCTACCCATTTGTGTATATACGGATATAAGTCTACAATATCGCTCTCAAAAAGTAAAGCCCCGGTATGCCCATGGGCTTTCAGTGTTTTATGCGCTATGGCGCTTTGCGTTTTTGATCTCTTACTGTCACACTACACGCGAATCAGTATCCATGCCTGGTCGATGCTGTCGAGCGCGTCCATGAGTAACTGTTCGGAAAAACCTTGATCGAGCGCGGTAGCGATTCCAGATTATAACGCCGCCTTCATTCGCCGTACTCGCAAGATGACAAAAATTATTTAAGACCGACTTTAATTAATCGAGCATTTTGGGAGCGAAACACGTCCCATAAGGTTCCTATAATTTTATGTCTTTATTTAATTGCCTCCTTAATTGTGCTGCTTTTGGCAGAACGCTATCGATCACGGAGTCAACTGCCAAGCCTTATTTGTTAATATTGAAAAAATAGATTAATAGAGTGCTTCAACCAACTCATAATGTTCCGCATGTTATGCATCTGTTTTTTTTACTGGACAATATGCAAAATTACGATTGATCTTGGTGATATCACCACCTCCTCTTATTAACACCAGCTGTTAAATTATATAATATATTGATATTTATAGGTTATTTAAAAATTAGCCGGCTGGTACACTACTTGCTAATATTAAAGTAGTATGGTATTCCACCGGAACGGACATGAAAAAAATCATCCGTTCTTTGCTGGTTATTTGTTCAAGGAAGACCATCAACGGCCGTCGTAGCCTGTTTCATAAAATTTACAAAACAGTTCGTCTGACAAATGCCGTCTTTAACTTGTATTAATGTATGCCCGAAAGAGACGGCCACGGTTTCTCCCCGCACGGTGAATGCGAGCTCTGTGGAGATGCTCATGAAATTTCGTTGGGAGGAGCCTATGCGTTCCGGATTTCTGATTGTAGGGTTGGCATTATAGACATCGCTGATACCAAGGGCACCCATGATTTCACCATCCAGGTCTTTAATACATTGGATCCGGATGTTCTTCATTAGGCCAGCAGCAACATCTCGTTTGAAGATGCGCTTCTCAAAACGCTCTACAACGTTGTTGTCCCTAAGAAGAAGCAATGGTACGCATCATCACTGAAGGATTTTGACCCCCGGAACATTAAATATAAATGAAAAGTAAAATAGTCTTCTACATAGGCGCTATCGTCCTGTTTTTTTTCTCTCTTCATGAATATGAAGCAATTCCCATTGAAGAACTGCCGAATAGCACGACATGTGGAGTCTATGGAGAGAAGTTAGAACCTTATGTTTCCAGCCCTTTTGATGAAAAGGGAGGAACACTAGAAGGTTACGTGAATGGAAATAAGGTTTATGTCATGATAAAGCGCGTGTATACTGAGATGTGCAGGGACAGAGGCACGTTTCCTAGGTATCGGGTAGAGGTGAAGTTTAATGACAATGTGGTACTTACGCTGAGCCATACAGATGTACCATTTGCCATAAACACGTACTATGACAACGTAAAATATAGGGTCATTTGTATTGATAACTAGAATGACTGGTAATCGTATTACAGAAACAAAAGGTTGTAGAATGGAGGGTAAAGTCTGCATTAATTTTCCTGGATCATCCAACGCTGTTATCACGCTCATAGAACGTTATGAGCCAATATAGCTGGTAAAGAAGTGGACAGCGGAACATCCTGTTTAAGGAACGTACTGAGAATAGAATCCTAAACGATGGAGGGAGCATCAATGTCGAGGATTAAAGACAAGGTTCTCAACATGCTGTTCTACTTTCTCGTTTTGTCGATCGTTGCATGCATCCTAGGATTTGCATCAATAGGAGGATATCTCTTCGGCTCAGTACAGACAGCCAAGGAGTATGATTTTATCTTCAAATCGTTTAAAGATAATGTGGAAGCGCGGCAGGTTTTCTACTTCTGTGGATACAGAGTGGTTCCCAAAGGGAATGGTGTTACCATAAACTTATCTCCACAGGAAAGAGCAGATCTAGCAGAGGCTAAGGAAGCTGCGTTAAAAACCATGATCAACGTGGATTTTTCAAAAAGAGATGCGGATTTTAGACATAAAATAGTTCAAAGCAGATTGGTACTAAAATAAGAAAGGCATTCATTATCTAAATCTAAAGAGAAGGACCTAATACGGTAGGCAGTGAGGAGAGGTCGGAGTTTATTGACGCTTCACAATAAAAAGGCCACCCTTAGTGTATAAGATTGTTGCTAACATTTAATCTAAGCTTGATCTGAGTGCTGATCGCTTTTTCCAGCGAATTATTATCTATCATTGTCCGTTCTGAAATTGCGAAATCCCTTCTGGCTTCTACTTAGGCTCCCCGATCGATATTGCCTGCCCCTGATATGATTTGTTCGTATTTTCATGCGTGCTCCGTATGTAAAGAGGAAGAAACTTCGTGCTTGTGGAAGATAGCAACACTTTTCACCACCCTCCTTTTCCATGCTGGTCAAGTAAGTCTTACTAAGCTTCTGTCACCATTCGTTATCTGAGGTGATTCAAGACGCCTTTCTTTGCGTAGTATCGTTGAATCTTCGCTGTAATGTTCGACGGTTTTATTTGGAATCTTCTTGAGACATTTCCGTCCTCGAAGCAGTTTGAGCATTCTCGTAAAGTTCAGGTCGTTTCCACTGGAAAAGCGCATAGGTATCATCTACCCTTTTTTCCTGATTTAGTCTTTCTAAATATTTACAATGATTGACAAGTAAATTTGAAAAGAGGTGCATGACCATCGCGTGCTCCTCTTGTGTTGTTGTCCATCCTATGCAGAAAGTAATACGCGATGCTTACTCATGCGGATGGCCGGGAATACGAGAGAGTATGTCGTACCTACTTTAACATTACACCATCAGCGATGTCTATCTCTTCGCATCTTGTCGTTCCACTGACCTGCTGGTGCTCTGTTCCAGTTCACGCAGTAGCCGCAGGGCGTCACTCCGCTTCGTGCCGCAAAACTCCTGTGTTGCCTGATAGGAAACGCATACATCGGGACGTTCCGCCATGCCGTATATCTTACAGACATTGTCTGCCGTAAGCTGTACGCAGCGAATCCCCGCCGGCTTCCCCCGAGGCATGCCCGGGATTGCCGACGAGATTGAGGGTACGATACAACATGCCCCGCACCCGATACGACACCTCATTCGCTCCATGGCCTCTTTATTCTTTCTCGATGGAGGCAAACAACATTCCTTTAGTCCAAGCTCCGCACTTTGCACGGCACGCTCATCGTTCATCTGATCTCTATTTCTCATTCCCCCTTCTCTCCGCTTATGAGCTGATGGAAGAGGCTGGATTCGCGTTTATAGAACCCTTCGGTATGAAAAGAATCGGACAGGTTGAAGAGCTCATAATCCAGATGGTGACAGATTTCGTGCAACAGCGTCCTGAGGAAAGAGCGGAAGGCAACAACCTGGCGACGCTGTGCCGTGCGCATCCAGATCGTGATCATGGCCGAGGCCCGCCCCTGCGCCGGAACATATAGGCCGTGCAGTTCGCCCCAGGAGGCACTCGGCCGTGCAGCGAGCACGCTTACCCGGACCGGTGGCGCCGCGAGACCCGCAACCATACCCGCGGTGAGCTTCTGGCAGAAATGTTCAGTCTTCGCGCGGTCCTCATGCTCCAGCGCCACGGCAAGTTCGAAGATAAATGGATGGAGACCAGACGCGTTCGGCAGCGGAACAGCGTGAATGTCGTCGCTTTTTCGGTATACCTTTTTCTGCGCGGCGTTCAGGCGATTGTAGTACGAAAAGACCATTATGGATGTTTATTGTACTTCATGTGCAGGCGATTGGCAACTCTGCACTTGATTACGGATGACACCGGAGCGGGAGTCGGCACAGACATCACGGCTTGCTCCGAGTACGTTTCACCCGCTATGCCCAAGTTCTTTAAGATAGGACCGGATTCTCGCGGCGTTGGTTCCCACATCGCTCACCCCCACGCGCGAAACAGAACGCATGTCCAAACGGCTTCCGCCCGGTACTGGCACAATGCGGATGACCACATCGTCCTTGAACCCGAACCAGAAGGTTGTGGCCGTGGCTTCGATACGGCCCTCGGCTGGATTGGCATCCACGATCAGCCATCCCCTGTGCCGCGCCGCGGTAAGCGCTCGCTCAAAGACCTGTGCAGGCGGCATCGGCAGCATGAGCGGAACAATATCAGGATAGGCTGTATGCTGTTGTGCAGCGACTCCCGGTCCTCCATATTCAACTGAATTTTGTGCATTCTTTCTGAACGGCGTGATAGATACAAGGCGCGGCGGGTTATCCGTATCGGTTGAAATGTCATGGATATGCGGGACCCGCTGCGCGGTTTGCAACCATGACCAGGGAATGCCCGCGACAGTGAGCCCGATGACGATCCCGGCCACGGAGAACGTAATACTACGTTGCAGCCTTCCTGGTCTCGACACCATTCCACTTACGAACGACAGCGCTGCAGCAGCGATCCCGGTATACGCAGCCCATCTTAGGATCACAAACGCCGTGCTGTAATGCCACCATTCCCACCTGCTCCCGAATCCGGAAAGCGCAGCCGCGCAAGCACCGAGCATAGCGAGCACGAACCCTACGAGAGCAAGAAAGAAGAGCGGGGCGTTCTGCGGGGAGGTACTGCCCTGCTCGTTTTCCTGTCGTGTATTCATAGAAAGCGCTCCTTTCCCTTGCCTCCTGACAATTTTTTGTAAATGTTCACTCAGCATCCACGGTATGCCTGTTTCCCGCTGAACCACGCCGCCATGAACGACGAGCAATGATATCGTGCAGCGCAAAAGAGGCAGGCCCCAGTGTTACTAAAAGAGTGGATATATCCCCAATTTATATCGCAGAGGGCCCGCATGTGCTATATAGAGTTTTATTATAGCGCGAAATGAACCGACCAGAATGCGAGGCAGGGACGAGAAGTAAGACAACCACCACGAAAGGCGTACATCAAATGTCATTTTACGTTCTGATGTGAGAGATTAGCTCATATCGTTCAGAACCGTGCTTCTGAGTGGAAAGGACAGGGCGTTGGCTCGCAGGGGTCGGTTCGGTAAAAAAGTACGGTAAGTCTGCGTCCATGCCCATGCGCGCGTCGCGGAGCGATCAGTGGGCTCGCATATATCCTACCACGGGTTTCAGCCGTCTCAAAATATACGAGTCCTGATGCCTGTCCGCCGACGGATGCTCAATCCATCATGAGTCAGACATCAGGATGGTCATGGCTTGACAGTAACCTATCGGCTGCAAACAAAAACGTCCTGCCGGTCGCAGTATTAATATCCCACCGTGATATAGCTCTCGAGCTCCTCGATCGTGGTTTCCTGATCGGCAATGATAGTATTGACCACATCGCCGATACTTACGAGTCCTCTGAGCAGTCCGCGGTCCGTGACCGGTACATGGCGTATGTGGTTACTCGTCATGATCACCATGCACTCGTGAAGGGATTTCTCAGCCCCAATGCAAATTGGCTGGCTAGTCATGATCTCCCGGACCGTGGTGCTTTTCGATGATTTCCCCTTCAGGATCACTTTTCGTGCGTAATCCCGCTCGGAGAACATACCTACCAACTTCTCATTCTCCATGACAAGCAGCGCGCCCACGTTCTTGTCCGCCATGATCTCGAGCGCATGGTATGCGGTCGCGTTGGGAGCGATGGACCAGAGATCATGCCCCTTTGAGTTCAACACCTGTCCGACGGTAATCGTGGTATGCATGTAGCACCTCCTCTTTCCGTGAATGGATAAAAAAAGCCGGACGCACCAAAGGATGATTCCTCGGCAGCCCGGCCATCTGTGTTCCCCCCCCTTATTACGGCCAGTATCACAGACAAGGCCAGTAGAGTCGGGACTGTTGATCCTGTGTTTACGGGTGTCGCTGCGTATAATGAATGTACGCCACGCTCCGAAGAGCTGAACAAAGTATCATCATGCTCATAATTAGACCTTAACTCACCTTCACGTGCTTTGTCAAATTCTAATTACAGGTATCAATGAATCGATAATTATTCTTATACACCGGCGGGAAAAACGAGATGACGGAAAAGCTTGTTATATCAATTGTCGCAGAGCTGAGTAATTTCATATGGGAAGGTCCTATATATCTCTGTTTATATTTGCCAAGGCTGTTGCATCATGCATCAGGTATCGGAAACCTGCCCTTTCCCATGCATTTCTGCATCAGTGTCTTAATACCTCCCCGTTTTGCTCACTCGCATCCGGGCTGCTTCGTGGTTCCTCGTGCATTACCTTGTCTCCCTGTGATGTCAAATTTGCTATATTTATTATATAAGGTTGTTACTACAGAGCATGGTACCGTAGCATCCTCCTTGGCTCGCGATGACGAGTTCACGTTACCGCAATTATACAAGAAGTATGGGACCATGTTCGCGATGACAATAAAATGGAGGGATCTATGAAACACCTAATCGGCAACTTCAGATCTCCTGTGATGATCTTGGCAGCTTTCCTCATTCTGAACAGCTGTATGGCAGGGAAGCGGCTCGACATCAAGGGGGCGGTCCCCGCCGACATACAGGGGACCTATGCTCTGCTGCTCTATGGCTGCAAATATGGCAACGACCTGGAAAACCTCGCCATTCTGTACAGGGACGAGGGGCCCTTCACCTTTGAGATATATTCACTCCCAACCAGCTATCGGGTCAAGAAAGGGCTCACTGCGGATGAAGCGTTGAAGCAGGCCGAACAGTTCCTGCGGTGCAGTACTAACTACTGGAAAACCCAACTGAGCAAAATCGTGGACCGCGAGGGCACCATAGCAGGCTATGAATTACGGCCGCTCTACGCGCCTTACCAATATGGCCACATGGACGTTCTCGACATTAACTACTGGCTCAAGGACAGCAAGGTGACCGTATACATCAAGCTGGACCCGGACACAGAAAAGTCGATAGAAAACAATGGTAGCCCTTTCGATTCAGGTAAATGAGGAGGTGATGCCCTCCCCGCGATAAAGACGATTGAGTGAGGGAGAGGACGGCGAAGAAACGACGCGGGCACATGACGCTTTGAAGAAGGATGGATATTGCTCATACAAAAAGATTGCATCAGATATCTGGTAACCTGTTATCTGATCAATCGGGTTCAATAGTCGCTGCCAGGGAAAATGACCGCAACTGGTCCCTGTGAAGTTCAGCTTGCTCGAGCGGCTCGACAGTGCAGAGCGCCACCCCGTGAAGGTGAGCTTCCATCATGATCCGCTCACACACAGGCTTCGTGAACCGAAACACGTGCATGAGCGCCTTCACCACGTGCTCCATGGTGTTTCGCTCGTCATTGTGGAGCAGAACCTTGTAGAGCGGCACGCGCATCGTGCGCTGGTCTAAAACAGTTCCGGGTTTCGTAGAAGGAAGTGTAGTGGTCATATTATGGAGCAGTGAGCACACCTTAACAGGCCACGTCGTTGAGGAACGGGACCGTCGATATCATCTTGGCTGGATTATAACATAGACTCAAATACAACGGCAGATATTCTGTTCATGAGATAATAAGAAAAAGGAGCTGAACCAGTGTGGCTGACGGGGATCGACAGCGCGGCAAAAAAAGATTGGCGGAATACAATACTTCCCCTGCTATCGTTTTTTTCCCCATTCTTGCTTCGTGCTCTCATGGAGGATCCGGCGCTTTCAGCCACTGGGTGTTACCGTTATTTATTCCTAGAACCCTGTCCTCTCCCGTCCCATCGGAATTTAAATTTCTTCTTTTCTTCAGCCTTGATTTATAGTATAAATAAGCTATTCATAGGCAGCGCGATGATGCTTCGCCACGAGCTCGTAACCATGTGTCTGAGAGTACCGGCGAAAGGTGTCCATCAGATGATGGGACCGCAATGATTTTTAAATCGCTGCCGATCATCGCGAAAGCGACAGGTGTGTTCGTGGAACAATTTTATAGATAGAGGTGTCAATGGATACCATGAGAGCAGCGGCGCGTGAGCCTGTACTCGAGAACCGGGACTGCAGCCTGGGGATCATAACGCTCAAACATTTCGAATGGAAGGCCCACGTTGCTCAGCTCGTCGATCTCAGCAGCAAGGGAGTCGGGATCGAATCGAATGCCCAACTTGAACAGGGCTTTGTCTGGTTCAAGGATCGGGTAGGCGGACACAAAGGCGGGGTTTTGATCTGGAGCAAACAACTCGGCACCAGATGCCGCGCAGGAATAAAATTTCTCAATTTGTCTCCCGAAGAGGAGGAATACGTTGAGGAACGCATTGACCAATTTAAGCCCCACATACCACTGCGGGAACCGGAGCAGATCATTAAAACCCTGATTGAGTCTGATAAAAAAGAGGGGCACTGAACGGGAGAACAAGGTGTGCGCGATATATTCCCTCCGCATGTCGCGCACGGCATGCTACGAATGATTTTCCCAGACACAGATTCTCATTGCTCTGCAACCTATGCAGGGCCACTATACGGATTCATGACAGGAACGATCTGTGTTTACCCCGTTAGAGTACACTGTGGCTTTCTTTGAAAGTTGCTGCCCAGCATTGAACTTAAGCAATATGGATAAGTGCGGTCTTTCTGAAACGGATGTTTTCCATCATAGGGACAATGTAGAAACGTAAAAAAGGATAATTTTCACTATTGCATCTCAGCACGCGGCGATCATAATATTTCTCTGCGAACTAGGGGGGCTCCATGGATGAGATGAGAGACGTCCAGCGGCAACCGATAAGCGTAAAGCGTGACTGCGTCCTGGGGATCATAACGTTCAAGCAGCTCGAATGGAAGGACCACGTTGCCCTGATCGTTGATCTCAGCAAGAAAGGGGTCGGCGTCGAATCAATAACTCATCTCGAGCCCGGTTTTGTCTGGTTTAGGGACCGAGTCGGCGGATACAAGGGTGGTGTCCTCGTCTGGAGCAAACAGCACGGCGCCAGGTACCGTGCGGGAATAAAATTTCTCTTCCTGTCCCGGGACGCAGAACAATCCGTTCAGGAACGCCTTACACGATTGAAGGCGCACACACCGCTTCGGGATCCCGAAGAAATCATTGCAACCCTGATGGAGTCTATCGACAGAAACGAGAACTAAGGACTGGGCATTATCTTCACTCTTGTCCGGGCAGATGGAATACGGGCCCTGGATGAGGCAGACTATGGCTGTCCTTCCGCATTCAGAACAGAAATAATAGCATGGTGGGTCCCTGGCGCGCCCGAGTTAGTCGAATTCGATATCTAATCATGAGCCGGGCATGATATCGAAGGTCAGCTGTTCCATGATAAAACTCCGCAAGAAGCTCCGGTCCTCTTTTGAGATCTCAACGAACTTCATGCCCATCCCAGGCTCCCTGAACGTCCCCTCTTCCATAACATGGCTGTAGAGCACTACAGCCGTTGCCCTGATCTCACGGTCCTTGATGAATATCCTGACCGGGATCAAAGCATTCTTCGGCTGCGAAGAGAGCGTCCGCAGGTAGAACCCTCCCTCAGAGATGGTCGTGGCGTATTCGCTACGCTCTGCGCGGTCCTGTGTGGTCCCTTCTCCGACTACTGCTTTGAGGGATGTGCTGAGCCGGATGTTAGCTCGCGGCGTCGGTTCCAACGCGGTCTGGATCGTCCGGAAGAGATGATCAGGCTCCACGGGCTTGATCAGGTAGGCGGCGCAACCCATGCTGAGGCAAGCAGACCTGATATGGGCATCCTCCTCAGCAGTTAGCACAATCACGGGGACGGCGCTGGTGCGGTCAGAGCTTTTTATCTTTTTGATGAAGTCGATGCCTCCCATTTCGGGTAATGATATCGCAGTGAGGACGAGGGACGGGACCGTGCTTTCCATGATCTTCAGTGCTTCTTCGGCGCTTGCCGCGGTAAACACCACATATTCCAACCGCTTCAGCAGGATACCATAGTAGTAGAGTATCGTTGCACTGCCGTCTACGAGCAATACCGTTCTGACTGCCCTTTCCATGATTCCCGCGCCCTCCTACGTAGAACGCCCGGAAGCGCCTCGGATGTTCCTGATATGAAAAATAGCATCTTCATTAGATTTGTTAAGGAAAGGTTTAAGAGACGAAATTCTTCTTCATTTCACGCTGTCACGTCGATCGCTCTGTTCATCCGGCCCCTTGCGCGTGCACTTCGCCGTCACGCACACTGCATCCGGTGTTCTTTGCGACAGAGACCGCCATCATAAAACCCGGGATTTCGATCGCAGTGCCTGGGATCTCTTTTCGATAAGTGCCTCGATGGCGCATTTTGCCTCGGGAGCGAGTGTAGAAAACTTTACACCGTACCAGTTGGGGTCGAACCGTGTCGGATTTTTGATGGCCCTGACGATCTCACCACTCGTCTTAACGCGCGTCGAGTCGGGCAGAACAAGGGAGCAATCTATCCTGTCGCCTCGTTCGAGGTTCTTGTGCGTTTCCATAAGCAGGCCCGACGCACTGATATTTTCCGAGGTGCAGGTGAACGGCTTGCCTAGGAGATGCCCCTCTAGGCGAACACTGAGAAGCACCCGGCAGGACCCCCTTGAGGAAATATTTAGGAGATCCTGTATCTTATCCAGCAGAAGGGCGGCATTGACCGGAAGCGTCATGACGGCGTTCGCCCTGCACCGCTCGCTCAGCGCGATGTCCTTCTCTTCGTCAGAGGAGTAGATGATCATCGAGACGCTGCGCATATTCGGGATGGTCCTGATCAAGGAGCAGAGGTCTGCCGTGCTCATGCCGGGCAGGTGGAAGAGCGTAATAATGAGGTCGGCTTTCTCGGTGCCATGGATCTTCAGCACCTCTTCGTTCGAGTTTATCGTAAATACTTTTATATCCTGCCGCTCCAAAAAGTTTGTTTCCTGCGCAAGGGAGTGTTTGATCTGGTCCGCAATAATGATCTTTTTCATGTCTCATGAGCTCCTTGTCGGGATAAACACTGTATTTTGACTTCATTTGAAAGCTATTGTATCAACTTTGGAAAGAAAACAGTGTGATATATATCACACTTTATCTTTTCATCAGGAGACAAATAGACAACAAAAAAAGAGTCAGTATGTTATGAACCACCCTGGTTGCACATGACCGAATCCCTTCGTCGTTGGAGACGGGCTAGGATCAGACGCGGAGAAAACGAAGCGACAGGGAGATGAAGAAGAACAGTGTGCGGACGATGCCCGATAGGCGCCACATGTGAAAGGAGATGAGAGTACAGGAGTGAATGCAAAGCAAAGTTTTATGCTGAAACGGTAAAAAATCCCATAGAACGGGGTATCACGGATATCACGAAGGAAGCGACTGACACAGGAAAACCGACTGTTTGTATTCGTGCGTTTCGTATAAGTCGTGTAACCCGTGGCTGTTTTCCAGCTTCGGGTCACCCTGGTCAGGGAGACAATCTGCCCAGGATTAACAGTGTTAAAATAACTTTTTCTATCTTCCTTCAAGCGTTTCCGAAAATCCATGTTAAAGGATACGCAAGGAAGGGACGTGACAACGCTGGACGATGAAACCGTTGCGACGACACGGGGTTTCGTTGATAATAATCCGTGAATGCATTCTGCGCTTACAGGGGCACGACATCACTGCGATGAGGAACAGGGGGTGACAGGGTCAGCATCCTTGCTGAAGTGAGCCGACCATGACGGGCCCTGAGATTCTCCGTATGCTACTTGTGGCACTTGTCGCAGCTTGCCTTGTCGTTCACATCGAAGGACCGTTTACCGTCGTGGCAGTGACCGCAGAATTGTCCCTTCGTGATCTTACTCATGTCCATCTTATACGAATCCTTGGCCATCTGGAACGTATGGTTATGACAGGCACTACACTTGTATTCCTTCCCGTCCACATGCTTTGCGTGGCTAAATAATACCGGTTTGGCGTTCTGCGGCTTGTACGTCAGATCACCTCCACCGACATCCGCAACAGCCCTACCCACAAACAGCACCAGACAAAGTACTGCAAGCAACGTACATGCCCTCTTCATCTCTCTCTTTCCTCCCTTTTATTGGATGGATGGTATCATTTAGAGTAATGCCCAGTCGTATCACAATGAAGTTGCCAAAAAATAGTATAGCACAATTTATATAAAACCGCAGTGTTTCGTTATCAGACTGCTGAGAAACGCCTCTCCTGTCAGCGACTAGCGATTCATCGGACGCGGCAATCCTTAACATATTGATTTTTCTCAAACAGATATCGCTCTGTTACGGAAGACACTCAAGAGACTTTATCAACAGCCGACCAAGACCGGCCTATGAGATTTTAGGAAGATGAGAGGAACTCGGAAGAATATGGGAGAGAGTATTTCTGATTGAGCGCAAATAGTGAAAGAAAAAAAGCAGACCCTGCGTGAGCAGGGCCTGCCTAATTAGTTCAGGCTTTATCGCTTAGAGCTTTACGACATTGGCTGCCTTGGGGCCTTTGGGTGATTCGACAATGTCGAACTGCACTTCCTGACCTTCGGCCAGGGATTTGAAGCCGCTGTCCTGAATGTCGCCGAAGTGCACAAACACATCTCCGCCGTCTTCACGGGAAATGAATCCAAAACCTTTGGAATCATTAAACCACTTCACGGTTCCTTTATTCATGGTGAGCTACCTCCTTCTTGTGAAATTGAAGCGACGGAATTGCACAATAAAAAAACCGCCAGACGAAAAGTCTTTGCGGTCCTGCTTACAAAAAACTTCCGGAACTTCTAGGAGCATAATCCCATACTACTGCTCATATGTCAAGCTTTATTATAATTATTTTTCATATCATTACAATTGCACAAAATAGCAGAATCCGAATACCTTGGGTCTCACCACCGATTTTGACCATGATAAAAAAATAACGCCTCCTGTTTCATGCGAAGCACGCAAAGATCGCAAAAGGAACGGATCCCGGACGCTCTCTTTTCGCAGCTCTTCAAGGACGCATATCCGTGACAAGACACGAAATATTATTGCTTTCGTGAATATCGAGATAACAAATCGCTTAGCTCATCATCATGCTTCAAGCCGTCGAGCTTAGCCCTCGTCAGGTCCGTCCGCTTGACGCGCGCTCCGCGCATGTCGGCATTCGTTAGGTCAGCAGCCGTCAGCGTGGCATCTAGGATGTCGGCTTTCCTCAGATCGGCCGAGGCGAGGTACGCGTTACTCAGGTCGGTCCCGTGGAGGCTCGACGCCCGTAGATCGCATCCCGCCAGACCTGCGCCGATCATGCTCGATCCGCGGGCGTGGATATTTGTCATCAGTGCCCCGCTGCATTGGATCATACCCGCGTCGGTCATCTGGAGGTTGGCATCAGAGAGGTCCGCCTTCTCAAACCTCGCTCCGGACATTTTCGAGTTCGTGAAGTCCGCTTCCTTTAGGTTCGCTTCCGAGAAGTCAGCTCCCACGAAGGTCGAGAATGTGAGGTCTGCTTTTTTGAGTATCGCCTTTTTGAACGAGGCACCGGTGAAATTCGAGCTGCTCAGATCGCATCCCGAGAGGTCGCAGTTCTCGAAGCTCGACCCGCTCAGGTTCGCACTGCTCAGCGCCGCGCCTTTGAAATCCGAGCCATCGAACCGGAGACCGATCAGTTCCATACCGCTCAGATTGACACCCGAAAGATCACGGTTCGAAGCGTCTCCTGTCGATGCGGCAATAGCCCCCACATCCTTTTTCGAAAGTTTTTCCATGATCGTTTATTACTTCACCATGCGGGCCGGTACGGGAACGGGTGTCCATACCTGGCAACGGTTAGGATATCGGGATGATGTTCTATTTATGGCACCTTTCGCAGTTCGCCTTGTCCTTTACATCAAAGGACCGCTCCCCGTTGTGGCAGTGCCCGCAGAATTGACCCTTGGTGATTTTGTTCATGTCCATCTTGGTCGAATCCTTTGACATCAGGAACGTATGATTATGACAGGCTGTGCATTTCAATTCCTTTACGTTTACATGCAGTGTGTGGCTGAAGATTACAGGTTTGGCGTTCTGGGGCTTGAACGTCAGATCACCTCCGCCCGCCACTTCAGCAAGTGCCATGCCCGCGGCTGACACCAGATAAAGTGCTGCAATTAGTACGAATATCCTCTTCATGATCACTATCCTCCCTTTCTATCGGAATTGATCTACTGGCAAGAACGATACTCAGACGGTAAACAGTGAAACTGCCGGAAAACAGTATAGCACAATTTAACCAAAATGGCATGGCATTATTCAGGGTCTTAGGAAAGATTCAATAAGGAGGGAAGGACCAAATCTACGGGCAGATGATGTGCCTTGGTTTACTTGTTTAAGAAGGATCCTTGCTCAACTCTTCGAGATATGCTCTAATGATCGGGAAATCTGCAGCGACCCAGTCGAGTGTCTGCAGCTCACGCGGTGACAACCAGATCATTGCCTTATGTTCGCGCAGAATGATATCACCAGAGACTATGGCACAGATGAAGGGATGAAGCGTAACAGAAAAATCAGGATAGTCATGGTTTACCAATGACAGCGGTCGAATAACTGCTATATGTATGTTAAGCTCTTCTGACACCTCGCGGACCACGCACATCTCCGGTGACTCGCCCTGATGGATCTTTCCACCGGGGAACTCCCATTTGAGTGGCAGGCTCTGGCGCTCGCCTCGCTGGACGGCGAGGATCTTACCGTTATATTCTATGATCGCACAGGCGACCTGCATGGCTTTCTTAGACAAATCCTCTTGTTTCATTCTATCTTAAGAACGGGTCTTTAGCTGTGGTTTTTCACTGCCGGCATTTCCCTTTCATGATTGGCCCATCAGTTCTAACCATGCGATGCTCACCCTTTCATTGGCTCGATGTTCCCTGGCGAGTTGTCCCGGGGAGAGCTACCTTAGGCGTCCCTTTCCCGCAATGAACCACCAATAGATGTATACGAATGCCGCCGCATTCACCAGCACCGGGAAGGTACAACAACGCCTTCTTCATCCCGGTCAGAAGACGCCAAAGCTGAGGCATAACCGTGCAGGCGAAAATAAGAATCACACCGTTAATGACGACAGCGAGTTCCGACCAGTCACAAACACCGCCAGAACAGCAAGAATGGTTTGCTTCATTGTTCTCCCCTTCCTGTCAGCGATTATACACCATGCATGGCGCATCGCCGATAGGTCCTCTCTCTTCGCAATAAACGGGGCCTCATGTCGCCGGAATTCCTTTCATGATCTGTCCCATGATGAAATTTCTGATCAGTTCCCGGTCCGTGTCCCTTATTTCAACGAACTTCATCCCCATGCCCGGCTCCTTGAACAATCCGGGGCTCAGGGCGACACCGTAAACGACGACCGCCCTGACCTTGACCGGTATGGAATTGATCAAAATCGTTACCGGGAGAACGACATTGAGCGGCCGGGGACTCAGCGTGTGCACGAAAATGCCATTCTCTGACAACTCCGAGACATACTCGGTGTGGGAGACCTCGTCCGAGGAGACGAGACCGCTTACTCTGACCGGGAGCAGCGTCCGCAGCCGGATGAACTGCCGCGGCATGCTCTCTGTTGCCTGCTGGATCGCTCTGTAGAGCACAGATGGTTCTACCGGTTTTTTGAGAAACGCAGCGCATCCCGATGCGCGGCAATGCTCTTCACGTTTCCGGTCCCCTATTGCCGTATGGATAATGACGGGAATAGCCTTAGTCCGGGGATCATGTCTGAGATTGACAAGCAGCTCCAGGCCTGACATCTGCTGCAGAGAGAGCTCGGTTATGATGAGATCCGGCAACGCAGCGTCAATGATCCTGAGCGCATCCTCGCCCGAATTTACAATAAAAACATCATAATCAAGCCGCTGGAGGACCATGCCTGTCGCGAACAGGTCCCGGACATACCCATCCACGAGAAGGGCATAACTTTTTTTCCGGTCCGGCGTATGGTTGCCGTGTCCATTGGCAGCAAGATCATTCACAAGCAGCGACTCCTTTTCTTTTCTAAGGTCGGAGCATGTTTTTGGCAGTTCATATTTAAGAGAGAAACGATATCCTCGGCTATCTGCTCCCTGCCCTCGCTAGGGATAAGGGGACAAAAGTGGGCGCATGACTGTTGATTATTGCATAGAGGATCGATGGTGTCAATGACGATGAAGAGCGATCTTACCGTTGGAGATCGAGATCTCTCATAGGCTTATGGAGTGACCCGTACACCTATCGAAGTACGAGAGCAATAAGGATAGGAAATGGCTGAACCCCATAGTGGAGTTAAATATGCACTATCTGATCTCAGGTTTTTAGGGTTGACCAGCTGGCATGAGCTCGTTGAGTGATCTTTGAATACTGAAGCAGCGGGTAAAAAATCACCCCGTTCCTTCAGCGACAAGACAAGGGGGCTATCATTCATCGTTGCCCGAACCATACGGTGCGCTCTCTTCTCACACACGCTGAGCGAGCTCTCGATCATTCAGGTCAGGGCAGCGTTTCTTGAGTGTCGCGCGCTTGTGCTCGAGGGACAACAGCGTAACAGCAGTCCATACCTGGATCTGCTTTTCGACATCTTGCGAAGAAAGTTTTGCCATGGTAAAAACATGGCATCGAAGCAACAAATAATCAAGCCAATATTATCAGGTTTCATGCTGCAGAAGCTTCGTTAATCGTGATGGATGACTGGCGCAGTGAAGGACGGCATTAAAACCAAATGAAACTGCGGCGATGGTAGGGATATTGCTAACTCAGGAAAACATCAGCGAGAAAAGGTGCCCTCTCCCGCTTCCGGGATGGTTCCTCTCTTCATGGCCCCTGTGAAAGGCTGACCCCATGACGTTTGCCCCATTGGCCGGTCCTCTTATTTTTTGAGCTTATCCCGGTATTTGGCGCCATCCTTCCATGCATTCCCGATGTGCTCCCCCACGGACCAGAAGCGGTTGTCCGGCATAGTCAGCAGGAAAGGCCTGATCTTTGTTATATCGGGCTTGCCGCTAGAGAGGTACCGTTCCTCGGAAAAGATGGTGACGATCTCGCCGATAAAAAATGTGTTGGTGGGCAGGTCCACGGTCTGGATGAGCCGGCATGCAATGTTCAGCGGGCATACTGTGATCAACGGCGCTGCCTTGAGCTCGCCGTAAAAAACCTCGAACAGCTTTGATTTGTCTTCCCTCTTGGCAGAAACAATGCCACAGTAATCGGTCACTTCGACCATGTCCACGGTCGGAACATTGACGCTGAACTGGCCGGTCTCTCGAATTGCATGGTTGGAGGCGTGTTCCTTGTTGACGCAGATGCCGAGCATGGCTGGGTCGTAGTTTACCCGAGTCAGCCAGTCGAGGGCCATGAAGTTGACCCTGCCCTGAACATGGGTCCCCAAGAGTGTCTGTGTCCAGGGCAGACAGAACAGGTTCTTTTCAACAGCTATTTTGGTCATTGTTTCCCTCCTTGTCCTGCAACAGGACGATCAGGGTCGATTCTTGAGAAAGAGAAATATTTCCTTTGGGAGGCTACAGCATTCGCAGGTACTTCTTCCTTCGTAATACTTTCTGCTTGATCTTTTTCTTTATGGATTTAGCGAGGCTGAGAAAATACTCTTTCCTGGACCGGGAAACTTCTGGTTTCTTCGATTCCTTGTCCGCCATGGTTCTATTGTAGCAAAGTAGGCACCCCTATGCACGTCAGGGCAACGATTCGCTCCGCCAAGCATACCCCCGACTGGTAGGTCACGAAGAGCAATAAGCTCGCAACCGCGAAGTTGCCCCACCAGAAGTCAGAACTTCCAAGAGGAGACCAAAGTGCGCAGTGGGAAAGCTTTTCCGGTCCTGTCTGTGGACAAAAATTTCCGAAATGACGGATTGAAAAACATGAAAGATCAGAACTCCAAGACGAGCTGGCTCACCCACAGATACGGTCAATGCTGATCATCATGTGATCCATCGCCATCATGGATGTAAAGAAAAGCAAAAAGGGCCTTTAAAAAAGGCCCTTTTTGCTTGTTTCTGTGCAATGCTTAGGTTACTTTCTCGTCTTCTTTTTTACCTTTGGAGCTTCAGCGGCCGGCGCCGAAGCAGTTTTCCAGTTGTTGAGATCATGCGCGATATTGTGGCAATCTCCGCATCTCGGGAATTTGGCCATGATACCTGCCGGATGCTTCTCTCCATGGCAATCCTGGCATTTTGGGACCATCTTGTGCTTTTCCTGATGACAGGTTGCACACGTCAGGGATGCGTGCTTTGCCTTGGACTCCTTGAGGAGATTATATGCTTTACTGTGGCATGCCGCGCAGTATATGGATCCCGTGTCAGACGCATACGTCACGACCTTGGGCATATGCGCTTTATGGCACTTCTTACAGTCGGCCGCGGCCATATCGGTGGAATGGGGCTTGTGGCACTTCGTACATTCCGGCGCTTGACGGTGAACGCTATGGCATGTGGTGCAGTAGAGAGCTGAATGTTTACTTTTATTTTCACGCAGCTGCTTGATCTGGGGCGTATGACAGGTAAGACAGGGTTCCGTCAGCGTGGATGAGAAGGTAATCACCAAGGGGGTATGTGGGTTCGTATGGCATGTCAGGCAACCCTTGGTCTCAAAGTGCGGCTTGCCCTGATGACACTGGCTGCACGCGGGAATATTGTTCTTCGACGCAGGACGGTGACCGGCGTGGCAATCCTGGCATGTAATTGTCTTGTGGCGCGCTCCCTGAGCATCTATTTCAGCGGGCTGAGCTGCATGGCACTTGACGCAATCACTGGAGCTGAGTTCGGCAGTCCATCCCGAGGCTGAGTAAAAAGATAAGATCGCATAAGACAATAATAACAGCATCATTCTGATATATTCGTTACTTTTCATCGTCCCTCCTCAGTTTTTTTATTAGGGTAATAAAGTAAGGCAGGTCAAAAACAATTCGGGGGAAATTATTGCACATGTCGCAATGAAAATCAACATGATAATCATCTTTTTAAAACGTCGGGAAAATATCAAGTAAGGCACGATGTAATGTAAGGGGAAGCCGATAGAGCTGATGATAGGCAGCAGGAACACGAAGCTGTGTCACCGGATGCTCGGAAGGCAGAGCGACCGATCTCAGCCGTTACACCTGAATTGCCGAGCTGAGCCGAATCAGTTCGGGCCAAAGTTTTGCGGGGTCCCGCTCGAAGATCATGCGCGCCTCGGCCTTCATCACGTGCCAGTCGCCGCGGGAGATCTCGGCGTCGAGCTGGCCTGATCCCCAGCCTGCATAACCTGCATAGGCCCGGAATGGGGTGCCCTTCTTTCCGGAGATCATCCGTTCCAGGACCGTTCTGCTCGTGCTCACGTGCACGCCGGCCAGTACTTTTGATGACTCCTCGACGGTTTGCGTCGAGCGGATAAGCAGGAACATCTTGTGGCCCTCGACGGGGCCTCCGTAGAAGGCTTTGTCCTTTCGCTTCCCGAGCATCGGCAGGTCCGGAATGAGCTCGGCGAGCCGCACCTCCAAGGGCCGGTTGATGATGAGGCCTGCTGCGCCGCCCATGCCGTAGTCAACAACGAGCACCACGGTTTCCCGGAAGCGCGGATCACGCATGTTCCGGCTGGCAACGAGGAGCTTGCCCCGGCCGGGCATGGAACCGGAGACGTCCGGCGCTGGCAGGAGGGGTTCCGCGGGCCTGTTGACGTCGCGGAAATCCTTCCGGGCATTGACCTGTGCCGTGACCAACGGTGCGCCTGTGCTGAACATCATCACGGCCACCACGATCGATACGAGCAATACGAGAAAAATGCTCCCATAAGTTCTTCCGGATCCTGCATCGCGCTTTCTCATCACTCTGTCCTCGTGAACGCGGTCGTTACCTGTGCCGGATGAGCGACCGCCCGGCTTACTCCTCAGATACGTACTATTATATCCAATCGGAGAGGAGATTTCCCGTCTTCGAGATGGGGCTGTTGGGTCGGCTTGCGTCGTTTGATAAGCCCTGGCAAAACATAACAGAGGGGAAGCCTACGCTCCAAGCTGGTCATGTGCAAGTAGTCCATCCGCAGGTCCCGCTCCTTTCTACTTTTTTGCAGCTTTGCAAAGTGATATCCATCTTTCGCAGTTCTGCAAACAGTCCTTCAGTGGAAGACGTTGCTTTTAAGACGATTTTTTTGGAATGAAATATGCTTTATTCTGTTCAAGAAGATTAAACAGGGGGAAAGAATCATGAGAATGACACAGAAGAAGCATATCAATGGCGATAAGGCTTACTTTGCAACGCTCTCACACAGGAAAAAAAGAGGATTGAGAAGGCCCGTTCGCATGCTCGGAAGCATATGTCCTTATACCCTTGAGCCCCGTGAGAGCTGTTCATCAAGAATCACGCCTTTTAAAAGTGTCTGTTCCTTCACCCTTGAGGCCTGCTGCAATTAGCGGTTGAGATTGCAATCTCCGCGTGTTCTTTGTTCACTTGGACCCTTCCCGCTTTGCAATTCGAGATTAGGTCTTTTTTCTTTGCATACCTCCCGCTCCACTGCTCAATGGCAATCGTGGTCCTTTGCCTCAACGATAGGGCAGGTCTTTTATCCAGGCTTTAACTGAAGTTACTATGCATCGTGGGGTCCGGCCTCAATTGTTTGTCTTTTGGGGAGCTTATTGAAGACCATCGGGCCGGCGCTGCAAGGAGGAAACTCATGAATAGGCGGTAGCAATGAAGCCTACTGCCCTGCTAATGCCATGAGCGAAAGAACCCTGTTGATAATCTCCGGCACGATCATCATTCCGCGTTCCTGCAATCGCGCCTGAGCATACGTAAGCTGATTGAAATAGTAGTTCCTGAGAGATGAACTGTCTATGACGATCACGAGGAAGGTGAGGATGAGCGCCAGAAAAACGGTTGTCTTGATATGAGGATAGACGCCTCGCACCCATCCCTGCGTCCGGCGACGGTTGTTCGCATACGTGATCCTGTCGAAGAAGGACTCCTTTTTGATGTCATCAAGGCTTACTTTCAAGGCATCAAAGCTGCCGAATAGCCATATGAGCGGGATGAAAGGAGCAAACAAAACAGTGAGAACAAAGATCTCTTCGATGAGAAAGCGGGATTTCACGGCCTCCAAGAAAGGCCAGACTCGCAAGACGGAGGGGATCGTAACGAGTGAAAAGATGCCAAGCACCGAAAAGCCTGAATACATACTGCCTTTTATCGGTTGTCCGTTCAGAAATTGCCCCCAGCCGGGAACAAGCAGAGAACAGAGAAAGGGATACGCACGGCTTTGTATTCCAGCGAACGGCATGGTTCTCGCTTTTACCGCTTTATGGTATGAATCACCGGCATTGTACATCCAAAAGATCAGTGCACAGAAGAACAGAAGTTCAGCTATAAGGAAAAAATCGGCAATGGAAATTTTATAAGAGAGCAGCACTTGAAGAAGATATTCTTCATACACGAAAAAAAGAACGGTTCCCGTGAATAAAATGATCATGGTGAAAAGAAACAGCAGGCCTTTACTTCTCTGGTCGTTGTAGATCTGCCCGCCCCCCCAGAAAATAATGGAAAGTGAATATGCCGCAGCAGGGTTCTTCCCGTCGGAAGGAAGCGTTTCCTTCGTCAAGCGCCTCGTTTTGTAACCCTGAAACTGCTCATCTGGATCTTCTATTACCCAGACTTTTTCCATTATCCACCTACCGGTATATAATTCTATATATAATGAGATATTCTTTCTTTTGTCTGTGATTCTGATCACAGTCAAAAATCTTCGGGGCAGGCTATAATGTTTAACTTCTTTAGCAGTGCGCTGAAAATCTTCTCATCGAGTCTGTTCTTACGGTGTGCTCATTAAAAAAGGAGGCTGTGCATGAAAAAGATATGTCCCGGCATGATATGTGGCGCAGTCGCTGCATTGCTCTACAGCGCGGTAATACTCACCGGCTGCAGTTATACGGCTATGCCGAAAAATGTTCCGGTGATAACGGGATCTGAAACCATGTCGCTGTCGGGGGTTTCTGTTGTCGTCACGAACGCCGAAAAGGACTCAACGGAGTATAAGATCCACACCAATTGGAAGGATGACTCCGGCTTTCGGGCGAATCGCGAGGCTTGGTCAAGGAAACTCGTGGAAGCCCTGGCAAGGGAACTTGCCAGGCGAGGCGCCCAGGTGCGTAGCAACGCTCCCGTAAAGCTGAGTCTCGCACTGCCGGAAATCACCTTTATCGAGAGCAAAACGGATTACCAGTTCAAAGTAATGGCCTCTGTTTCGTCGTCCAAGAGGTGGTCGAAAGCGTATGAGGGCACGGCTGGAACGAGCAGATATAAGGCCGCGTCAATGGCAACTGAGGCCGATCAATTGGCCGGTGATGCGCTAGCGGAAGCAGTCAAGGCCATGCTGGGCGACGCTGAATTCCTGGCCCAGCTGCCCGGGAAGAAATAGGCAATACCTGACAAAAAGAAGATGAAATATATCGTGAGAGCCCTCAGGACGCGCGGAATGTCTTTTTACCATTTGTCAATTTTTTTCTTATACCGGATTGTCCTCGAGAACGAGGCAACACCGAACATCGAGATCGGTTCGGAAGTTCCATGGTATAATTGAATCAAATCCGGGGTGCATCAATAGAGAGGAGGGAATTCTGATGAAACGAATCCGCGTTGCATTCTATGCAAAACCGCTCTCGATCTATCTCGTCGCTGCGCTAATCGCCGTTTCCACGATTGCGGGCCCTGCTGAGGCGATGTTCTTGCCTTCCTCGCCTCAGGCCCCGACAACCATGCTCTTCGACCGGGCAGCTGATTTGGCCAGGATCCAGAATACGCTTGAATCCAAGACGATTCAGCAGCGACTCACGGATTACGGGCTTTCCCCCGAAAAGACCATGACGAAACTAAACAGCCTTTCGGATGAGCAGATCCACAGGCTTGCCGTACATATCGATGCTGTCCAGGCAGGCGGCCACAGCGGGATCGGTTTCGAGGAGATACTGATCATTCTCCTGGTGGTACTTCTCATCCTCATTCTCGTCCAGAGTGAAGCCGCGGTCCGGACGAGCTGATCACGATCCGCATTGAAGGATAGGCTCCGGTGTACCCGATGCGCAAGGGGCGAGTTATATGGTGACGATGTCGGTGAACGCTGAGCAATAGACCGCAGCTGCAATGAAGTAATGCCATGAACAATAACCTCAATCCGCTAGCAATCTTTCCGTCCTATCCCGCATCCCCACCGGAGCGCACGGAACTTACTTCGTCATCTTCCGGAGCGTCTCTTCAAGCTCTTTAAGGTATTTCCCGTACCCTGTCCAGTCCTCTTTCCGGAGCGCCTCCCGCGCCTTGTGCAACTGATCCAGGGCCCGCGCGCTCAGCTCCCTGGGCTGTAGGGTGATCGCGGAGGTCCCTTCCTCCGTCACCCGCATCCTCGGCAGCGAGCCAGTGAACAGTCGCTGGATCGCTGCCTCGAGCGTCTCTTCCATGACCACGTTGTTCCCGTAGGCGACGATGACCCTGCGCAGCTCTGGCAGGCCGCCTTTGTCCGTGGCCACCAGGTAGAGTGGCTGCACGTAGATGAGCGAGTCCTCGATGGGGATGATCAGGAGGCTCCCTCGGATCACGTCAGAGCCGTGTTGGCCCCAGAGCGTGAGCTGCTGAGAGATGTAGGCGTCCTGGTCGATGCGAGCATCGATCTGGCGCGGCCCGAAGACCAGCCGGTCCCGCGGGAAGGTGTAGACCGTGACCTTGCCGTAGTTCTCGCCATCGCACCGCGCGGCCATCCAGGCAGCCAGATTGTCCCGCTTCGACGGCGTGAACGGCAGCAGCAGGATGAACTCTTCCTCTTTGAGCCCGGGTAGCTTCGTGATGAGGTAATAGGGGTCCATGGTCTTTTCGCGGTAGGACGGGATCTCCCAGAGGTCCTCCTTGTTGTAGAACACCGAAGGGTCGGTCATGTGGAAGGTCGTAAACATCCGCGCCTGGATCTTGAGGAGCGCCCGGGGATACCGGATATGCCTCCGGAGGTCCGGCGGCATCTCGGTGATCGGTTTGAAAAGGGTCGGGAAGATGGCGGCGTAGGTCTTCGTCAGGATGTCCGTCCGGTCGACGACGTAGAAAGAGACCGTACCGTCATAGGCGTCGACGACCACCTTGAGGGAGTTGCGGATATAGTTGGTCCCTCCTTGCGACGGGCTTTGAATAGGGAAGGTTGTCGGTGTGCGAGTAGGCGTCGATGATCCAGTATAACCTGCCGTCGTCGCCGATCACGAGGTACGGATCGGGGTCATAGGAGAGAACGGGGCGATCGCAGTCACGCGCTTCATGATCTTCCGGTTATAAAGGATCCGGCTTTCATCGGTCACATCGCTCGACAGGACGATCTTGAAGTTCCCGAAGTACGCGGCATAGAGGAGCCGCGACAGGATAGACGAGAGCCGGACGCCACCCTTCCCCGCGTAAACGCTGTAAACGTTCTCCCCTGTCGTGGGGTAGCCGAACTCCTTCGTTTTGGTGTTCACGATGACGTAATCGTTCGGACTCTCGCCGTAGTAGATCTCGGGACGGGTCACCTTCGGCCCCGCGCTCGTGATCGGCGGGATGTCCTTGATGTAGAATTCCGGCAGGCCTTCCTTGGTGATGCCGCTCACCGGCCCCATGGCCAGGCCGAACCCGTGGGTGAAGACGAGCCGCTCGTTGATCCATGACTTCTCCGGCAGGTCCGCGTAGGACAGCTCCCGCGGGGACAGCATGACCTGGAGATAGTTGTCGTTCACGGTATAGCGGTCATTGTCCACGTCGCTGAAGTGGTAGTAGGTCCTGATCTGCTGCAGCTGGCTGTACGTCTTGAGGAGCGGCTCCTCGTCCCAGAGCCGGATGTTCTGGATCGTGGACAGGTTCTTCCGGATATCGGCGAAGGTCAGCTGCTTGTTCGCGGCAAAGGGCTGCAGTTCCATATTCTCCAGACCGTAGCCGAACCGGGTGAACCTGATATGGTTCGCGATATAGGGCCGCTCCAGGACAATCTCGTTCGGCGAGACCTTGAAGCTCTGCACGGTCGAGGGATAGACCTGCAGCCCCAGGATATATGCGCCTATGAGCACACCGAGAACGAGGAGCGGTAGAACGAGGGAGCCGCGTGCGGCAAAGACAGGGACGACGATCGCGGCGGCAACAGCGAGCACGGTCATGACCGAAAGCATAAGAAGACGGGCGTGCACGTCGGTGTACGAGGCTCCGTACAGAACGCCGTGCTCGGTGGTCAGAAGTCCGTAGCGGTCGAGAACAAAGCTGAACGAGAGGCTGAGGAGAAAGAGCGACACCAGGATCGCAAGGTGTCGCTTCACACCCGGTTCCACGGTGAAGAGACTCCCCATAAGCACGATGCCCCCCCTGACGAAGTAGACCGGCACGGTCAGCAGGGCTGCGATCACGATCAGGCTGCGAAGGACGGTGTTCACCTCGTCTATGAATGGATAGGTGAAGAGATAGAAAGAGATGTCCTTCCCGAAGAGCGGATCAGCAAGATTGGCGGGTATGCTGTTCAGGAAAAGGAGCGCCTGCTCCCAGTACTGCGCACCGATGGGAAAAGCGATTACGAAGGCAAAGAACGACACCAGGAGCGAGATCCATCCCATCACCCGGTTCAGGTCGAAGTTCTGCAATTGCGGCACCCGCTCCCAAAGGGGATGCAGGCCCGCAAGGGCGTAAGCGCGTCTGGCCGCGATGCGGAGGTTGATGAAGATTACAAAAAATGTCGCCCCGCCGAAGGCGAGTCCGGTGAGCAGTTTTGCCGAGAAGGTTTTCTGGAAGACAGCCCCGTACCCGACCTCTCGAAAGAACAGCCAGTCAGCCATGAAGGCGATGAATTCGCGCGATCCGGCAAGGACGATGAATGCCGCGATAAGAACGGCGATGAGGACCCTGTTTCTCCCTTTATTCTTATGCATCCCACCCCCCCCTCTTGAGCTCACCGGTGACAAGCTATCCGTGCTGTCAGACCATACGAAGATAGTTGCAGCATGAGCGTAAGAACTATACTTGAGATAACTGTAACGGATTTTTTTGTCTGTGGCAAGGAAAAGAAGCGGCAAGCATGGAGCATGATGAAATCGCCGATTTTCAATCCAGGGGCCAAAAAGCTATTTTCAATAGCCCGTGAAGCGGAGACCCGGGACCGTCGAGGGGAGACATCACCGCAGGTCGTCTCCCGGTTTCATGTCTGTCAGGGTGAACACGAAGGACCCGACCTTGAGCGTGCTCTTAATCAGCACCGGAACCTTCCGGCTGTCGTCCGTGAGCCAGATGAAGACCACGCCCTTGTTCATGAAGACCCCCTCGTGCTTGGGATAGGTCCTGACCTTGATCGTAGCGAACTCCCCTGCGCGCGTCTTCACCTTCTCCTTGCCCAAGGTCTGGACCTCGACAGCCCAGTTCTTGCCGCTGTCGTGGACCTCGATGACCATGGCCTTACCGATCGTGAAGTCTTCTTTCGTCCGAAGATAGTAGAGCGACGACAGGACGTCCTGCGCCTGATCCGGAATGTCAAAGATCTCAGGCGCGTCATCATTCAGCCTGCTGACCACTCTTTTTCGTTCACGGTCGAATATCAGCTCGCGTCGCCTCTTTTTCTTGCCGTAGTTTTCATTGAGTTTATATGAAAGGCTTTGCATGACCAGCGGATCGAAGACGCTCGTGACCGTGTCGTTTACCCGGAAGAAACTGTCTACCAGGCCCGCGGATTGGCCCGATAGGATGAACATGAGGACATTTCTCCCGTCCGGCAACTTTTCCTTTTTGACCTCCATGACCGCGGTCCCTGCCGTGACGATATCCGACCAGCTGACATCGTACTTCAGTGTTTCTCCAGGATGGAACGCCCGGATGTGCGGCAGGATGGGGGCAGTCGCCTGTTCTTCCACGCTGAACGCACCGGGGACAAAAGCCGGCACAAACGCGAAAAAGCACAGGGCAATTGACGTCCACAAAGCCCTTCGGGATGCGATGCGCATGGGGTATGTCATAAGGTGAGCGTATCAATACTTTAGGTCATGAAGAGCATATCAGACCACACAGGCGGAGTCAAACATTAAAGACTTTTCCCCGGGGAATCGTTTACGCGAGGGGGCATGGAGAAACACTAATGTTCCCTGCCTCATTTGCTAGGTTAATAGACCGGCTTATGAGTTCACAGTTCGCCCGCTGTTGTCCCGGAATCCGGCCGTCTGCTCGTCCGGGAACGTGGTCCGTTGGTCGCACACACCTGCGTTGACCCCAGTCTGGAACACCCGCACAATGGATACCAGTTCTTGAATCCGTAATAGAACGCAAACGTTGCATAGAGGTAGATTGCCGCCACTAGGGCTATGATGATCAGTAAAGTTGTCATGGTCCCGCCTCCTGATGTTTGAATAGGTAAAGCCTCGCTCCCAAATATCGATCGGCTTATACTTTAATTATACAGGACCTTTAGCGCGGCGGGAAGGTTATTTCATGCGGCTCGGTATTCAAAGCGGGCGCTATAACTTCGTTTGACCGTACGTTTGACCATTAGCGGCCGCACGCGGGACGGTTGCACAAACAAAAGGGACGCATACATGTACGATGCGTCCCCTTTCAGCTGCCGGCCCATCTAGGTCAGGCGGCCATTTTGAGCTTTTCGAGTACACTCTTCAGCGCGGCCACGTCCTGCTTCAGCTCATCTCTGAGTTCCTTCCGCATTCCTGATGTTATCAAGACCCTGAGTTCCGGGATGGTGCTCTTCTCCAGTTCGATGACGAGCAGGTCGCGTTCTTTCTTCTCCAGGTTGACGACATACTCTTTCACCTCTTTGCCTTGGACGCTTCCTTTTTTTATATTTAACCACTTCGAGGAAACAGGAAGCAAGACGCAGCCATATGCAAGGAGGTCTCCACCGGATAAACGCCGCCTATAAGCTGCGTGTACGCAAGAGATTTTATGGGAATTGTGACGCAGATCGTCATGATGGATGATGTTTTTGCTGAAGATGCAGCAACGTAAAATAAAGTGTGAATGTCATGTGTAAATATCCGAACCCGGGATGCTCTCTTGTTTTTTTTAAAGGTGTATGGTATGGTGCGGAGCGTATTTCGAAAGGTGATGTTTTGGCAAGGGGATAATAATGCCGTGAAAAGATCTCAGTCGCCTGGAACCAGAGGACTATCGAGACGCTTGCATTTTCCACAGGACGAGAAAAGGCTGCCTTGGCTGCCGATGCTTCTCGATGCTTATGCCGTCTCGGACACCGGCATCAATGTAGCGATAAGAGACGAAGAGAAACGTCGGAAGGTGCGGTTGGCATGCGCAAAAGGGTGCGGCAGTTGCTGCGTACATCAAAGGGACATTCCGCTCTACCCTCACGAGTTGGTCGGCATCTACTGGTATGTTGCGGAAAAGCTGTCCCCCAATGTGCGAGATGTGCTGAAAAGACAACTTGCCGCTCACACCCCGGATTCCCCCTGCCCTTTTCTCATCGATGGGTCCTGCTCCATCCATCCTCTCAGGCCCCTCGGGTGCAGGCAGTTTAATGTGTTCACCATACCGTGTGCACAGGGGGAAGACCCCTATCACACACGAAGAGATGACGTGCTTACGCCCATTCAGGATTACACGGACCGGGTATTTGCCGCTGTTCTGCCGTTCTATGATCTCAAGAAGGAATCAGAGACAGGGAAGGCCATCAGACTCATCCGGTCCCAGATCATGAACCTGCAGACCTTTGACTGGAACAGGCTGGTCGCGATCATCGAAAACTCCGCGGGTCCGAAGCATGAATAAACAAGACCAATCGTTCTTCTCTTTCTTTGCGTGAATCGTAATCCGATATAAATCCTCTTAGTGCGAACCAGGCAGGGACCAGAAGGCGCGGGGAAAGGTCCGCGGGGAATACGTTGTTTCTTCAGGTGCCGTTCTGCATGAGCCGTGAGATCAACGAACCTTCTCTGGTCCTGAACCGGCAACGATCTTCTGAAACTCCCCTGGCGCAGCATCGAGGTAGTCTACGATCTCCTTGGCGCTCGTAAACAAAATCAACAAGGTCGCCTGTCATTATGTTCAGGGTGACGCGGAATATGTTCTTTCCGCATTGCCGATGTGGGGAACCGTTGGACGCGCTCTACGGGATCCTCACCTTCCCCTTCACCATGCCGCAGCGCAGGAAATGTCTGCCAACGACCGCAGGAATCCCTCTCTCAGAATCAACGCTTTTACGGCATCAGGGCAGTGTTTCCCGCCGCTTTTGCGCCGCATGCAACTTTTGTCCACTTGCTGTGCTGTGCCCTACACTTTCTCGGGCTTTTTAGGATAATTTACTCCCCTCAATAGGAGTTTCTTCCCATTTACAAAAAACAGGATCACTGTTATACATTAAGCATAGAGAATAAAGTCGCGAAAGGAGGACATCACAATGCTTACCTACAAAGGCGGAAACAAGGTTGGAAAGGGAACGTACTGGGATCTGGCAAAGGGCCGGAGGATCGATGTGGCCAGTGAAGGCGTCCTCGCGGGTGAAGGGACAACAACGTACTTCAGGATGTCGTCGGCTGTCATGTTGCTGTCGGGGCCGATCATCGGACTGCTCTACGCGGTCCTGATGCCGATCATCGGCATAGCAACCGTGGTAACCCTGGCAGTGCGCGCCGTTCTGCAAGGCATGTACAACCTGGCGGCGAAGAGCATCTCCTTCGGGTGGCAGCCAATGAGCGCCTACCTGGCGGGAAAGAAGAAAAAGAAGGCAGAAAAGAAAAAGTAACGCAGGAGCGCCAGGGAGCGGCTCACGCGACGGGAATACGGCTGCACAACGGGACAAGAACGGGAAACTAAATCCTAAACTTATAGAGAGGAGGCAATACTATGTATACGCTAGTTGATTTTATCACGCACGTAAAGGGAATCGAGTACATCATGTCACTTCTTGGCCATCGGCGGGTTTCTCCTTTTCTGGGAGGCCTTGAAGCCCACGCCATTCAAGACCGTGGTCGCAACAGGCAAAGATGACCTGAACTATATCGAGCAGGCAGGCGGAGCCAGGCATATCCTGAAGTCCGTCGGCAAGATCGCCGCCGCCCCCTTCATCGGTGCGGCATACGTCGTCCTGCTGCCGGTCGGGTTCTTTGCGGCCCTGGCCATCGGCGCTGTCAACCTTGCCATGAAAGGCGTAGCGACCATCGCGGGGAAGAGCATGACCTTCGAGTGGAGGCCCGTGGAGGCGTACCTGGCGGGCAGGAAGAAAAAGGAAAGATTGTCCACGAAAGCAGACAAAGAAGAGAAGAACTAGGGTTCCCCGCCCTGAGCGCGGGAACAGGGGAAAGCCGTGCATCACGGCATGACAGCAGCAGGGTAAAGATGATCTCCAAACGATCAATCCACTGCAGAGGTGATATGACATCAGGATGTCATATCACCTTTTCTTTTCCCTCCCGGCTTGAATGACGCGGGATGATAAAAATTAAGTTTCAAGGTCAGACCTCGTATGTACCGCCGGGCCTGACACAAGGATTTATAGGATGATCTGAGCATCCCCTGCCGAGGCCTATTCCCTCAGAGAGCGTTTCAGAACATCCCGAGCTTCTGGATTGGTGAGGCGCAGGTCCCTGGTATAGAGCCCGACACCCGGATATTCTGAATAGTATTCCCAGAAGCTCCAATGAAGCCCTTCATCGCGCATGATGCCGATGAGATCCTGCAGATATCCGACGACACTTTCTCTTGCTGGATTCGCGTGCGCCGTGAATTCTCCAACATAGAGCGGCACCTTGTGAAGGGACCTGAATCGTAACGCATAGCCAAGTTGTTCACGAATCGCGTTCCTGTCAACCTGCCCCAGCATTCTTCGTTTGTGCCACGATAGGGAAAGAACATTTTCTCCGGTCGCGTGTTCTGCTTTATACCATCCTGAAAGACGGTACTCTCCCCGTTCAACTTCTAGAGGGCTGCTCGTCGCTGAACCAGGTGATTGGCAGCCGGATAAGGCCAGGGAGAAATTTCCTGTCCGTGCAACCTTGTCAGTCACGCTCACGCATGGCCCCCGGGCATTCCAGGTTATCCCCGGATAATCGATCTCAAAAGAGTTGTTCGAAACGAGCGGCGCGGGCAGTTCTAGGGGGCGCCCATCGACTTCAAGCATTATATCATCGACCCATACGGTACCGGAATTGCCCTGTGATGATATGTTCACCAGAAGTACTTCAGTCCCTTCAGGGGGCAGCGCCCTAACGCTCACCTGTTCCCACTCGTTGTCTCCTGTCATCGTTCCTGTCTTTGTTTCGCCGATCTTCTCCCCGAATGTTGTCATCGCTCCGGGGTACGTTAATGCAACTCGTTCCGTTGTGGTTATATAGAGGGAGAAACTGGACGGATAGAAGAAGTGAACGCTGTAAACCGTGTTTTTGTCCGGGAAAAGAAAAAGCTCTTTCCGCCCATCAGGCAGCAGGGCCTCTTCAATGATAAGAATATGATTCTTGTCGTGTGAGCGTATCTTTTTTATGGCAGTGCTCATGATACGGATATAATCCTTTCCTGTCGGAGGCACCCCCTCATTCAGAAGATCATATCCTGCTACGATGGTTTCCTGCGCATACCGTTCAGCGATTTTTTCCCACAAAGAGTAGAAACGCTCCTGGTACTCATCCTTTGACCAGAATTCAAAGGTTGTTTGTCTGTGGACGACAAAATCATGGGAGTTCTGGATTCCCGGGGCAAGGTGCATATCGAGGATGACAAAGACAGCATATTTTTTGCACCAACTGAGGAGCGAATCGAGCAGGACAAGGTTCGCTTCGTTGTAGTTGAACGGTGTGACCACAAAGTCACGATAATCCATCACAAGACGGATGCTGTTCCCGCCAAAATCGGCAATTCTCTTTATGTCTGGCTCGCCCAGTTCATTCTTGAAATGCTTGAACTGTACATTGAAACCGCGAAGAAGTATTGGTTTGCCTGAAGCATCGAGGATCTTCTCTCCCTTGACCCGAAGAAACTTTTCTTTAGTATTGCCGGAAAATCCTGGTGAGAAATGAAGCAGTATCGAAATGAGCAGGGTAAAAGTAAGAATGGTCTTTGTCATTATCGCCAAGGGGCGGGACATGTGAAGAACATATCAGAAGATAAAAATAAAGTCAAACATCATGAACCTGACCCCAAGATGTTCCCTTAGGGAGAAGAGGTCACCGTTATGGAGTCTCTGCTCCCATCTGAAGCCTGGATCACGATATGGTTGTCCTCCTGAGTGAGCGGAACATCTGTACCCCACAGGTATTGACAAGCCCAAACAATCAACGCCTAGCAGCAGACTACGGCGCCTACGTAAGTTGTACCGTTTTGGCTGGTGGCATGATTTCTCCAGGATATTGTGCCTGCTCCTGCTGGTGCAGACATTCCGGTTCAGGATGTGGTTAAAAACGCATTCCCTCCAAGAGTGACAGGGCTTATGCCTGCTGTGTAAGTATTGTTGTCCGTCGGAGACGAGATGAGGTCACCGTCAACAGGCCTATTGTCGTGTTCACGGCCGCAGGCGGTGAGGAGAGAAAGGGTAAAAATCGTTACGATGATATTGAGCGATATCCATAGAACGGGTATCTTATGGCGTCAGACCATCCCACCAATGTATTACAAAGGGAAAGGGGTTTACCTGGAAGAGTTTCACTGAGCTGTGTTTTCCCCAGCTAATACAGAATATGCCCTCTCGCTCTGTTCATCTGCCTGCTGGGCAATTGCAAGGCAAGACATCAGAAATACTGTGACAATACTACCAGCGAAAAACAATACTACACACATGATCCAGAACATCACTAACCTCCTCAGTTACCTGTGGCATGGTTTCAATAAGAATTTAATTTATTAATTGCAATATTTTTGCCAGTCATGATTTACTTTAAATTCAACTAGTTATTATTTATAGAAAATGTGAATCTGTCGGGAATTTAACGCACCTCGTTTAAATCATTGACGATAACATATTGATAAAATATAAAATCATGAATACAGTAATTTGACAGTTGTTCAAATATGCGCGTGTTCAATGGGGGATACTGATCAGCTTCAGGATATTCAATGCGGAGGGGGCGGCCATGGCGAATGATGCCAGACGGAGTGGGCGAAGGCAAACATCCAGTACCTGACCCAGGAACGCTGCGGTTCGGCCTAGTTCGCGCGTTGCAGTTCTATCGTAGGATCGAGTTCTATATGGACAACGATCTTTCTGTCCGTGATCAAGTACCGGACATCGAGGACGTCGTCCTTCCCAAACGTTATGATGGAATAGAGCGGCCTCAGTTCAAAACCGATCCCCGTACCGGCAGGGCTCAGGATCTTGCGCAACTGGGACCGCTCGGATTGGAAATTACAGCGGACGAACCGCTCCGCTTCCTGCAGCGCTTCCGCCGCGTTCAGTCCAGCCTTGGTGGTGTACGAAAATTCAGGCGCATAGATCTCGAACGAGTATGGATCTCCCTCCTTGTCGAGGATCGCGATGTTAGCAAGGTCATTCCGGGAGCTGCAGCCGTACAGCAGGAGCGTGAATTTCCCCTGAACGTCGGCAAGGTTTGCCACTTCGGTCTTCAAGTGATTATCCCCCGAAAGGGAGAGGAGAGCGATGATGATCAGCACAACAACTGCCGCGATAAAAAAGAAGTTCACAGGCGTCCTACCCCGCTGTTCATGAAGATCGTTTCTCCAGGGCTGCTGTAACGACAAGAACGATGTCGGCCAAGCCTTTGCATTCATCGTCAAACCCCGGCGTGTCCCTGCTGACCGAAGAGATGGTCCGGACAGAGATGTCCGGATCATACCGTTTTAGATACCAGCAGATCCCACCGTAGTTCTTCGAATGATAATCACCGTTATAGTGGATGAACAGATCCTTTGGCCCGCGGTTCTTCAGTATAAAGTAAGCCATGGTGGCGTCCTTGACCGCCTGCGCAGCGACAAAGTTCCGGGCGTCCATATGCGCTCCATGGGCCATGCCGATCTCCATGGCATGTTGGTATCCTGGCGTTGAAAGGTCCAGCGGGATAGGAAGCGGAGCGATCGATCTCTTTGCCTCATCGGATAGGCGTTCCAGCGCTTTCATTCCCTCCCGAGCGACGAGAGAGGCATATCGCCTCGGGATATTGGTCGCGATGAACCGGAGTCCGTGCTCTTTAGCAACATCGACGAGGGGGCGGTAATCGGTGTCGTAATTATCCCAGACCTTAGCCTCATTCACCACGTGTTCGGGTCCGATGAGACCGGCCAGATATTCATCCACGATCAGCTGGTTGTCCGCCTCCAGCATTTCCGCACCAAGCATCAGATCGCCCTTCTTGATTTCAACGAGGTCCCGCGTCAATTCCAGCTGCAGCCAGTGAACAAGGGGATGTTCATGGATCTCGCCGAACAGAATGACATCGGGCCGAACGCAGAGGTCCAGCATTTCCTGGTACCCGATCTCCACCCCTCCCCCGTCATAGAGGCGATACGCTGGCTTGTCGTCCGGAATTGGCTCACGCTGTCGCATAATAGCTCCTTCCTCTCACGCCGAAAAGCATGACCGCTTTCCTTCATCATGATATCATTATAACAGAGCGGGACATGCCCCTCGGGATTTTCCGGATCCGCGCCCCGCCCTGTCCTGTCCGCTTCCCCGGGGATACTGTCTCCTCCGTTTCCCTCCTCATTTTTTCTTTTTGTGCGCTTTTTCAATTTCATGCCGCATGGTTGAAAAACCCAGGGGAGTCAATTCTTCCTCATTTTTTACGAGAGCCATAAAAGCGCATTTTCTGCAGTCTTTAAGCTTCATAGCATACGTCCCCTGGATCTTGCCGCCGCAGAGTGAGCCCACGACTGCCCAGCAAACTCTCCCCGCGCTGATCCCACCATGGGCGCCATCCAGTTCCTCGTTTGTGGTCACCGGGCACGTTCCCAGCTCGCCTACCTTTTCTCCACCAGGCTGCCGTTCACATTGCATGAACTTCCAGCAATTCAGCTTTTTCATAACGTCCTCCTGAGTTCAGCAGTGGATTGCCGTATTATTGAGATCTGAGAGAATAGCATGACATTCAGTAATAACTCCGGTCACGCGGTCGTGACCATACGGCCACCCGCACTGCGTCGAGCCCAGGCAGGATGAGGTATGGTACGATCAGTGCCATACCCCCTGCCATGATGAGCTTGTCCGCGGAGAGAGCTGTCCGCTTCGTGAGCTGGAACCGCTGCTCCAGGAGTTCAGGATTGTGTCGATACAGCCAGGCGCCGAGCGCGCCGGAGAAGGAGAATTGGAGAACGAGGTAAGACCAGGCATCGGGCCAGAGGAGCGTGCCCGCGCTGCCGAAGAAGCCCGCCGCCAGCCGTAGGATTGCCCACTGTGCCAGGTGCCGTTCTGCCATGATCCAAGCCTCCTTTTTTTGAGAAGGTACCAGCAGGACTGGGAGCTGTCAAGTAAAGTTCAGCGATGCGGTCGAATGCACGGTAAGGGGCAAGCCAGGGATATGATGCGACTGGGAAAAGGGCGTGCCATAACGAAAGATGGAAGACGGAGAGGGAAAAGTCTAACATTAAGGACCTGTCCCTAAGTTATTTCTTGTATTTGTGGCGCAATTGATAATAAGGTGTTTGACCTTCTATCCGGATCTTTTCGATCAGGCCCTGGGTGACAAGGTCGCCAAGCACTTCCTTCACGAACGTCGTGTGCTGATCGCTCTTTCGTTTACGGAGCCACCACTGGACGATGCCGTCGAGCGTGTCCTGTGCATTGGGATGAGCGGACAGATAGGCAAGTATCTCGCGAGCAATCTGTGCTTTGTCAGGAAAACATTCATTCATGGCAGTCTCCTTCCGGTCCCTGATCAGCCGCACTGTGAACAGGAAGATGATCCTTCGAGAATGTCTTTTTGATCGCGCACGGCCAGATGGGCCGACATGGACCTTGCCACAAGTGGGCTTGCGAGTTCCTGCGGGAGCGAGATATCCTTCAGCACACATCCGGACAATTCCATGAGATCGGGCGTGGCCGCATGGGGAGAGCACGTTCTGACCGCGTCATGAACGCGTTGAAGATACTGCAGTCCCTCGTCCATGCGCTGATAGACCAAGTCGCCCTGCCGGGGTTCGTCCCAGGAAGGCAGGAGATAACGGACGTCCTTGATTGCCTTCAGCTTTTTTATGGACGCGACCGAGGCTGGGACATCCTCATAGATGGGCAGCTCGCCAGGAACGGGGATGGCATCCCCTGAAAAGAGCGCTTGGTATCCGAGCAGCAGAATGGCGACTGAGCCTTTCGAGTGGCCCGGGGTGTGAAACACCTGCAGTTTGAGACCGCAGCCGAGATCGAAAACCTCTCCGTCTTCGAGCAGCCTGTTCACGGACAGTGATCCGGACACAAGAGAGTCGAAACCAGGCACCGGCCTTTCCCGGGCCTGCAGTTGCACATTTTCGATCCAGGCTTTTTCCGCTGCGTGCACGGCGACGGCGCATCCTGTCTCTCCTTTTATCGTTCTCGAAGCCCCGATATGGTCCGGATGGGTATGCGTCTGGACAATCAGCGAGATGTCGCTTACTTTCCGGTCCGTCGCCCTCAGATAATTGAAGATCGCCTCCTCGGAAGACGCCACGCCGCTATCGATAAGACAGACCCCATGCGTGCCGTAAATGAGATAGACGTAAACGAACCGCTCCATGAAGCCCCATGGCGCCATAATGGTGAAGGGGATCTTAATCGCATGAACATGCTTGTTGATCTGCATTGTTATAAAATATCCTTTTCCTCATACTATCGAACATTTGAATCTATTGCAAGACAAAACAAGGAAGGTCTCTCAGCGGCTGCATGTTTTTCAATGATCCTCATGAATGCGCTGCTCTCTCTTCCTCAGCTTCATATGTGACCCCCGAGATGTTTCCTGGTTATTTGCGCAGCAATGTAAGCCCGATGAAAGTATCATCGCGAAGGATGGCACAGTGAAGACTGACACCAAAACCGAATGAAACTGCGGCAATGCTCATGATGCAGATAACGTAAAAGCTCGACGAGAAACAGTCCATTTCTTGACACAATATGGTTTATTCTTAATGTTGCACTTTAAATAGGTTATCATAATATGCTAATAAGTTTTATTTTTTTATTAATGTATATATTTGATACATATTATAAAAGAAGAACAATATACTGTTTCATATAGATACATTACAATATTGTTTTTTAATAATTAATTAAAAATCTGATTATTTCTACATACTTTAAATTCACTAAATGTAAAACCTAATGATTACTTACGCGCCATTTTCCGCGAAATGAAAATTAGAGGTCAAATGTTTATCTCGTTCTCTCTTCAATTATATTCTTATATAAATAATGAATAGCTAATAACACATTGAGAAATAAAGTAATAAAAGAAGTAAAGTAATTTTATCACTCTTTGGTCGTATCCGCCATTAATCGGCATTCTTCTTGCTTTAAATCTAATACAGGTCATATTCAGAATAGCATTGCCGTTGTCGATATTATAAGTACTGGCACTTCGAGGTAAAAAATCATGGGCGGAATCGTCGGATATGTTGGAAAAAATGATTCATTGCAGATTCTCTTTGATGGTCTTACCCGTCTGGAGTACCGTGGTTACGATTCGTCGGGAATTGCATTTAAGAACGGATCGGGAATCGAGGTTTACAAGACTCCAGGCAAGCTGAAGGACCTTCAGAAGATGCTGCCGACCCCATTACCAGCAATTACGGTCGGTATCGGCCACACACGATGGGCCACCCATGGGGCGCCGTCGACAGCCAATGCCCATCCGCACACCGTGAAAGGCGTTTCCGTGGTACACAACGGCATCATTGAAAATCACCGCGAGTTAAGGGCCGAATTGGCATCTACAGGGCATGTTTTCACATCCCAGACGGACACGGAGGTAGTGCCGCATCTCATCTCTCGCTACCTTGACCGCGGTCTTCCTATCGATGAGGCGATCAGACGAGCGATGGCGCACCTTCGCGGAGCTTATGCCCTAGGGATCATACACGAAGGTACGCCGGATACGCTGTTCGCAATCCGCAACGGCAGCCCACTCATCATTGGAATAGGCACGGATGCACAGTACATCGCATCCGATGTTGCCGCGCTCCTCCCCTATACGAAGAACTTCATTTATCTCGAAGATCGGCACATGGCCATAGTCAGGAGAAGTGGGGTTGATCTGAAGCATGTCGAATCTCTGGAGACTCTGCAGCTTGAAGGGAAAATCGTAACGGTTAACTGGACGCCTGCAATGGCTGAGAAACAGGGATACGATCATTTTATGCTCAAGGAGATATACGAGCAACCCCAGGGGGTCATGGATACCCTGCGGGAGTGGACCGACGACACGAACAGGCTCCTGGATGAGATGGGCATCGCAGGAACCATCAAGGATCTCAGGCGGCTCCATGTCGCAGCCTGCGGTACGTCATACCATGCAGGACTCGTTGGCCGGTACATGATCGAGAAGTTCGTGCGCATCCCTGTGGCCGTGGACATCGCCTCGGAGTTCCGGAACATGTGCCCGATCATCCCGAAAGGAACAGTACTAATCACCATTACGCAGTCCGGAGAAACAGCCGACACCCTCGCAGCTCAACGCATCGCGAAGGAAAAAGGAGCGAGGACCTTAACGATCTGCAATGTCGTCGGCAGCACGACCACGCGCGAGGCTGATTCGGTCCTCTACACTCGTGCAGGACTGGAGATCGGCGTGGTATCCACCAAGGCCTTTACCGCTCAGCTTGCCGCCTTGAGCCTTCTGGGTATTGCCCTGGGTACCAAGAAAGGCAAGCTTAGCGACCTCGAGATTCAGACGCTCATGCCATTCTTGCTCGATCTGCCGAGGCTCATTCGACAGGCGCTCCAAACCGATGGAGTGGTCAAGAAGATCGCAAGGACCCTGGTGGGCGCCAAGAGCATGCTGTACGTTGGCCGTGGAATCAACTACCCCGTCGCGCTCGAAGGCGCGCTCAAGATGAAGGAGCTCGCTTACATTCACGCTGATGGATATCCGGCGGGAGAAATGAAACACGGCCCCATCGCGCTGATCGAGGACGGAGTCCCCGTTGTATTTCTGGCAACAATCGACGGCCTGCACGAAAACATTCTATCGAACATCGAGGAGGTGAAAGCACAGGGAGGAAGGATCATTGTGGTCACGGATTCACCCGCTGCCTTCCGCGACAAGGCGGACGACATAATCGTGGTGCCGTCGACACATCCCGCGCTCGTTCCTTTTGTCACCGTTGTACCACTGCAGCTCCTTGCATATCATGTCGCCGTGATCAAAGGCTGTAATGTCGACCAGCCGAGGAATTTGTCCAAAAGCATAACCGTCGATGACAAGTGTCATAATATAGATTGCAGCTATTCCGGATTTTGCCACAAAAGCCTATCGTGCGTGGTTATCACGCCGGATGAGAAAAAAAGCATCGCCAACAGAGTGGTCAGACTTCTGCATGTCAGTAAGTGGGAGCAATTTTCCGCTTCCAGCCTGCTTGAATCCAGCGGGAAACAACTGCAAAAAGCAGTGCATCAGGAACAGGCGTCGAAGGGATTAAGTACCTGCTTCGAGTCTCCATATTAAAGGGCTGTAGTGTCCTTTATTTTGTCAGTTATCTAGAGGAGCCGGGTGCCGCGACAAGCGGAATATGTCGTGCAGCCCTGAACTCGGAGCCCTACACAGTGGTCCATTCTGAAATAGAGTCATGAGGCCGCTTCCTACCCTAGCCAATCCACTACATGAGCGCCCACTCACTGAATGTGCACTCCGTTCGATTCATCATTCTGTTGGATTGGGACGAATGATTTCATTTATTCTCCGTTTAGGAGCAGATCCGGCATATCCAAAGACCCATAGGGTCGCATCTTGAATTCTACTGTTCAGTTGTACGAAGAATCTTTCATCGAAACCGAACTCAATAAAGGGCCGGGGGTTTTTATTTATCGCTCGTTACTTTTCTAGCACCCCTGCACTGAGGACAGATGCTTTTCCCTGTACCGTGACAATTCGAACACGGACGTTGAGCGGCATTCGTACTGGACTGCCTTCCCTGTCCGCGGCACACAGGACATGGTATGGAACCTTTACCGCTGCATTGTGGACAGCCAATCGTTACCGTTTTATTTGCCATTTGTTCCTCCCCGTTAAATATTTTCGAAAATTCATGACCACCTTGCCGGACGTGAAACATCACGTTTGCCCGATTGAGTTGTAGCAGGGCTCCGTCCATATACGCGTATCGCTGATCCTGCAGCATGCTGCGGGGAATGCGTTCACTCCAGAATTCATAATGCACTGACAGTCTCATGAACCTCGAAATTTTCCTTTAATTATAAATCCGGGGCTTTTTCACCGTCCGATGGCTTCTGACGAGGCTCGCGTTTCTTTCTTGCCGTTCGCCGCATTCGTGTCCAGAAGAGGACGACCATGCCGGCGATCATGCCGGCCAGAAAAAAAAGCATTGCGATTACAGCAAGAGACGCGTCGAAACGCCAATTCAGGAACGAAATGGCGACCGGTATCGCGTTTTGAACTGAAAAAAGTGCAACGATGACAATTACAATAACTAAAAGAATTGTGGCAAACATATTCATCCTCCCTCAGCACTTTATTATACCCCCGAACATAAGACTTGATTCGCGCTTCCTATTTCTGCTCTATGAGAGAAGCCAGCGACTTCTGGTAATGGTAGCCAAGGCTGTCAAGATTAGCCGTCGAAACCTCATAGGGTATTGCGGTTTGGTGTTCCCTTACCCCGCCCTTTGCGCCTCCACTCGGAGGTCCCGCAACACCACTTTTACGCCCAGAGCATTACGCTTTATATTCTCTCAATGTCTTCGTTTTCTTCCTCTTCCCCTTTTTCTCTGGCAACGACTGCGCGAACCGCTTCCCTGTGTCGATCCACTTCGCCAAATTGGCCGGGATTTTCCATACTGTTTCCTTCACCATGACCCACCCGGCCATGGGTTTCCCTCTGATGCCGAAAGACTGCACATTCCGGTCCTTTAGATTTTGCTCCCCCTGTTCCTTGTCGATGCGCACGATAAGGTTATCCTTATAGATGCCGAAGCACATGTTGCCCTTGAGCAGGTAGCCAACGCCGCCGAACATCTTCTTCTTTTCCACGTTCCGCCACTGCTTCACCGCAGCGTCGATCTTCTCTTCCAGCTTTGTGTTATACATCCTGGATTCCTCTTTATCAATTTGTGCCGTAAAACCCCGTCTCTTCAGGGCGGGGCTATAAGGCGCTGGTTTCAAAGCAAACTGAAAAATGTCGCTCTAACTAAAAGGTAGACAATTGTTCACTTTTCTGATATAATTATAAAAATGACCGGATCTGCAAACAATGACTGCTGTCGGAAAAGTATTGGTGACTGACGACAGCACTGCTCTTCTGCTTGGATTGCTGGGTTTTTCTGCAACAAAGCTCTGGAACACCGCCGTGTGGCATGCCAAAGAAGTCTGGAAAACAACCAGCAAGATCCCCTCCTATGCAAAGACGGATGTCGCCATGAAACAAGAGCATCCTCTCTGGTACCGCCGTCTGCACTCACAAAGCGCCCAAGCCATCCTGGAAGAGCTTTGGCAGTCCTATAGATCATGGTTCGCTCTCCGGAAGAAGGGCGACAGCAAAGCCAAACCGCCCGGTTTCAGGCGGAAAACCAGCCTGTCGGTAGTGACCTTCAAGCAACACGCCGTAAAGTGGAACCCGAGAACGTCTACGGTGCGTTTCAGCATCCCGAAAAACATCTACGGCAAGCAATTCCTCTATCTGAAGATACGCCTGCCTCACGGCATTCGTATAGACGATAACAATATCCAGCTAGCCCGGCTGATCCACCACCACGGGGATTGGTCGGCACATTTTGTATACAATATAACCCTCCCCGAACTGAAAGGATTCGGGGAGACCATGGCCATAGACCTTGGAATGACCAATCTTGCCGCCACAGTATGCACGGATGGGGATACGTCCCTCTGGTCAGGCGGCGAGCTGGCCGCCCTTGAACGGCACTTTGACAAGCAAAAGGCAAAGACCACCAGGAGCACATCCAAAAAATCGCGTACCTTGAACCAGAAACGTTCTCGTCAGCGTACCCACCTGCTCCACAGCTTCACCAGATCTCTTGTCAGCGATGCAGACGCTCGCGGTGTCTCCACGATCATCGTGGGGGACCTCAAGGACATCAGAAATGGCAAAAACTGGGGAGACAGCGGGAACCAGCAGCTCCACAAATGGCCATTCGATAAGATCATCAGGATGCTCACGTACAAGGCCAGGCTCAAAGGCATCCGCGTTGTTAAGGAGCCCGAGGACTATACGAGCCAAACATGTTGCATGTGCGGCACAATATGCAAATCCAATCGTGTCCATCGTGGCCTCTATGTCTGCAACCAATGCGGTGCCGTGATCAATGCCGATGTGAACGGTGCAATTAACATCCTTAAAAGGTATCTCCCGGAGCAAATAGGTGCTTCCTGGAGTAGTGGCTGCTTGGCACAGCCCGCGGTCAACCGGTTTGCCTGGAGAGAAACCAGGCCGTTAGTGTCAGCCCATAAACTGGGGACATAACGTGGCAAACATCTCTGCCGCATCCGCGAACAGGATCAGCAGCGGCTCTTAGCGGTTTCAGGGCCTGATTCGGGAATCCTCGGCCTTCAGGCCCGGGAGGATGTCAATTACCGCTTATCAGCCAATCCAGCAGGAACCAGGCTCCTAAGAGCATCAAGACAAGGATGATCATCTTGAGGATATTCAGAAGACCATGGCTCTTTTCAGGGTCCTGCGAATCAGATTGAGCTTGTTGGTTTTTTTCCATAATCTCACCGCGAAGTCGCGAAGGTCGCGAAGTCAATTTATATTGATTATTCTGTCCTTAAACTTTTTTATTCCCGCCCGCTATCCCGATACCGGGTACCACTCTCATACTCTTCTCCTGCTGATGCCTTCTGCGATCTTCCTATAAAAAAATATAATGGCACCCCAACGGGAGCCAGCATCATGACGAAAAAGAACCAGATAATTTTATTCGCATTGTTATTAAAATCGCTCGTTATGATATCTATTATCGTGACCAGCCATATCAGAAAGAAAGCAATAACAACCAGTACGATTGCTGCGGCGTAGCGTGCAAACAATTCAAATATTTTAAGATCTATACCCGGAGCCATTATTCATTCTCCATGAACACCCTGCCGGATCAAGTCTACCCCGATAGAGAAACCGATGTCAATTCGCGCTTAAAGCTTATGGATTGCCGGCTTGTGAGTCGCTCTTCCACCTTAAGACCATATAGATCACGAGCCATATCGCTGTCCTGAACAGCATTGCCATAGTGCTGATCCTGGCAACGGTCTTCCCGAGCATGACCAGAGCCATGAGGCTTAAGAAGACAATGCCGTGGCTCAGGAGTATCACTGCGGCAAGAACGCCGCCCCATCTGCGCTGCGTCCACAGACCAGCCCCGGCGATCACCGATACAAATCCCATTACGACATTGTACCAGACAAGCCAAGGAAGCACAGGGTACGCCTTGGTTGAAAGGCCGAGCAAGACGCTCCCCCCTTCCTTGATAGAGAGCAGCCCTATCATGAACGCCGGAATTGCGGTAAGACGATAAAAGTTCTGTTGTGTCACGCTTTCATTTCCTTTTTTGCGCAGGCCAAGGCCCCTCAGGAAACCAGGGTCCAGGATCAGGGGGCCCGGAATTCGGAAGGTATTTTATAATTTTACTATAGAATATAACCGAGTGCAATCAAATCTATTGTTGCTTGCTGAAACGGTCTTCACCAGTAAATAATGCTGGAGACTCCGTTACTCAGAGAGATCTCCTGAGAACTTCTGTTCAAAAGAGGTCTCAGCTTTATATTTATAGTATAATAAAAATTAGATACCATCTTTGGAAAAAAGGCTGTTAGCAATAGAGTTGAGAGGGAAGATCACATGAATTCTCCGCGAAACAAAATCTCCGGGAAGAAAATCTCTTGTGCAGGAGGAATTAATCATGCCACAACGTCCGATCCTGGTTGCTGATGATATTGAGAACCGCACTGCTGTTGGCAAGAGACGTTCTCAAGCAATACAGAGCGCTGCCTCTTCCCTGGCGCAGCGGCTCGGGGCCAACATCACGCTCCTGTATGTGGAAGATATCAAGACCTTTCCGCTACGCGGCTTCGATTCTTCCCGCTTCCAGGAATGGCATGATCTCCATCAGGAGCGGCTGGCAGAGATGAGCAGACAATCCCCGGTCCCAGCGGTCTGGTACCTGAAGCGTGGCTCTCCTGTGGAGCAGATTCTGAAGGTCCTGCGGTCCAAGACGCCTCTGGAGCTGGTCGTTCTGGGCACGCAGGGGAGAAAAGGCGTGAAGCGTCTGCTGATCGGAAGCGTGGCTGAAGAAGTGGTCCGCCACGCGAAGAGGCCGGTGATGGTAATCGGGCCGATGGCCCAGGAAAAGGACCAGAATCTTAGCGCACAGAAGCAAATGAAGATCCTCGTGGCGACCGATCTCACCAGAAACAGCCATGCCGCGGAGCAGTATGCGCTCTCACTCGCAAAGCGCCTTGGGGCACGGTCGGTTCTGTTCCATTGCCTCTGGGACAGTTACAGCGCCATCATGCGGCCGAGCATGATCTCCGGAATGGTCCCTTTGAATATCGAGAATGTTCTGGAAAAGGTCAGGGAGGATACCATTGCAACAATGCAGCAGAAGGTCCGCTTCTTTGAGGCCCGCGGCGTAGCCTGTGCACATGCCATAGAAGAGAAGGCCGTACCGTCTACATGCGCTGTTTTTCAGGAGGCTTTACAAGGCTATTCGCACGTGGTCATGGGGACCCATGGAAGGAACGCCGTGCTCACCGCCTTTTTCGGAAGCACGGCCAGGGAGACAATCCTGAACGCGCCGGTCCCGGTGATCATTGTTCATTCCGGAAAATAGGCGGACCCCAGCATGCGGGGGCATTCGTGCGAAGGGTCTTTTCTCGGCAACGTGCCGGATATGCTCTTATATTACCCGGGGCCCGGTTCGATCCCGACTGTTGAGACCATACTCATAGATCGCGCTCTTTTTTCATCTCACCTCTTCCCGTTGACAAAAGTTCAAGACAAGCATAAACTGCTCTCCGTCATGAAGGGTGAAATGAAACATGTCACCGTCGCGCTCCGCGATTTCGCTGTACCGGTTCCCAGGACCGGGAGCATTGAGGCTCATTCAGGATACGGACGCGCGGCCTCTGACGGGCAGGAAATCCACGTCCGAGTGCAGCGGAAGAGAGCGAAGTCCGATCCTTCTTACGAACCCGAGGTTTTGATCAGGCGCTTATTCGACAGGGAGGGATATCGATTCCAGATCGACGGACGGATGGACGGGATCTTCAGACACGATCCCCCCAAGATTGAGGAGATCAAAACCGGTTTCAATATCCGGGAACTCGCCCGACGGCTCGCTGACGACCCATTGAATCATCCTTACTGCCTGCAGTTGCGGACGTACGGCTATTTCTATTGGCTTGAACACCGGGTCGTTCCCACGCTGACGTTCCATCTCGCGTCTTCCCGCAACGGAGAATCCCTGGATCTCGAAATCGCGCTCGATCTCCCCGCATATGAGAAATGGCTGGAAACACGCCTTTGCGAACTTGTTTCGGAGGTCGGGAAGGCCGAAAAGCGCGCCGCGAGGCGCAGGAAGATAGCCGACGGTCTCTCCTTCCCCTACGAGAACCCGCGTCCCGGTCAGACCGAGCTCATCGAAACGATCAAGCAGGGTATGAGCGAAGTGATCCCGATGCTTATTCAGGCCCCCACGGGAATGGGGAAGACCATCGGCGTCCTCTACCCCGTTCTCAAGGAAGCATTGAGCCGGGGCCAGAACGTCGTCTACGTCACGCCGAAGAACAGCCAGCACTCGGTCGCCGAGGACGCCGTAACGCGTTTTCAGGAGTCGGGCGCGAAACTTAAATCCCTATCCATCACGGCGAAGAGCAAGATCTGCTTCAAGAACGAACCGCTCTGCGACCCGGAATACTGCGAATACGCCCGCGACCATTACTCCAAGGTCCACGAGAACGGGGTTCTGGATATCCTCGCGAAAAAGAAGAAGTTGAAGACCCGCGTGTTCCGAGACCTAGGCGAAGAATACCAGGTCTGTCCTTTTGAACTGCAGTTCGACGGGGCGCCGGAAGCCGACACCGTGATCTGCGATTACAATTACGTCTTTGCTCCGCGGTCGACCTTCGGCCGCATGACGATGATCAACATCGATCAGAAGGGGAAACCCAATCTCGTGATCGATGAAGCCCATAATCTTCCCGCCCGCGCCATGGACTATTACTCCCCCTCACTCTCCAGCATCACACTCGAGAAGATGCGCGATGAGGTCCGCAGCATACCCTCCCGATTCCGGCTCGAGGCCGAGGAGCTTCTCGATGGATGCATTCAGGTGCTCGTTTCCTGCCAGCCTGAAGAAAGTTCGCAGCCGGCGAAGATCGATCCGCCGCGGGACCCGTTTCTCGAGCAGGATTCGAAGCTCCGCGCCCTCCTTTCCCGATACCTCGATTCCGACGTGGAAATCCAGCCTCGAGACGTCATCCTGAGACTGTGCTTTTACTGGTCCGAATTCACGGAGGTTCTCGAATACGTCGGCGCTCCTGACAGACCGGAGCTCTTCACGACCTATCATCCGCATGCAACCGGCGGCATCGTGAAGATCACGTGCTGCGACGCCTCGGCGATGCTGGAGGACTGCTATGACGAGTACGAGCAGGTCGTGGGGTTTTCGGCGACCTTGAAGCCCTTTGATTATTACGCGAAGCTTTCCGGGCTGGATCCCGGATTCGTGAGGAAAGCGGAATTTCAAAGCCCCTTCCTAAAGGAGCTTCGCAAACTCCTGATCATTCCCCAGATCTCGACCAGATATTCGGACCGCGAGCGTAACTATCCCCGGATCGCTGAAGCCATCCAAAGGATCGCGGCATTGCGTCCGGGAAATTATTTCGCCTTCTTCCCGAGCTTCGAGTTCCTGGAAAGGGTGCTCGGTCCGTTCCAGCCGCCGGAAGGTTTCGTTGTTCTGAGACAGGATCGGGACATGAAGGCGCACCGCGTCGAGAGGGTCCTGGAGCATCTCCGTGAAGGGGTCGTTCCGACGATCGTATTTGCAGTTCAGGGAGGCACGTTCTCAGAGGGAGTGGACTACCCGGGGGATATGGCGATCGGTGCGTTCGTGATCGGGCCGCCGCTGCCGAACTTCGATCTCGAACGGGAGCAGATGCGAGCGTATTACCAGGGGCGTTACGGCGCGGGATTCGACTACGCTTATACGATCCCTGCGATGGCCAAGGCGATCCAGGCCGCCGGGAGAGTGATCCGCTCCGAGACCGACCGGGGCCTCATTGTTCTGATGGACAACCGTTTTGTGCAGCCCGGATATTCCCGTTCTATGCCAATGGATTGGTTCGAGTCCTCAGTTTCCGAACTCGTTTCCGCGAGCATCTTAAAGGAAGTTTCCGATTTTTGGGGACGATGCTTCGCTTGAAAGGCCGGCGTAAAGTGCGCGGCGACCCCATGGCCGGCTTCTTCCGTTGTCCACAAAAGTGCTGCTCCCTTGGCATGGTCTCGGACCCCTGCCCGTCACCCTCAAAAACTGTCCATGCCATGATGCGCTAAAGCCGGGCGATCACAGGCGGGCTCTGCCTGTCTTTTTTCCCATGGTCACGCAGTAGACACCCCTGCCATCGGACGCGGGGGCGAAACAGGCGTTGTCTGAAACACATTCAGCCGCACGGTGGTCGCCCTCGTGCCAACGCTTGATGAGCGACGGCTCGCAGATCAGTGGCCTGCTCAGGGAAATGTAGTCGGCTATGCCGTTCTGGACCAGTTCCTGTGCGACGCCATAGGAGCGAATGCCGCCCACCAACATCAGCGGGACCGTGACCTTCTGCTTATAGAGCCTCGCGGCATCCCGGTAATAAACCTCCTCTTCCGGTACCTTCAGCCTGCCTGGGCGCGGAGGCATAAGTTTTTCAGGCGAAGCCATTGTCCCGCCCGAGAGCTCGATCGCGTTAACGGAGGCATTCCCGAGCATGCCGGCGACCCGAATAGCCTCGTCGCTCGTCATGCCGTTCTCCAAAAAATCCTCGGAGTTCAACTTGACGAGGACCGGATATCCCGGACCCACCGCCTCCCGAACGCTTCTTACCACCTGAAGCAGGAGCCGCGCACGGCCCTCGAGTTCCCCGCCGTATTCGTCCTTCCTCCTGTTGAACGCGGGTGACAGGAACTGGCTGATCAGAAAACCGTGGGCTGCGTGGATCTGCACAGCGTCGAAGCCGGCCTGTTTCGCGCGGCTGGCGGCCAGGGCGAAGGCGGATGTGATGGCCGCGATTTCCTCCCTGCCCGCCTGACGGCACGCTGGCCGTCCGATAGCCGCGTTTGAGGACGGGCCGACAGGCTCCAGGCCGCTCAGCCCGCGATCCGAGCTGCATCCACCGTGGACCAGTTGCAGCGCAATCTTTCCTCCGGCCGCGTGCACGGCTTGAGCCATGTCTCGAAGCCCGGACAGGAAACGGTCGTTGTGGACAGCCAGCTGATTGGGGCTAGACTGCCCCTCAGGGCTGACGAACGCATAACTGCTGATAATCAACCCCACTTCTCCCTTGGCCAGACCCACCATCATCTCCATAAGCTTGGGGGTGACGGCGCCATCCCTGTCCGCCAACCCCTCCCAGGTTGCGGAACGCACGAAACGGTTGTGCAGGCTCATGCTTCCTATGGACGTGTGTTCGAATAATTCAGCCATAGTGATCCTCCGTTCTCATACATACCGGTCATTGCTACAGAGGTCGGACTCGATCTTTTCATCGGTCTTCCCCTCAGTCCGGGTCACATCACATGATAGCACCAGGGATGATGAGGAGACATGCTAAAAGAGTATCTGGCAGGGGATCCCCTCCCTTTCAAATGCCGCCCTCAACTCCTCGCCCTTTTGTGAGAAGAAGCTGTCTTCCCTGGCCCACGTGAGCCCGTATCGTTTGTATGCCCAGTCCGCGTAATGATAGTTCAGCCTGTCAAGGAGCACATTATCCACCTTGTCCTTCAGCGCGCTAACCAGCCCCTCGGCGCCTGGCAGGATCGGCGCTACCATGACAAAGGTCCTGATCCCTTCCGAGTGAAGGGCAGCCAATGCCTCTATCCTTTTGCTTGATGGCGGAGCCCCCGGTTCAAATATCTTCCGTATCCTCTCATCCGCCGTGGTGATGGTGAATCCGACCTCGAGAGCGTCCGCTCTCTTCAGCGTCTCGATGTCCCTCAGGACAAGAGGAGATTTTGTCTGCACGGTGAAGGGCCAGCCGTTTTCCACAAGGATATCAAGACATCTCTTCGTGATCAGGTATTTTTTTTCCAGAGGTTGATACGGATCGCACACGCCGCTTATCCATACCCTCCCGATCTTTTTTTTCTTCACCTCATGGGCCAAAAGCTCGGGTGCATTTATTTTCACGTCGACGAACTCACCCCATCTCTCCTGGTGATTGGTAAACCTCTTCATGAATTTGGCATAGCAGTAGACGCAGCTGTGCTGGCAGCCGATATAAGGGTTTAAAGCATAATCATAGACCTGGGACCGAGACAGGATGCTCTTTGCCTTTATCTCAGTGATCTTCATCTCTTACATTTTATCACGGTTCATTCAAGTCTGGACCTCTGAAGGTCACGTCAATAATGCTTCCATTCCTTTCCCATGCTCAGGGAACCGCAGCGGGGCGCGGGCGCTGTGAAATTCCATGATCCTTTTTGAAAGGATTCGACAAATTCAACGTGCAGGCCGGCGATAGTCTGAGAAAGTTGGCAGATCAATCGGGATATAAGGTATTTTTTCTCGCAGACTCCCCGTGTGCGGGAACGGCATTTTCTGGTATCATGGAGGAAGAAAGGAAGAACGACGGGGGATGGGCAGCGGCCAGATTAGCAATGCTACGAATGACAGGCGGAAGGATTACCGGGTCCGGAAGAGCCTCAGGTATTCGATCTTCGACGGCGCCTTTTCGGCATCGATGATCGGGTTCGGGGAGTCGTTCTTGGTGGCCTTTGGCCTGTTCCTGAATGCCACAACACTTCAGGTGGCCCTCCTGAGTTCCCTGCCCCAGGCCTTGGGGTCGATGCTCCAGTTCTTCTCGAATGGTCTTATCCGCGCATTCGGGTCGCGCAAGCGGCTCGTGGTGACAGCCGCCCTGTTCCAGGGGCTTATGTACGTGCCCGTGACGCTGGTCTTTTTATTCGAGGAATTCCGGGTCCAGCATCTCATCCTCTTTGCCTGCTTCTACTGGGCCTTCGGCATGATCCTGGGGCCTGCCTGGAACAGCTGGATGGGAGACCTGGTGAGCGAGGACCGGCGGGGCGCCTACTTCGGCCGGCGGAGCAATATCACGGGCACGGCCACCTTCGCGGCCACTCTCGCGGCCGGTTACATTCTGCAGCAGTACGGCGGCAGCATTGAGAGACAGTACACGGGGTTCGTGCTAATCTTCCTGCTGGCACTCGCGAGCCGCATGATATCGGTACTGTTCCTGTCTAAGAAGTACGAGCCTCTGTACGAGGTCCCGCGCGAATCGGAGTTCGGGTTCCTGGAATTCCTGCAGCAGGCGCGGTTCCGGAACTACGGTCTCTTCGTGCTGTATCTGGGGCTGATGAACTTTGCCGTGTTCATGTCGGCGCCTTTTTTCACGCCCTACATGCTCCAGGAACTACACCTGAGCTATCTGACATTTACCATGGTCAATGCCGCGGCGATCATCGTGAAGATGCTGTCCATGCCGGTCTGGGGCCATGCAGCGGACCGTTTCGGTGCGCGGCGCGTCCTAAGCCTCACAGGTTTTCTGATGCCCGTAGTGCCGGTCCTGTGGCTCGTGTCTGGGGAGGTCGCCTGGCTCATTACGATCCAAGTCTACGCGGGCTTCGTCTGGGGCGGTTTCGAGATAGCGTCATTCAGTTTCATCTTCGACACCACCACGCCTCAGAAGCGCGCCACCTGCGTGGCCTACTATAATATGATCAATGGCCTGTCCCTGATAAGCGGGGCCTTGCTTGGCAGCGCCATCGTCCGGATGAACGCGGTGTTTTGGTCCAAATATCTGCTCGTTTTCCTCGTGAGCGGCCTTTTGCGGATCGTGGCCTCGATCTTCTTCCTTCCTCGGCTGCGCGAGGTGCGGACCGTGGAGACGATTGGCTATTCCCGGCTCTTCTTGAAGGTTGTCACGAGTATGCCGACCATGGGCCTCGTATACGGGCTGATCCCCTTTCGGAGGAAGTGGGAGCAGGATGAATAAGGCATGAGACACTATGTTGCAGGGCCTTGGGATCAACTATCAAGACAAACTTCACTTATAATGCTTTAACAATATGAAAATTAAGCATTCAATACTTTAAAGAAAGTCTTTAAATATCAAAATCAATGACGCAGCGAAAGCTGCCTCAATAACCAAGGTCATTCCCGGTAAAGAGAGGGTACTCATCGTTTGATATCAGCTCATGTCCTTACAGTCTGGCAAGAATACTCTGTCAATTCATTGACTATGGTTAATATATCTAACAGAGACAAAGATCAGGTCATCGACCCGCACAAAGTTCATAGTACAGAATAGAGTTCCGTTCGCTCGTAACAATAGAGCCTTAGATCCAGATATGGCTGCCATTCTCCCTCTTTTCTTCATTGATCTTTCTTGTTTCTCCTTGATCTTATCTGTCATGCGCTGCCCGGACACCCATATAGTGCTATAATGTAACTAAGAACGCCTTTCAAAAGTTTTTCGCAATGCATGATTCGTTGAGGCATCGGGTGATTTATTTTCCCTTCCTAAAGGACCTGCCCGGTAGCGTAGCGGATGCGAAGAGTACAGGTCTGAAGGTTGATGTCATCAAAGGGGCCGAACCCCCCCCCAATGGTACGCTGCAAAAGAAAGGAGTGATGATTATGAAGGAGAGATTCTTGAATAGAGCAGGTTCGATGGTAGTGCCGATCCTGGTGGGCGGTTTCATCGGGGCGGGCACGGCGCTCCTGCTGGCGCCGAAACCGGGAATAAGGGTCAGGAAAGACCTGAAGCGGATCGCAAATATCACGCGGGACCAGGTCTCAGAAGCCGTAGATAAGGGCAGGGAAATCTACGCGGAAAGCAGAACAGCTGTCGCCAACGCCGTGGAAGCGGGCAAGAAGACTTACGTCGAAGGGATAGAGAAGCTTGAAAAGTTCACGAAAAAAGATGAACGTTCTGTGCTGCTGCCGATGCTGGCGGGCAGTGTCATCGGTGTGGGAATAGCGCTTCTGCTGGCCCCAAAATCTGGGATTGAAGTCAGGGAAGACCTGAAACGACTTGCCGCGAACACGAAAGACCGGGTCTCTTCAGCCGTTGAAAAAGGCAAAGTTCTCTACGGAGAAGGAAGAACTGCCGTGACCAACGCAATGGAAGAGAGCAAGAAGGTGTATACCGAAGGTATAGAGAAGCTCCGGCAGGCGGTCGCATAAACTGCTTTCGCTCCAGTGAGAGCACTTGTGTCGGGTGCGGCTAGTGTCGACCCAGGTAAAAAAGCCGCGTTCATGCGGCCGATAGGAAGAGGGCGTCTAGCATGCTTTGCGGCGCCCTTTTTTTGTGACCCGGTGCGAGATGAGACGCTTCCTGTTCGATATCAGATCACGCTATCTCATGCTTGCGAGAGCACCCTGTTACCTCACCGGGGATAGCCCAGATCTCGTTCGGTACCAAGATGTTTATCTTTTCGCTTTTATGGGTACCACCAGCACCTTGCATGGCGCGTGACCGATGACCCTCGATACCACGCTGCCCATCATGAGCCGTCTGAGTCCGGTGCGGCCGTGGCTGCCCATGATGATCGTGCTGATTTTCCGCTTTACAGCTTCGGATACGATGAATCTGTAGGGTTCATCGCCCATGTGCATGATGACCTCACACTTGACGCCGCGCCGTGCAGCCCTCGCTTTTATCCCCTCGAGATATATTCTCATGTCCCTCTCGAGCTTTTCCGCGGACTGCGCGTCCCATAACTCGATCTCGGCGCTCACCTCGATCACGTGCAGAACATACAAGGCGCTTGAACAGGCGCCGGCAATATCCATCGCCTCCTGTACCGCGGCCTTGCTGAACTCAGACCCGTCGGTTGCCACCAACAATTTTTCAAATCCCGGTGTCGGACATACGAGTTTGGCCATTGCTGCCCTCCTGTCTACGCAGACCAAGACCCGCCGGGGTCTTGATCTCAAAATTGGAACTCTCCCTTTCCTTCAGGGTCCGTGGTCAGGTCGCGACCGGGCCGTCGGATTTCCCTTCCGTTGAAACGCGTTAGATAATGCTCCGGACCTCTGCCTATGCTCCATGGGTCTATTAAGGAAGTCGAAGACATGATGGAAGTTTTCTCATTCCTCCAGCTCATTTTCAGACTTTGAGCCCTGGATAAGCTCAGCCGGCACGATTGTCACACGGAAGATTTTTATTATCCATAAGCCCGATTATGAAAAGAACAGTATCGCCCTCAGATCACTTCTTTTTGCCCACACCGGACTTCGCCGCCTTACCCTCCCCTTCGACTTTTGCGATCTGCGCCTCGAGGTCCTTGATCCTAACCACGAGATCCTTCACTCCGGCGTCGAGTGCTGGGTTCTTCGCCTTCGCGCTGTTCATGAGGGAATAGACCCGTGCTCCCAGGTCGGAAACCGCCTCGTGGACTTTGGTCTTGAGTGTCAAGACCTTGAACTGCCGCTTTCCTTCTTCGGTAAGCTCTCCTGCTTTTTTCTGAGCTACGATAGCGCCCTTCTTCATCGCGGCCATGCCTTTTTCCAGCCCCTTCTGAAGGTCTTTCTTGATCTCCTTCCAGTCAATTTTTTCCAGATAGTCCATAGGGTCTCCTCCTGTTGAAATTATATTGCTCCTTGGCTGAATTTCTTTCTCTATACCGAGACAGTCACTGGGATCCGTGGGAAAGAGTTCTTAACGCGTGACCATTACCATGCGTTCCTGCGGACCTTCTTTGCATCGTACCTGCTTTTCACCTTTGCCGGTTTCTCAACCGGATAGCCGATGGGAACGAATGAGAACGGCTCTACCCTCCCCGGTATCTTCAGCAGCGACTTGATCTTGTCCGCATTCTGCGAGAATACCGTTGTCCACACGCCGCCCAGTCCTTTTGCATGGATCGCCAGAAGGATATTCTGCGTTGCAGCTGAACAGTCCTGCACTGCGTAGCCCTTGGCCTTCTCTGCCCTCAGGTCCTGACACACCAGGATGCCCACAGGCGCGCCTTCGGGCGTGTTCGTATTGATCGCCAGGAATTCATCAAGCATTGACCCGGAGAGGATGATGAACTGCCAGGCCTGTTCATTCACTGCCGAAGGTGCATTCATTGCCGCCTCGAGGATGTCCTGCAAATCCTTATCAGCAACGGGGTCGACCTTGAACTTTCTTGTGCTTCTTCTCTTGTTAAGCAGTTCGAGCATGAGAGACCTCCTTTTCCCCGGTCGCGAGCACCGCGGAATTCTATCATCTATTGCTGGAGGGTTTCAGTCAGTTCCTCGATCAGATTCTATGGTTCAGATAACATTCTATCGCGATTGAAAAGGTAAATATTATCTGCCGCAGAGTATAAGGAATAATGCAACAATGCGGGCGTGGGATCATCGATCACTATTTTGAGAATAGTACAGAAAGGACAAAAAATCAAGGTTGTGATAGTTTTTTTTTCGAGTAGGGCTGTGTGCAGTGAAGGTGATCGATGCCATGCCTTGACAAAATACAGGACCTTTGTTATCCTCAATGTAAGGCTTCTTTATCATGCCGGAATCTGCCGAGATGAGGAGTTGGTTGGTTTTCAACCTATTGGAATGAAAAGAAAGGAGATATCCATGAAGAGCAGATACGCCATAAGTATGATAGTCACAGCGGCTGTTCTCGTACTGGTCCTTACAGGTCTGGCCGTCGCTGTTGTCGATACTCCGCAGATAAAGTACAAGGAGGGGGTCGGGAATTACCTCGCGGATGGAAAGGGCATGACCCTCTACTATTTCAAGAAAGACCAGCCGGACCGGAACGCCTGTGCCGGGCCGTGCCTGGAAATATGGCCTATCTACCATGCTGAGCAGATCAAGGCCCCAGCAGGGTCCGATGCCAAGGATTTCGGAGAATTCACAAGACCTGACGGCAAGAAACAGACCACCTTCAAAAACTGGCCGCTTTACTATTTCGCGAACGACAAGGCTCCGGGCGACACCAATGGCCAAGGCGTGAAGAACCTGTGGTCTGTCATAAATCCCGTTTCCATTCCTTCCTGCTTCTAACGGAAAGTCGGGATGAACACGCATTCGGGCGGGGACCATCCCTGGTTCCTGCCCTTCTTGTTCTCAAGACCTACCAAGGACGGGGCGGTTTTCTTCGCGGACGTTTGAGTGTCAGGTTTACTTCGCTGCTGGTCTGTAAGACTTCCTGAACAACAGGCTTCCGTGCGTTTCCTTATCGCAACACCAGCGAAATCGCCCCTGCACTGCATGCCCTTCGACATAAACCGCAGCCAAAGCACTTCTGCGGATCAATCCGTGCAAGGGATCCGCCGGTCCTGGTGCGGCTGTCAATCGCTTGAAAATGACATCGGGCATCGCACAGCCCACACCCGGTGCAGAGCGCTTCATCGACTCTGGCCACATATTCGGCCCGTTCCATGGTCTCAACCCTGGTTCGGGACAGGGTCCTCATGGCAAGACATTCCTCAGGAGAACAGTTACAGATCGCGCCGATGAACGGGGTCATCATGGTCCAGATGGTATGGACTGCGCCCTGCTCTTCCATTTCTTTCATCTGTGCTATTGCATTGCCCGGTGTGAGCGATTCCAAGCCTTCATCGGATGCTTTGCCGAAGTAACCCATGTCGATGTCTTTGTACCAGGCCTCAGGGCCGTAGCTCACCGCGTAGCAGCAGCGTTCTTCTTTCTTCTCGATATTCCAGCGGCAGGCACAGGGCATGCGCACCACGGTCCTGGCCTGCCTGACCACCTCGCTGATCTCTTCGATCGGCAGGACCTGGCCGAAATGCTCCGCCTTTGCCTTGGAGACCAGGGCGGCCTTTACCGCTTCCGGCAGCCTGCCCTTCTTCCTGTAGATGGTCTCGAGCCTTCCGAGCGTCTCGAATCCTTCTTTGAACGCAGAGGTCAGGAAGTTCTCGATATAACGTCTGCGCTGCAGATCGGACAGAAGATCATCGGCATAATTTCTCGCGTTCTTATACCAGATCTTTCCTTCGCCGTGTTTTGTGCAGAATTCACACATAGGATTCACCAGACATTCAATATTCAACGATCAGCGATCAGACCGTCGGAGCGCTTCAGCAGACTGAACCACGGATATACACGGATAAAACAATCTTGTTCGCCGTGAATGTCCGCCGATCTTCAACACGTGAACCTTTGCGAATTTTGCTTATATTAGGTATCGATGTTATCAATTGAACGACGTTGCATCTGGTCATGATCGAAGATGCCAATGCTGCCCTCATTACTCGTTCACTCCCTGATATCGGTCCTTCTGCAGCGTGGAAATAAAAACGGCCAGCAACAGGAAGTGACGGTCAGGAGACCTATTTTGTAAATCTTACCGATCATGATTTCTCGTTTTACAACCGGGGGCTGGGGTTCACTAAACCTTGCAGATACTGAATCAGACCGGATCATCTCCCCTAGGGCCTCACATCGGCGTGATGCCCCGCGTGACTTCGTTCAGGATGAACTGCCTGATAAGCTCCTGGTCCTGCGGCGACGTCCGCACGAACTGGAGCCCCATGCCTGGCTCACTGTAAGGCCCTTCACCGATCTGGTAGCTGGACCGGACCACGGCTTCGATGGCTATGATCCGGTCGTTCAAGCCAATCTGGAGGGACAGCCGTGTGTCCGGGGGAGCAGGTCTCAGGGTCTTCAGGAACATTCCATGCTCCGACAGCACCGAAACGCTCGCGCCCTCCGCATCAACGAACGGCATGTTGGTTACGGTCACGGGCAGTCGCGTCCGGATACGAATGCTGGAGCGCGGCGTTGTCTCTACGGCCGCCTCGACGGCCCGAAATATCTGTTCGGCCTGGATCGGCTTGTCCAGGCAGTCGGCTGCCCCAGCATCACGGCAGCGCTTATCGCCGACCAGATCACCCTGCTTGGTCAGGACGATGACGGGAACGGAGGCGGTGGCTGGATTACCAGCGAGCTGTTGCATAAGCTCGAGACCGTTCATGCCTTTGAGATCCAGCGCGGTTATGACGAGGGACGGCACGGCGACTGGCACCATGGCGAGGGCCTCCTCGGCTGTAGCGGCCATGCAGATACGAAAATCGAACCGCTGAAGGAGCATGGACGTGTAGAAGAGGTTGTTGGCGTCGCTTTCCACGACCAGCATGAAACGGCTGTTTCGGTCATAGCCGCCTGATGCTGTGCTTCGTATGTTCTCATCCATAGAACCTTCCTCTACCTTCTTGTCTCTCAGTGGATCCGGCATGAAACAAAAGCCTCCCGTATACATGCACCTGCTACTTGTTGTCCGGGAGCACCAGACGATCCGCAGCGCTCGGTGCAACACCCCTGGTGATCTCCTCGCGGATGTACTGTCTAATGAACTCCCGGTCCTCGGGCTCGATCCGGACGAACTTGAGGCCCATGCCCGGCTCCTTGAACAGTCCTTGGCCGTGGCCGTAGGTGTAAAGGACCACAGCGTCCACGGAAACGAGCCTGTTCTTGACGAGGATCGTTAGCAGGAGCCGTGTGTTCACCAGAGCGGGCTTGAGGGTTCGGATGTATATGCCGTGTTCCGAGAGGACCGTTGCGCACTCGCCCGCGTCTCTGCTCATGAGCACGCCGTTCACGGTCACCGGAAGCACGGTGGTGATCCGCAGGTTTTTGCGAGGCCTCGACTCGATTGCGGCCTGGACCGCCGTGTACAGTGTCTCCACCTGCACCGGCTTGTCGAGACAGGCAGCAACACCTGCCTCCCGGAATCGCTGCGCCGTGAGCAGGTCCCCTGCATGGGTGATGACAATGACCGGGACCTCGGAGGTCCGAGGGTCGAGCTTAAGCCTCAGGAAAAGATCGTAGCCGCTCATGTCGGGCAGAAACTGTGCGGTGACCACGAGGACCGGCGGGGCAATGGCTGTCATGGCCAGGGCCTCGGCAGCAGTCTTCGCGGTGCACACGTGGTACTGGAAGCGCTGGAGCAGGATGGAGGTATAGACCAGGTCATTGGTGTCTCCGTCCACCACCATGATGAAGCGGTTCATGATCTCGTTCTTGTCCTTTGCTCTATCAGTCATTGTCCTTTCCCCCAAAACAGGGACCTTGTGGGATCAGGTCCACCCCTCATGGTCGGATCCATACGGTTGATAGTTGAGCCGCCATCCGGGAATGATAGTATTCACACTCATCTCCTTTGGTGGCGCTCACTCTTTTTTAACGCCTCGCGTGACCTCTTCCTTGATGAACTGTCGAATAAAATCCTGGTCTTTGGGCGCGATGCTGATGAACTTGAGCCCCATGCCGGGCTCTTTGAACGGGCCCTCACCGTAGGTGTGTCGGTAAAGAACCGTGGCTTCGGCAGAGACAGTCCGGTTGTTGATCTTGATCTGCACGGACAGATGTTCGTTCCTCGGATAAGGCCGCGGGATCTGCACGTACATACCATGCTCGGACAGAATCGAAGCGCACTGGCCCTCGATGCACTTGAGCGGTTCGTTGTTCACAGACACTGCCATCCGTGTCTGGATCCGGATATTCTTGCGCGGATTGGGCTCAATAGCCGCTTGGACGGTCCGGTAGAGGTCCTCGGTCTGGATTGGCCTCGAGATCCAGCCAGCAGCTCCCACGTCGCGGCACCGTGTCTCTGCAATGCGGTCACCAGCTGGGATCAGGAAAACGACGGGGAGGGAAGCGGTGCGCGGATCCTGTCTGAGCAGATGGAAGAGGTCCATGCCACTCATGCCCGGGAGGACCAGGTCGGCAATGACGAGGGCCGGGATTGCAACGGAGACCATCTCAAGGGCCTGGCCTGCGGTGTTCGCGGACCAGACCTGGTACTCGAACCGCTGAAGGAGCAGGGAGGTAGAAAACAGCTCCTGGGTTTTGCTGTCCACGATCAGGATATAGCGGTTCCTTCGGTTCTGCGCGCCCGACGACGTGTCGTGCATGGTTTCTCCCCTCAGGTACTTATTCCAGAGAAGTCCCGGGACCGGTTGGACCCCGGAACACGAATGACAGACTTCGGATCCACCTCGTGGAGACGTGGCAGAGATATGGGCTTTTCCAGTCTGTTCGGGCAGGGCATGTCTCACTATTCGCAAGCTGCATTTCCTGCCCGCCATATGGAGCGAGCAATCTCCGACTGGTCTCTCACTAGAGGGGACTACATGTGGTGCTCGTGTGTCATGGGCTGCTCCTGCGCCTTCATGAACTCGAGAGGCACCTGCATTTCCCCTGATCGTTTGAACAGGAGCGTGAGGGTGAACCGGTACCCTTCCTTCACCTCTTTGGGCATATTCACGAGCATGATATGCGACCCCATAGGCTTAAGCTCCACCGTGCTCTTTTCCGGGATGCGCATGGCCTTCGTCATGACCATGATGGTGCCTTTCATTTCGTGGAAGTCCGCAATGGCGCCGGGGATGCCGGGCTTTATGCCGATGAGCATGTCGCTGCCACCTGCGTTCATGATCTTCAGGTACACCAGCCCTTCATCACGCATCACCGACGACAATTCTGCCCGTGCGCCTTCGATGCTCACCTTGGGAGGCCCGCCTTCGCATCCGGCGAAAACCATGATCCCTGCGACCATCATAAGTGAAACCACCCGCACTATGATCCTGCGAGCAATACGATCCATAGCTGTCCTCCTTGATGCAAAAAAACAGGGGCTCAAAACTAATTTTACCACACAGCACATAATGAAAACGCGTATTTCACGCGCAGGGACGCAAAAAAAAGAGCATTCATAGTGTCGTGAACCTGACTCTTTGGGAACCAAGTCCCCTTGAAAAAAACATGTTCATATGTTCTTCTTGCTGCTAAGAACCTGGTGTCAGGCCGGCTTGATGCCCTTCGTGACCTCTTCCCTGATGAACTGCCGGATAAAATCCTGGTCTTTGGGCGCGATGCTGATGAACTTGAGCCCCATGCCCGGCTCTTTGAAAGGCCCCTCGCCGAAACGGTGGCTGTAGAGGACCAGAGCCTCGAGCGCAATGGTCCGGTCTTTGACGACTATCTGCAGAGAAAGCTTCGAGCCAACGGGAGCGGGCTTGAGTGTCCGCACATATATACCGTGATGGGAAAGCACGGTCGCGCATTCACCTTCCCCACCGCAGTCAAGCGGCTTGTTGTTCACCATCACGGGCAGCCGGGTGTAGATGCGGATATTTTCTCGTGGGGTATTCTCGATCGTCAACTGGACGATGCGGTACAGATCCTCGGCCTGGATCGGCTTCTTGATGAGCGCTGCTCCTGCCTGGAGGCATTTCCTCTCAACTTCCGGTGATGGGTCCAAGGCCTTGATGATCACCGGTACCAAGGCGGAACTGGGGTTCTCCTTCAGTTGCTGGAAAAGTTCGAGTCCATTCCTGCCTGTCAGGGAAAGCTCGCTGATGATGAGGGTGGGCAGAGCAACGGACACCATCTCGATCGCCTCATCAGCATTCCTGGCTGTGCAGATGTTGTATTCAAACCGCTGGAGAAGCATCGCGGTGTAATACAGCTCATCGGCGTCACTGTCCACGATCAGCAGGTAGCGGCTGTTACGTTCAGATGCGCTGCCAGAGGCGCCGTCTTTGCATTCTGCCATATGCCTTCACTCTGCCGGGGATGCGCTTTATCTCCGCCTTCCGGAAAATACTATCCATGGTACGGGAGAGTGGCGTCCATAATAAGAAAGGTGTGCATTGCTGCGTCTCCCCTTTATGAAAAAGGTACTATAACTCAGCGGAAAAGGCAAGAGGATTTAAAAAAGGGATGTAATACAGGATGCACGATACAATCAGTGAACGACCGATAAGACCTCTGGAGTTCAAGGAGGATGTTTCTCGATCACCTGCTTTATGGCGATGTGAAACGCACTGCTTTCCCACTCCTGTTTTACTGCCTTCTGGTAAAAATGTTCATGGGAATGACAGGAAGCGCAACCTCGCATCGGCAGATACCAGGATAATACTTGGAAGGATCAAGAGTCATAAATTGCTTTTTAAGGGTGCGGCATTCCTTGATAAGAGAATACATGTGTTGATGTGTGTGAGGCATGAGAACGTGCGGTAGTGGGTAAAACAAGCCATATTCAGCCTTTTGGAGACCATTCCATCCCACGTCATCCGAACAAATCCTTGACAATAGGGTGTTAATATCAGATAATACTGTCTACTCTCGATACCGTGCACAGGCAGTCTAGTCGATGCCAAACATGACAAAGTAACTGCATTCTGCATCTTAATCAGCTAAGAGGAGTGCGATTTGCCGCCGGAATACCTGGATTTCGAAAAACCGATCGCCGATCTTGAGAAAAAGATCGAGGAGCTCACGCTCTTTACTTCCAGCGGAAGCATAGACCTCGAAGAAGAAATCCTCAAACTCCATAAGAAGGCCGACCAGCTACGCGCCGAGATATATTCGAGGCTCACCCCCTGGCAGAAAGCGCAGATCTCGCGTCATCCAAATCGCCCCTATACCCTGGACTATATCGAGGCTATGCTCACGGACTTCATGGAGATGCACGGCGACCGCAGTTTCGCCGATGATCCCGCCATCGTCTGCGGCATGGCCAGACTCGACGGCATGCCCGTAACCGTCATCGGACATCAGAAAGGCCGGACCACCAAGGAGAAGATCCAGCGCAATTTTGGAATGCCCAACCCCGAAGGATACCGCAAGGCGCTCCGCGTGATGCGCTTCGCCGAGAAATTCAGGAAACCGCTCATCACCTTCATCGACACACCGGGAGCCTACCCCGGGATTGGAGCTGAAGAGCGCGGGCAGGGAGAGTCGATCGCCCGGAATCTGTTCGTGATGTCTGGCCTTAAAATCCCCATCGTGACCGTGGTGATCGGCGAAGGCGGAAGCGGCGGCGCACTCGCACTCGGTGTCGCAGACCGCGTGCTTATGCTCGAACACTCGACCTACTCCGTCATCTCTCCCGAGGGCTGCGCGGCAATCCTTTGGAACAACGGTTCGAAGGCGAATGAGGCCGCCGATCTGCTCAAGATAACGGCGCAGGACCTTTTCCAGATGAAGGTTATCGATGAGGTGGTGGAAGAGCCCGTCGGCGGCGCGCATCGTGATCCGCGGAGGGCCGCCGAACTGCTGAAAGAGGCCATGACAAGGAACCTTGCGGAGATCAGGAACATGCAGCCCGGTGAACTCGTCAGGCTGCGGTATGAAAAATTCAGAAAGCTCGGGATGTTCGACCAGTTTTAAGCCCGCTATCCGATATCCTGCTTCAACAGTTCGATCGCCTTGGTGAGCTCTGCCATGGCATTCTGAGGACTGGCATAGGCTGACAGAAAGAGCAGGATGCAGTACTCGTCGGCGACCGGCGCGACCAGTTCATTCCCCTCTTCAAGCGAGAACAGCACAGCCTGGACCGTACCGAGTCCGAGCCGCCTCGATATTTCCTTGATCCGGTCGAGGTGGATCTCCTTCCATGCACCGAGCAGTTGCATGTCCTTGTTCAATTTCCCTACCTGCGAGATCGACTCTCCGTCGCCGTCCAGAAAGATCGCCGCCTGCGCGCCATCGACCGATGATATCAGATTGTTCATGATCGTGTCGATCACCAATGCCTCCGCCGTCGTTCCGCTACGTGCTGAACAGCCAGAAAAACAGTGCCGTCAGACCTGCGCCGAGCGCCGCACCCGCCACGACCTCGATAGGGCGGTGGATCCCGCTCGACCACCTGCTCCAGCTTACCATGAGCGCGAGCAGAAAGGTCAGGAGCCCCACGGGCGTCGATTGCGCCAGGTAGAGGGACGCCATCCAGATGGAGAACGATACCGCCGCATGACCGCTCGGCATGCCGCCCCTGAGCGGCTCTCCCTTGCCGAGAAGCGCCTTGATGATAATGACGATGATGACGACGACGCAAGCGAAACGAAGGCCACAACGTCGTTCGGTGCCTTCCGGAGGTGCCAGACCCCCGTGAGGACCGATGTCCGAAACGCCGGATACAGAATAAGATACGCGAGCATCAGCGCACCGATCGACGCGATGAGCACCACACCGGCGGCGATGTCCTTGGCGATCTTCGCCTAGGGATGGTACTCTCTCGGAGATCATGTCCACCGTCACCTCGATGGCCGTGTTCAGCATCTCGGTGACGAGGACGAGCACGATGGCCATGGACAGCAGGATGAACTCCGTCCGTCGATGATGTTCAGGACGAGGCTGAGGATGAGTGCGGCCAAGCGCGGCGAACAGATGATAGCGCATATGCCGCTGGGTCTTGACGGAGTAGATGATCCCTTCGATCGCCACGTTCGCGCTGTCGATCCATGTTTTGGGTTTCATCGGGAAAGGCCTTTCAGCAGCTTCCGCTCCCTGCCGCTCCATGCTGCGGGCTTCGTGAGGCCCTGTTCATGGTCATAGCCCAGCAAGTGGAGAAGCCCGTGGACCAGAAGCCGTTCGATCTCGCGGATGAGAGGATGCCCTGCTTCCGCTGCCTGGCGTGCGGCAGCCGGTACGGAGATCACGATATCGCCGAGGACATTGGGCTGGATGCGGGGAAACGTCCCTTCCCGCAGCGAGAACGAGAGCACGTCGGTGGTCCTGTCCTTGCCGCGGTACCGCCGGTTGAGGGAGCGCATGGCCCGGTCGCCGACGAACAGGACGCTCACCTCGGCGTTAGGATGACCGGACGCTCCGCAGCAGTTTCCGCAGCTTTGTCCTTAGCGCGCCATTGGCGGTCTTCGCTTCCTCAGAGTGCTTTTTATCCTGATGTTCACTGCGTTTTTTTTCTCCGCCGAAATCCATGCCGGGATAGTCGATCCGATGGTGAAAGATGCCGGTAAGGATGAGATTGAAGCTCTTGGCGATCTCCCGCAGGTCCTTGAGCGTGAGATCGCACATGCTGAGCTGATCGTCCAGGAAGATGCGGGTAATGACGCTGTTCGTAAGACGCCTGGATGCGCTGGGGTGTCGGGTCGTCGAGGGTCCGCGATGCCGCTTCGACGGAGTCGGACAGCATGACGATGGCGGCGACCTTGGTCCGTGGGCGGGGGCCGGGATAGCGATAATCCTGCTCCGCGATACTGCGTAGGGGCTGGAGTTCCTTTGCCTTCTGGTAGAAATAGGTGATCAGCGAGTGTGCCGTGATGCTGCCGGATGATGTCGATGACCGCCGACGGGAGCTTGTGCTGCACGCGCCATCTCCACGCCGTCTTTGACGTGGGACGCGATGATCAGACTGCTCATCGACGGCATGAGGCGATCGTGCTTGTTCTCGTTGATGCGCTGGTTCTCGATGAAGTACTCCGGCTTCTGGATCTTCCCGATGTCGTGGTAGTAGGCGCCGACCCGTGCGAGGAGCGGGTTCTCGTCGATGGCCTCGGCGGCGGCCTCGGCCAGGTTCCCGATGACGATGCTGTGGTGGTAGGTCCCGGGGCTCTTGTAGACCAGTTCCTTGAGCAGCGGCTGGTTGGGGTCCAGAAGTTCGAGGAGCTTGATGTCCGTGGCGATGTCGAAGAGCGGTCTCGAAGAACGGCAGGGTCACCGAGACGATGCATGGAGACGATGACCGCGCCGAGGAAACCCGCGCTCAGGTCGTAGAGTCCCCGGGTCAGAAGCTCTCCCTGGTACAGGTCGATGCCGATGATGGCGACGAAGTTGACGAGCCCGGTCAGCGCGCCGGCCCTAAGCACCGCCGTCCGCTTCTTGCACCGGATCACGATAAGGCCGCCATGATGCTGCCGAGGAAATAGATAGATCGGCATGAAGGGATCGCCCGGGAACACGATGCCGAGCAGCATGCTGACGACGAAGGAGAATCCCAGTGCCAGATGAAAATCGAGGAGCAGGCTCACCAGCATGGCGCCCGCGGCCACGGGCAGGGCGAATCCGATGGTGGCGGCATCAAGCGCAAAGGCTGTCGGCGAGAGCGAGAAGATGATATTTGGAAAACTGCGACACGATGACCGTCACGAGCAGCAGGAACGCGAGCAGGAATGATCTTTCTGACGTCATCGTGATCAGCGCCGGGCGGTACCGTTTGATGTCGCGGTAGAACAGGTAAAAGACCAGACAGGATGAGGATCGTCAGGCCCGACGTATGCATACAGCCGGTCTGCCGATCCCCTCGCGGCGCGCCATCTCGTCGAGAATCCGTCAGCCTTTTCCGATACCCGGTGTCCCGCCTCAACGATGACCTCGCCCTTGTTGACACTTGTAGGACATAACGGTCTGGTCCGGCCCCGGATACTCGACGTAGAGCGTATAGGGCGCAACGATATTCCTGGTCGCCAGTATCCCCTTTTTCAGGAGCGGGAACCGCGGCAGCAGCACAAGGCGACAGGAGCGGTGCCGTCACCAGGGCAAGCGATATTGATGAGCATGACGGCGCTGCGATGGCTGCCGGCGACTCCTTCGTCATGGTCGTGATCTGGAAGTCTGAGATCTTGGGCAGGAGCTTTGCCATGGTCTCATTCTTGCTGTTCATTCGTGTCCCTCGTACTGCTCGTACGCCTTGATGATCTGCTGCACCAGCTTGTGGCGCACCACGTCCTTGTTCGTGAAATAGACGAAGCGGATGCCTTCGATACCCTCGAGGATCTTCTGGACCTCGATGAGCCCCGAGTTCCTGCCGCTCGGCAGGTCGATCTGGGTAATGTCGCCGGTGATCACGGTCTTCGAGTTGAACCCCAGACGGGTAAGGAACATCTTCATCTGCTCGGAGGTCGTGTTCTGCGCCTCATCGAGGATGATGAAGGAGTCGTTCAGCGTTCGGCCGCGCATGAACGCCAGCGGGGCGATCTCGATGTCCCCCCGCTCCACGAGTTTGTTCGCCTTTTCCGTCTCGATCATGTCATAGAGCGCGTCATAGAGCGGCCGCAGATAGGGATTGATCTTTTCGTACAGATCACCGGGCAGGAAGCCGAGTTTTTCACCCGCCTCCACCGCGGGACGCACGAGGATGATCCTGCTCACCTCGCGCCGCAGGAGCGCGGAAACCGCCGTGGCCATGGCAAGATAGGTCTTTGCCGGTGCCGGCCGGACCGATGCCGAACACGATATCGTACTGCCTTGATCGCCTCGACGTACTTTCGCTGGGTCTCGTTCTTCGGCGCAACAGGCCGCTTCCTGCTCGAGACCGGGATCGTTTTCTGAAAAATGTCCTTCAAGGCAGCGGAGGGATTGGCGGAAAAGGCATGGATGGCCGTGCTCACATCGTCTTTCTGGCGTGATGACACCCTGGGCGAGCATGTCGGCAAGCTGCCTGATGAGACGTTCCACCTTCGTGACCGATTTTTCGTCGCCCTCGATCTGGATCCTGTTGCCCCGGGCGTTCAGGATCACGCCGTAGGTGTTCTCGATCAGCCTGAGGTTCTTGTCCAGGTCTCCGAAGAGACTCGGCAGCGACCGTTCGTTTTCTATGGTCAGACTTACTGCGGTGGTTTTCATTGCATCGGGACATACAGGACTATTTATCCTTGCCTGTATGTATGTTATATTAGCATTTTGAAATTCCAAAGTCAATTTTACTTTTTAAAAATCGATTCCCTTCCGGGCAGGCAAGCCGTTTTCGTAGGGATGCTTAATGGAGCGCATTTCCGTTACCATGTCGGCAATGGCGATGAGGTCGGGATGCGCATCGCGGCCCGTGAGGATGAGATGCAGCTTCGGCGGTTTGTTCCGGACCAGGGCGAGAACATCTGCGATATCGATAAGGCCGAGCGCCGCCGCCGTATTGATCTCATCGAGGATGAGCACGTCCCATGCCCCGGAAAACATCCGTTGACGAGCGTGTTGCATCGCTTCTCCGGCCATTTTTTTGTGTTCGGCCAGCGGAGTCGTATCCCCGCAGCAGCTTACAAACCCCCTGCCCAGGGAAACGAATTCGAGCTCGGGCGCGAGCCGTTCCGCGGCCCTTGCCTCGCCGGCGGTGGAGGAACTCCTGCTCTTGATGAACTGCACCACGGAAACATACATCCGATGGCCGACTGCCCGGAGCGCGACCCCCATGGCCGCGCTCGTTTTCCCCTTGCCGTCTCCGGTAAAAACTATAACCAATCCGTTTTTCAGTATCAGCTCCTTCGGGAAATATGACCGGATGAGCAGAATGCTTGCGCAATGAGCATACCCTGCCCCTCAGGTGCCCTCGCCGTCCCGCCAAAAGAATAGACCTTCCTCGGCAAGGGGCAGGATAGAGAGAAACCTTGCCTGATCGAGGGCGACGTACTACTTTATTTCATCCGCGATTCTGCGCCATTCCAGTTGATGTTCGCAAAGAAGGATTCGATGTAATCGGCGCGTTTGAGCTGGTAGTCAGTCATATAGGCGTGCTCGAACACATCCATGATCAGGACCGGATTGCAGCCTGCGAGGTGAGCAACATCGTGCTCGTTGATCCATGAGTTGAACAGCCGATCGCCTGCCGCGTCATGATAGAGCACTACCCAACCGATCCCCCGCATGGTCCCGCAGGCTTTGAAGTCCTTTTCCCACACCTCCACACTGCCGAAGTCCTTTTCCATCTTCTTTGCCAGTTTCCCCGACTTGTTGATGCCGCTGCTGCCCTTGAGGTTCTCGAAATACAGCTCGTGAAGCCGCATGCCGTTGAACTCCCACCCGAACCTCCTCTTAAGCTCTGCGTACTCCGGCGTGCTGGTCTTGCCGTCCTTCAGCATCTGTGCGAGACCGTCAGCGACCTTGTTAGTGTTGGTCACGTATCCCTGGTAGAGTGTGAAATGATTCTTGAGTAGGGTGTCGCTGAACCCTTTCATCCCGATTAAAGCGCTGTAATCCTTGGCAGTGTACGACATATGTTCCTCCTTCCTGACGATGGTTATTTTTGTTATGGTCTCTGAGGATAAAACGAACGTATTTTTATCATAGCATTTTACTCCTCAAAACTCAAGTCATGAAACACATTCATACGCTTTACTTTTTCATTGACGCAAGGGTATAATGACTGCAATGATAAAAGGAAAGTCCCTGATCTTCTATCTCTTCCTGATCCTTACTGCCGTGCTCATCGGCGGAGCGGCGGGGTTCCTCGTGTACTCGAACTGGCAACTGCCCGAGATCCTGGACCCTCGAAGAGTACAAGCCGAACATTACGTCGCGGGTCTATTCCGATAATAACAAGCTGCTGGCCGAATTTTTCCTGGAAAACCGTACGCCCGTGGCTCTCACCGATGTGCCCGCGATGCTGATCAA
>CAVPKD010000001.1:0-393096 GCA_963705595.1 Nitrospirota bacterium | reverse complement strand
AGGTCTATTCCGATGATGGCGATGATGTTGACGAGTCCCGTGACCGCGCCCGCCCTGAGCACTGCCGTTCTCTTCTTGGAATGGTACACCGAAAGCGCCGAAGCGATGCTCCCCAGGAAATAATAAATCGGCATGAAGGGGTCGCCCCGAAACACGACCCCGAACAGAATGCTTACGATAAAGGAGAACCCGAGGGCCAAGTGAAAATCGAGGAGGAGGCCCGTTAGCATGGCGCCTGCGGCTAGGGGGAGGGCAAACCCGATGGCGGCCATATCGAACTGCATTCTGTCAGCGACGAGCGAGAAGATATATTTTGAAAACAGCGATACCACCACCGTGACGAGGAGCAGGAACGAGATCAGAAACATCTTCCTCGTATCCGTGATCAGCGACGGGCGATACCGCTTAATGTCGCGATAGAACAGGTAGAACAGGACCAGGATGAGCAAGCAGAGCCCGATATAGGCGTACCACCTGTTGCCGATTCCCTCCCGGCGCCCCAATTCGTCGAGGATCCGTGCGGCCCGCTCCGTGACGCGATGGCCGGCCTCCACGATGACCTCGCCCTTCATTACCTTGTAGGAAAGAAGGGTCTCGTCCTGTCCCACGTACTCAATGTACAGCGTGTAGGGGGCTACGATGTTTCTCGCTGCCACGTCTCCCCGCTCCAGGAGAGGCGTTCTCGGCAGTAGCACGAATGCCAGCAGGAGGGTCGTTATGAGCGCGAGCCCGACGTTCCTGAGTATGATGGTGCGCGTGATCTCCTCTGAAGAGTCTTCCCTGTCGGGATCAGGGGTCCGGAGCTTAGGAAGGAGCTTTCCGGTGGTCTCATGTTTGCTGGTCATCGCTTGTCTCGTATTTCTCGTATGCCTTGATGATTTGCTGTACTAGCTTATGGCGCACCACGTCGCGGTTCGTAAAATACATGAAGTGAATGCCTTCGATGCCCTCAAGGATCTTCTGCACTTCGATCAGGCCCGAATTTCTGTCGCTCGGGAGGTCGATCTGGGTAATGTCACCCGTCACCACAGTCTTCGAGTTGAAGCCGAGCCTTGTCAGAAACATCTTCATCTGCTCGGTGGTGGTGTTCTGCGCCTCGTCGAGGATGATGAACGAATCGTTCAAGGTCCGCCCGCGCATGAACGCGAGTGGAGCGATCTCGATGTCCCCGCGTTCCACGAGTTTGTTCGCCTTTTCCGTTTCGATCATATCATAGAGAGCATCATAGAGAGGCCTCAGGTAGGGATTGACCTTTTCATACAGATCACCGGGCAGGAAACCGAGTTTTTCGCCGGCTTCCACCGCGGGTCGCACGAGGATGATCCTGCTCACCTCGCGCCGCAGAAGAGCAGAAACCGCCGTGGCCATGGCGAGATAAGTTTTGCCGGTGCCGGCCGGCCCGATGCCGAAGACGATGTCGAACTGTTTGATCGCCTCGATGTATCTGCGCTGCGTCTCGTTCTTCGGCGCAACGGGCCGTTTCCTGCTCGATACCGGGATCGCTTTCTGAAAGATGTCCTTCAAGGCTGCCGATGGATTGGAAGCGTAAGCATGGATGGCAGAGCTCACATCATCCTTGTGGCTGATGATCCCCTGTTCCAACATTGCGGCGAGCTGTTTGATGAGATGTTCAACTTTCGCAACGGATTTTTCCTCACCCTCGATCTGGATCTTGTTCCCCCGGGCATGCAACATCACTCCGTACGTGTTTTCGATGAGCCTGAGGTTCTTATCCATATCTCCGAAGAGACTCGGCAGCGATAGCTCGTTTTCTATGATTATACTTACTGCGGTAGTTTTCATTGCATGGGGATACAGGCGCCTATCCATGCCTGTATGTATAGAAATATACTGAACATTGTGACTGCGCAAAGTCAATTTGCGTTTTTGATTTTTGTTTTCGTCAGAAGTCTATCCCCTTCCGTGCAGGAATCCCGTTTTCATAGGGATGCTTGACGGAACGCATCTCGGTGACCAGGTCGGCGACAGCGATGAGGTCCGGATGCGCATCCCGGCCAGTGAGAATGAGATGAAGCTTCGGCGGTTTGCTCCGGACCAGGGCGAGAACATCTGCGATATCGACAAGGCCGAGCGCCGCCGCCGTATTGATCTCATCGAGGATAAGCACGTCCCATGCCCCGGAAAACATCCGTTGACGAGCGTGCTGCATCGCTTCTGCGGCCGTTTTCTTGTGTTCGGCCAGCGGAGTCGTATCCCCGCAGCAGCTTACAAACCCCCTGCCCAGGGAAACGAATTCGAGCTCGGGCGCGAGCCGTTCCGCGGCCCTTGCCTCGCCGGCGGTGGAGGAACTCCTGCTCTTGATGAACTGCACCACGGAAACATACATCCGATGGCCGACTGCCCGGAGCGCGACCCCCATGGCCGCGCTCGTTTTCCCCTTGCCGTCTCCGGTAAAAACTATAACCAATCCGTTTTTCATTATCAGCTCCTTCGGGAAATATGACCGGATGAGCAGAATGCTTGCGCAATGAGCATACCCTGCCCCTCAGGTGCCCTCGCCGTCCCGCCAAAAGAATGGACCTTCCTCGGCAAGGGGCAGGATAGAGAGAAACCTTGCCTGATCGAGGGCGACGTACTGCTTTATTTCATCCGCGATTCTGCGCCATTCCAGTTGATGTTCGCAAAGAAGGATTCGATGTAATCGGCGCGTTTGAGCTGGTAGTCAGTCATATAGGCGTGCTCGAACACATCCATGATCAGGACCGGAGTGCAGCCTGCGAGGTGAGCAACATCGTGCTCGTTGATCCATGAGTTGAACAGCCGATCGCCTGCCGCGTCATGATAGAGCACTACCCAACCGATCCCCCGCATGGTCCCGCAGGCTTTGAAGTCCTTTTCCCACGCCTCCACACTGCCGAAGTCCTTCTCCATCTTCTTTGCCAGTTTCCCCGACTTGTTGATGCCGCTGCTGCCCTTGAGGTTCTCGAAATACAGCTCGTGAAGCCGCATGCCGTTGAACTCCCACCCGAACCTCCTCTTAAGCTCTGCGTACTCCGGTGTGCTGGTTTTGCCGTCCTTCAGCATCTGTGTGAGACCGTCAGCGACCTTGTTAGTGTTGGTCACGTATCCCTGGTAGAGTGTGAAATGATTCTTGAGTAGGGTGTCGCTGAACCCTTTCATCCCGATTAAAGCGCTGTAATCCTTGGCAGTGTACGACATATGTTCCTCCTTCCTGATGATGGATGATTTTTGTTATGGTCTCTGAGGATAAAACGGACGTATTTTTATCATAGCATTTTACTCCTCAAAACTCAAGTCATGAAACACATTCATACGCTTTACTTTTTCATTGACGCAAGGGTATAATGACGGCAATGATAAAAGGAAAGTCCCTGATCTTCTATCTCTTCCTGATCCTTACTGCCGTGCTCATCGGCGGATCGGCGGGGTTCCTCATGTACTCGATCTGGGACCTGCCCGAGATCCGGACCCTCGAAGAGTACAAGCCGAACATTACGTCGCGGGTCTATTCCGATAATAACAAGCTGCTGGCCGAATTTTTCCTGGAAAACCGCACGCCCGTGGCTCTCACCGATGTGCCCGCGATGCTGATCAATGCCCTCATTGCTGCCGAGGACGCACGGTTTTACAGCCATCACGGTCTTGACCCTCGCGGTATCGCCCGAGCCCTCACCCGGAATATCCGCGCCCACAAGGTTCTGGAGGGTGGGAGCACGCTCACGCAGCAGCTCGCGAAAGTGCTCTTCCTCACTCCGGAGCGGAGCTACACCCGCAAGCTCAAAGAAATGGCCCTTGCGCTCAGGATCGAGCAGCGGTACACAAAACAGGAAATCCTTTCGCTCTATCTTAATCAGATATACTTCGGTAGCGGCGCATACGGTGTTGAAGCGGCGGCCCAAATCTACTTCGGAAAATCCGCGAAGGACCTGAATATCGCCGAATGCTCCCTGCTCGCTGGACTGCCACGGTCTCCTAAATACTATTCGCCGTTCAAGGCGCCACAGAGCGCCCTCGGCAGACGGGCCTATGTGTTGAACCGGATGGTCGAAACGGGGAGCATCACCAGGGCGCAAGCCGATGATGCCAAGAGGGTGCCCCTCCCGTCGCAGCCGACCGTCAAAGTGGGAGGACCGGCACCCTACTTCGTCGAGTATGTACGGCAGAAGGTCGAAGAACGCTTCGGAGCAAGCATTCTGTACTCCGGAGGGCTCAATATATACACCAGCATCAACGATGAACTCCAGACGTACGCCGAACAGGCCGTGAAGGATGGCCTTGCAAAAATTGAAGCACGGCGCCGGAAAACGGGCGTCTCCCAGCCGCTTCAGGCCTCGCTCATCGCCATCGAACCACTAACCGGCCACATCCTCGCTATGGTCGGAGGCCGTGATTTCAGTAAAAGCCAGTTCAACCGTGCCACGCAGGCCCTCAGGCAGCCCGGTTCGGCGTTCAAACCGGTCATCTTTGCGGCTGCGCTCGAACAGGGCTTCGGCGCGACCGATATCCTCGATGATTCGCCCCTGACGATCAAGGTGGACCGGAAGAAGAACTGGACCCCGGAAAACTTCACGCACACCTACCAGGGCCCCGTGACCCTGCGAAATGCGCTGGCCCAGTCGCTTAACATCCCGACGGTGAAACTGCTGGAAAAAATCGGCGTTGATGAAACGATCCAGTATGCCAGAAAATTCGGCATCCGGAGTCCCCTTACGCGCTACCTTTCCCTGGCCCTCGGTAGTTCCGATGTCACGCTCTTCGAACTGACTTCGGCCTACACCGTGTTCGCAAACCACGGTACGAAACTAGGCCCTGTCTCTATCCGCATGATCACTGACAGTTCCGGCCGCGTTCTTTACACGAACGACACACTTCCGGTCCAGGTCATGAAACCTGAGACCTCCTACCTCATAACCAACCTGCTCAGAGGTGTGATCGAACGGGGAACGGGATGGAAGGCCCGCGAACTCGGCAGGCCTGCTGCCGGAAAAACCGGCACGACTAATGACTACCGCGATGCCTGGTTCATAGGGTACACGCCAAACATGGTTGCCGGCGTCTGGGTCGGCTATGATGACCACCGGAGCATCGGGCCGAAAGAGACTGGTGCTCGCGCCGCGCTCCCCATGTGGCTCGCATTCATGAAAAAAGTGCATGCCGAGCGTGACGCTGAGGACTTTTCCGTGCCCGGAGGCATCATCTTCAAGCAAGTCGACCCCAAGACCGGCCTTCTCAGCACGGACACCTGTCCATCTTCCATCCGGGAGGCGTTCCTGCCGGGAACAGAGCCTCGAAGATACTGCGATGAAGCTGCCGCCTTCGTCGTCGAGGAATCGAAGATACAGGATGAAGCGCCCCAAACCCCATAATAGTATTGACAATACTGTGTTTGTTTGTTAATCTCAAGGCGTGAGTTTCCGGCCATCGAAAATGCGCATCCCCATACCCCCCGCGATCCTGGACATGCTCGTCCCCACCAAACTTTTTGCCAGACTGAACATAGCAAGTAAAATGCTCTTAGGATACATGACGCTCGTACTGCTTACGGTCATCGTCGTCGTATACGCCCTTATCAGCCTGCAGCGGATCAACAGTTTGAACAAGAGCATTGTACAGGTTGATATCGTTGTGCAGGAAGCAGCCGATAAGATGCTCGACGCCCTCCTCTCTCAGGACACGTTCGAAAAACGCTATTTCATTCTCAGAAGTGAGGACATGCGCGGTCTGTTCTCGAAACGCGGCGATGAATTCCGCCTGTGGCGTTCTACTCTCAGGAAACTTCCCGAAACGAGCGGGGTGCCGATCGCCGAAATTGATGCTCTCTACGGACGGTATACGGACCTTTTCAACGAAGAAATACAACTGATCCGAATGAACAAGATAAAGCAGGCATCGGCCATTTCAAACAGCGAATTAAAAAACACGCTCGATAGTCTCCTCGATACGATCAAGACCATGTCCGCCTCCGCCAAGGAATCACAGGACATCAAGATGAAGCAGATCAGCACCATCGGCGGCACCGCCTTTTTCACCACATCCCTTCTCTGCATCTTCAGCATCGTCGCCGGGGCCGTTGCCGGACTCGTGGTCACCCATCATATATCCTCATCGATCAACCGTTTAAAGGTAGCTACGGAACACATTGCCGAGGGGAACTTCGACTTTGACCCGGAGATCAAGACAAAAGACGAGATCGGTAGCCTTTCGGAGGCCTTTCTCACCATGGGGAAGAGGCTTCGAAAGCTGGAAGAGATGTACCTCGACGCCAGCCCGCTTACCCGACTGCCGGGCGGGATCGCCATCGAGAACGTTCTGAAAAAGAGGCTCGAATCTGGCCAGCCTATCGCCTTCAGCGTGCTTGATCTTGACAATTTCAAGGCGTTCAATGACCGCTACGGGTACGCTAACGGCAGCGAGGTCATTAAGGAGGCGGCGCGCATCATCGAGAATGCCGTCAAGGCCAAAGGATCTCCTGATGATTTTATCGGCCATGTCGGCGGTGATGATTTCGTGGTCATCACCACGCCAGACTACATGCGCGAGATCTCGACCGAGGTCATCAATCAGTTCGACCAGCGTATGCCCGATTTCTACGATCCGGCAGAACGGGAGCGGGGCTACATCCTCGGGAAAACGAGACAGGGCATCGAGATGCAGTTCCCCATCATGACAATCTCCATTGCGATCGTGACGAACGAGCGCCGGAAACTCACCAACCCTCTTGAAGCCTCGGAGATCGCGGCAGAACTCAAGGACTATGCTAAAACAATCCCCAAGAGCATCTTTGTGGTGGATAAACGGAGGGGCGCGTGACAAGATTGATGGTGGTCCTGCTATTGGCATCGATCTGCCTGGCGGGCTGCGCCCGCATCATCGGGGGGCAGGACACCGAGATGTACCACGCCGAAAGTTTGCTCAAGGAGCGGGACTACCCCGAAGCGATCGATGCCTACAGACAAATTGCGAAAGATACCAACGATCCAGAGCGGGCTGCGCATGCCCAGTTCGCGCTTGCATCGGCGCTGGCATATTATGATAACTCTCTGAAAGACTATGCAGCGGCTTATCAGGAATTTGATCAATTCCTGAAGATGTATCCGGACGATGAGAAGGCAAATGAGGCCCGGCAGTGGCGGTCCTTGCTCCGCGTGATCGTCGAACTGGAAAGGGAGAATGAGAACCTCAACAAGAACATCGAGCAGTATAAACAAAACATCGAGCATCTCAACAAAAGCATTGAGCAGTTAAAACAGCTCGACATCAGGCATGAGGAACGGAGAAGGAAATAGGAGCGTATCAGATCATTTATGTGTATAGAGAGTTATGAAATTACTCGTGCTGCTGACCCTGCCTTGAGCATCTAATTGGAAAATGCCGCCGTAAGGGTCTGCTGGTATTTCATTTATTATCTTCCGTTGGATCAACTCTTCCAGTCCATGAGGTTTCTTTCCGAACTTTTCCCGGTAGAAAGCAACCCCGTTTTCAAGATAGAGAAGCCTCCTTAGGGCCAGGAGACGTGTCTCATATTCGCGCCGCAATTTCTCATCGTCGGTCCTTTTCAAGATATTTTCCAGAAAGATGATCGCGTTCTCCGTTCTTTTTACTTTATAAGACAATTTTACCGCGAGATCGACCATAAGTGAACTTGATCCGGGCCGCCGCGATGCTTCCATGAGGTACTCGCTGGCCTTTTCATTATCTTGAAGAAAATAGAAGTGATTAAAACCGAGATAGAATGGTATGGTCCAGTCCCACGTTCTGTAGCGAAGCGCTTTCTCCAACAAGGTATTGGCGTCTTTGACCCTGTTCGCTTCCCAAGCAAGATTTACAGCACCAAAATAGTATGGATCTAAAAAATAGGGATCAAGATCCGTTGCTATGTCCGCACTTTTATAGATCCAGGACCATTCCTCTTCTGAAAGGTCCTCTCTGCGCATGAGTTTACCACCGTAAAAGGTATGCGCTCTGGAAAAAAGGGCATCTGCTACAAGGCCTTTATATTCAAGAGCAATGATCTTGGCGATCGATGAAGGAAAAAGGAGGCCGGTGCCCTCTTCCTTCCTGAGGGCATCTCTCTCGCGTGAGACTCCATTGATCGCAACGGCGTTAGCTGCGAGTGCGAGTGCAAAAACCAGAATGGCAATCAATAAAGTCCGCATCAGGGGAATTCTCTCCTTCTGAAGAACAATGTTCCCGCGGTAACAACGGCTGTCATATACACAAGAGCATAGAGTACCGTCCAGGACATATACGCCGGGCTGACAGGCAACCCGTGGGCGGCCTGTGTTTTGAGATCGAAAGCTGACATGTTCGGGAATACATAGTAGGCGATGTTCATCAGGGTAGAAAGCAAGGGGCTTACCGTCTGCGCCTCGATTCCCGACGTCAGCAGAGAACGAACCCCTTCAGTGGATTCCCCGATGAGATAGGTGACCATGGTCAGCACAAGGGTCATGAATGAATTTGAGGTCAATGAAGCAAAAAAAGTGATGATCGATGACACGATCGCGAGTTTAATAAATATGTAAACCACGGCGATGAAAAATACATCCCACGCAAACCTGGCCTCGTTATAATAATAAAATCTTTTACTCATGATAACGGGAAGGGCGGAGAGGGTTCCGAGCAGGAATCCCACGGTTAAGGCCAGAAGCAGAAGCCCGAGAAATTTCCCCACAAGGTATTGGGACCGGGATATGGGCCTTGATATGACCATATAAATAGTTCTTTTGTCGATGTCTTTGCTGAAAAGGTTCACCCCGACAAAAAAAAGGGTAAGTAAGCCTGCAAACGAGACGGTGGAAAGACTGAGATCAACCGCGACCTTCACGATATCACGCATGAATAGCGTGGTAATGAGCGTTGTTGCGGTAAAGAGAAGAAGGGCGATAATAAAGATGCCGAATATGACCCTGTTCTTTATGCCTTCTTTAAAAGTTATCAATGCCACTGCCCACGCACGCATCACTGCTGGATCCCTCCTGCCTTCTCCACTTCTTCTATAAAAATATCCTCCAGGGACTTATCAAGATGCTCAGTTGCGATAGTAAGCGTCCTGACCAGTGAGCCGTTGACCAATATTCCGATCCTGTCGCAAACTCGCTCTATATCCTCGAGAATATGAGAACTGAAAAAAACGGTTTTCCCTTCAGACTTCAGTTTTAAGATCAGATCAATGACCTGTCGTCGTCCGATGGGATCGAGACCGGTCATTGGTTCATCAAGGATCACGATCTTCGGATCATGGATCAAGGCAAGGGCCAGGCCTGTGCGCTGCACCATGCCCTTGGAATAGTTGCGGATCGGCCTTTTTCTTTCTTTCCAGAGCCCGACGGTATGCAAGAGGCTCTCTGTCCTTTCCCGTATGTCACAAGCGAGCATCCCCGATGTCTTGCCGGCGAACTGAAGAAGTTCCAGGGGGTTCAGATAATCATAAAAATAGGGATTTTCCGGAAGGTATCCTACGAACCTCCTGACCTCGGCATTCCCTGCAGAGGTTCCCAGAATCTCCGCCGTTCCCGATGTGGGAAAAATCAGGTTCAGCAGTATCTTGATCGACGTCGACTTGCCGGCGCCGTTCGGGCCCAAAAATCCAAAGACCTCTCCTTCTTTAACGGCGAGAGAGAAATCTTTGAGAGCGGTCTTCTTCTTTCTGAAACCCGTTCTATAATCTTTCGTTACATTGTCAAACGCTACAACGGTCATCATTTTTTCATTCACCAGATGATTTAATGTTTATTTTGCAATAACCGGTTTATTTCGTCGAGCAGCAATCGAGCATCCCTGTGCTCCGGGTACGCTTGCAGCACTCGCTCATACTCTTGTTTGGCTTCGGTGAGCATACCTTTTTTCTGAAAGGCAAGGCCAAGGTTAACGGAGGCATCCGGATAATTGGGGTCCAGGGCAATTGCTGTCTTGAATTCCTTGATGGCCGTATCCATGAGACCCTTCTGCATATATACGACCCCGAGATTACTGTGATAATGAGGTTCATCAGCCTTATCCGTTGCGAGGATCTTGAACACCCGTATGGCGTCATCAAGCTGCCCCCGTTTTAAATAAATAACTGCAAGGCCATTCAGCGCCCGGACATCTCTTGAATTTACTTTTAAGGCGAGAATAAATTCCTGTTCAGCGTACTGGAGCGCATTCCGTCTTATAAAAGCATTGCCGAGATTGATGTGAGGCACGGCCTTGTCCGGTGACTTAAGGCTCACATCTTTCCACAAGGTATACTCGTTTTTCCAAATATAATTACGCGTGTAGGTTAAACCTAAATAAGACAGCAGAAAAAAAACATATATCCATGTTCTGTAGGTTGTCAGACTCATTATGGGTCGCAATTATACCATAGATATCGAGCAGAATATATCACAAAAAAAGGGGACGCTGAAAGCGTCCCCTTTATCCTGATTGGTACAGGAATTACTGTACCGCGGTCCAGACTGCTCCCAAAGCAGCAAAATCATCCGCTCCGAAAGTAGAAGTAGGATCATTGCTCAGTGCCATACCAGCGGTATAACCGGTCACCGGCATACCTTTCCGGTACAGGGTCGTTACGTCGCTGTCCGCACCGTAGAACTGGTCGCCCGTTCCGTGGGCCGTTACAACGGCATAAGATGTGTTGGATTGACCGTTAAAAAATGTTTTCACTGCAGCATAGACACCAGGTGACAATGAGGAAGCCTGGGGGGTTGTCGTTGTCCTTCCGCCGCTAAGCCAGATCTGTGCGCCAGGGCCGGCTTCTGCACCAGCGGTGAACGAGGCCCCTGCGTGACCAACGAGGTCCGAAGCGCCGTAATCGGTGAAGTCCGCGTACAGGGCTTCTTCAGAGGTTCTAAGATTTCTCAGATCGGAGTTGGCAGAGGCGTTGTAACCCCTCTTCCGGTATGCTGAGAACTGTGGGATAGCGATGGCAGCCAGGATCGCGATGATGGCGACCACGATGAGGAGTTCGATCAGGGTGAAACCTTTTTTATTCGACTTTCTGAATCTGTACAGAGCGTTTAACATTGTTTCCTCCTTTAATATTAATGTAGAATACGTTCCAGCGTGAAACCATGACCCCAAGATTTTTTTGAGTTACCTCACCTCCTTTTAAATAACATCTCAGTTCATCAGTTTGTTTTATCCTTTTAATTGCAGATTGTATGCCAAATTAATATGTTATAAAATCAATATGTTATGAATTGCTCTAGTCATTAAGTGACTTAATATGGACATTGCATATGACAAATATTGACAGTTCATGTTATGTTCCAAGGTGAAAGCAGGGACTGTTCGCTGCATCATCGAACTTCTGACTTCAGCATTCTCTTATCAGTCACAAAAAAAGGACGCTGGAAGCGTCCCCTTTATCCTGATGGCAGTGAAAACCTACTGAACCGGAGTCCACATTGCTCCCAAAGCAGCAAAATCATCCACTCCGAAAGTTGATGCAGGGCAGTTGCTTAATACCATACCAGCGGTATAACCCGTTCCCGGCACGCCTTTCCTGTACAGGGTCGTCGCGTCACTATCCGTTCCGTAGAAAAGGTCACCCATTTCGTGGGCCGTAATAATGTTATAGGCGGTGTTGGATTGACCATTGAAAAATACTTTTACTACAGCATGGACAGTCGGTGACAATGAAAAGTACAGGGGGATTGATGTTGTCCTTCCTCCGCTGAGCCAGACTAGTCCACCTGGTCCAACTTCTGCACTAGCGGTGAACGAGATCCCTGGGTGAGGAACGCTGTCTGAAGCCCCGTAATCGGTAAAGTCAGCGTACAAAGCTTCTTCAATCGTTTTTATATTTCTTAAATCAGCATTTGCACTTGCGTCATAACCTCTTTTTCTATATGTATTGAACTGCGGTATAGCAATGGCAGCCAAGATTGCGATTATACCAACCACAATGAGGAGCTCAACCAATGTAAATGCTCTCTGGTTTTTTCTTAATCTATACAAGCTATTTATCATGTGTTCTCCCATGCAGTTAAATTATTGTTTTTAGCTACATTTCTTAATGCTTTAAGTCGCTTTAGAAACCTTGTGCACAGGTACTGACAAATGAATAAAGGAATACATATGATTAATAAGCAAAATGCATGCCGCAATAATTAATTATCATTTCAATGCGTTATAATAAGCAATGTCAATGAATTTACATAGTATGACATGGTGACTGACAAATTTTGCACGTATTGCCATGGAGTTTTGTTACATTGACTTTCCACAATGCTGATGGTAGCATTTCACTGTTTAATTAAAAAATATAAGATGATTATCACTTCCCAAAAAATCCTCCCTACGCATCCAGGTGAGCCACTGATTAACAATGGAGCGGTAGTATGCAGATTGGGGACCATTCTTGATATCGGCCCGGTAGATATAATAATCAGGAAATATCCCCGCTATAGAGTAGTCCGTTTGCGCAATACTGTTCTCTTGCCAGGGCTGGTGAACCTTCACACTCATCTCGAACTTCCACCCCTCCTGGATGCTGTTCGGGCCAGAGCGTTTCCTGACTGGGTCCTGAACCTCATACAGGCGAAGAAAGAACTGGACACGACGGGATATGCAATCGCGGCAAAACAGAATGTCCGATCACTTATACGAAGCGGCACTACCACCGTTGGAGAGATATGTACGCACGGTGTCAGTCCCGGCGTTCTCAAACGGAGCGGCCTGCGGGCAACAGTCTATCAAGAAATTATCAGCATGGGTCCGTCTTCTCCCATTTCCCGTCTTCAATCACTCGTTCCCCGTCCTTCGACCAACCTTGTACGAACCGGCCTCTCCCCCCACGCTCCTTATACCGTATCGGCCACGGCATTACTCCAGATTAAAAAACTTGCTCTGCGAAATCATTTACACTTGTGCATGCACGTGGCGGAATCGAAAGACGAGATCAGACTGCTCCAGCGGAAGAAAAGCCGATTTGAAAAACTTTATCGTGCTGTGGGCTGGGACACGGATTGGTCGCCATCCGCAGACTCTCCATTCGCATATCTCCATACGCTCGGCCTTCTCAACGAAAATTTCCTGGCGGTACACGCCGTCCAAGCTACGGACAAGGACATTATGCTTATCAAGAGATCACGCGTCTCCATTGCACACTGCCCGAGAAGCAATAGAGAGACAGGAGTTGGTAAAATGCCGCTGAGGAAGCTCCTCGATGCGGGAGTCGTTGTCGGACTCGGTACGGACAGCCTTGCTAGCTCACCGAGCCTTAACCTGTGGGACGAGATGCGCTCTGCCTACCGGATGCATCGGTCCGACGGGGTCACGGTCAAAGATATTTTCGCCCTCGCCACCTCCGGTGGGGCCAAGGCTCTCGGCATGTTCAATACGATCGGCTCGATCGCACCCGGGAAACGGGCGGATATCATCGCCGTCCCGCTCCCCAAAAAAGACACCGGAGATATCTATTCCGACTTGCTCAGAGAAACGAAATCCTGTATTATGTCCATTGTGGACGGTAAGATCCTGTACCATGATCGAAGTGCTGCGTGATGATCAATTTGATATTCTGGGAGGAAACCATGATGTGGCATTACCTACGATCATGCATGCTGCTCTGCCTTATGCTTGCCCTCGCAGCCTGCACTAACGAGAAGAATCCCGCGCAGCAGCACGGCAATACCATGGTGCAGACGTACAAGAACGTACAGAAGTTCGAGAAGAAAGTGGACCTTCAGCAGGCACAGAAATCCCTGCAGGAATTTAATGCCGCCAACGGGAGGTATCCCGCCGATCTCAACGAACTTTCTCATTTTAACGGCCTCGCCCTAGACAGCGAACAATACGATTACAATGCGGCCACCGGTTCCCTGACGCCAAAGCAATAATTTCCATACTCTGTCATGCATCAGCAGATGACGACGAAGGAAAAAATGTCTCTCAATCAGATCAGAGAAAAGGCTTTCTCAAATAAGCGCCTTACCCGGAAGGACGGGATCGAGCTTTTTAAATCCACCGACCTCCTCGAGCTCGGACGCATGGCCACGCATGTTGCGCAGAAGAAGAACGGCAACCGGGTCTATTTCGTCCGGAACATGCACATCAACCCCACGAACATCTGCATAAACCGCTGCAAGTTCTGCGCGTTCAGCAGGAGCAAGGGCGAACCCGGCGCGTATGAGATGAGCATCGACGATATTCTGCACAAGGCGCGCGGAGCGGAAAAAGGCGTGCGTGAGTTCCATATCGTATCCGGTCTCCACCCGGACCTGCCCTTTGAATGGTATCTTGATATGCTCCGTGCGCTGAAAAAAGAATTCCCGAAGGTGCACCTGAAGGCATTTACGGCCGTAGAGATCGATTATCTGGCAAAACTCTCCGGCCTAGGGGTGGCTGATACACTCAAAAAACTCCGCGATGCCGGTCTGGGTTCCCTTCCCGGCGGTGGTGCCGAAATATTCAACAGCGCCGTGCGGAACACCCTATGTGCCGAAAAGATCAGCGGTGACCGCTGGCTCGAGGTGATCGAAGCTGCACACCGCATCGGCCTCAAATCGAATGCCACCATGCTCTACGGCCATATTGAGACCTACGAACATCGCGTCGACCACCTCCTGAGGCTTCGGGACCTCCAGGACAGGACCGGCGGATTCCAGGCATTCATTCCTCTGAGCTTCCATTCACAGAACACAGAAATAAAAAAATCAGCATACACCACGGGTTTTGATGACCTTAAGACTCTCGCGGTCTCGCGACTGCTGCTCGACAACTTCGACCATATCAAGGCGTACTGGGTCATGCTCGGCGAAAAGATAGCACAGGTGTCGCTTAACTTCGGCGTTGACGACCTCGACGGCACCGTGGTCGAGGAGCGCATTACCAAAGCTGCTGGCGGCACTACGGACGGCAGCATGACCAAAGAAGATATTGTCTATCTTATCAAGCAGGCAGGCCGCACACCCGTGGAGCGTGACACCGTCTACAAGGAGATTAGGGTGTGGCGGTAGGAAAAGGATAGCTCGCAGCTCATCGTTCATAGTATGGAGTTAAGAGTTCATGAGCCATGCGGTGTTATAAAACTACTGGTATGAGGTCAGGACTGAAGAAAGTCGTAGATAGGGTCATAAGCGGCAAGCGCATCGACGCAGAAGCTGGCCTTGTGCTGTTCAAGGATGCCGACCTCCTGACCCTGGGAGAACTCGCGAACGGCATGCGCAAGAAACTCCATCCCGAGCGTCTGGTGACGTTCATCGTCGACCGCAACATCAACTACACCAACGTCTGCGTTAACAAATGCAAGTTCTGCGCATTTTACCGGGAAGTGGACAGTCCCGAGGCTTACCTGCTCTCCAAGGACGAAATATTCAGGAAGATCGAGGAGACGCTCGAGCAGGGCGGGACCCAGATCCTCATGCAGGGCGGTGTTCACCCTGATCTCGGAATAGAATACTTCGAAGATCTCTTCTCCTCCATCAAATCCCGGTTCACCATCCAGATCCATTCACTTTCGCCTGCAGAAATATCATTCATAGCAAAAATGGCTGATCTCAGCATCATGGACACGCTGAAACGCCTGAAGACATCCGGTCTGGATTCGATACCCGGCGGGGGCGCCGAGATACTTGTAGACCGAGTGCGAAAAAAGGTCAGCCCGAACAAGATCCGCTGGCGGCAGTGGGCCGAGGTCATGAAAACAGCCCACAAGCTCGGCATGCCGACGACCGCGACCATGATGTTCGGAAGCCTCGAAACAGAGAAAGAGATCATCGAGCATCTGGTGAGGCTCAGGGATATCCAGGACGAGACAGCAGGCTTCACCGCATTCATCCCCTGGACCTACCAGCCGGGCAATACCGAACTCGGTGGACGATCGGCAACGGCAGTGGAATATCTCAAGACACTAGCCCTCTCGCGCATCATGCTCGACAATTTTGACAATATACAAGCTTCATGGGTAACGCAGGGCGCCAAAATAGCACAGGTGGCACTGGAGTTCGGAGCGAATGACTTTGGTAGTACGATGATCGAGGAAAATGTTGTAGCAGCGGCAGGCATTACGTTCAGAATGACGAGACAGGAGATCGTTAATCTGATAAGAGATGCAGGATATGTCGCTGCGCAGCGCGATACGAGGTACAATATCCTGAAGAGAGAAGATCTGAAATCAGAAAATGAGAGTGCGGCAAGATCGTAACAATAGTGCAAAATTTTTGTGAATTATTTCACTGATGATACAAAGAATTTGCTGACGGGATAAATGTTATATTCGTGTCAACAACGTTAGAAATGAAAAACTTTATATAAGCTCAAGACTTATCGTCCCTTTACACAAAATGTGTGGAAAACCTGTTATTAACTCTGTTAATATCTCTCTTTTAAACATGCTCCCCGCACGGAAAATGCAAATTGCACAATAAATGACCACTTAAAATGCAATAAAATTAATTAGTTATAAAATTCTGCAGTAGTTGCGTCCTCAGTGACCGTTGTTATCCTTACCAAAATCTCCTTGCCAATATGTGCCCCTTTTGCACCGGAAATGTTTACTCTTACATAGTTATCGGTGAGGCCTGTATAGAGGCCCGTAATTGCGTCTATTTTGTCTTCCACTACCACGTATAACATGGATCCCTGGCATTTTTTTCTGAAATAAAAATTTTTCTTCCTGCCAAGCATGCGGAGCGCTTCACTGCGTTCTTTTTTGACCTGCTCCGGCACCTGCGCTTCCATGTCTGCCGCGGGTGTTCCTGACCGACGGGAGTAAGAAAAAACATGCAGATGGGTCAGGGGAGATTTTTCCACGAGGTCCATGGTATTTTGAAATTCTGCGTCCCCTTCCCCAGGATAGCCTACGATAGTATCTGCACCGAGAGCGATATCCGGCACTCTTTGCACGATATGTTCAAGCAGTTCTCTGTAAAAGCCGGAGGTATAATCTCTCTTCATAGAGGCGAGGATGGCATCATCTCCGCTCTGGAGCGGTATGTGTAGATGTCTGCAGAGCCCCTGGCCGAGCAGGTCGATAATCCCTTCTGAGATCTCCTTCGGCTCGATCGAGCTCAGCCGCAACCGTGATCCACGCCGCTTACTCAGTAGGGCCCTGAGCAGTCCCGTGAGGTCATGACCATTCTCAAGGTCTGCTCCGTAAGTGCCGATATGGATGCCCGTAAGCACGATCTCAGGACACCCTGTCTGCACCAGACGCTCGAATTCATTGACGAGCTGTCCCGGATCTGCGCTGCGGGAACCGCCCCGTGCCAGAGGGACGATGCAGTACGAGCACTGATTGTTGCAGCCATCCTGAATTTTCAAATATCCGCGCGTTCTCCCGTACAAGGCTTTCGTCGGCTTGTTCCTGGTTCCCGGAACAGCTTGATCAGGCACAGACGCGTTTTTCATGATATGGTCATGGATCATGGCCTTGTCCGTGTTCCCGATGACAAGGTTCACTCCGGGGATTTTCCTGATCTCCTCAGGCCGTGTAGCAGCATAGCAACCCGTAACCACGATTTTCGCATCCCTGCCCCGGCGCACTGCGGATCGGATCGCCTGCCTGCATTGATAATCGCTCTTTGCAGTTACTGTGCAGGTATTGACGACATAGACATCGGCATCGGCATCAAAGGGCACAATGGTATTACCCCGAGACGCAAGGTCTTGGCGCATCAGGTCTGTTTCATACTGGTTTATCTTGCATCCGAGCGTCGTAAAGGCTATTCGCATATCTCACCGCTTAAGGAGTTTACCCCGGCAGCGGTAATTCTTACCGCGACAAGAGACCCGATAAGAGAGTCAGGCCCGGCGACATTCACCACCTTGTTCCCTCTAGTCCTGCCCGAGAGCTTTCCTCCCCTCTTGCTCTTGCCGTCAATGAGAACTTCTGCGTGCATGCCGGCATACGCTTTGTTCTTTTGCATGGTGATCTTTTTTTGAAGGTCGAGCACCTTGGTCAGCCTCACTTCCTTAACATCCTCCGGCAGGTGACCCGGGAGTTTCAGCGCCGCTGTCCCTGGTCGTTTCGAATATTTGAACGCAAAGATGCCGTCAAAGCGCACTTCTTCAAGTAGCTGCATGGTCGTCTTCATAATCCTGCGCGCTTTCTCCGGGGAATCCGACGATGATATCCGTCGTGAGCGTGATTTCCGGCACGGCGTTCCGCAATCTTTTAACCTTGTCTAGATAGTCCGCCCGGGTGTACCGCCTGTTCATGGCGTGGAGGATACTGTCCGAGCCGCTCTGAACCGGCAGATGCAGGGATTCACAGACCTTTGGCAGCTCGCGGACGGCATCGATGAGGCTGTCCGACAGGTCCCTCGGGTGAGACGTTACGAATCTGATCCGCTCGAGAGCAGGCACTTCGTTAACCATGCGCAAGAGCGCGGAGAAATCCGCATCCTCCCCCAATCCCTTGCCGTAGGAATTCACATTCTGGCCGAGGAGCGAGACCTCCTTGTATCCCTGCCGCGCTAGCTCCTGCACTTCGTTCACAATATCTGCCGATGTGCGCGAGCGTTCTCTTCCCCGGAGATACGGCACCACGCAGTACGTGCAAAAGTTGTCGCAACCGTACATGATGGAGACCCAGGCCTTCACCTTGTCGATCCGCGCCGTCGGGATGCGCTTTCGGTGGTATTCAGGGTCTCCGGAGGTATCGATCACGGGAGACCGCTTCGAGAACGTTGCCTCAACCATCATGGGAAGCCTCGCGACGTCCGAGGGGCCGAATATCAGGTCAACATAGGGCGCGCGCGCCAGGATGTTCTTGCCTTCCTGCTGAGCAATGCAGCCCGCGACCGCGATCTTCATGCCCGGTCTTTCAGCCTTCAACTGCCTCAATCTTCCCAGTTCGCTGTAGAACTTCTGTTCCGCCTTTTCCCGTATGCTGCACGTGTTCAAGATGACCATGTCCGCATCTGCCACGCCTGATACGGGGGCGCAACCCTGGTCTCTGAGGACGCCGGTCATTCGCTCGGAATCGTGTTCGTTCATCTGGCATCCGAAGGTGATGATATGGAATGATTTCATGCGGATATTATAATACGCTGCAGGGAGTTAGACAACAGGTATCTCGTCGAACGGGTACGTTCATCTCATTGTGGTTGGAGCGCGACGCGGACAGCTTCGCCTCTCTTGAGAGAAAGCGACGTGCGGGCGTTCTGTTTGAACATGAATATCTCAAGATAGCCGGAGCTGTTGATGATGGCGCCCGGCTCTCCCGGTGCCGCCTCTGCGTAGAACCTTTTCAGTCCTTTGACCTCCTTGCCTGCGGCCGTGATGGAGAGAGGTCCGATGTTCTCGCCTTCCGGGATAAGGGACTGGATATCCGTATACTCAATGTTCGTGATACAGTTGCCGAACCGGTCGATATGGATGACATGGCCTTCAATCCCATTCGAGGATTTTTTCGGGACAGGGACATTCAACTTCACGTAGTCTTCGATCTCCTCGCCAAAATTGCCCGAGGGGATTCCCTTTGCGAGCCACGCAGCCACAGGCGCAAAGATGTCCCTCCCGTGAAACGTCCGCCCCGGATTGGGGAGAAAGTAATGGCTTGCTGTGATATGATGCACCCTGATCCTCTCCGATTCCTGATAGATGAGACTGAACAGCCCATTGTCCGGACCGACAAAATAGTAACTCTCCGTCACAACGACGATGGGACGACGGCCGCTTCCGACGCCTGGATCGACGACGGCAAGATGCACCGTGCCTTTCGGGAAATAATCATAGACCGTTTTCAGGGTGAAAGCGGCTTCCCATATGTCCTGCGGGTTAATCTCGTGAGACAGGTCGACGATTTGCGCCTGGGGATTGATCCTTAGGATAACGCCCTTCATGCTCGCTGCAAAAGAGTCCTTGGTTCCGAAATCACTTGTCAGCGTAATGATCGTAGACATCAATCCCCCGATACTGGTTTCATAATAATGGCAGCAACAACAATGGCAGAATAATATCAACCCTGATGACCTTTGTCAACCCAAAGCTCTTCGAAAGGCGCAGGAATTTCGGGGCTCTCAATCATCAAATTCAATTCCTGCTTGACAAAATATCCCCGTATGATATTCTCTTCCCATTATATTTTGCGAACAGTGAATGATAGGAGGAATACAGGATGAAATCTTTCAAGATTATGATCTTTGCAGTGCTGATACTATCAGTAGGTGTTGCACTGGCGTTTGCCATGCAGCATGAAGCTTCTGTGGAAAAGGGAAAGGTACTGTTCAACGATCCGAAGCTCGGCACGACAGGGAAATCATGCAACGACTGCCATACGGACGGCAAGGGACTGGACAAGGCAGGGGCAAATAATGATCTTGAAAGGATCATAAACTCCTGCATTACCAATTCGATCAAAGGGAAAGCTCTAGATCCAAAATCAGCGGAAATGCAGTCTATGGTACTTTACATCAAGAGCTTCGGCGAGAAGAAACCGGCCGCCAAAAAACCGGCTGTCGGCTGTTAGCGATCCCATATTCCAAAACAACGAGGCTCTCCCTCATCCGATAGAGAGCCTTTGTTATCGGGTCCTCTGGGAAAAACAACATCAGGGGAAGGCGCACACCACACACAGAGGGCAGCTTAACGCAGATGTTTAACAATACTGCTGAATTCACGTGCTCGGTATGGCACTATCCCCAGCACTGGCACCCTTGATATTTTTTCTATCACTCCGGGGCTTGTCCTTTCGGCAGGACCCTGTCTGCGCTTATCGGAATAGTTTATCACCACTCCCGCGATAGATATCCCTCTCTCCTTGAGAGCGGCAACAGTGAGGAGCGTGTGGTTGATGGTCCCGAGTCCAGGCCGTGCCACGACCACAACCGGAAGTCCGATCGCCCGGGCCAGATCAAGATACAGGTAGTTCCGTGACAGCGGGACCATGATCCCCCCTGCCCCTTCTATGATCATGAAATCGTGCCTGCGGACGAGGGCGCGGTAAGCGTTCATAATCCTGCTTACCTCGATCTTCTTCCCTTCGAGTTCTGCTGCCACAAACGGCGCAAGAGGTTTGCGAAACCGGTATGGGTTTATCAACATAAGCGTATCATGAGCATCGGCTGCCTTGGCAAGGCGGATGGCGTCAGCCGGGATGAGATCCCCGGCTCGTATGCGGCATCCTGTCTCAGCCGGTTTCATCACACCGACGTTCACTCCCTTGGCTCTGAGCGATGCGGCAATACCTGAAGCCACATAGGTCTTGCCAACGCCCGTATCTGTTCCGGTAATAAAAATGCCCTTAACCATACTTCCCTCATGGCTCATCGCTTTTGGCTTATAGAACTCAGCTTTCAGTCTTTAACTATCAGCTGTGACCCATGGACCAAGAGCTTCTTACATGATCCTGCTGTCTAGATTAAAGACCTGCCCCGATACGTTGTTCATCAGAGAGAGGTGATAAATGAAATCCGCGACCTCTTCAGGGTCAGAGACCCTGTTGAGGGCATTCTCTCTGAGTACGCGCTGATAGATACCGTCTGAAACCTTTTCCCCCATGTCGGTGGCTATATATCCGGGGAGCACGGCATTTACTTTGATATTAGAACGACCGAGTTCCCTGGCACATGCCCGGGTCAAGCCGATGAGACCGGCCTTTGACGCAGAATAATTCGCCTGCCCTTCCCGTCCCTGCACCCCACAGATGGAAGAAACATTGATGACATGTCCGTTCTGCTGCCTTGACATGATCTCTGTTACTGCACGAATGCAGAGGAATGGTCCTTTGAGGTTCGTGTCCATCACAGCGTCCCAGTCCTGCTCCGTCATACGGACCAGTAGGCCGTCTTTCGTGATTCCGGCGTTATTCACCAGAACATCGAGTGCGCCGAAGCGCTTTTTTGTACTCTCTATCATGGCTTCAACTTCAGCGGCGATCTTTATATCGGCTTGAAACGGAATTGCCTCTCCTCCGGAACGTCCTATTTCATCTGCCACGGTTTCCGCTTCAGATCGGCGCATGAGGTAGTTCACGACAACCCTCTCACCTGCCCTGCCGAACCGTACGGCGATCTCCTTACCCAGACCGCGTGACGCTCCGGTCACGATGACAACCCGCTTCTTATGCGTTGAGAGGGGCATCTTTAAAGGTATCCTTCCTGTTTCAACCTGCCGAACATTGCTAGTGCCGTGTCAATATCATCGTATGAGTGCGCTGCTGTCACCGTTGCCCTGATCCTGGCAGCGCCCACTGGAACACTTGGAGGCCTGACCGCCGTCGCATATATTCCATAATCAAAAAGCCTGCCTGAGGCTCGGAGCGCTTTTTCTGAATCGCCCAGCATGACAGGTATAATAGGAGTTTCAGATATTCCGGTAAAGGCTCCCAAGGCAGCGAGGCCATGCACAAGACGTTCACGGTTCTTCCAGAGCGTTTTCAGGAGATCCGGCTCGCGCTCCATAATATCGAAAGCAGCGAGAGAGGCCGCGCAGACAGCGGGGGGAAGTGCGGTACTGTAAATAAAGCTCCGTGCCCGATTCATGAGATATTCGATCACATCCCTGTTTCCCGCGACATAGGCCCCAAACGATCCCAGTGCCTTCCCCAGAGTGCCCATCTGGATATGAACGCGTCCTGAGAGTCCGAAATGTTCTGCCGTGCCCCTGCCCGTTTTCCCGATCACACCCGTGGCATGGGCATCATCCACCATGAGGATCACGCCGTATTTTTTCGCAAGCATGACGAGCTCCGGAAGAGGCGCAATATCGCCGTCCATACTGAAGACCCCGTCCGTAACGATCAGCGTGCGCTTCGCGTTCTTGTTCTTCTTGAGAGTGGCCTCAATGAAATCGACGTCTTTGTGAGGATAGACAACTACCTTCGCCGTGCTTAAGCGGCATCCGTCGATGATGCTCGCATGATTCAGACTATCACTTAGGATAACATCGCCATCTCCTGCTATGGCGGGGATGATCCCCGTATTTGCCGCATAGCCCGAGTTAAAGAGCAATGCTGATTCAGTCCCCTTGAATGCGGCGATCCTTCTCTCTAATTCTTCATGCAGAGCGCTCGTGCCGGAAATGAGCCGGGACGCTCCGGAGCCGAAACCATATTGATTCATGGCTTTCGCGGCAGCTTTCCTGAGCGATGGGTGACCGCTCAGACCGAGGTAGTCATTCGAGCACATGAGGAGCAGGCTCCTGCCGTTTACCGTAATCCGCGGTCCGTCGTAAGACTCGACGACCATGAATCGTCTAAGGAGATGCTGCTTTTCAAGCTGTGATAGTTCTTGTTCGAACATTATTTAAACCATGCGATGTATGCTCGTAAATTCTTGAATCCCGGCGCGATAACGCGAAGTTTTCCTAATCTTTAACAATAATACTCGTGCTTTCCTTTACGTCCTTAGCGACATGGCGGTAAATTTTTTAGGTTAAAATATGTTTCAGGCTCCATCGCCGCCCTGCATTCGCCAATGTCCATGATCAGCGCCGCCTCCTGTTCCAAATACCGGAGAAACGTATCCATATCCAGCGCGTCCTTATCGACAAAGAAAGCACGGCCCCCTTTTGCATCTCCCAACTTTTTGAGAACGGGGAACCGAACATAACCCATGCCGACGGAGGCCACGTAGCCTGCCGTATAATCCGGATCATCAGACCAGCAAAGCTCAGCCACAATGCCTGGCGCATAGGCTACCTTAGTTGCAAGCGCAAGGGCTTCTCGCGTGCGGAAGTGCGTAAGGCCTAGGGCTGCCAGCTGGTGAAATATTTCTTCTCCCGTCTCCTCGCTCCAATCGAACCGTGATGCCCGGACACCACGTTCCCTGTCCGGCTCAAGCCGATCTCCCGTTTGTGCATCGATGATCATGGCTCCACGCATGTTCCCGCCGGAGAGGGCCGCGCCTGCGCTGAGATGGCTGATCGCCGTATGAACAGCCTGCGCTGATACTCCTGCGCGCTAGAAGCACGCGGGATGCCACGTTCCTGCCTGCCTGCACATCCGGAGCAGAGAGGGTTATCACATCGAGGGCAGTAAGGCGGTGCATGAGCGCATCTCGCAGAGGTTCCAAGGTGACGGTGACCTGATCTCGCGTGCAGCCTTTCCTCATGGCCCGTTCCACCAATTCTTCCACCGTCCTCTCGATCTTTTCCCGGATAACTATCCGCTCGCCGCCGGAAACATGCCTGTCTCCGATAGATGCGCGCATACGGATGCTATAAAGATTATTATAATTCATGGGTTTATTCGTGAACACTAGGTCAGATCTTTAGTCCCAGGTCCTTGATCATTCTGAGATCATCTTCCGGCTCCAGTCCCGACCTTGTAAGATAGTTGCCGATCATGAAACCGTCGGCCCCTGCTGTAAATATAAGCGGATGGAGATTCCGGAGGGCCGTTCCCCTTCCGGCACAAACGCGTATCTCTTTGTCCGGAAGGATAAAGCGGAACAAAGCTATGGAGTGAAGAGCTGCGAGCGGGGTGATGGCCTCGACATCCCCGAGCGGCGTTCCCTGGATCGGCATGAGGAAATTGATCGGCACCGAGTCCACGTTCAGCTCCCTGAGCGTAAAGGCCATGCGGACCCTGTCATCCATGCTCTCGCCCATGCCCAGGATACCTCCGCTGCATGAGGAAAGGCCGAGCGAGCGGGCCTGCCTCAGAACCTCGAGCCGCTCATCGAAGGAATGGGTGGTACAGATACGGGGGAAGTACTCTCTCGACGTTTCGATATTATGATGGTAACGATGCAGTCCTGCGTCTTTCAGATGGGAAAGCTGCTCTCTCGTGAGCGTGCCGAGCGTGGCGCACGGTGAAAGTCCGATCTCTCGCACCCGTTTGATGCCTTCCGCGATGGTGTCCAGATCGTCTTGAGAGTCGATGCCGCGTCCGCTCGTGACGATGCAGAACCGTTTTGCGCCGTTCTTTTTCGCGCTTGCAGCGGCCTCGGTCATCCGGTCGACGGCAATGAGCGGATAGACCGGGGCGCCGGTGGAATGGTGCACCGACTGCGCGCAGTAGGAACAGTCTTCACTGCATGCGCCTGATTTCGCATTCACGATGGAACAGATATCCACAGTGCTGCCCCGAAAATGCTCGCGCACTCTGCCTGCTGCCGCGAAGAGGTCCCACAGGTCCGGGCCCTCGGCACGAGCCAGTTCTGATGCTGTTTCGGGATCGACACTCCCGCCGCTCATCACGCTTTCAAGAACCTCGGGAATTCTTTGTTTTAAAGGCAATTTCATGCTTTCTCTTTTACCTGATGCAGAAATAATTGTCAACTTATTTATACAGATCAGGGTTAACAATTAACTATTCGGATATGCTTTACTCGTGACTACTTCACTCCTAGAATAACATCCAAAAGGATTTCAATAGTCGGTTAAACATGTATCTACGAGATTTACGGTGAAGTGAGGATTTTTCAGGATGACCTAAGGTCGGAAAGGATAGTATTCACTATTTCTTCCATCATTGTTTTGATGGACTCAAGGGTTGCCGGATCATTTGCTTCAAAGCGCATGACAAGCACCGGCTGTGTGTTCGAAGCACGGATAAGTCCCCATCCTTTGTCGAAAACAGCCCGTATGCCATCAACAGTGATGACCTCCCGGGGCTTCTGATGCAGGCCTTCGGCACGCGAAAAAACGTCTTTTGCCTTCTCCACGACCTTGAACTTCAAATGATCGGGGCAATCGAACCGGATCTCCGGCGTATTATAGGTTCTGGGAAGGTCCGCGATAAGCGTGCTCGCTGTTACACTATGATCGCCCCGGGACCTGAACTTTTTGAGGATCTCCACGAGACGGCAAGCGGCGTAGATCGCGTCGTCATAACCGTAATACCGGTCGGCAAAGAACAGATGTCCGCTCATTTCACCTGCCAGAGCTGCATGAACTTCTTTCATCTTTGCCTTGATCAGGGAATGGCCTGTTTTCCACATGATGGCATTTCCGCCGTGGGCACGGATGTCGTCATACATGGTCTGGGAGCATTTGACCTCGGACACGAATGTGGCTCCCGGCCGTTCTGCCAGGATATCCCGTGAAAAAATGACCATCAGTTGGTCGCCCCAGAGGATGCTTCCCTTTTCATCAATTACCCCGATCCTGTCAGAGTCGCCGTCAAAGGCGATGCCGACATCGGCTTTCTGGCTCCTGACCGTATCGATGAGAGCGGCAAGATTCTTCGGGATGGTCGGGTCCGGATGATGGTTGGGGAACCTGCCGTCCGGCTCCGAGAAAAGTTCGATCACATCGCAACCCATGGCCCGAATGATCTCGGGCGCAGCCAAACCCGCTGTCCCATTACCCGCGTCAAGGACGACCTTGAGCGGGACCTCGCGATACTGCGTAAACTGTTTTTTAAGATATTCTTTGTATTCCGGAAGAATAGGACGGTTTATAGCTCTTGGCGAATGGCTCATGGCAGTTGGCTCATAGTTCATAGCTCCTGGCTCTTTTCCCTCTGCGCCATGCTCTATGCTCTCTGCCTTCTCCATGATCCGTCTGATTTTCTGTATCTCTTCGCCGTAAATCGTATCTTTGCCGACACAGAGCTTGAATCCGTTGAACTCCGCAGGATTATGGCTCCCGGTGATCATCACGCCGGCCCCCGGATTCAGATGAAAGAGCGAAAAGTAGAGCACGGGCGTGGGACAGAGACCAATGATCGTAACGTTCATTCCGGCAGAGGTAAGTCCCCGCACGATATCATCGCAGAGCCGCGGAGAACTCACACGCGCGTCGTAGCCCACAGTAACAGTATTGATCCCTTTTGGTTTTATATATGCGGCAAAGGCTCGCCCCAAAGTCTCGATGACCGGCGATGTGAGGTCGCGCTCCGCGATGCCGCGGATGTCGTATTCACGGAATATTTCGGTATTCATGAATCGATTCATAGCTTATCGCTTATAGCTCTTAGGTTGCGTGATTTAGCTTATAGTTTTAACTATCAGCTATAAGCAAGTGCAAGAGCTATTTCTTTATCTCCGGCAACGGTCTTCTCTTATTATTCTCGTGTCGTTTATAATCATCATCAAATCGAACGATATCATCTTCTTCAAGATACTCGCCATTCTGGACCTCGATGATCTGGACGGGGATCTTACCGGCATTTTCAAGGCGGTGCTTCGTGGACATGGGGATATAGGTGCTCTCATTCGGATGAACATCGTAAACCTTCTCGCCGTTCGTGACCCGCGCTGTCCCGGACACAACCACCCAGTGTTCGCTCCGGTGATTGTGCAGCTGGTGTGAAAGCTTTGCCCCGGGATTGATCTCAATACGCTTGATCTTGTAGCGGTCGCCCATTTCGAGGATGGTATAGGAACCCCATGGCCGGTGGACGGTACGGTGGGTCAGGTGTTCCTCGGCTTTGCGCTTCTTGAGCTCATCGACGATTTTTTTGACGTCCTGGGCCCTGTCCTTGCTGCAGACAAGCGTGGCGTCCGGCGTGTCCACGACGACGGCATCTTTCAGGCCGATGGTCGCGACCAGCCGTTTTTCAGCATAGATAATAGAATCGTTGCTGCCGATGTCGATGACATTGCCGGTTATGATGTTCCCGGATGCGTCCCTGTTCAGAGACGTCATCCAGCGCGGTCCAGCTTCCCACGTCAGACCATCCGATGTCCGCAGGAATGACCGCAGCCCGGTCGGTCTTTTCCATAACCGCGTAATCGATGGAGATAGATTCGAGTTTTTTGAACACTTCTCTGATGACGTCGGCTTCTCTGTCCGTGCCGATGACTCTCCTGGATCTCCTGAAGCCCTGATACAGCGAAGGCTGGTGTTTTTCGATCTCACTGAGGAGCGTTTTGGTTTTCCAGACGAAGATACCGCTGTTCCAGTAATATCGGCCGTCTTTCAGGTATTCCTTTGCCGTCTCGAGGTTCGGTTTCTCCACAAAAGCTTCGACCTTGTATACAGGTGCATCAAATGAGCTACTAGCTATCTGCTCGTGAGCCTTCGCATCTTCTCTCCTGCTTTAATATACCCGTAACCGGTCTCTGGACGGTCCGGTTTAATCCCGAGGGTGACCAGATAATCATCTTGGGCAGCCTCACCCGCCTAGGAAGCAAATTCAGAAACTCGTCGGCTTTCCGATAGAATGGTCCGCGGCCAAAACAACCATAACGCTTTCAGGATCGATCCGCTCCAAATGGAGAGCAGCAAGACCCAGAGCCGGCGCGGTATTTTTTGCTTCCGGTTCCAAAATAAAGTTTTCATCCCAGGGCCTGTTAAATTTGGACGAGAGCTGATAGTTTATCGTATCCGCCAGTGACTGGTTGGTGACGATGAAGATATCCTCGAGCTTAATGAGCGGAGACACCGGCTTACGGTCTCACGTATGAGCGTGTCCTCTCCGCCGATCTTCAAGAGCTGCTTCGGCATCTTCTCGCGGGACAGAGGCCAGAACCGCGTTCCCGAACCGCCTGCCATGATGACTGCGTATAAATGCGGTTTTAGTATCATTCAAATGGTCATCTCCTCGATAACATTTTCTGTTTCTTATTGTATTGTTCGTATATTCTTAAAGTTCACTCTTATTATTGGTTATCATAATTGACGTGAACAGCGAAGTCAAGCTGCGATCACTATTTCATAATATTAAGAAGGAAAAGGTCAATAATATTGTACGTAATTCCAACTCAAAAGAGCATAATAATTGTACTACTTAAGCTCGCTTTTAAATTTTTTTGATGTCTGCTATGAGTATAATCCTTACTGATGGCTAATTCAAATAGCTTTTACAAAGAATGATAACGTATCCCGACGGAATTTAATTACGCTCTCTCCCGCACGGTTTTCCTATCGTATATCACATGAAGAAATCTTCCCAGAAGAGACGTGACGAGGTGATATCGACGACTGATCTGTCTGAGCACATCCAGTCGACGGCGCAGATCCGTCACCGATGCTTCGTGTCTGCGATACTTAATGGTTTTTTCGCGTACGAATTCAACCGTCCCGAATAGCTCAGCAAGAAGGCCAAGCCACATATCATGCATGGGAATGTTCCTAGGAAAGGGCAAGGCAATCTTCAAAAGGTCCCTGGAAAATGCCATACAGCAGCCCATGTAGGTATTGTCATAAACGTTTTTGAGCAGTCCCTTCCCCGAGCTGATGCGCTCGAAGATTGAGTCATACATGATGGTCTTCATGTTCGTCAACAATCTGGCCATCGAGCACTATGAGCTTGATCCCCGCAGATGCTCTTGTGAGCTCCCGCCTTATCACCGCAATTTTGTTGTCCAGCCAGACATCGTCCTGGTCGGATAATACGATAATTTCGCCGGAGGCTTTTTTAAGTGCGTTTTCGATATTAAAGATCGGGCTGAAAAAAGTGTTGTTTTCGTACAAATATATCCTGTGATCTGAAAAGCCTTTGATGATATTAACAGTCCTATCAGATGAAGAGTCATCGGATATCACAACCTCGTCGTCTGGGGTCAGTTGTATCAAAATGGATTCTAGTTGTCTCTTTATGTATTTCTCCCCGTTTCGGGTTGCCATGCAGACGGATATATTATCCATGCTTTTCTCAATATGAGTAACGAATGATGATTTCTACTTTCTACGCAAATAGCAGCCTGCCGATATTTCTTAGAATATCGGTATAGAAAAACCCGTATTCTATCATGTAATATTTTCTCATAAAATAGTTCTGTTCACTCAAATGAGAGTAAATAGCAACCATCTCTTTGTCACTATCACGCAAAACATCCCGATATCTTTCCAAAAAGACTTCTGCCTGCTTCTGTACCTGAACATTGACTTTATGAATATACCGGATAGTTTCAGCCAGACTCCGTAAATAGCTGAACGCCATATGTGCATTCCATGCCTTTGCACCGATATCGCTTCTTTCATGCTGCCTGTATAATAATGTCGGCTCCGAGATATGACCTATGTGTCCAAAAGCTGCTGCTACCAACGATAGCCACCAATCATGCATCATTGCATCATTCGGGATCGGCAAAGCCATGTTACGGAGGGGCTTGTTTATCATTACGGTACAGCCTGTTGCAACATTCTGGAGCAATAGTCGTCTTAAAGTCGAGCCCTTCTCTGGATCGCTTTTTTGATACTGCCAAAGAGACTTGGCAACTTCTTGAAGATTTGAATCAACAACTTTCACGTCGGTATGTACCAATAGCGGGGTGTTTTCTCCGAATCTGGTTTCTAATGTTTTAATTTTATCGTACGTAATTTTTATCTTTTGCGGCAACCATACATCATCCTGATCGCAGAGCATGATATAATCTGCTTTAGCATGCGTCAACAACCTGGCAAAATTGGACCTTGCACCGAGGTTTAAATTTCCATCATCAATTAATGTGATCTTATCCGGATGTTGTGCCCGGTAACGTTGAATAATATCAACAGTTCTGTCTTGAGAACCGTCATCCCGTATGATGAGATGCCAATCATGATAGGTCTGTTGCAGTAGAGAATCAACCTGTTCACCTAAATAGGCTTCACCATTAAACGTCGCCATTATGATATTTATTCCAGGGTCATTGTTCATTCGATAAATTGTCTGATTGTATCTCGTAATTTTTTGTATATCAAGAGAACATAAAACAGCGGTAATCCGATATAAAATAATGGCAATCCAATATGCTGTGATATCTTTGCTCTAATTATCGATAACTCAATACCGGAATATTGCTGTTTCCAGGCAAAATAAGCTTTTGTATATTTTATTTCATATTTTTTTATAGAGGAGATGTTCATATAGTCTCTGTTCACATAATCGTCGTAGAGACGGAATTCATCCTCAATGGCAGCATCCGTTGCAAGATGGGATATTGTTTCCTGTTCTCCATGCTGCCTAAAGACGCAGAGCACTTCTGGCGTAAAAGCAAAATTACCCTTTTCTAATATATAGAACCACATATCGAGATCGATGAGCTGTCGGTATGCGAGATTGAAGCCTCTCATCGCATCATTTCTTCTGAAAAGAACCGCTGTCGGCTCACCGATGAAATTTTGCCCTTCTATAAAGCACTTTTTAATTACCTCCGTGCCGGTGAGAACTTCCTTCTGTTTTGAATAAGCTAAGGTAAACGTGGGAACAAGTTGCCTATCCGTCAGTTGTCTGGCACAGGCAGCAAGAAGAACCGAGGGATTCTCTTCCATGATGTTTACTAATTGCTCGATGCATTTGGGTTTCAGAAGGTCATCGGCGCAGAGGAACTTTACGTATTGACCTGTTGCATGCTGTAGACAGCGGTTAAAGTTCCCTCCTGAACCGATATTTGATTCATTCACGATATACTTTATTCGGCTATCACGATCGAGGTATTTCTCAACAATCTCCCTTGTATTATCATTTGAACAATTATCTACCACAACGCATTCGAAGTTCGTAAACGTCTGTGCAAGTACTGAATCTAATGCAACAGAAATAAAATGTGCGCTGTTGTAAGTTGGAATGCATACACTGACTGTTGGCGATTCGTTTCCTCTCATGCCTTTATCTCCGGGTATCCGATTCTAGCATCAGTGGCCTTGTAGTGTTTCAGAAACGGACTGATTTGTTCGTAAGTGCAAGGGTTCAACTTTATCAAAAACTTCCAAAATATTGCCATAAGTAGCTTCACTAGATTTAATCTCATACTTAGGATATTGTCCGATAATTTTCATGAATAACTGAGCTAATTTTTTGGTTAAATCTTGAGGAATGAGTTTTATAAGTTTATAACCAATCCACAGGCTGCTACCATACACCATCTTTTCCCATATACGCATCAACTTCCACAATTCATGAAATTCTGTCTTAGTATAATGCTTGAACATGTAATATTCCCTATATCCATTAAGAATCTGGAGAAAACGATAACGTCGATAATTAACCTTTAAGTCCACTTCTGAACCATAATTGGATTTAATGGTTTCCATAGAAAATAACCAGGAAGTATTAATATCGGTACCAGGTAGAATAATTTGTTTTAAATGATCGTAGGTTTTCGCATCGGGTACATTTTTCAAGAATTCTATGCCTTTTTTTTCACTTTTATTGAAATAATAAAAGCCGAATGATTTTGGGCTGATGCCTATGGTGACTAATGGTATTGGGCAAATGAGTATACGTGATGCTTTAAGAAATATTACATTCTGTGCATAAAAATCGGGATAGGGAGATTGAAAGAACTTTCCGTGGCTTTTAAGTGATTGAATAAATTTACGGCTAATCACTGAGAACTGCATATTATAGTCAAATGGCAACTTAAAGTTCATGGATTTATGTACACATTTCAGGGCCTCATTCTTATCGAGCCAAAAAGGTCCATTTGCTGATTTCAAAAAATACGCCCGATCGTATGGCTGTAAAAACCCATTCGGAAATCCAGGCATCACGCCTGGATACGCGTAGAGAAAAGCACTGGTATAAATAAAATCAGGTTTATCATGTGTCTCTAAAAGATGGTGAATAGTTCTGAAATAACCTTTCATTAAACAATCATCATCTCCAAGCATGATCACGTAATCACCTGTGCTCATCTCTAACGCATTGTTCCAGTTGTCAGTGACGGGTATAAAACTATCGGTCCGTAAATACTTGATTCGAGGTTCTTTGAGCGATTGCACATAACCGGCAATGTCTTCCTCAGAGTAATTATCAGAAATTATAATCTCCCAGTCATCATAATCCTGTCTCCGGACAGTTTCGATTGCGTATTTGAGAAGTTCCAGCCGATTTCGTGTTGGTAAGAGAACTGAATATTTCATCGTTTTCCCTTTTGATAAACACCTGTATAAGCACTACCGAGGCCATTCATGCGTTCAACCGGGCCCAGGATGATACTTATTAACCGGCCAATGATAGCCAATCCAGTTTTGAAATAACGAAGATTAGTGAAATTTGTTAAGAATTGCACCCACCCGAAGGTGTTCCACCCCAAAGTTCCCCTGTCCGTTGTCGTCGACCATACGGGCCTTAATCCCAGAGATAACAACTGTTCGGTAAGCAGTGACAAGGGGATCAAGTTCAGATGACGCGGTGCATCTATGTGCGGCCAATAACGTCTAAGTACACGAAATTGGAATGCCTCAGGATTTGGCGCGGCGACTACCAGGATGCCGCCGGGCTCCAACTTATTCGAGATTGCTTCGAGTGTCTTCCATGGGTCCGGCAAGTGCTCAATGACGTGCCAAAGCGCAATGACATTATATTTCTCTAAGCCTTTTAGCGTCTCATATGGATCATTGCTTTGCATTGCTTTTACCCCAATGATTTCAGAGATAAAGCTGCAGCACTTTGGGTCCATTTCTATTGCTTCAGCATCAAAACCAGCCTTCTTGGCTAAATAGATGAAGGTACCGTAGGCAGGTCCGATTTCCAAGAGCCTGCCGCCGGAAGCGAATTGTTTTACTATCTCGATTTTATAACGCTCAGCTTCAGCGGCTTTGACAAGTTCACTTATAGACGAAGGTATTGGATAATAACTGTTAGGGTAATATTTCCCGAGATCACCTGGAATGGGTGATAGAAATATAAGACTACACGATGAACAACGATAATAATTAAAGATTTCTCGAGTTATTTTCCGATTTACATCTCTAGTACGAAAATATAAGCGTGAGTCTTGTTTGCATAGGGGACAAGTGGCTCTCATAGCTCACCTTCCCTGGCTAGATCATACATGGCTTCGAAAAAATACGTTTGAACTTTGGCTTTTCGAAGATATAGCTGTTTCCAATTTGCTGGAACAGGGTAATCTTTGGGTGTAATGGTTATGCCGTCTGCAGGATTATGACTTACCCACCATTGTTTTGTATAGAAATATCCTCTTGTCAATTTCTCAATCAGTTTGAAATAGGCATTTATCTGGTCTATCTTCATTTCATGAAGAGATGATATATTGATAAACAGATCAACACTTTTTTCAGGGAGCATTTCTGCCTGGTGCGGCAGAAGAAAAGCGATATCTGCATCATTGAATTCTTTTTTCACATCGCTAAAGAGATCAAATGGCCTGAATGCGAATATATTTTTATCACGAAAGACTGATGTAAGGTAGTGTTGCGATACATATAGAGCAGGTGGTATATCTATGACAATGTATTTGCAATTGGGTAACGCTTTCATAAAAACATAGGCGTTCCTGCCATACCCTGCCCCAAGTTCACAAATAGTATTTATTACCGTTGCCGATGCCTTGAAGTGTTCGTATATGGAATAGTATTCTAATACGGAATTTGCAAGGTCCTGGGAAATTAACTTACCATTCAGAAATATCCTGAACGGATTCCCCTCCGCAGGTTCATCAATGTGAGTCAGGAGGTGCTCGGAATCAATTCGTTCGGTAAACTTCCACAACATTCTCGTAAAGATCATTAATTCTCGTTGTTGTTTGCGATTTAACGGGATAGATGGATCGTGAGTAAATATTCCTCTAAGGATGGCGGGCCAAGCTAATAGATTTGTATGCCATGCCAAGTAGCGGAACTGTTGATCAGTATGTCCTACAACCCAGGTAAAATAGTTTTGAGCAAGGGTTTGCTTGATGTTATTAAGACCTCCGGCCTCAAGTTGCTGAAGATTTTTCGTGTTGAGTGCTTCCCAAAACTTGGACGGAAGATAGATAGGGTTTCCACGGGAAAGAGAGTCGAACATCGATTGTAATATATCGTTCATTATTCATTGGCTCCTGATAAAGCGGCAATGCCATATAACCAGAGTTACAGACTTATTTCATGCCGAAGCTAAAGTTTCTCAATTTGGACCAATTTATCCATGCGCGTGTGGATGGCAGTGCCACTATAGCAATAATGAAAGCTATCAACGGCGTAAGGATAAGCCAGAGCAGGGCAATATATTTCGATGTATCGACGGGCATCATAAGGCGGGATAAAAGAACAATACCTGCGACGATCAAAAGTGGCGCACCAATATCGTGCAAATACCATCGTGTCATCTCCGATGTAAGGATGCGCCTATGCATCAATGGTATCAGGATAAATAGATATCCGGCATTCAGGATGATCCAAACAATCGGGGCGCCAATGGCGCCGTAGCTATTTACCATGGCTATCATCAACGGTACTAAGAGAATGGTAGAAATAACGTTTTGAGAAAAAACTAATTTGGTCCAGCCATGAGCCAATTGAAGAGTATAGGGTACTACCATGAGTGAATTCATGGCTGTCCCTATAACGATCAGGCTGACTAAAAAGAAAGCATTACGAACTATTTCTTGATCGCGAAGCCAGAGTGTCAGAATTTCTCTGGGAAACAGAGCCAGGGTCATTGCAGCAGGGAGCACGACGATCGAAGCTAATTGACAGCCATTATGATATAAGGACGTCAGATTGGTCTTATCTTCGTCTAAAGCAAGCTGGGACAGTTTGGGAAATAAGGCGGCGGAGATGGGCTGTACAAGATAACCTAAAGCATTACCCACATTGACAGCCAGGACATAATAACCGAAAACTCGCAACGTAAGGAGCTTACTTAATATTATCTTGTCGGTCTGCGTCATAATTGTTGCCATGATGGATATCCCCGTCATCCCTGCAGCAAACTTCCAGTTCTTTTTTAACAGGTACTTCTTGAATACACTTTGTTTATGAGTGACAGGAAGCGATCTCCACACAAAATAAGCTAGAAGAACGGTCTGAAGAATGCTGATGAATATCTGCCATGTAAAATAAATAAGGATAGATGGCGAAATAAGCCACAGCACCAAAACTGCTCCTGCATGCTGGATTGTTGCCATGCCCGACCGCACGCTGTTCAGAAGCACTTGTTGTTGTAGTCCTATCAATCCTCCATCATAGAGAGAAGCCGGCCATTGAAACGCTACAACCAGCCCCATGATCAGTACGGCCTGTTGAACAGTCTGAGTCGGAATTCCTTGCGTTTTGACCCAATAGTGAGCAATGAGCGGCGCTAGCACAACAAATCCCAAACCGATCAGGATGCCAACGCCCCAATAAACAAATTCCAGGGTGCGGACGAGGTCTCTTGACTCTTGGGCCGTGTCTTCAGAAGCGGATAGCCGTGCAAGCTCACGGCTGAGCGTAGAACTGAGCCCCATATCTAAAATAGAGAGCAGTGCCATTAAAGACACGAAAATCCCAATGAGCCCGTATGCCTCTATCCCCATAAATTTGATATAGAGAGGAATGAAGACGAGGCTCATGATACTGGTCCAGGCTTTGCCCGCGAAATTTGCAATAATATTTTGTTTAACAGATGATGCTTTCATTCTCCCATCCGTTATAATTCAAACAAAGTTCCACAGAGCACGCTATGAACATTTCGTTTCTCATTGTTTACTGCTTGTGCCATATTTTTCTCTCAAATATCGCTCCAGGGCATCCCGCCAAGGCGGCAGCATGATCCCCAGCGCCCGTGCCTTCGTGTTGGCAAGCGCCGAATAGAGCGGCCGTCTCATGTCGCCGCTCTTTCCCCCGCGGTCAAGGGGCTTCACTTGTACCGTGAACCCCATGATCTCATAGATCGTCTTAGTCAACTCATACCAGCTGCATCTTCCTTCATTCACGAGATGATAAATGCCAGGTGTCGTCTGCGGGTGTTCGATAAGCTGCAGAACTGCCTTGCTCAAGTCGTGCGTGTACGTGGGCGAGACAACCTGGTCGCTTCCCATTTCCAGGAACGCATGGGTCTCTGCGTCTTGAACGCGTTTATCGACGAAGTTCCCGCCCTTGGACTGCGCGCCCGAGATCCCGTACAGACCGCATGTCCTGATCACAATGGCGTGATCGTGGGCGACGGACAAGGCGGCGTACTCTCCGGCAACCCGCGTGATCCCGTAGATCTGCAACGGATTTGGCTTGTCGTCCTCCTGGTAGAGCGCCTTCTTTTCACCGTCAAAAACATAATCGGTGCTGAAGGTCACAAAGAGGGCCTTGATACGGTTGCAGGCCCTTGCCAACTCCCGTACAGCCACGCAGTTCACGTTAAATGCAGTGAGCGGGTCGGTTTCGCAGAGCGGTACATTGTGAAAGGCTGCGGTGTTGATAACCACGTCGGGCCGGATATCATCAAAGACGGCATTGATAGCGTCCCGAGAGCAGATATCGAGGTCTGTCCGGTCAGGAGCATAGATCTCGTGGTGTGTAATGTTCCGCAGGATGTCCCCGCCGAGCTGGCCGGTCTTGCCAATAAGAAGAATTTTCACTTTTTACTCCGTAATTCGTTGAAGAGACGAATCATCGTTGAAGGATTGAATAGCTAATTTGTTGAAGAGTTGAAACTTTAAAGCAATTGTCTTTTTTAACGATTCAACGGATTAACCGTTCAACGAATTATGTACGGCGGATACGCCCTATCCCTTTCAGACATGATCGGATCCGGCAGCGGCCAGGTTATCCCGAAAGCCGGATCATCCCATCTGACCCCGCTTGCATATTCAGGGGCATAAAATTCAAACATCTGATAGAACACCTCGCTATCATCTTCTAATGTTTGAAAACCGTGGGCGAAACCTTCCGGGATGTAGAGCATCCGACAGTCAGCTGTAAGCCGTGAGTCATGCGTTGTGGAACCGCTTCCGAGCTCTAAGCCGAGCCACTGGCGATAGGTCGGAGAGCCGGGTCGCAGGTCGATAATTACGTCGTAAATCCTCCCGCGAGTACAGCGCACCAGCTTTGCCTCTTCTTTTGGAGGACGCTGGAAATGCATGCCGCGAAGCGTGCCTCTTTTTTTATTAAAGGAAATATTGCATTGAGCTATCTCTGTTTTCAAACCGTGACCGGAAAACTCCTGTTTACAGAAGCTCCGGCTAAAAAAACCGCGCTCATCCCCGATTGGCTGTATATCAATAATGTATGCGCCTTTCAGCTTCGTCTCAGTAAATATCATCACACGATCCTAACTTCTGGTATGGGCAGGATAAATTTCCCGCCCTTTTCCCGATATGTCTTCTGCTGTTCCAGGATTTCATCAGCGAAATTCCAAGCGAGGAGAAGCACATAATCAGGCATGTCCTGTGCAAGTTTGTCCGGATGGTAAACCGGCAGATGAGTCCCCGGAGTAAAGAGGTTCTGCTTATACGGGCTTTTATCCACAGTGTATTCGACCAAGTCGGTCGTGATTCCACAATAGTTCAAAAGTGTATTTCCCTTTGCCGGAGCGCCGTAAGCAGCGACCCGTTTTCCCTCTCTCTTCAATTCCTGCAGCATCTGGAGCAGGCTCGCCTTGATTCCCGACACTCGCTGTGCAGAAAGCCAGATACGTTTCTTTCTTGTCAAGCTTCCTAGACAGTTCCGCCGCGATTAGATCGACTGATGTCACTGGTTTTCCGGTGCGCTCCTTTATGCCCGATAAAATAGATGATAGAGCCGCCATGAATGGCAACCCTTTCCGCATCGAATACTTCCATATCATAGAGATCGAACAGATAGGACATGGCACGCACCGACAAATAGGAATAGTGCTCATGATAAACCGTATCAAATTCGTTCTTTTCAATAAAGTCGATGAGGTAAGGCGCTTCGATGGCAACCACACCGTTTGGCGCCACAAGGTTCTTTAAACCTTTGACGAACCCGTGGATCTGCGGCACATGGGCAAAGACATGACGACCGAGAATGATATCGGCGGCACCATACCTGTTTTTGATCTCAGCGGACGTTGCCTCGTTGAAAAAGTCGTTGAACGTATCAATGCCTGCTTTTACCGCAACTTTTGCAATATTTGCAGCCGGCTCAACGCCCAGTGTCTTCACTCCGGTCTTCTTAAAATACTGCAGCACTGTCCCGTCATTGCTGGCGATCTCCACGACCCGTGACCGCTCATTCAAGCCGAATCGTTTGTGAAAGCTCTTTGCCAGATAATCCGCATGTTTATGGACGAGGTCTGATGTTGCGGAAAAGTAGATGTAATCCTTGAAGAGCGCGTCAGGAGGAACGACGTAACCGATCTGGACAAGACCGCACTGCTCACAGAAAAAAACGTCGAGGGGATATTTGGGCTCTTTTATTGACTGTAGTTCTTCCTTGGTAAGAAAGCTGTTTGCCAGAGCCATGGTGCCCAGTTCAAGGAACTTGAATATGTCTTTTTTGTCGCAGAATCTACAGTTCATCCTTTGCTGCCCTCTCGTTTGCATAATCTTCTATCTGTTTCATGCAGGCGGCGGTGACGTCTCTTTTTCCCGCATACGCCTTCGTCCACTCAATAATGCTGTCTATGGCCTTCTCCAGGTCCCAAAGAGGTCGCCATCCAAGCACCGTTTTTGCCTTGGAGCAGTCCAGTTTCAGATAATGCGCCTCGTGGGGATGTTTCCCCCTATCCAATGCGTAGGAAGCGTTATCCCCCCATTTTGCACAAAGTTCCTTTACCAGCCATTCCACCGGCTTCGCGTCACTGTCGTCTGGCCCGAAGTTCCATGCCTCGGAATATCGAGGACCATCTTCATACAGCTTTTGTGCCAGCATGAGATAGCCGGCGAGAGGTTCGAGAACGTGCTGCCAGGGCCTGATTGCCTGTGGATTTCTAATGATCACCTTCTCATCTTTCAGAATCGCCCTGATGCAATCGGGAACGAGCCTGTCCGATGCCCAGTCCCCTCCTCCGATCACATTGCCTGCCCGCGCAGATGCCACGCCAACGCCGTGAGTGGCATGATCCTTCGGGTTAAAATAGGAACTCCGGTATGCCGACGTTACGAGCTCCGAGCATGCCTTGCTGTTCGAATACGGGTCGTAACCACCGAGCGGTTCGTTCTCACGATATCCCCAGACCCACTCCTTGTTCTCATAACATTTGTCCGTCGTCACATTGATCATGGCCTTGACGGTCTTGCAGTGACGCGTCGCTTCGAAAAGATTCACCGTGCCCATGACGTTTGTAGCATAGGTCTCGACCGGTATTTTATAGGAGTCCCGAACCAGAGGCTGGGCCGCCATGTGGATGACGATATCAGGTTTCGCTGCGAGCATCGCATTTGTCAAAGATACCCCGTCCCTCACATCGGCGATCGTTGACTGGACAAGTTCGTCGATTCTGCAGAGCTCAAAGAGGCTCGGATCGGTTGGAGGGTTTAGGGCATAACCAATGACCTTCGCGCCGAGCGAGTGGAGCCACAAACAGAGCCAAGAGCCCTTGAAACCGGTATGGCCAGTGATGAAGACTTTTTTGTCTTTGTAAAAGGCGCTAAAAGGTTGAGTCGTTGAATTGTTGATCATGTGATAGTCCCTTAAAACGTTGATATGTTGATGCCATTAAGCGTTAACTGAACTTGTTCGCTTTGAACATCTAAGGTGTTAATTTTTTGGACAATTTCGTACTTTATTCCGAACATCTCTATAATCTTCGACACTGATGAACCCTATCTCTTGGGCAAGTTGCAACCGACAGGTGGCTTCGCTTTCAACAATTTAACTTTTCAACTGCTCAACTCCTTAATGTTTCTCAGCACTTATTCCCACATCTTCCACGGAGCTTTTCCGGTCTTCCATAATTCTTCCAGATGATTCTTGTCCCTGAGCGTATCCATGGGCTGCCAGAAACCGGTATGGGTATGTGCCACCAGTTGGCCATCGTGCGCCAGATTTTCCAACGGCTCATTCTCCCAAACGGTTTCATCGGATCGGATATAGTCGAATATGGGCGGCTCCAATACAAAGAACCCCCCATTGATCCAGGACCCGTCTCCCCTTGGCTTTTCCTGAAATGACACGACGTTTTTATTGTTATCCAGATTCAAAGCGCCGAATCTTCCCGAAGGCTGGACCGAAGTCACCGTTGCGTACTTCTTATGCGATTTATGAAATTTTAGCAATGCATGGATATCGACATTCCCGACCCCGTCACCGTATGTAAGCATGAATGCTTCGTTGCCTATGTATTTTTGCACTCTTTTGATCCGTCCGCCGGTCATCGTGTTGAGTCCGGTATCGACAAGGGTGATCTTCCACGGCTCGGCCTTTGACTGATGGATCTCCATGTTGTTTTCTTTCAGATTTATAGTGACATCAGACTGGTGAAGGAAGTAGTTGGCAAAATACTCTTTTATGACGTAGCCTTTGTACCCCAAACAAATGACAAAATCATTGAAGCCGTAATGTGAATAAATCTTCATGATATGCCACAGAATGGGTTTTCCGCCTATCTCCACCATGGGCTTGGGCTTAATATCGGTTTCTTCGCTCAATCGGGTTCCAAGTCCACCAGCAAGTATGACTACTTTCATGACCCGCTCCTTTTTGTTTTCTTTCAGCAATTAGTAAACAGTTATTGATTCACAACTAACGACTCACACGTCATTACTTCCTGCTCATTGCTAACTGTTCATCGTATTAAAATATCCCGCGCAGAGATTTCTTCAATACTCCGTGAGCTATCAACTCTTTTGCAACAGCATCTCTTTTCAGATAGGTGGTAATGACGATGCTGTCATACTGCATATGCTCTATCGCCGACAGAGGCTGTATGTCTCTGCCGAAGAACTTCTGGCCTGCCTGTTCGCCGTCCACGACCCCGGCAAGCTCCAGGTCTGTTTCCTGTAGCGTGATGTAGGCAATTTCTGCTACCTCATCGACACCGGCAAAAAGTATTCGTTTTGAGCCGTCTTTTCTCAATTCGTTAAACAGCTTCTTCAAGCTGTTTTTCGCTTCACGGTAAATTCTCGTGTAATCCTGAAGCAGATGATATGTGAGGCGTGTCTTTTCGGTGAAACCCTTGGGGGTAAGGTAGTATGCATACCGCTTTGGGGGGATAGATTTTACGGTGATATATCCTTTTTTAACGAGGTTTTTGATGTACGTATTGACGAGCCCCAGGGCGATACCGAGACGACCGCTCAGATCGCGCTGGGTAAGAGAGTCATTATTGGAAAGTTCGTCCAGGATCTGTAGGGATTTGTGGTCGACTTCCGATGGCCGGTTGGCGTTCATATTATGAACATAAAAATACCATGAACTTTTACAGAAGTCAAGTCTAAGTTATATATAGAGAGAGAGAGAGAGAGAGAGAGAGAGAGAGAGAGAGTGTTTTTTAGGTCCTTCCGGAATGAGTGTGGGTAGCCCCAAAATATAGCACTAGAAACAGAGCATAAGCCCGGGCTTTTAACAGGAAAATGCCAGAAACATCAGTTGGTTACATAACCTGATGTCGTAATATGCTTACTCTACCTATGGTGGCATTCCACACTCAACCCGGAAGCGGCGTTTTTTAAAACACTTAAGACAGTTAGCTATTGCCTATCATCTATGAGCTATCTATGCTTTACCTCCCATTCCCACGCGGTTTTGATGATGTATTCCAGGGAATCGTACCTGGGTTTCCAAAGCAGTTGTTTCTTCAGCTTTGAACTGTCTGCGACCAAAACCGGCGGGTCCCCTACCCTCCGTTCCGTCTCCTGGACCGTAAAATTCATCCCGGTCACCTTCTTGACGGTATCGATCACTTCCTTTACGGAATATCCGTGGCCATAGCCGCAATTAATAAAATCACTCTTCCCGCCACCGAGGAGGTAATCGAGGGCAAGGAGGTGTGCATCAGCAAGGTCTTCAATATGGATATAGTCCCGGATACAGGTGCCGTCAGAAGTAGGGTAATCGGTCCCGTAGATCTTGATGCTCTGGCGTTCACCTTTGGCCGTCTTTAAAACAAGAGGGATGAGATGAGATTCAGGGCTATGCCGCTCCCCGATCCGTCCGGCCGGATCCGCCCCTGCGGCATTGAAGTACCGGAGAGAAACATGCTGAAAATCCGAGGTGGTAGAAAGATCGCCTATCACCTTCTCAACAAATGGCCTTCGACTGGCCGTAAGGATTGATGGGGTTTATCTTGTCATCTTCGGTTATCGGAACTTTTTCAGGACTGCCATACACGGCTGCGCTGGAAGAAAAGATAAATTTGTTCGCCTGATTCCTGGTGAGAACTTGAAGGAGGTTTATGGTATTTGCCGCATTATTATGATAATATTTTATCGGGTTGCTGACCGACTCGCCGACCTCGATGAACGCTGCAAAATGCATGACGGCATCGGGCCTGAATTCTTTTACAGTACTGGTCGAGCAGCTTTGTATCAGCCAGATCGCCGACAATCAGTTCTCCGTAAAGAATGGCATCCCTGTAGCCTTTCGAAAGGTTATCGTAGACCAGAACCGTAAAACCCTTCTCACCCAGGGCCTTGACTACATGGCTTCCGATATAGCCGGCACCGCCTGTGACAAGTATGTTTCGCCATTAAAAGAACCTCTTTATAGTAATAGTATTACACTGCTTTTCCTTCATTGCCCTGAAAGTTGGTATCACGAACCCGGCTACAAGTCAAATCGTATTCCCCATTTTATGTCTACAAGTAATTGTAGAGGCATTTTATGTGGGCTGCATTATCCAAATAAAATGTACGGTATTATAAAGCGGTTTAAGGATGTATATGTAAGAGTAACGGTGAGAAACCGGTTGATAACGCTGAAGGCATCTTCGACCGAAGTCGTGAATGGTTTGATATATTTTTAAAATAAATCAATGATTCGTATGAATAGCGTCTTCTTTATCTTCCTCAACAGGCATTTGATCAATCTCATAGCTAAAGTCCCGCAGTGACATCATGGAACTTCCCGGTCCTCCATTTTCCGGCTGAAACTCAGGCACAATATCCCTTATCGTTTCAATCGTTGTTTGAGAGAAGCCGTCCTTGAGCGATTCAAGCATATGCTCTACCTTTTCCAACAGTGCCTGCCACTCGATTTTTTCCGCTCCAGCTACCTTGATTTTTTCGTGAAGTGTCGAAGTAATTTCTTCTCCTTCTGTGAGGAGTTCCTCGTACATTTTTTCCCCAGGACGCAGCCCAGTGAATACAATCTTTATATCTTTGTCCGGCTCGAGACCGGAGAGGGTGATCATGTCCCGCGCCAGGTCTACGATCTTGACCGGCTCACCCATATCCAGGATAAAGATCTCTCCTCCCTTTCCCATGGCTCCTGCCTGCATGATAAGCTGTACTGCTTCCGGAATGGTCATAAAATAGCGGTATATCTCCGGGTGAGTTACGGTAACAGGGCCGCCTTTTGCTATCTGACGTTTAAATAGCGGGATAACGCTCCCCACGCTATTTAAAACGTTCCCGAACCGCACAGTCACAAATTTCGTTTTACTGTCCCTGCCGATCCCCTGACAGACCAGTTCCGCAATCCGCTTGCTCGCACCCATGATGTTTGTGGGCCTGACCGCTTTGTCCGTAGAGACCATAACGAATTTTTTTACTCCGTAGGCATGTGAGAGGCGTGCCATGACCCATGTCCCATAGACATTATTTCTCAGTGCCTCTTCTGAATTTAATTCCATGAGGGGAACATGCTTGTACGCAGCCGCGTGGAAGAGCACTTCAGGTTTGAACTGCCTCAGCGTCCACTCTGCCCGATTCTGATTCAGGACATCCCCGATAACCGCATGAACTTCTAAATCAGGATATAATTCCAGAAGATTCATCTGAATCTGGTAGAGATTGAACTCTGATCGTTCATACAACACAATCCGCCTCGGCGAAAAATGGGCGACTTGGCGACAGAGTTCAGAGCCAATGGATCCCCCGGCGCCGGTGATCATCACAGTCTTATCGCGTAAATATTCCTTGATTGCAGCGGCATCCAACTTAGCCGGTTCTCTGCCCAATAGGTCTTCGATCCGGACCTCACGCAGCGCGTTTACGGTAACCGTCCCGTTCAGGAGCTGTCCCATAGCCGGAAGGGTCTTGAACATTGCCCCAGAACCTTTACAAATATGCATAATCCTGCGCTTCGCTTTGGAGGATGCAGACGGGATCGCAAGAAATATCTCATCGATGTTATGTTCTTTTGTAATTCTTTGAATATCGCGGGTATTCCCCAGTATGCGATAACCATGGATGGCCAAATTACGTTTCGATCTGTTATCATCGACAAAACCGATGGGAATAAAACCGTAATGGGAATTTCCTAATATTTCCCGGAGAATTATCTCTCCCGCCTTGCCAGCACCTACAATGAGAACTCTTTTGCTATTTCCGTTTTTATCCTGCCCTCCGAACGTCCTGTTGAACGCCCCTTCGCGATACAGACGATAAGCGAAGCGGTTTCCACCGATGAATACCAGCACAACGAACCAGTCAATTACAAAGACTGAACGCGGATAATTTTCAAGGCGGAATATCAAAAAAAGAAGCACAACAGAGACTATTGAGCTAATGGTCACGGCTTGAATGAGCTTCACAAGATCTCGCATCCCAACGAACCGCCACATACCGCGATAAAGTCCCATGATGGTAAAAATGGCCAAACGGACTACGAGAATGATCGGCAATGAATAAAGTATCTGACGTATATACTCGTTCAGGTTTAGTGTGTTTAAACGGAGGGCATAGGCCGTATAGAAAGAAAGCGAAATGAGGAGGGCATCGTTAAGAAGCACGAGAAATCTTTTAAAACGATCTCCTGAATAGAATGACATCAAAGAAAATTCCTTCCGATCTTAACTTATTCAGAACATTGCAACGGCATCGAAAACGGGATCTTGAATGGCGATCTCAAGTCTATGAGGCTCCATAGACACGTGCCAATTATAGCAGAAAACTTACAAATGTCGAGTCAATATATGCATAATAAAATTCTAAATAGTTCTACATAATTTTTTTTAGAGTAATAAGGATTATTTTGATATCTGTCTTTAAGTTGCGCTCCATGAGATATTTTTTATAGAGTTCGATCTTTTTCGGCAGGATTTCTTTTATGTATCCCTCTTCCGGGTTCACATACTGCTTCAATATGCTCTCTTCATCTCTGAATTCAATCGACCCATAATCCGTTATCCCTGGTTTGAGAGTGAGCACATCCTTGTATTGTTCATTAAACATTTCCACATATTTAGGAACTTCCGGGCGGGGACCGACAATGCTCATGTCACCAATAAAAACATTCAGGAGCTGAGGGAACTCATCCAGTTTATAGTGCCGCAAAAACTTGCCGAACTTTGTTATTCGAGGGTCTTCGCCCGTCGTAATTTGATGTCCTTTCGATTCAGCATCAACGACCATGGTTCGGAATTTATAGATACGAAAAGGTTTTCCGAAACGGCCAATCCGTACCTGCCGGAAAAAAACAGGGCCTGGTGAATCCAATTTTATCCAAACGGCAATCATAATAAAAATCGGCATCAGGACAATAAGCCCAATCATTGATAAAACAAGGTCAAAAATACGTTTCCCTGTCATGATAAGATCTCTTTAACTGCTGTAACGACGCGCTGTTGATCTTCATTAGTCATTCTCGTGTATAGAGGCAAACTTACGGCCTTGGCATATGCATGATAGGCATTTGGAAAATCTTCCTGTTTGAGGCTGTAGCGATCGCGCCAATAGGGGTGAATGTGCAGAGGTATGAAATGCACGCTGCACCCTATTCCCTTCTCAGCCATTATTTCTATAAAACGGTTGCGGGTAACCTTTACTTCATCTTTAAGTCGAATCACATATAAGTGCCAGGCATGGACATCGCCTAAAAGAGCTTTAGGAGGAAGTATGATCGGCAAATCTTTAAAAGACTCATCATAGGAAGCGGCTATCTCGGCGCGGCGTTGTTGGAATGCCCAGGCTTTTTTCAGCTGGTGAATTCCGAGCGATGCAGCCACGTCGGTCATATTGTACTTAAATCCCGGTGCTATTACCTCGTAATACCAGGATGGCAGGCTTGACGTATACCGGTCGAATGCGTCGCGGCTTATTCCATGCAGACGCATTACTCGGCAACGCCTGGCTAGCTCAGGGCTACCTGTTACTATCATCCCTCCCTCACCAGTGGTAATTGTCTTGGTAGCGTAGAAACTGTACACCGTCACATCGCTGTCCAATGTGCCAATCAAATTTTTCTTGTACGTTGTAGGCAAGGCATGTGCGGCGTCTTCCACCACCTTTAGTCCGTGTTTACGAGCAATTGCCAGAATAGAATCCATATCACAGGCCAGTCCGGCAAAGTGCACGGGAATAATAGCTTTGGTCCGTGGAGAGATTGCTATTTCTATTTTGGCAGTATCTATATTGAACGTGGCGGGATCAATATCTACAAAAACTGGGTCAGCGCCGAAATATCTCACTACTTCAGCCGTAGCGGTAAAAGTGTAAGGTGAAGTAATAACCTCATCTCCTGAGCTAACACCGAGAGCCTCTAACGCTAGATGTAAACCAGCAGTAGCTGAATTAATCGCTACAGCTTCGACACCTTCACTGATGAAAGCGGCAAAATCTTCTTCAAATCGTTTAGCTTTGGGACCTGTGGTAATCCAGCCAGAACGAAGAGCGTCGAGCACCTCTGCGATCTCTTCTTCTCCGATATCGGGCAAGGCAAAAGGTAAAAAATCATGCATATGCATAATAAGCGATTTTTGTTTGATAAGATTTTTTCATATCACGTTGGGCAAAACCGGCCTGCATAATTAGTGAGGCTATATCTAGCTGCGCATAGTATATACTTGAAATTCCATAAAGTAACATCTGATTTACAGTATGAAGTCTTGTAAAGGGAAATACGTGAAAATCTATCCAGGACTAAATGCCGCAAAGGTCATATGCGTGGTGATAACCTCATCTCGTTCCTTCCGGTCGATCGCCTTCAATGCAAGACGGCGGGGGCAAGGCATGATTTACAGAAACAGCATACTTACCACCAATATATTTAGCAAACTTTTTTTCGAAATGACTATTTGGGCAAGTTGTAAGCCATCAGGAACGCAGAGTATCAATGACCTCAGATATTTCTTCTTATATTATAGAACGCTTCAAGATATTATATCCATATAATCGACGAAATTCGATAAAAAAACCTGTGGCTTCCGGCCATTTCACCTCAGCCATTCTGCTCAGGTCATTTTTAGTTTTGCCGATTTGTACGAGGACGTGGAACGCAACAGAGAGATGCCGGTCTTGAGCTTTCTCTTCAGGTCCTTGTAGTTGTTCACCTTGAGGACGGACCTAAGCATGTATCCCGGGCTGAAGTAAAATTTATGGGTCGCGTAATCAGCCAGGTCGGCGAGTTGTTCCTGGCTGAAGTTTTCGGTCCAGAACTGCGGTTGGATGCGGACATAGGGATTTTTCGCATATTCTTTCCAGTAGTCGTGGCTTATGATTCTGCGTTCTAAGGCCATATCGTAGAGTTTGGTGGCCGGGAACGGTGTCATTCTTGAGAACTGGGCGAAAGAAGGCTTGAGCTCCTTGGCCAGCTTGATTGTGTCTTCTATTTCTTCCTGTCCCTCGCCAGGGTTGCCGATGATAAAGTAGGCGAGGGTGTCAATCTTGTGTTTCCGGCATAATGCAAAGGCCTTCTTAGCCATTTCAACGGTAATCTTCTTGTTCAGGTTCTGTAGTATCCTGTTGTTGCCGGATTCAACTCCGATATGCAGCCGCTTGCAGCCCGCCTTCTTAAATTTCTCCAACATTTCCTCTGAAATGTTGTTGACTCTGGCGCGAGCACCCCACGGCATGCCTATCTTCCTTTTGATGATTTCGTCACATATTTTCATAGCAATGGTAGAGTTCACGTAGAATGTATCATCTACAAAGAAGACCTCACGTATTCCTAGGTCCTTAATATGTTCCATTTCGTTGGCAATACTTTCAGGGTTTCTGTATGAGACTTTATCAATATGTTTGTAACAGAAGATGCATTTGTAAGGGCAACCTTTTGCGGATATCATGGTCGTAATCGGATTATTTTCGGTCATAATGGAGAAGTACTTGTCTAGCGGAACAAGGTGTCTTGCCGGAAAAGGCATTTGTGAGTAATCATTCATCGTTGTGGACAGATCGTTCATCCTGATGCTGCCGTTGTCATCTCTCCAGACAAGGTTTTGTACTTCGGACAGGTCGTTCTTTCCCTCTGCCAAACAATGTACTAGTTGCAAAAAAGGGTACTCTCCTTCCTTCCTTACAACGAAATCGATTTCAGAAAGATTGATAGTTTGCTCCGGGTATATGTCCACATGCGGGCCTCCCAAGACTATCTTCGTTTTCGGCGATACTTTTCTGATGGTTCTCGCCGTTAGCATAACGTCAGTCATGGTGAATGTCATTGCCGTCATACCGACCAGATCGGGCTGCTCTTTAAGAATTCTCGCTTCAAGCTCCTCATAGTTTATTTTTTCAGCCTGGGCGTCGATAATCCTTACATCATCAAATCCTTTTGATATAAGCACGGCAGCAATGTACATGAGGCCGAGGGGCGGCTGCATGCTGCTTTCGCCGGAAACATATCTGGAGACCTGTGTAGTTATTTCGTTGAACGCAGGTGGGTTTAACAATAATATTTTCATTTCTTCTCCATTTCGCTGTAAATGTTGCGGTAAAATGCGAGCAGTAGGCCGCAGACTTTTCTCCTGTCAAATTCCTGTTCCATGTATCTTCTGCCCTGATTGCCCAGTCTCCTCCTTAGGGATTCGTCGCGAATGAGCTTTAACAAGCAGTCAGTCAGTTGTTTTACATTGCCAGGTTGAAATAAAATGCCAGTTTCACCGTCCTTGATGGCATCTATATTACCACGCACTCTGGATGCAAGGCAAGGCAATTGCATCGCAGAACCTTGAAGAATGGCGTTCGGCATTCCTTCGTGGTGGGAGGGGTGCACAAGTATGTCAGAGGCCGACAGGAAGCCCGGGACATCATCAGTCCAGCCGGTTACGCGTATGCGCGGATGGCTCTGTATCGTACTTAAGACGCTATCGGGAATTCTTCCCCTACTTTCCAACTCCAACGAACCGATTAAAAGAAGACTAGTGTGGTTATCATTCAGTGCCGTAAAGGCCTCAAGCAACTCCATAATTCCTTTTTCCTTCATTATTCGTCCGACAGAGGCAATGACGACGTCTTTTTCCCCGATCCCGTACTGGCTTCTGATGGCCCTCCCCTGGGAAAAAAGAGGTTCTCTTAAGGAAAAACGTTCAAGGTCTACGCCGTTCGACGAGCCCTGTCCCAGCACATGCGCCCGATGTGGGCTCAAATGGCCAGATCTGACAAGGTAGTCCATAAGTGACGTACTGTTGACGATAATCTCTGTGGCAAGATTCATGGTCAATTTTTCACATAATAGGAGCGCGTTCCTTGCGATCGGACCCCTGAAATCTGCTGTCCATCCGGCAATGGAATGTATCCGGTGCCTCACACCAGCCAGGGCGGAAGCCGCCATGCCGACGAGACCCCCCTTGGATGTATGCGTATGGACGATGTCCGGCCTTATTTCCGTGAGGAGACCGGTCAGCCGTGAGATGGTTTTGATATCCCTAACAATAGTAATGCTGCGTGAAATATATATGGGGTGGTGCTGGAAACCCTCCGCTTTAGCAATTTCTGTTGAAGACGGGTCAGGCGATGTGACGACATGCACCTCGATTCCGTTGTCAGCAAGGAACTGGTTCTGTCGTTCGAAAATAGCCTTAACGGTGGAAAATATGGGTGTAATTCTAACCAGTTTGAGCTTGCTTTTCATTCTTTTTTTTGTATTCCTCTATACTGCCGATTCTTTTTGCAGGTACACCCGCTACAACCACCCCACCCTCCACATCTTTAAGGACCAGGCTCATTGCTCCCACTACGCTCCTATCGCCGATTGTGACACCCGGCATTATCAGTGCACCAGCCCCTATAAAGACTCCATCACCGATTCTAACATTCTCATATTTGTCAGGGAAAATTTTTTTAAGTGGGTGGTCATCGTATCCGACGTTGGTGTGTGTCAGTATGATAGCGCGTTCTGCAATCGTTGTGTCGGACCCGATGATTACCTTCCCGGCTATATCGACCATTGTTTCTGCCCCTATAAAGACGTTGTCGCCGGCATCAAAGTTGCCGAAGCCGTCTTTGTAAAAATTGATAAAGGATATGTTCTGTATCCTTGAGTGACTACCGATGCGGCTGCCGGCAAGACGGAGGACTATCGCCCTTAAAGGATAAAGACACAAAAAGGATCTTGCGACGGCTGCTATAATATGTCCCGTCAGGTATCTGAGGAGCATTTTGCCGCTCTTGTTCTTGAGGGAACGGTGGATCATCGGTTATGCTCAAGCCATGACTGAAACATCAGCACATCCCACAAAAGGTACTGCCAGTTGCGACTGCCCGAAAGGTGTTCTCTCCACTTTTCTCTGATTGGTTCAGGATTGAAGAATCCTTCTTCATGGAGTCGTTTTTCATCCAATAATGCATCAGCCCAGATGCGCAGCGGTCCACGGAGCCATGAATCAATCGGGACACCAAAACCCATTTTGGGCCGCTCTATCAATTCTTTAGGAACATACTTGTAGAGAACTTGCCGCAAAAGCCGTTTCCCCTCACCGTTGCGGATATTAAGGGAGAGCGGTAACCGCCAGGCAAACTCGATCAACCTGTGGTCCAGGAACGGCACCCGCGTTTCAAGACTCACCCCCATAGCTGCCCGGTCTACCTTAACCAAGATGTCATCGGGGAGGTAGGTCAGCGTGTCCAAGTACATCATCCGTCGAGTAAAGTCGGGCAGTTCTGGCCATATCGATGGATTTGTGAGCAGAGATGTTGGCTCATGAGCATCAATTACTACTCTATCTGGTTCTTTCCAGTGCGAGACAAGCTGCCGATACATTAACTCCGGTGATTCGACTGCGAGGATTTCTGCCAATTTGTGTATTTTTTCACCGGTATTGCGCAGTCGAACTTTGGCCGGCAGGACAGCGACGAGGGAGTTCCACTTTGTTGGAGAAAGCGTAGTGCAGCCGGCTGCAAGAGCAGACCTCAGACTACGGGGCATCCAACCAATTTTTTTCCACATCGACCTGCTGAGAACATATCGGTTATAACCTCCGAATAATTCGTCACCTGCATCTCCCGACAGACTGACCGTCACATGACGGCGTGCGAGCTGTGAAACTAGATAAGTCGGTATCTGTGACGAATCCGAGAACGGCTCGTCATAGAGAAAAGGTAACTGAGGAATGACATTCATCGCATCTTGAGAAGTCACGTACAGGTCCGTATGGTCCGTACGTAGGTGTCTTGCGACGGCTCTTGCCTGCTCCGCTTCATTGTACTCTGTATCGTGAAATCCAATGGTAAAAGTTCTCACCGGTTGTCTACTCTGTGCCTGCATCAGAGCAACGATTGTCGAGGAGTCGACCCCGCCGGAGAGAAAAGCTCCCAGTGGCACATCGGCTATCATCTGTTGTCGGATCGAATCGCGCAGAAGGCTATCAAGCTGCTCAACAGCTTCCGTTACAGTTCCAGTGTGCGGATTCTCGATCCCTTGAGCAACAACCCTGCTCAATGACCAGTACGGCCTTGGAGCGGGGAAATAGCCTATAGTGTCTCTTGCCGGCTGAATGGTCAGAATAGTTCCCGGGATAAGTTTCCGAATGCCTGTATAGATCGAATATGGTGAGGGAATATAATTGTAGCGAAGGAAAAGTGCAAGCGCGTCACGATTAATTGCTCCATTGAAACACGGATGTGCTCGCAACGCTTTAAGTTCAGAGCCAAACATGAACGTATTCCCCATCCAGCCATAATAAAGCGGTTTTTCTCCAACGCGGTCACGAATGAGAAAAAGGGTCCGGTCCTGTCTGTCCCACAGGGCGATGGCAAACATTCCTATAAACCGTTTCACAGCATTTTCGAGTCCCCATGCCTCAATTGAAGCGAGGATTACTTCTGTATCAGAGTGACCGCGCCATCTGATACGCGTAGCTAAATGTTCTTTTTCTAATTCAATTCGGAGATCACGATAATTATAAATCTCCCCGTTAAAGACGACCACATAACGACCACTCTCAGAACACATGGGCTGATGCCCCTCAGTCGAAAGGTCTAGAACCGATAAACGACGGTGCCCTAATGCAACACAACATTTTTCGTCGAACCAATAACCGCTATCATCGGGCCCACGATGAGTTAATCTTTCGGTCATGCGATTGATGGCCAAGATACACTCTTGCCGAGATCTATCTGGACCTATAAACCCAGTAATTCCACACATAGTAAACTCATTTCATTTATTACAAGGGGAGACATGATTGGATTTCTCAAGATTCGCATCCATAGTCGCGATTACAACCAAATAAAACCAAAAAATGGGGTTACGGAGAACATAATGAAATAAGCTAAAAACGATGACAGCGACCATTGCTGTAATAAGCAGAATATTACCTCTTATAATGGCCTTCCAACCGACCCAAAGCAACAATGCTATAAAAATAAACATCCCAAGAATCCCCGAACTCATTCCCCAATCTAATATTGTATTATGAGCCTCGGTACCGAGAAACGGGCCCTCTATGCCAGAAAACGCTCCTGGACCAAGACCTAATAGGAATGAGGAGCTGATAGCCTCAGCTGCATTACGCCATAAGTCAATCCGAACAGAGCCTTCACCTCCAACTCCATACAAAACAGCTATCTTATCCTTTAAGGCGATATAGAAAGGTTGTATCATAAGAAGAAAAATAGAAATTGTTACTATTGGAATCAAAACAAAAATAAAAACAGACTTCCAATTTCCTATACGCCCAGTGTACGCAATCTTGCTCCATGATAAAATGAATATCAGACAAAAACTAATTGCCCAAGCGAATTTCAAGGCATCACTTTGTATCATGATGCCTACAATAATTGAAAATAAGCTTAAAAAGCCATACAATATTTTTATTTTTTTAGAAAAGGTGTTTCTCTGCTGCAGTAGATTAAACCCGATGAATGGTATCATAACAACCAAAAGTGCAAGTTGATTTGGGTTCACTGACCATCCCGTAAATCTAACGCCATAATACCAAAGTTCGACAGGTCCGATCTTATTGTACAAAAAACCATAAAGTAACAGAAATGCTAACGGTATCGAACTAAAAATAAAAATGAGTTGGACTGTCTTTTGTATTCGTTCTTTAACACCAGCCTTTAATGTGAAAATAATAATTAATGTGGCGACAAACAAAAAACTCAATGCGGTATGGTAACTGCTTTCATCTGATATACCGAGATTTTGAGCAACAAGCCAGCCAACAAATAGTAAAATAGATGAAGAACCCCAAAAATATATCAATATTTCTGCGACTGGCGGCACAAATATACGTCCACTCCGAAACAAAGATATAATTGACATAATCAGCCAGAGAAAAAGCAATATTTCTCCCGGTCCAATGGGGTAATTAATGAGACGTAGTTGAGTTGCTGTTGTCAGAACAATACCCGCTGATAAAATAATATTTGAAATACTATCATTAAATTTCATATTAGAATCCATGTTGAGATCATCAACGTAATTTCAAACAGAATTTCCATTGCTCTCGAGACGCAGCGCGGGCCATAATCGGTATATAGACCACCCTGTACACAATAAAACAATAGTCAGTGAAACGAATTGAATTACAGTTGGCAACACTCTAAAATATCCGGCCACTACTGCAAGTGAGCAGGTTAATATAACTAATTTTGACATCAGGAGATTGAACTGTACTTTACAGGGAAATGACGATATATATAATACCATTACATCAGAAAGTGATGCATATATTCCTTGGCTACAAATCCATGCCCATCCCATGGATAAAATAGCCGTCTTTTTGTAAAGTATAAAAAAACTTGCGCCCATCACTAAAAGCGCAAGGGTATTTAAAATTGTGATGATTCTAAATTTTCCCGCGGCCTGTAGAAACTCATTGCTTAAAGTAGCATGTGCAAAAAGACTGGCGCCGAGTATTAGCAGAACGAATAAATCAACCGTATCACGATGTGTTAACCCCATAAATCCAAGAAGCTTAGATGCTAGAAGAATTCCAACAATGCTCAACAAATTATATCCAGCCCAACTTACCTCTAGGTAAGCAGTTATGCGTGGAAGAAAACGCTCTCGGGCTACTGCTTCAGACAAGATTCGTGAAAACTTAGGAAATATAACGAGACTCATTCCATTAGAGAAAAACCAAACTCTATTTGCTATGTCATAAGCCGCTCGGTAACGTCCTAAGGCACTTAATCCAAAATATTTGTTGACGAGAATGGACCCCAAGGCATATATCGTAGACTGTATCAATTGAGGAACTGTCAATGCTGCAGAGTATCCTGCAATAGACTTGAGTTTATCCCGGTTGAAATCTGGATACCATGACTCGCTTGGTAAAGCTCCCATTAACCTGCTTGACGTGAAAAGGTCAATGAATCTTCTCGCAGCAACAAGCCCAACAACGACCTCTGGCAATCTAAAATAATAAAAACCAAAAAACATCAAAAAATGTTTGTATAAACCAGAGACAAAAATGAACTTCGAATAACGGTCAAAATGCTCATTCGCCATGCAAAAGGTTTGCTTTATTGTCGTGGGGATAGCGATAATGTATTCGAGCACAGCAAATGCGACAATCAATTTTAGTGCATACAGGTTTTCTGATGGAACATGGAATAAGTATTTAGGGACAACATAGAGTAAACCTGGAAGAATACATATCATTACGAGTGCAATGATAAAATATAGTCCAAATGTAGCCCGCAGATATATGCTTTGAACATTCTCCCCCCTCCCTGATGCAAGAAAACGAATGAGGTTTTTTGTGACCCCTAAATCGATCAACATAATGAAGGCGGCCAACACACCATAAATTGAATACAAACCGTAGCCACTTATGCCGAGAAATTTCACTCCCAAAGGAACTGCGATGAGACCCAATATCCCGTTTGTCGCATTAACGGTATATACGGATAATAGATTCCGTTTAAATTTATTCACGTAGGCCTTCGACCACCTTAATAAAAAATAAATATAAAAATGCGATAAAAAGATGTTTCATGTATCGATTCCCTTTATCATCTTAGTATCGTCTTGCCGTGTTGATATCTTCTGGCCAAAATATCTTTTTTACACCTCTGTCATTAAACAACAAGAGATGGATGACTCACCTGCCAATTCATAGTATCTACTAAATAACTACATTACATGTTTTTTGCCAAAAAGCCGCGCTGCGCCGCCCATTTGGAACTTCCGTTATTATAAATTGGTAATAGAATACCCAGTACATTACATCCCACCTGTATTCCGGTGACAATTAACTGTGGTATTCCGTTTTTTTCCCACTTCGTAGCCCTAAACATGGGTATCCCCCAATAAAATCGACTTATTAATTCCAAACCAGAGCTATTACATGCATCTTCGATGATAGAATCTGAGTGATAGATGTGCCTTGACCAATTCTGAGGAGCCCATTTTTTCCAAAAGCGCGCACCATATGCAACCATATTTGGCATAGAGAATATTACTATGCCTCCTGGTATGAGTAATTGTTGACATTTTTCCAAGAGAATTTTAGGATCGTTAAAGTGTTCTAATACACCCCAGTGAACAACAACATCAAACTTCGTGTCACCAGCATTCCACGTTAAAAAATCAGCAAGGATAGTATGAACATTACAGTCGTTAACGCTGAATATTTCCTGAGTCTTTCTTAGTCCTACCGCCGAATAGTCTATAGCTGTAGCATCTACATCACACCACTTTGCTAAGGCCAATAGAAAATGCGATCCCGCACCACCGATCTCTAGAACCCGTTTGCCAATAATATTGGGATACTGTTTCTTGATGGCACGTAAAAAGATGCCGTTCTCTCCGTAATAATAGTGGTATCTTGGTATACGGCGGGCCTTACGTTTGGCCCATATTTTATTCCAGTAGTCACTACTAGTCAGTTCATTTCCGCCCATTATTAATCCTCTCACTATTTATTATATTATGTAAATTCGTCAAATCTCGTGGATGTTCCTCCATAATTAAAAAGCCATATTTAGTAACTTAATCAATTTCAATCAATTATGGTTGCGCCAGTTCTATAGCGAAGTGCAACACTTGGGGTAGCCATGCTATCCTAAGTGTCTATGCCAAAACCCTATAAGCAGTTGACCCAAGACGAGAGAGAACATATCGCTGAGCCTGCTCTCAGAAGGATACAGTCTCGGTGATATCGCAAAAACTCTCGGGAGGAACAAGAGCACAATATCGCGTGAACTTGCTCGAAACTCACCGCCCGAGCGTCAGCGCTATACACCCTGCCGGGCACATGCTCGGGCCTGTGAACGAAAGACCACAGCCAATACGCACGAACGGCTGAAGAATGACTTCATCCGGCAGTATGTGAAAGACGGCCTCGAAAAAGGATGGTCACCGGAACAAATCTCCGGTCGAATACGGATCGATCATCCAGGGAACCTCATTAACCACGAGGCCATCTATCAGTATATCTATCATCCCCAGAACCCTCACCGTTTGGAGATGATCAACCTGCTGCGCCGTGCCCACAAGAAGCGGAAGAACAAGGGCATCGGCAGAAAAGAGCGAAAAACCAAGATTCCCAACAGGATTCCGATCGATGCCCGACCGAAGTCCGTTGAGAATCGCCGCCGCTATGGTCACTGGGAAGGCGATAGCCTCATCTCCCGGAAGAGCAAAGCGGCCTTAAACACATTGACCGAGCGCAAGAGCCGGCTTGTTCTGATCACCAAGCTTCCCCGAAAAGGGGCTGCCGAAACCAATAAGGCGATCATCAACCGACTCAAGAAGCTCCCAGCAAATGGTCGTCAGACCCTCACGCTGGACAACGGAACCGAGAATGCCAAACATGAGCAACTCTCGGTCAGGCTCGGGATCAAATGCTACTTTGCCCACCCCTATGCATCCTGGGAGCGGGGTACGAATGAGAACATGAATGGTCTCATTCGGTGGTACTTGCCAAAGGGCACCGACTTCAGTAAGATTGCCCCAGAGCAAATAGCCTCTGATCGAATACTTGCTTAACAGCAGACCGAGAAAGTGCCTCGGTTATAAAACGCCAATGGAGGTTGCAGCCTCAAGCGTTGCACTTCGAGATTGAACTCGCGTTGTATAATTTCAATAGATTAATTAATTACCTTTATTTCTATTGTCCGTGTCTCAGGTCCGTAATCATATCATTAATCAGAATCACCCCTCCATTATTAGAAATTCCAGTGGTTGTACCACTTGGTTGTGCTCTATTTTCCCCAATAATCCCCATGTTTATTATAACTATTGCTTTGTTGCACACCAAAACTAAACTATGCGTTTGTATTTTAGACAGTAAGTAATAATGACTGACGATGTAAATACCAATAAAAACTCAATTAACGGTAGATGAAACGAGGGCGAATAATTTAACAGAGACTGAAATATTTTATTATAATGTGACGTTATAAAATAATGAATAATATATATTCCCAATGTTAGTTTGGCACATTCACTAATTATCTTTGGGGGCTGGTAGTCTCGCATAACAAAAATAAGAAGAATTGTGACGACACCAATTGGTACTGATATACGAGCATATGGCAGAATAGGCAACATACAATTGTAATAAGCACTTAATGCATTACGAGGCAATAGAAACCATTCTAATATTGAAGATGACACGTAAGTCATTGACATCAATATTAAAAAGTATCTAAGCTTATAATTGTCTTGAGAAATCTTACCATTTTTATAATAATGAGCAACGATAAACGCCAAGAAGACATAAGGTAAAAAATCCAGGGGATTGATAAATTTTAGGTGATAGACGTAATATCGCTCAGGCATATATGATAGAAGAGGAATTTTTAAAAAATAGAAACAGGTGCTTATTGCAAATAAAGCGAACTGCACCCATAAGAATCGTATCGGATTCATTTTGTTTTTTAACCGGTAACCTAGCTCTGTAACTACTATCAATATCATCAACGAAAACAGAAACCATAAATCAGAATCAATCCCGCCAAGCATCCAATAGATAAGATTAGTCATACGGCTAGTCCCAATTTGTCCTATATTTGTAACACTATCAATGACAATCCAAAACAAGTAAATCAACAAAAGTTGATATATCCTTCGCGCAAAATAATTTGGCTTGTTGTCCCTGGAAAAAATGTACAGCAAAATAGATATTATAAAGAATAGTGGAACCCCAACAAGGCACACATTAAAATAGATAATGTCAGGCAGTCCAGGTTTGACCAAATCAGCTTGAAAAAGACTTACAGGTCCAAACAACTTTACATGCCAGGCTACGATAGCAGTAGCAAAAAAAACTCTTAAATAATCAAAACCTCCTAAATATTCGAGGCTCTTGGATTTTGTAGTCTGCAGGTCGCTTTTGACATCATTCATGATAAAATTCACTTTTCTTCTGATAATGCTTCCCCCTTCTGTTGATATTTCTTTCCTATAATTTAATAAGCTTTTATCTTCATATCCGACATCTCGGAATATTTACCGGTAAGCGCGAAGAAAAGACCGATTTAATAGGCTCTGCAACATGAATAAGTGACACAATCAAACGTTTTCTTGATACCATGTCAATGCTTCATTTAGCCCTTGTTCAATCGTATGCGTGGGCATATACCCTAGCAATCGTTTGGCTTTGCTTATATCTGCTTGAGAATGTTTTACGTCTCCAGGGCGGAAGTCGCGATAAATTGGCTTGAAAGTCCGTAAATGCTTATTGTAATTTACCAATCTAGAATATAACATTTCAAATAGTTCATTCAGGTTCGTGCGTGCATTAATCGCAGTATTGTAAACCTGGTTTATTGCATCTGAATTGGTCGTGAGAGCCGCCAGCAGATTCATTTGCACGACATTTTCTATATAACAAAAGTCGCGACTGGTTTCACCGGTACCGTTTATATAAACCGGTTCGTTCTTTATCATGCTGGCTATCCATTTCGGGATAACTGCGGCATAGGCCCCTTCCGGGTCCTGACGAGGTCCGAAGACGTTAAAATATCTCAACCCGATCGTTCCGATGCCGTAACAGCGTGCGAATACATCAGCATAGAGTTCATTGACATATTTAGTGACAGCATAAGGCGAAAGAGGTCTACCAATCTTGTCTTCGACTTTCGGCAGCCCTGGATTATCTCCATAAGTGGAACTGCTTGCCGCATAGACTATTCGTTTGACCTTGGCGTCGCGAGCAGCGACAAACATGTTCAGAGTACCAGTAATGTTATTCTCGTTTGTATTCATAGGGTCTTCTAGAGAGCGTGGGACAGATCCTATGGCAGCCTCATGAAGTACAAAATCAACACTGTTGCACGCTTCCCGGCAAGTGGCGAGATCGCATATATCACCTTCTATAAATGCGAACTGTGACCACTGCTCAGACGTAACAAGAGATCTCACTTCATCGAGATTTTTCCTCTTTCCGGTAGAGAAATTATCAAGCCCGACCACGTTCTGGTCGAGCTTTAAGAGATGTTCAAGAAGATTAGAACCTATAAAACCCGCAACCCCGGTTATGAGCCATCGTTTTGGGTCTTTATTGAGCTTTTTTTTAGTTTCATTGTAAATATCAGTCATAGATTAATAGTAGTTTATTGTGGTCAAACTCATCCTTCACTTCGCTTAAGCTTAGAATTTATGCCTCAATGTGGCCTTTTCCCTTTAACGATTCCTTTATTCTTCTAATATGTCCTCTGCCCATGCCTTTTACTTCACATCCCAGCTCAAGATATCGTTTTATTTTTTGATCATCCAAAATACCGAAGCAATCTATCACCGCGATTGGTTTGCCGGCCGATCGAACAATCTCCTCTGGAATGAGAACAAGATAGTCCTTGTGTTTGACGGCAAAAACTAATGCATCAATGCCAGTGAGAGATTCTCTTATATCTTTTTTCACCTCCAGCTCATTCAGTTTCTTCTGGTTCCTAAAAAAAATACTCTTGCTGCTATTAGGATATATTTCTTGATTCTTAAATTCCCACCAATGATCTACATAAGGGTCGTGCACACGAATTTCAGCGCCCATTTCCGCCAATTTCCGCACAAGAACCTCAGAGCCGCTGTATCGGGTATCGCCGACGTCTTCACGATATGACGCTCCAAGTATTAATATCTCTGCGCCAGCGATAGGAACGTTCATATTACGCAAGGCATCGCGCACCAGTTGTGCACTATGAAGCGGACGTGTATCGTTTATATCAATGGCTTTTGGCGTGATTCGAAAAATGTCGTCTTCAAAGCCGAGAATGTGTTTATAAGCCCATATTCCCAGGCCACCGTCTTTTGGTAAACAATAACCACCGATCCCGGGTCCTGGAAACATCAGGTTGCTGTGGGTAGGTCTGGTTCTGACGGCATTGATCACTTTGATGATATCCACGCCGTTCCTTTCAGCAAAAAGGCTCCACTCGTCCATAAAAGCAAGAATGGTAGCACGATAACTATTCTCCACGATTTTAGCGGTCTCAGATTCGATTGGACGGTCAAGAACGGTGAGCGGATATTTGGTTGTATTGATGATCTCGTTCAGGAATTTAACCACTTTCTGTTTTGCCAGTTCACTGACTCCACTGCAGACCCTCCAGAAATCACGTATCGATGAAACATATTCTTTACCGGGCATTACGCGCTCATAACTGTGAGCAAGGAGAGGGTCTGATTTGATTCCCCGTTTTGTAAATATTTTTTTTATAATAGGGAAAGCGACCTGCTCGGTAGTCCCCGGTGCAACAGTTGTTTCAATCAATATAAGTGTTTCAGGATTAACTTTGGTTGCAATTATTTCAAAAGCTTCTTCAAGGGCGCCCATATCGACATGGCCGTTTCTGACATTTCCAAGCTCGTTCTTGGTATAGTCGCACTGCACGTCGATGACCACAACATCAGCCAGCGCAAGAACATCATACGTGTACGTCGCGGTCAATGTCTTTTTTTCTTTCACGCACCGCTTAATCAAAGGAGCGACCTCCGGGTCTTCGGCCTTTATGGGAGATAGTCCTTGATTCAGCATCGGGATTTTCCAATAACTCCGAACACTGGGGCGCTGCATACCGATCACAAATTTGCCGGATTTGCCATCTTTATCCACGCTGTCGGCTACAATCGCAGCCATAACCGCGCCTACAAAGCCCACACCAATCACGACAACGATTTCCTGACCATTGTTTCGAGCAGCAGCAGACAAAGCTTCTACTCTTTTAAATTCTGCGGCGTAATCGCCTTTTCCCGGCAAGGGATACTGAACGCCTTCCGGGCTGATTGATACCATCTCTTGCATTTTCACCTCTTGGAAAAACAGCGACCAGGGTCAGATCACTCCTGTACCCTTATTCTTTTTTAATCCATATTCAAAAAAAACCAGAAGAATTCCTAGAAAAATAGACGTCATAGCTGCGAGGACAATAGTCAGTCCAATTTTTGGTTTTACCGGGTGATTCTGGATATATGGTTGTTGTGCTATTTCTATACCACCACTATTAAGTCTCTCAAGACGCTGATCAACTGTAAGTTTTTCAAGTTTTACGTCTACTGTTCCTTTATTAAAGTCTAGAGGATTAAAACCGATCTCGGTAAGCTTGCCTTCATTCAGTAGTTTACGATAGGTGGTAGATAAATTTGCTGAAGAGTTGATAACATCGGAGAGTTCGCTTGATCTTTTTAATAATTTTTCTTTTTCTTCCCTTACAGTAATCTTTACAATATCAAAGTTATTTATGTAATTCACCACCTCTGACAATGCTTTGCCGATGTGTTCCGCATTTTTTGCTTCAATCGTGACAAGAAGCTTGTCTTTTGAATCCTTGATTGGTCTTAATTTGAAATCGGTTACCGATGCAGAGGTTTCAGGAAAAATCTTTGTCCTCTTTTCACGATCGATATTCCCTATCATATCGACTATCTCTTTTGCCTGAATTATTTCTTTTGACTGAACCTTCTCTTTCCCCGAAATCTCTTCGAACGACAATATATTCAAGAGAGCCTCACCTCTGTAAATCTTCGGCATGCTGAAACTAATAATAGTCGTCGAAATGACGGCAACGATAAATAGCCCGATTATGAGTCCCTTTCGTTTAACAATTACCTTCCAGAGATCATAAAGATTAATCTCATCGGAACATTCTCTAGTTTGCTGTTCCATAAAACATCCTCTCTTAAAAATAAAACTAAACTCAATGTATATCCAATCTTGTGTCAAGCCTTATATAGCGATTTTTGCGATATTGAGTGGAGTTGTTGTAAAACGATTAGATTCGTGGGAAGTATACAATATTATTGAAAAGTAGTAAACAATAAAAGTGGGGTATTTGGGTATATCGCAACTATAGGTTGCTGGAAACGGTGCGTTCTAAACAAGCAACTATGAGCTAATAGGCTCGGGCGTTGTTTGATCTGCACCATACGGCCCAATCAGCCCTATAGTTAGACACAAAGCAGCTAAAAATTTACCATTGTCAATGTTAGCTTCGGTCAAACCACCAACTATTGTAAGCACCAAGCAGAGAATTATAGTATATCCTCCTATCCCCCCATGTCTTTTTATTTCTTTCATCCCCCATTTTATCACCGCAATAAAAAGCCCCACTGTAAGTGCAAGACCGATTATTCCGCGTGTTGCCAATGCTTGCAAAAAGATATTATGGGCGTGTACCATGGTTGGCGTCTTCTTCAATTTCTTCTCTTGAACAAGTCTTATGATATTCGACTCAAAATTCCCTGTGCCAGCGCCTAGTAGCGGTCGTTCCTTGAAAATCAACAAGGACCCTTTCCATAATTCAAACCGATTACCTGCGCTGCCTTTTTCATCTTCTGCATAAATAGTTGTGATAGTAGAGATTGCCCTCTGTCTCAAGGTATTGTTGAAAAAGAAAATTATTGTCATGACCGTCATCATAGCAGTCAAAAAGATGAGTGTTTTTTTGCGGTCATACAAAAATAGCGTTGCCGTGCACGCTGCAACCAGAGCAATCCATACCCCCCGTGATTCGGATGAAATAATACCTCCTAATGTCAGAAATATCGTGATAAGTAAAATAGCATGACCTGTTCTTGATTGGAAAAGTCCGTTTTTGCAGAAAAAAGACATGATAATCGCCGAACCACATGCAAATGCAAGTATTGCGGCATATAGGATAGGATGCGGTGAAAGTCCATGCGGCGCAAAGGGACCCGGATCTATCAGAAGACCCGAAAATTGTAAAATACCGACTATCCCTGCGATAGCAGCGCATAAAAAGAAAGATGTGATGACAATTTTTCTATAATTATCTGATATGGGAGCGGTAAACAGCAGTCCCGCGATAAAAAAATGAATGTATCTTCTAAACTCAGTGAGTTCCCAATGCCGATTTTCGGATAAAAGAGCGCCTATGAAACAGCTCAATAAATACAATATAGTCCAGATGACGAGTGATTTTGGCAACGAGCGTTGAGATTTGTGCTTTAAAATAAATCTCCAAACCAGAAGCGCTCCTACGGCCACCGAGTCAAATACACTGGCCCTCCTCTGAGAAAAAAAAATTGTTGCGGCTAATGCGATGAGAGAAAGCACAAGAAATATTTCCATGTAGCCACTGATTCTATTCTTCATTTCCTCATCTTTTATTATTTCACTCATAGCATTTTATCTCCAAAAGTGAAACCACTGGCTCCACCGTTTTCCACGGAGAAAATCGCGTTGTAAATCTTTCCGACGGACAGCGGCCAAAGCCTCTGCAAACTCCTCTGCCATTTGTGCCAGTACAGGAAGAGGATTAGCCGAGTATGAGTCGGTATAGCGAAGCGTAATGTCCCCTGTCTCCAGCACGAGCGGTCTATGGACAATATCCTTCCGATTGATGGCGTGGGTACCGGATGCTGTGGCATATTCCCAAGCCATCGCAGTAAGCTCTTCGGGTGAAATTTCACGTCCGTTTTTTAAACGATCATAAAGCATTTTGAGATGATAATTCTCTGTTGGCAATCTGTTTGGCTTGGCAAGGCATGCTAGCCAGCCCACAAAAGCTTTCGTCATAATCTGCTGAGAGGAGCGGACCGGGAAGTGTGCCAACACTAGTTGATCCATGTGCACGTAAGGTAATTCTTTCTGCTTGCGGAAAGACTCCCTGACAAAGCCATGGTTACCGGCTGCTATCAACCCATATTTTTTCATCGCCAGGCTACGAGGAATCATAATTTTACGCAGATTTTGGTTTTCTCTGCTGCGAAAGTGTTGGATCCTTTTTAATACGTTGGGTTCCTGAAAATTATCGGAAGGAAGCGGGACATACGTCCGCCATGGCACTTTAACCACTTTGTCCGAAGGGAGTTTCTGCATAACTTCATGAATACGCCCTTCTCCGCTGACTGCAAGAAATTCGTCCGCATCAAGCGGTATCACCCAATCGGCATCATAATCCTTTACAGCTTTTTTCATAATATGGGTAAGGAACGGCCCTTGCTGCAAGTCAAGGCTGGTTTCTTCGGTAATCTCGATAGGAAGACCCTCTTTTTTCAGGCTCTGCAGTATGTACGCTGACGAATCGGCACTTCGATGATTAATAATGATCATCTGATCGACAAACTGGAGGTGATATCGCACGAAGGCCTCAAGAATGTCGGATTCATTGCGTATGGTGCTGATGGTCACTAGTTTCACGAGATACGACCTCTAATTTCTTTATTCATAGAGGAGAGATTAATCAACTCTGATTCCCCGGATCAAATATTGTTTTTCAAATAATGACGTAACGAGAGATGGTAAAAAAGTATTGATAGCTTTTGACCTGCGACTACGCCCGAGTCCTGTTGAAGTAATGATGTCTACATACAACCCGGAAGATTTCACGAGATGTATCGCCGTATCACGGACAAAGAAGCGAAGATGCGTTTTGTCTAGGATGCCTGCGTCAGTATAATCCCATTTTCCTTTGAATAATAAAGGGAAAAGAACTTTATGATTTCTTATATTCGGGATACTTACGATCAACGCGCCACCTGGTTTTAATAATTTATGCAAACGCCTCACAACTTCCCACGGATCAATCATGTGTTCTAATACATCCAAACAAAGAATAAGGTCCAACGTTGATTCTTGAATCGGTAGATTGTTCTGTTCTATATTCACCGGGTAAACTGCATCAAGTCTCTTGCGTGCAATATCTACGGCTTCGGGTGATATTTCTACTCCTCCTATCCATGTACAGTGTTTAAGGTTTTTCAACCAAGCCAGCGTATTCCCCGCCCCGCATCCAATTTCCAGTACTTTCGATGGGTTATCAGGAAGCAAAGGCAATATTTCCCTTCTGGTATATTCATAATATTGATTCTTAATTTTGAGCGCGTCACCTTGGAGATATGTCTCATTCTCCGTATCTTTATGCTGGCGTAGACTTGACGTGCGCTCATGTGGTTCTCTGGCGATAGATTCGATCGATTTTTTAATTAATTTGTAAACTTTGAAAAATGGGAAACAAAGGATGAATTTATAATAATTATAATGTTCTTTAATTTTGGTATTTGCATCCTGTTTGGAAATTCTTTTTTTCTTATACAGTTTCCATATTGCGTAAACAGGAACGTAGCGCATGTACTCTTTTGTGAATCTGGGTACGTCAACGTAAGGTTTGTTCGCATAATCTTGTAATAATAAAAAAGGCTCTTCAATTACGCTTACATCACTTATATTAACATGTGTTTGTTGTCGTGGATGTTCCCTAAATGAACACAGAGGTTCATTTAAGTAAAAAAATTTACCTTGTTCCAAAATATGGAACCACATTTCAAGATCTACCGCTTGCCTGTAACGTCCGTCGAAGCCGCGTGCCGCGTGCTTCTTTTTAAACATGACGACTGAAGGCTCGCCTATTTTATTTTTCTGTTCGATCAGGCAATCCTGAATTATCTCTGTTCCAACATATGCCGTCTTTTCCTGATATTCCGATAATACTTTTTTGATGGTTGAGTGTTCATCGATCATATATCTAGATGTAGCGACAAGCGCTATCTCATGGTCTGAATCTAGTACGGAAACCATCCTTTCTACGGCTTTATCAGAAGCCAGCATGTCATCGCTGAATAGGAACTTTATATATTCACCTTGAGCCTTGTTCAAACATAAGTTAAGATTGTTGACCAATCCTATATTAGAATTATTAACGCTAAATTGAATTCTGCCGTCCGATTCAGCGTATCGTTTGATGATGTCTGCAGAATTATCAGTCGAACAATTATCGATAATGATAAATTCGAAATTTGCATAACTTTGCTTCAGCACAGATTCAATGGCCTCGGGCAGATATTGAGCAAAGTTATAGTTCGGCATACAGATGCTTACTTTTGGAGTCATGGCCATAATTATTAATTCAAATTGATAATCAATGTAAGTGGATATATTAAACTATCAGCAAAATATCTTTAATGACGCTTACTATCATCTATTCATGTTGATGGAGGGTTCAGATTCCATTCAATGAAGCAGTTTGTCTCCATTATTCCTAATTTTATGATATGTATTTAAAAAAAGAGATTCTATTAAATTTACCACGTGTCTTTTCAAGAAATGTGAACGACTATATCTTAATCTAAGATCATAGTGTTTATTTCTATCAAAGGGATCTATTTTTTCAAATACCTCCAAAATATTCTCAAATTGCCCATCTATTCTTTTTGGTTTGTAGTGAGGGTGTGTGCCGGCGGCAGCATTCAATCTCTTTAACACCTTTTTCAGAATAGATTTTGGGAAGAAAGAAACGACCCGCAATAAATAACCATAGGCCAACTTCTCCCCGATATTTAATAAACTCAATAATTTTAATAATTCGGGTTTTGCTTCTTTTTTATTGTCACTATATTTATCAAAAACGTGAAGCGTCTGAAGGAACCGATATCGACAATAATTAACGTGCAAATCAAACTGCGCTCCATAGTTCGCCTTAATTGTCTCCATAGCAAATAACCATGACATATTATAGGCTGCACCGGGGAGCAAAACGCTTTGTAACCTGTTAACGATTTCATTACTGGGTAAATTTTTTAAAAACTTTAGTCCACTCTGTTCCAAATCATTAAAATAATGATACCCAAATGATTTTGGGCTAATCCCAATAGTAACTAGTGGCGTTGGAAAAACCAGAATGCGCTCTCCTTTCATGAGCATCACATTCATTGCATAGTAATCTGGATATGGAGACTGAAAAAATTTACCTTTCTCATGAAAAGAATCGATAAATGTACGGCGCATCACTGCGAATTGCATATTGTAACCGAACAAGACTCTGAAATTCATGGATTGCTTCGCCAGACGTAGGGCTTTCTTCCTGTCAAGCAAAAAGGGGCCCTGTGCGGATCTCAGAAATTCAGCATATCCATAGGGTTCCAAAAATCCATTGGGGAAATTAGGCATCACATGCGGATAGGCATAAAGAAAAGCACTGTTATAGATAAAATCAGGGTAATTATATTTGTTAATCAGATCTAGAATAGCTGTAAAATAACCTTTCATGAGACAATCATCGTCACCGAGCATCGTTACATATTCGCCAGAGCTTTGTTCTAGTGCATTATTCCAATTGTCAGTTACCGGTATAAAGCTCTCGGTTCGATAATATTTTATGCGGGGATCATGCAACGATTGAACATAACCGGCAATATCCTGTTCTGAAAAATTATCTGATATGATAATTTCCCAATCGGGGTAATCTTGTCTACGAACGGTTTCGACTGCATATTTGAGAAGCTCCAGACGATTTCGTGTAGGTAAAAGTACGGAAAATTTCATGTTTATTTTTCCTTCCGGAAAACTGCAGTATAGGCACTGCCACGGCCATTCATGCTTTCGATAGGACTCAGCATCTTGCTTATTAACCTCCCGACCTTACGCAATCTCCTGTTAATAAAACGAAGATTTGACATATTACCAAAAAAAACCTCCCACCCAAAGATGTTCCAGCCCAGCGTACCTTGATCTGCCGTCGTCGTCCAAAGTGTATTGAGGCCGAGCGACTGCATTTGTTTTACAAGGAGTGGCAGCGGAATTAATTCGAGATGACGTGGCGCATCAACATGCGGCCAAAAACGTCCAAGTACGTGAAATTGAAAGGCATCAGGATTCGGCGCAGCGATAACGAGTATGCCGCCCGGCAGCAATTTTTCAACAATCCTTTCAAGTGTACTCCACGGATTCGGTAAATGTTCAATCACGTGCCAGAGTGTAATTACATCGTACTTTTCGAGAGTCTTAAGAGCCTCAGAGGGATCGTTGCTGTTTATCGATTTTATTCCAACTACGTCTTCCAAAAACTTGCAGCATACCGCGTCCATTTCAATAGCCTCAACTTCAAAACCCGCCTGTTTAGCTAAATAGGTAAAGCTGCCATAGGCCGGACCAATTTCCAAGAGCCGGCCCGAAGAAACAAAAGATTGAACAATTTTTATTTTATAACGCTCTCCTTCGGCCCTAGCCTCCAATTGCTCCAACGAAACAGGAATTGAGTAATATTGTTTTGGATAATAATCATCAAGATTAACAGGGACAGGCCATAAAAAAATAAGCTCGCATGACTGACAGCGATAATAGTTGAAAGTTTCCCGTGAAACTCTTCTGTTGTAATCTTTGGCACGAAAAATAAGGGGGGCTTCTTTCTTGCATAGTGGACAGATTTTTTTCATAGCACTCTCTCACGGACAGGCCAACTAATCCGACAGCCCAGGATCATAATTTTTCCCGTCCTCCATGTCGCGAATGGTGTACAATTCGGCAACGTACCCTCGGCGAAGCCAGTATGGTACACGCAAAATCCGTCGATAACCACCAACACTTACGATAATCTCTTGTACATTCAGCTGGAGGTCATCGCCTACCGAGGGAGGACGACTCTCATGGTTGATGCTCAAAAGATACTGACGCGATAATAATTTGATACGCTCAAGATATGCTCGTACGGTCTCTGCATTGATCTCTGGAAACGAGTCTTGATTCAAAACAAGATCAAACCGCTTTGATATATCGCTGTGGATTATGTAGTATGGCTTAATAGTTATCCCCTGCGTTGTGTCATCAACATCCTGCTCACCGAACAGAGTTATCGGAATGTCTGGCAGCGACTTGAGGAGGTAAAATCCTTGGATGACGTTAATGTGTGGTAAGTCGAAAATTGTGTACGAACGAAATCCAAACCGCCAACTCCAGTAAGCGACGCGACCAGATCCAGCCCCGATTTCACAAATCGATGCAGAAGATATAGATGGCAGGATATCTTTAAGAATCCACGCAGTATACATGGCATTTAAATCTCTCTCATGGAATAGTCCTCGTGACGAATAGATTTTTAGCAACCCGCCATCAATGGGTGGAGGCAAGATGGCCATGCCAACGACGCGCTCGACCTGATCAACCAAGAAATCAGTAGACAAGTGCAGATTTTCACCCCAGCGTCCCTGCTCGGGGTTCTCGCACGGAATTGCCCCGACGGCTTCCGCCAGTGACACGAGCTTGTCTTTGATCAAGAGGGTCACGAAGTCTCGATATCTTGACTTACGCCGAATCCTTTGGTTTTCTAAGTTTCCCTGTACAGTACCAATCGTGGCGTCATGTCGGCACATGTTGCACAAGTAAGCTGCCAAAGAAGCTGGATCACCTCTTTGCAGGACTTCTAGAAAGGTGGGCTGCATTTTTTTGATATGCGACCAGAGATCTACTTGTTGGACGGCTTTATGAGACCTCTCACCCTCAATGCTGCGTTGATAAGCCTTAAGCAGACGGTCTGCAATGATTATGTCACGCGAAGTAGGATCGATATCAGGGACGATGAGTGACTCGATGTAGGGAGTTCGAGTCCCCATACTGTGGGATAGGACATCATTATTGTGTTTCAAATCCAAGTTACGTAGAATCCACAATAAGTGATTTAGTTTCCTTAGAAATTTCATAAAATGCGTTGACCTATTAACGAGACAATCTATGGATGCATGCTTAAAATATATTTCGTAAATCGATGATTTATATCATAAATTACCTATGCCTGTAATCACATATGACAATAGCGATAGTCTTTTAGGACTCTTTTCTAAATGGTGATAATAATCATCAAGATTATCGGGGGACCATAAATAATGAGCCTGCATGATTGAAAGCGATAGTAGTCGAAAGTTCCCCGCGAAACTCTTCTTTTGTAGTCAAGGATACAAAAATAAGGATTCTATCTTGCATGGTACGCAAAAATCATCATAGCACTCTCTCACGGCCTATCGCATACATAGCTTCAAAAAAGTAAGTCTGAACTCTGGCCGCTCGATGGTAGAGCTGCCGCCACTTTTCGGAAACAGGATAATCACCAGGAGTAATCGTTATGCCATCAACAGGATTACGGCTTTCGAGCCATTGTTTAGTATAAAAAAACCCATTGGTTAGCCTATCAATCAACTTGAAGTATGCATGAATCTGATCCTTTTTCATTTCATGTAATGATGAAATGTTAATAAATAGATCTACGCTTTTATCAGGCAATAATTCTGCCTGATGCGGTAAAAGAAATGCTATGTCGGAATTCTGAAACTCTTTTTCGACTTCGCTGTAATTTTCAAAGCACCTGAAATTAAATATTTTTTTATCATTATACACCGAAGCAAGGTAGTGCTGAGCAACATATAGCGCAGGGGGGATATCAATTATTATATACTTGCCTTTCGGAAAAGCGTTCATGAATACATAAGCGTTCCTTCCGTATCCCGCGCCAAGTTCACATATTGTAACTTTTTCACTATTGGAGATAGTTAATTTTTCCCGAATTGAATAGTATTCCAAAACAGAATTTGCTAAATCTTGAGAAATCAATTTTCCATGTAAATAAATTTTAAATGGGTTACCTTCTTGGGGCTCCTCTATATGCTTTAAGATACCTTCAGCATCAATTCGTTCAGCATATTTCCATAGCATTCTCGTAAAAACATCTAATTCTCTTTGTTGTTTCCCGCTCAGGGAGGATGTTGTGTCATAAGCGAACAATCCTCTAAATACGGAAGGCCACGCTAAGAGATTCGTATGTTTTACCAGAAAACGAAACTGTTTATCCCTGCGTCCTATAACCCATGTGAAATAGTTTTGAGCGATAGTCTGTTTAAAGTTCATAATGCCGCTCGATTCAAGCTGCCCTAAATTTTTCTCATTAAGTGCCTCCCAAAACTTAGATGGGAGATAAATTGAGTTTCCATGGGAAAGGCAATCAAACATCGATTTCAATATTGTATTCACTTTATAATCTAGACCCCCAAAATAAGGATAAAATTCTCATTCAACGAGAACTCTTCGAAGAGATAACAGGCCCTCCGAACCGGAGATTATCTCGGTATCCCCATAGAAACCGGCCTCCCCCTCACGTGCCATACCAGCAAACAGGAAAACATGAACCACCGTTTCCTTAACCGTTTCAGGGAAAATAGCGTCGCGAGGTTCAGCAAAGTATATATCAGAAACTGGTAGATATTCTGACCAAACCCCAGCATCAGCAATCCATACCATGCGACGTAAGAAAGATCCATGCTTTTTTTAAAGAACAGATACCGCGACCTCCAGGATTCGATTCGCGCGTGTAAATTTATTTCTTTCATGCTCTGCCCACCCAGATGATAGATCTCGGCATCGGGGAGATGATAAATAAGCCAGCCTGCCTTCTTCATTCTGAAGCACCAATCTACTTCCTCATAGAGAAAGAAATAATCTTCATCGAGCATGCCTATTTCGTCCATGGCTGCCTTCCTGACCACCATGCAGGCCCCCACGATAAAATCTACTTCAGCAGGACCGTTGAACTTGGCATTTTTTGACTTGAATGCCTGTCTGTATCTCTCGGGGAACAGTATGCGGATCAGTCTTTTACTCACGAATTCCGTTAATAACGTCGGGAAATCGCCTACGGAGTTCTGTTTCGAACCATCTTCGTTCAAAAGCTGCGGGCCGCACATGCCTGCTTGTGGATGATGCTCCATAAAATCGCACATCTTTTCCAGGGCCGATTCTTTGAGTATCGTATCACTGTTCAGGAGAACGGCATGCCGTCCTGAGATCTTTCCCAAGGCAACATTATTCGCCTTGGCAAACCCCAGATTCGCGGTATTGGCAATAACCTTGACAGCAGGATATGTTTGAGAAACAGCCGCGACACTACCGTCCGTGCTTCCATTGTCGACCACAAAAATTTCAAACGATGATCGATTTACCGTACGGTAAATGGATGCGATGCAATTCAACAACAGCTGTTTTGTGTTCCAGTTGACGATGATTATCGAAAGATCGATGGTATTCGTAGTCATGAGTCTCTCGGCATCCATCTCCCGGACAAGAGGGAGTTCATCTCCCTATCGAGTGATAAAGGCCCACAAGCCGCTCGCCGAAGCGCTCCATGGAAAAATCATTCCGCGCGATAGTCCGACATCTGTCGGAAAGCTTATGATATCGAGTGGGGTCGTGCCACAGGGCCAGGATGTTTTCCACTAGATTGGGAACACCTTCAGCAGGTCTGTACAGGAATCCGGTCCCGTATTCTTCGATCAATTCGGCGCCCCCCTCTCCTTCCCGGGCTACGATTGGGGTCCCCGCTGCCATTCCCTCGAGCAGCACCATGCCGAATGCTTCATGGACCGAGGGAAGAAGGGTAAAGTTGCTCAGCGAGAGCAGCTCAGGCAGCTCCGATGTCCAACCGGTAAAATTTACGTTCTCCACAAGCCCCTCATCAGAGATCTTTTTTTGAAGCGATTCGTAGTAATCTCCCCGGAGAGGGTCTCCTGCTATGATAAGGAGAGGCGTTTCCCCTCTTCTCTTGCACTCTGCAACGAGCTCAAGGGAAACGGCGTGGCTCTTTTGCGGGATGATGCTCGAGATATGACAGAAGACGATGCTGTATCTGTCGGTCTTGAGTTTGCGCTTCCATGTATCCCGCCTTTCCGTCACAGGGTTGCCATAGCGTTCAGCATCGATCCACGGCCTGATCACGCTGATCCTGTCCGTTTTTATCCCGTTGCTTAACAATAATTCTTTTTGTTTGTTTGATACCGCGACTATTCTGTCCGCGAACCGGTATCCGGTGTGATAACGGCGCACATTCATGGTACTGACAAGTGGCCGGCGCGCCAGCCGTGAGAGAAGCACTCCAAAATAGTCAGCCCGATCCAGCGAGGTATGAATAATATCTATAGTATATTTTTTTACGAGATGCATCAAGAATAAAATGTCTCGGATCCCTTTCATGGGGATGCCGTGATACTCAACGTTCATCGAGCGCACGGTGTTTGCAACATATCCCTCCTTGCCGCGCCCCACGACAACAACCTGATGACCCAGCAGGCGCAGGGCGGACACCTGATCCAGGAAGACCCTTTGGGCGCCGTACTTGTCGTTTTTTGATGTTATCATCAGAATGTTCATAAGTAAGCCAACTAACTGACAAGCCTGCAAGCTACCAAGATAGATTCATTTTCTCTGCGTGCTGAGCGATTCAAAAAACCGGAAGTAATCCTCGACCATCCTCTCCCGGCTGAACTTTTCCGCTATCCAGCGGGGCCCGGCTTCGGACATTCGCTTAAGCAGGGTATCGTCCTGCAGGATCCGGAGGAGAACCGCCGCCATCTCCCGCGACCCTCCGTCCACGAGGATGCCCGCAGGGCAGCCATCGAGGGAGTCTCGAATACCCCCTTCGTTGAATGCGATCACAGGCCTGCCCATGGCGAGCGCTTCAAGCACCCAGATGCCGAACCCTTCGTTGCGGTGAGTACTGACTGCAATATCGACGTCGGCATAGAACGAGAGCATTTCCTCTTTTGTCAATCTTCCTGTCCAGAGCACGGCATCCTTGACACCCAGTCTGGATGCCCGGTCTTTAAATTCCTCGATCTGGCCTATACCGGTTTCAGAGGCGACGAGCGCATACTTAATATTGGAAAATGTCTTTTGGATCTCCGCAAGCGCGTCGAGAAATTCTATCTGGTTCTTCCAAAGGTCTCCCACAGTTGCGATGACCTTCGTTTGCGGTGAGAGGCCAAAACGGCTTCTGAACCATCCTGAAGGTATTGTCTCGGGCTTGAATTTTCCGAGATCTATCCCGTAATACAGTATGCTTGTTCTCTGCGCCACGGCAGGATCAAAGCTCTCTATTTTCTCAGCAATATATCGTGAAATGGTGGTGATCCTGTCCATTTTTCGGAGAAGAAAACGCGATCTTAGAAATTCAGGGACCTGGACCGTATAGGTGAGAACGGAATTCCTGAACGAGAGGAGCGAGGCTACCCATGACTGGATAATGTCATGTCCGCGCTGGATGCTTACGATCTCGTAACCGCCGCCTTTTATGATCTTCGCGATCTTGAATACCGACGTAAACGCACCCTTACCAGATCGATGGACAGAATAGACCTCGACGCCGGTCTCCGGGAAACATCTCCGCAAGGGGCGTATTTGGCCGGCAAACGAGGCCGACTTTCACGCCTTTCTTCACAAGTCCGGGAAGGAGGTCCCTCAGAAACTCTTCTCCCCCGCCCCTGCCGCGAAAGTTGTTGATGAAAAGAATCCTCATATATTTTTGAATGGTGCTCAATGTATAGCGAATGGATGCTCTCTACTCTATGCTCTATGCCCTCTGCCCTCTGCTTTTACTATATTCCCATGCTTTTGCATACTTGGCGAAGACATAGTATGAATGGAACAAATTCAGTATGAGGCCGTGTTTCCCATCGAGGAAGCCAAGCCGGAAAAAATATTTGAGCACAAAAGTCAGGAACGGCCGGAACATGATATTAATCCAACTTGTCTTGAACGTGCTGATTCCTTTTTCCTCCATAACATCGACGGCGAGAGAGGAATATTTATTGATCGAGGTCAGATACGAGGCAAGGTCGTGATAAGCATAGTGTTCTATGGCATGGAGCGTTTTGCCCACGCTCCCTTGGACCCGAATGGCCTCATGCACGGGCCGCTCTTCGAAACGCCCCTTCCCTCTCCTAAAAAGCCTCAGGTTGTAATCAGGGTACCAGCCACCATGCTTGATCTGTTTCCCGAGAAAGAAAGTCTTTCGGGGAATACGATAGCCATCGAACGATCCGGGTGATGAGATAATGCCGCGGATCTCGTCGGCGAGGGCCGGCTCTATCGGCTCATCAGCATCGAGGCTCAATACCCAGGCGCCTTCGGCCTTGTCGATGGCAAAATTCTTCTGCTTCGCGAACCCGAGCCAGTCCTGGTGGAAGACCTTGTCCGTATATTCCCGGCAGATCTCCACGGTCCTGTCCGTGCTCCCGGAATCGACGACCACGATCTCGTCGGCCCATTTGACGCTCTCGAGAGTGCGGCGAATGTTGTTTTCTTCGTTATAGGTGATGATGGTGACTGACAGTTTGGGAGTCATGGTAATCGCGTAATTATTTTGGGGCTATGGACGCGCAGAGCTCTCGTCATGCCCTCGTCGGCAATCCGGCAATGGTTACGCTTTCTTGATAAACTTCTTCTACCGATATGGCCTCCATGCATGCAGGCCTCATGCGTGAGGATGGCTCGCATTCAGAAAAAAATTTTTGCCGGCATGGAGAACATTCCATGCCTTTATAGATCACCCTTGCGCGACGGCTCCAGGGTCCGAATTTGACCGGCGATTGCGGTCCGAAAAGTGCCACCAGGGGCGTGCCCGCTGCTGCTGCCAGATGCATGATGCCGCTGTCGTTCCCGACAAAGAGAGCACACCGCTTCAATAAGGCCATCGTTTCGCGCAGTGTGCATTTACCGACAAGATCTACGGTACCTTCCCCGAACAAAGGTTTCACCTTCTTGAATGTTTCGATATCGCCTTTACCGCCCACGACAATCGGGCGGCAACCGGCTTCCTTGCTCAACCGTATCGCAAGTTCGGCAAAGTTTTCCAGAGGCCAACCACGCTGCGGTACTGCCGAAAATGGATGGATCATTGCCCTCTGCTCAGATACAGTGACACCGGCATCCGCGAGCACACGATTTGCACGATCTTCTTCTTGAACGGTCGTCCAGATCTCCAGAAAATCGTCTTCGACCTTCACTCCATCCGCTCTCAGAACCTCGAGGAAATTTTCCACCTCATGGCGATCGTGGCGGTAAGGAACCCTTCTGGTCAATAAGAAACCGCGGCCTTCGGTGTCAAACCCGATCCTCTCCCGTGCGCCGCTCAGCCATGCGATAACGGCGCTCGATAGGGAGCGTTTGAGTATGTAGACTTTGTCGAAATGGTGAAGCCGCAGTTCCTTGATGAAGGCCAACTTTGCGGAAAAGGTTCGGTGAGTGCCCCTGCTGTCGGCATGAATGGTCGCTGGGTCCCAGTAGATCATGTCATCAACATAAGGTATCCCTTTGACAACGTCAGAAGAACCAGGAGCTACCATCCATGCAATGTATGCGCCCGGCTCAGCCCTCCGCAGGTTCCGCAGAAAAGGGACGGTAAGCACCGTGTCGCCGATGAACCGGTAGCGCATTACAAGAATCTTTTTTGACGTCAGTTCCATTCTTGATACGGCAAGACCTGAGAATAATTTCCATCAATTGCGCGAAAGAATCGAACAACCAAAAAAGCATGAGCAGGGTCAACAAGAACAACAGGTCATACAAACTGAAATATACTTATTTATCCTGTCCATTCAGTCAATAAATGCTTTGGTTCCTGCTTATCCGGATCAAGCCTTTGCAATCGTCTGCTGGTGCTCTTCCACCGTGTTCGCGAGAAAATTGACGAGTGTCTCTAAACCCTCTCCGGTGACTGCCGAGATAGGGAAGAAGCGGTACCCCGTCTCGCGGCAATGCCGTTCCAGGGTTTCCAGCTTTTCATGGTCCGCTGCGTCGAGCTTGGTGGCAGCCACGGCCATATACTTGTTCATCAGCTCTTTGCTGTAGAGCTCGAGCTCGGTATTGATCTTCTTGAAATTCTCCACCGGATCGCCGGGAACCATACCCGAGACGTCAACCATATGGAGTAGGATGGATGTGCGCTCCACGTGGCGCAAAAATTCGAATCCGAGGCCTGCCCCTTTATGTGCGTTCTCGATGAGACCTGGAATATCGGCGACGACAAAGCTCTTTCTCCCTTCCGGCTTCACCACTCCAAGCACCGGCGTAAGCGTGGTGAATGGATAGTCCGCGATCTTGGGCTTGGCGGCCGAAATACGCGAGATGAGCGTGGACTTGCCTGCATTCGGGAAGCCCACGAGGCCCACATCGGCAAGGAGCTTGAGCTCGAGGAACAGCGTCAGTTCCTCGCCCTCTTCCCCGGGCTGGGCGAACCTCGGCGCCTGGTGCGTCGCGGTCTTGAAAAATGCGTTCCCCTTGCCGCCCCTGCCGCCTTTTGCGGCAGTAAATTCCATGCCGTCAGCGTCGAGGTCGATGATCAATCCATGTGTCTCGACATCATACACAAGCGTGCCCACGGGAACCCGGATCACGATATTATCGGCGTCCGCGCCGGATTGCTGTTTGCCGCGGCCTTGCTCGCCGTTCTTGGCGAAATAATTCTGCTGGTATCTGAGATCAATGAGCGTGCCCAGCTGGCTGTCAGCTCTGATGATGATGTCGCCGCCCTTGCCGCCGTCGCCGCCGTCCGGACCGCCGCGCGGCACATAGGCCTCGCGCCTGAAGCTGACACAGCCGCGTCCCCCGTGGCCTGCCTTCACATTGATCTTGACCCTATCTATGAAATTCGACATTGTTACCCGCTATCACTCAAGAAAAATATACAGTTACCATCATCAAAATGCAAGCCGGAATGGCTCAAAAAAGAAAAAGGCGGCATGATTGAAATGCCGCCTCGTATCGCCCTGAATAATGAAAATGCTGTTACACAGCCGCGTAGACGCTCACCTGCTTGCGGGTCTTGTCGTAGCGCTCGAACTTCACCACGCCCGTGATCTTGGCAAAGAGCGTGTCGTCGCTGCCCTTGCCCACGTTAATGCCGGGATGGAGCTTGGTCCCGCGCTGTCGTACGATGATCGTACCCGCGTTCACCTTCTCCCCGTCGAAGCGCTTCACGCCGAGGTACTGCGGATTGCTGTCCCTGCCGTTCCTTGAACTGCCGACGCCTTTTTTATGAGCCATGGTTAAATCCTCCGGAGATACAATATCTAATTTTCAAGCGCCAAATTACAAATAATGCCTAGGTGTCCCGATGATTGATCTTCAACCATTCAAATGTTATTTTGGAGCTTGGCATTTGGTATTGGGAATTTGTTGTAAAATTATGCTTTGATCTCTTTAACTTTGATCGCTGTGTAATTCTGGCGGTGCCCATTGGTCTTGCGAAATCCCTTGCGCCTCCGGTGCTTGAATATGAGGAGTTTCTCGCCCCTCCCCTCTTCCACCACTTCCGCCGTAACCGTGGCTGACGCGAGCGTTGGCTTACCCACAGATATTTTGTCGCCGTCTGCGATCATGTAAACATCTTTTATCTCAACAGTATCACCCTTCTTGGCAGCAAGGGTTTCCACCCTGACCACCTCTCCGGGAGCTACCTTGTACTGTTTTCCTCCGGTCATAATGACTGCGTACATTCCAAAAGCCTCCTTCGCCTGCTTCGCCTACCAATGTTTTTTAAGAGTTCGTAAAATACCATGTAACTGATGGACTTGTCAAGGGAAAAATCCATTTACTCTCAAAATTTTATCGATACTTAGTTCTTGCCGTGTTAATATATATTGAAACTATTGAAAAAGGATGCGTCTTACATGCCATATCATGAATTCACCATACGGATACCGGACCTATTCAGAGATATTCTTATCAGGATACTGACACAAAATGGATGCTTGGGGGTCATAGAAGACAAGGATGCCCTCATCGCTTATTTTCCGGCTACGAAGGATGTTGACAATATCCTCAATGAACTGGCCGTGCAGAAAGCGATCCTTGAGAAAGTGGACCGGGAGCATGAACTGACCTTTGACTACAACCTGATCCCGGATCAGGACTGGAACGAATCCTGGAAAAAGGGGTTCACGCCACTCGATGTGGGAGAACATTTCACCATTCTCCCACCCTGGGAAGACAAAAGAAGCGGTCGTATCAATCTGATCATTGATCCCGGCATGGCATTCAGATATTTTAGCGGATTGCGACTGGTTGTCAGTTTTATTTAATAGTCAATGAAGAGCCATTTCAATACTAATAAAAACAGTATGATCCTAGAATTAATACGACTTGTGTTGTGCAGAAGATGCCGCAGGGCCTTGCCCGGTGAGCCTTGTGGACGCTCCATACAGAAAAATCGGAGTAATGCTTTATTCACATCCTGAGATCGCTGCTGGTATCGCTTTATTACTATCTTTCGAACCGGAGACCGCGAATCTGAGGCATTAGGACCTCGAGTCGCCCTTAGTTGAGTGTGACATAGCGGATCCAGCAGCCGTTTCGATAATCTGTACGCCCTTCGGATCGGTCGTAATGCCGGCAAAGCAATAATTCCGGCCGTTCTGCTTCCAATGCTGATTCGATCAACTGTTTTTTGAAAGCCTTCGCTGCCCTATCAAGTCCTTCCTTGGTATCTACAAAACTGCTCTTGTATTCTCGGCGTAAATCTGATACTTTTAATTCCGATAGTGTTTTCACTGCCATTGGGTGTATCCCTCTTTTTCTTATAAAAATTGCCAAAAGGAAAATAAACACTCTTTCATTGTTATAGGAAATTTACAGAACATTTTACACTACCTTCTTGCCACCCATTCTTGCCACCCATTTCTTGCCACCCATGATTGCTCTCCTTTTGGTTTTATGCTACAATAAATCCGACTCTCTGGGTGGTACAGTTTTTGGGGGTAAGATCAGTATAACTATGATGAAAAAAATCATGACCATAATAATGTTGACGCTCCTAACAGCTTGTGGAGATCACACTCAAAGTAGCACTCAAAGTAGCGACCAAAGCAGCGACCAAGGTAGCGACCAAGGTAGCGATCAAAGTTGCAACCCATCGGGGGGCATATATAAAGTTTGGACTCCTTCAGGTACATCTCTGGGTAACATTATTTTACATCAAGGCCATTCAAAATTTGACGGTTGCGGAGACCTCGAAACTCTTGTTCCTGTAGCCGAAAAATTCTCTGCCGCAGGATATACCGTTTATGGAATGGAAATGCCTCCTAAGCCGCATGAGGGAAAACCTTTAACAGATTTCACAACACCTGTAGAAAATTTAATCAATACCATTTATGTTGCCGACAAACCTATCTACATGGTTGGATTGTCTGGAGGAGGGTGGACTACCACGGTTATAACTGCTATGGATACACGAATAACAAGAGGATATTCTGTAGCCGGGGATATGCCTATGGAAATGAGAACCCATCCAGGTGAGTGGGGAGATTATGAGCAAAGCAGTCTTGGTATAGATTACAGAGTACTATATTCTGAAGCGAACGCAGTAGATTGCCGGAGACTTTTGCACATCTACAATCACGATGATCAATGCTGTTTTGCCACTATTTACCATACACAATTCATTCCTTATGGATATCCGTGGGTGGATGATGATCACAATCTTTACAATGGTCAACACATGATTACCGATTGGGCTTCCACAGAAATAATAGAGGACATTGAGGGCATTCCGACAAGTTGGACTATCCTTCAATAAGGTAATACCATGAGGAGGAAGGAGAACAGATCTTGATCAAATTCATAGGAGACATTCGCGCAGAAGAGGGGCGCGTTTCAGAGCGCCCCTCTCGATGCGATGATAGAATATTTGACACATCTCCCATAAGCCTGATACAACATACTCTGTGAAAAAAGAACTTAATTTCATGTCTTACCACGAATTTACCATTAAGATCCCTCCCCTTCTCAGAGATGCGCTTATTCAACGACTCACGGAAGCAGGTTGCCTCGGCGTCATAGAACAGAATGACTCAATCATCGCTTATTTTGCACCGACCGCAGACAGTAACACAATAACTCAACATCTTTCTCTCATAAAAGAATTGCTAAATAAATCCGATCAAATGCACGACCTTATCTATAGCTATACGCTAATCCCAAAACAAGATTGGAACGAATCATGGAAAAAAGAATTTCGCCCTATTGATGTAGGAGAGCATTTCACAATCCTTCCACCTTGGGAGGAGAAGAAAAAAGATCGCTTTAACCTTATTATCGATCCAGCGATGGCCTTCGGCACAGGTCATCATGGCACCACAAGATCCTGTCTGGTTCTGATGGAACGTTATGCAAAGAGAAGTGGTAAACATAATTTTTTAGATCTTGGCACAGGCACCGGCATACTTGCCATTGCTGCTACACACTTGGGTTACAAGAGGGTGGTTGCTGTTGATATTGACCCGCTTGCTGTAGACGCATCACGAAAAAACGCAGAGATTAATCAGACCAAAAGCATTGAAATTCGTCAAGGGAGCATAACTGATCTCAATGAGACCTACGATTTTATAGCAGCAAACCTGGTCTCCGGAGTCCTTGTCCAACTTGCTCCAGCTCTTGCTGCCCATCTGAAACATATTGGCTTTGTCATCCTTTCTGGTATTATGATAGGACAGGAACAAGAAGTACTCGATGCGATATTGCAAACTGGATTGCGACCATTGGAACGGTATTATGATGATAAATGGGTAACACTTGTTGCTGGACACTGACCAAAAATTAAGAAAATTGCCATCTTATTTTGACAAGATTTATATAAAACGTCGCAATCCATGAAAGGCACCGGCCATCACGAGACCACGCGGTCATGCCTCGTTCTCATGGAAAAATACGGCGGAAAAACCGAAAAAGGTCGCTTTCTCGATCTCGGTACCGGTACGGGTCTGCTCGCCATTGCTGCATCAAAATTGGGCTATGACCAGGTGGTGGCCGTTGATAATGACCCGCTCGCCATCGAGGCCGCGCGCAAGAATCTTGAGATCAACGACGTCATCAATATCGATCTTCTCGAAGGAAGCATAATCGAAGCTCCCGGTGCGTTCGACTGTATCGTGGCAAACATCATCTCCGGTGTGCTCATTTTTCTGGATCACGAGATCTCATCCCGCCTGAAACCTTCGGGCATCGCGATCCTCTCCGGCATCCTCGCGGAACAGGCGGATGAAGTCATCAAAGCATACGAGCAGACAGGCCTGAAGTTTATCGAGAAGTTCCCCCGATGACAAGTGGGTCTCCCTTGTTTTTCAGAATTAACCCGTTCCTCCCTCCAAATGGGAAGAGCAGCCTTCACGGCTGCTCCCTGTTGTAGTTCTCATCGCCTTGGACAAGGTCTATGGTCATTCGGTTATCATTCTATTCAACAATCGGGGAGTACCACGCCTTCGTTACATCCTGAACCGGATGGCAATTAAAGGTGCAGTAAAACGGGTGATCATTTAACAGTGTGGTCGAATACGCTGAGATAATCATTTGTCCCGAGATATTCGTGCCGTCGCTAAAATTCGTGTATCCCATTTCATCATAAACCGCGCCAAACGGTGTATTCGACCCGTGGACGTCATGGCAGTTAACGCAGGTGATACCCGTTGCGATCCCGGTGCCTCGTAGCGAGGTGGGCCCACCGAGATGGAACCAGTGTAGGTTCTTGTCTGCATTGATCCAGAACACCGGGTCGTTCAGTCCGAAGGGATCTCCTGCTACGTTATGATCCGCAAAATGCGTCGTCACCCCGGATGTATAATAAGGTGGGTTCCAGCCATTGGTACCATTCGGCCCTGACAAGAAGCCGTAACCTACATCCAGGATTCCTCCGAACTTGACACCAAGAGTATCTTCTTTCGTGAAACCGGGATAGCTGGCATGGCAATTAAAACAGAGAGTAAAGTCCGATTCAAAATATGTTGTCGTGTTCAGAGAATAAACAAAGTTACGCACCGCCAGTACCTGGCTGGTCGACCCATGGGCATTAATACTTCCATTGCTGCCATGACAACCGGTCCCTGGCTGTCCCATCCCCAAGCAAGTCAACTTGCTGCCGGAAGCATGATTCCCATTGGCGCCGTGGCCGAAGGATTTTGCCCAGCTGCTGGCGATCCTGGTGGCATAAGGATATGGAGGATTGCCAAGTACTGATCCATCATTGAATGGACTCGTAGGTGTTCCCCCAGAAATAAACGTGCTTGTAGCCCCATTTTCATCGTGACAGCTCAGGCAGAAGGGCTCTAGTCCGGCAACATTGGACGGATCATATGCTATGCTCGTACCCGAATCGGCATTCCGCAACCGCACTGTGCCTGACGTATGGGTTGACTGATCGTGACAAACCTGGCACTCTGTACCGGTCGGATCAACACTGGTCGTGATATGATGGGATAAGATTGATGCATTGGCCCCGAAATCCCCGGTCGGACCGGTAATAATGCGCCGTGGTCCCAAGGCGTAGGAGTGGCACGAGCTGCAATTCTGGAAATTCGCGGTCCCCGTTCCGTACCAGTCGAGCGTGTCCGTTCCATGGCAATTGAGGGATGTGCACGACCCTATTGTAGGCCCGGTGTCGTTGATCCATCTACCCGTCGGGTTCGTCGAATCGAAATAAACAAGAAGAACCGCGGGATCGCCCGTGTCAAGGTGTCCGTTCATATGGGTGGGCTGATTGAAATACCCCAAGTGACATTTGTCGCAGGAAAGGCCTATCACCTGGACATGTGCGACGTGTTTTCCAAAGGTCCCAGTCCCATTTGTCACCAACGGGTCAGGAGATGCCGTACTCGTAGAGTTATGACAAACCGAAGTACAACTTGTTATCGGGGTTCCTGCTGGTGCCTGTTTCGATGAAATGGCATCAGGACCCGGACTGGAACTGCAGCCGACAGCAAGCATGGCCATCGTCATCAGTATAGCAGCATAGTGAAAATAAGCTCTCATCCTTCTCTTATCCCGTCCCCTATTTATGGCACAACCCGCAGTTTAAGTTCGGACTTACCGGATGCGGTGCAGATGTATGCCGGGCTACCTTATGACACACTACGCAGTTGTCAGCCGGTGCTAGACTGCCGCTGTAGTGACACCACGTACAATGTCTTTTCACCCAATTCCCCACATGCGTGCGAGGCGCGGTCTCGTTGTGGCAACGCACACAATAATCCTGCTTGTGGCACGTGAGGCAGCGCTCCCTGTTCCCTTCGGCCATGAACCCGTGGCTCAGCGTGCGCCAGGTGTTCGTATGGTCACGCGGCATCCTGGTGTTGTGACAGGTGATGCAGTCGTTCCACTCGTGGCAGGTAAGACAGGACTTCCCGCTCTGCCCTGCCTCATTGATGTTCAGATTGGCCGATGCGCCGTGAAATTCTATCCAATTCCCTTTGTGTGAGTCCGGCCTGGGGAACGGGATCTTCCCCTGTACGGTTCCAGTGGTCCCGGATTGGACAGAAGGGGCGTATCCGGCGTCTCCCGCTTTTACGATTGCGTTGCCGCTCATCAGGCTGACGACAGTAAGCACAAAGCAGATGACATAAATCTTCATAAATCGGACCTTAAAAATCATAACGCATCCCCAGTTTCACCGTCTGATAGTTTTCGATACTGGACTCATACTCGTAACCGCCGTTGATCGAGAAGCCCTTGCCAAGCGGATACCTGCCGTTCACATAGTAGGTCTGCACATTTTCCCTGACGCCCTGTTCGATATAATAATCGTACTTATAGAGGCTGTAATATGTCCCAACGTTTACCGAGGCGTTCTTTTTGTTCTTGAAGGCATATCCTACGTCAAATCCGGCGGAGCTGTATTCCCTTCCATTGGTCTCCCACTGTTCGCCCGTAAGCGTGAACGACAGTCCGTCCTTCGGCAGATCGATTATTTCGAACATCATAAAGTAGCGGTGATAATCGCGATCTAAACCGCTCTCCTCGTTCTCTTCCAGAAGGCCCCGCTTGAAGTATCCCACATCTACCGCATAATGCAGGCCGAAGAGCTTGCGGAGTTTCACGTCAATGCTCTGGTATGGAGATGACTGACCCATAACAGCATAGAAGAGAGAAAGCTCGTTCGACAGTTCGTTCTGGATGCGGAACTGCCGGAAGTAATTCACGTTCATTTCGATGTCCGATTCGGGGAAAGTGCTCACGGCACGCACACTCAAATCGCGCGGCTCGCTGTTGAGATACCGGTACTTAACCGAGGCCTTCATAAACGAAGCAAAGCTCTGCCAGAGCTTCAGGGAGATCATCTGATCCTGAAGATCGGTCGTTGTAGGGGTTGTGGGGGACGATTGTTGATCCTTGACGGATAGATAATCCAGGCTGACCCTGGTGCTTGAACCGAGAGCATAATCGAGCCCTGCCCCCGCCACAGTGTCATCGCCCCAATGACTGTTGACCTCGTAGAGATGGGCGGCCACGCCGCCGTAAAGTGTCAGGTTGAGCGAGGAAGCAGCGCGGACATCGGCTGCGATGCCGTCAAAAAACACCTGCTCATCCCGCGTCCCGGCCTGCCTGCCCATCCGTATCTGTGTGCAATACGGGAACGGGTTATTGATATCGAAATGTGCCTCATAGAGGTAACCATGATAACTGGCTTGGTAGGTATCTCCGATATCTTTGAGGGGATCAAAGGTCGTCTGGTTGCGGTTATTACTGAAATCGTCCCGCGCGGTCCCAAAGAAATGGAACTCATAGCGGTTTTCCTTCGGCATGACAACATCAAGCCTCAGTTCCCCGAAGATATCCTGATCGCGCCACTGATTATCAGGTGTATAAGCTGATCTGTAAATGTATCTGGCGGAGAGATACCCCGTCACCTTGAATGGGCTGTCCGAAGATGGTTGTTCTGAAACAGCTCCGCTAGAATACGTCGTGTCTGCGCGCAGATGAAAGGGAAAGAGAACGAACAAAGAAAAGAGGATGAACAGGAAAGAGAAGAGGATGCGGCGAGATCGTATATTTTTGTTCTCCAAAATATATATTCCCCCATCCGCCCGGTGGATCTGACTGTATAACGATGAAATCATAGTATCGAATAGATTTGATGTCAAGTGAATTTTCTTGGTTTCAAATTATTGCATTCTTATGGTTAAACTGCCTTGATTTTGCGTTCTGATGATGCTATGTTATTATTACTCTTTTACAAAACACTTCTTATCGGCTTTAAAAGGCATAGTGGAGAAACGATCCTCATGAGAACAATTTTTGTTTTGTCGAGTGCGCTCCTGTCTCTGTTCTGCATATATTCTTACGCAGCATCTGCGGAGATCGATTGCCTTCAGTGCCACGAGGAACTCACCAAAGGCAAAAGCGTCCATGCAGCAGTTTCCATGGGATGTACCACATGCCATACTGCCGTGGATGCGAAAGACGTCCCGCATAAAATAACAAATAAGAACGCAAAAGGGCTTTCCGCCGGGCAGCCTGACCTTTGCTTCGATTGCCATGACAAATCGCTGTTCAGCAAAAAGCTCGTGCACCCCGCCATAGGAATGGGCTGTACGAGCTGTCATAATCCGCATGCAAGCAAGAACGCAAAGCTCCTGACCTCGGAACCTCCTGACCTGTGCTATGCCTGTCATGACAAGGGAATATTCACGAAGAAGAACATTCACCCGCCGGTTGCCGCCGGCCAATGCACAACCTGCCACACCCCCCACTCCTCGGACATGGATTCCCTTCTTGAAAAACCAGTGGACGAACTCTGTGGTACCTGCCACGACGGCAAGGCTACGGGCAAACACGTCCTCGCGGGGTACGGACTCGGTGACAGGCACCCTACCAAAGGAAAACCCGACCCCTCGCGGCCCGGGAAAGAGCTTTCCTGTACGAGCTGTCACGTTCCTCATTCCTCGAACAAAAAGTTCCTGTTCTCAGCGGAGGCTGAAAGATCCGGGAACCTGTGCCTGATGTGCCACAGAAAAGTCATGGTTCGCCCTTAAAAGTATCTCCTACGGTCATAGTTTACAACTGCTTTTGAATACGTTATAATGCGCCCCATGAAAATCGGACAAGGCTTCATTCAAATCTTTCCCGCGTTCCTTCTGTTCCCCTTCATCTTATCCTTCCCAGCGTTCGCTTTTGCCACTCCGGACTACGCACGGCAGACGGGATTTGAATGTAAGCACTGCCATGTCGACGTCATCGGTGGCGGTCCGCTTACACAGGCGGGAAAAAGTTTTCTTGAAGACATGAAGGTCAAAGGTATCTACCGCCCCCTTACAACAACGCAGCACTATGTGCGCCTAACCATAGGATACCTGCACCTCATGGCGGCGATCGCATGGTTCGGGACGATCATGTACGTCCATGTTCTCCTGAAGCCCGCCTACGCCTCGAAGGGCCTTCCCAAGGGTGAACTCAGGCTCGGCTGGCTTTCCATGATCGTCATCCTCATAACGGGCGTTCTCCTGACTATTGCCAGGATGCCCTCGTGGGAAGCATTTTACACGACGCGGTTCGGCGTGCTGCTGAGCGCCAAGATATTCCTGTTCCTCATAATGCTCTCGAGCGCGATCATCGTAACGGTATACATCGGACCGCGACTTCGCCGCAAGTTGAAAAGCCCCGTAGCCGCGATCCTTTCTCACGGCATTACGCCTGATCAGCTTTCTCATTTCGACGGCAAGGAAGGTAGGCCCGCGTACATTGCATACAAGGGAATCGTATACGATGTCTCGCAGGGCAGGCTCTGGAAGAACGGATCGCATGTGATGAAGCATTCAGCAGGCAACGATCTTACGGACATGCTGAAGAACGCTCCCCACGGAGAGGATAAGGTCCTTGCCATGCCGCAGGTAGGGATGGTGCAAATGACAGCGGAGAAGCCCGTCCGGCTCTTCCACGAGCGTCTCTTCTATTTCTTCGCGTACATGAACCTTGTCCTTGTATTTGTCATAACGTTCATTATCGCTCTCTGGAGATGGTGGTAGAAAGCGCGAAGACGGCCTGGCCGTCTTATGATACACATCATATGCTCTCCTCTGCATTCATGATACTATGCAGCAGACAGGAAAATCTCAGAGGAATACAGGAGGAGGGTATTATCATGGAAGTGCTCGATCTTAAAAAATTGATAAAGTTCAGCCCAGACAGAATATCACGCGAGATGCTTTCGGACAAACCGGAGATGCGCGTGGCGCTCATGTGCCTGAACCCTGGCCAGAAACTTGAACCGCACAAGGCGCCGCTGCGGCTCATGATGTATTGCGTGCAGGGCAAAGGAACGTTCACGGTCGGGGATGAAAAAATAGAAGCAGACGAAAAAACCTGCATTCTTTGCGAACCATCGGTACCACACGGTTTTGAAGCGAACAAAGACGAGAAGCTCGTGGTGATGGCAGTGGTGACTCCGGTGGATTGAGCCGGAAGGAAGATATTTTTCTCAGCATCCTGAAATCAGAGATACACCGTGCTGAACGATAAAAAGCCCTCGCTCAGGAGCGAGGGCTTTCATTTGAATCCGGATTGCCGTTATAGAACCTGCTTCATGTCCTTCCCGCAATAACACTTGCCCGGCTTGTCGGATATCGCGCCGCACTTGCAGTCGTCACCGCAGGCGCACACATACTTCCCTTTCAAGCTGACCATTTTTACCGGCTTTCCGCAACCGCATTTGGACGGGTCGTCCTTGCTTCGCTCGCAGGTGCAATCGGCGCCGCACGTGCAGAAGACTGCCATGTCCTTCTCGATTGCCAGGAGATGCATAGCGGCCGTTTCTTTTCCGCACTTGCACTTCCCGGGTTCTTTAGAGATGGTGTCGCATTTGCAGTCAGCCCCGCAGTTGCAGACATAATAAACTTTGTTCTTGTCCGCCGCCATCACGAGTCCCAGTGAAACAACAAGAAATGCAACGACAATCGAAACAATTGCTGCTCTCTTCATAAGAATTCCTCCTTTCAAATCGCATTATAACTAACTTTAGCATCAGACAGTACTAAAGTCAATCTTCGCAGGCGCCAAAATAATCATGCAACTTCCTGTGTCTTTAAAAGGAGGACGGTGTTTCGCCGTCCTCCTTTTTTATGAACGTAACAAACCACGACATCAATTACGGGGCTATATCCGGCGGAAAGAAGAAATAAGATAGCATAAATCGAGATTGCATCGTAATCACTATTTGGATTAATTGTACCACACGCTCGAAGCACGCTGTCTATAAACATATTGTCTAAACAAGTCGTTCGGGATAATGATCATGAACGATATCGATAAAAATCGTACTATCATGAATTCAGTCGCGATAGATTGAAATGGCTCCTTTGAAAAACACAGTTAGTTCACCGCGGGAAGTATAACATGTCATATTTTCTGATATACTATTTAAATAGTAAAAAAACTATCTAATCGCTTGTCAGGTGACTACAAGTTGGATAATGAGACGTGCTGGATGACCGTCCAAAATATGTTCCTGCTCTCGGCTTTGCTTGGCTGACGCCCCTCTACGACACCCTGACAGCTCTCCTGATGCAGGAGAAGGCCTTCAAGCTCAGGCTCATTGATGTAGCGGACATACAACCGAACGCCACCGTCCTCGATCTGGGCTGCGGTACTGCTACTCTCACATTGATGATCAAGCAAGCACATCCAACCGCCCGGGTAATAGGCATTGATGGCGATGACAGGATACTCAACATCGCCCGCACCAAGGCCAAAGCGCAATCAGCCGCCATCCAGCTCGACAAAGGCCTGGCCTTCGAGTTGCCCTACCCCGATGGCCATTTCGACAGGGTCCTATCTAGCCTCGTCATGCACCATCTCACAACCCGAGACAAACTCCGAACATTCGCGGAGATCCACAGAATCCTCAAATCTGCCGGCCAAGTCCATATCGCAGATTTCGGACCGCCAGCCAATCAATACAGCCGCGTGATCTCCCGACTCCTGGCCCGCCTAGAACCCGTCGCAGATAACATAGAGGGGCGCCTGCCCCAGATGCTCCAGGAAGCGGGTTTTGAACGTGTCCAAGCGCATGATCAGTTTCAAACAGCCTTTGGAACGCTTGCTCTCATCAGTGCCATCAAGGGGCCTCACTCCGCTCCCGAGTCGAGGCGCGGCTAATGTGCGGTGTCAGCATCAATGCGATATACGACCTAAGTCATATTCAATGTCACTCTTCTGTGTTATAAATGCAGCATGAAGACGGCCACTTTGACGACCTATTGAAGAATCACCAAGGTGTTCTTAATCCTCTTCATCTTCCTCATGCCTGTGCTGAACATCCTGCGTTTCGATTCGGATACCCATGAGTTCATCCTGTTCGGTATATCGTGGAGCTTCGGCATACGGCCTGAGTATTATGCCGACCAGAGCGCTTTGGGGGCCCTTCGCATCGCGCTCCATTTTTTTCTGAAGGGCATTCTCCCGTGGATCTTGTTCCTGTCCTTTTTCCCCTTGCTCGGTTTCGCGACAGGGAGATTCTTCTGGGCTGGCCATGCCCCGAGGGGGCACTGTTCGAGCTGTCCGATTTCCTGACTCTTAAACTCCTTGGCAGAAGAAGCCTGTACAGTAAGAAACAGAACGATCCCGAAGGTGGCAAGGAGAAAAGGCTCATGTACGGCACCATCGCGGTCCTGAGCGCAGTGGTAATTCCCCTCGCGGGCGGTGTGTGGCGCTGACGGGCTACTTCGTGGCACCGAAAACGATCTGGCATCAAATCATGACCGGAAACTTCACCTTCGGCGTGAAAGCGGGCATCATCAGCGTTTCGATCTACATGCTCATCACCTTGATCTTCGTACGTCACGTCCTGTGCAGGTTTGTCTGCGCCGCAGGCCTCATGCAGATGCTTTTCGGCTGGATCAGTCTCGCTCCGGCTCAAAATGGACACGGCCCGGATATCCGCCTGCACCGACTGCAAAGGCTGCGACAGAGCGTGCTTCATGAACGTGACTCCGAGAAAGAACAAGCGGGACATCTCATGCGTGAACTGCGGAGCCTGCATCGAGGCGTGCAACCGAGAACTCGGTGAAGGAAAAGGACGCTTTCATCTCGGTTTCGGAAGAGGTTGTGTCTTACCCAAAGAAAATCGGATAAATTATACAACAAAAGAAACGATTAAAGTATGATTCCTCGATTCCCTTTCCGACCGGAAATCCATCAGCCTCACGCCAGGCCATGCCATGAGCACAAAAGTGCCCATTCCATATTATTAAGGTTTCAAGGTATTCATCTCTCGATCCTGACGCCCCTCATCACATTCTTTCTAACAATATCTTGTCTATAAGGACACTGCCACAACTCCTGCAATATCATTTTTTTGTACGCATCGAATCGCTGATAAACCGGTACGACATCCTTCTCTGTGATATACTAAAAATTATATTGTAGATTGAGACTAAGATGATGTGCACATACGACATTATCACGAGGCTTCCGATTGTTTTGCGTTGCGTCGCACACCTCAACATTTTGCAATTTCTAGAAGTTTTTCGCACAGCTGTTTGAAATCCACTTGACAATTTCAGCTAATTTGATAATTTAAGGTCTTAAATATCCTATATTGACAAAGGAGGACGATATCATGACTGGCGATTGCTGCAGTGTCCGTGTCGGACAGTCGGTGCCGGAATTCAAGTTGGAAACCTATGAGCCTTCCCAGGGTGATTTTGGCGAGATAAGCCTAGCCGCACAGAAAACGGCGAAGAAATGGACAGTTCTGTTCTTCTATCCTGCGGACTTTACCTTTGTCTGAGCAACGGAGTTCGCTGCTCTGGCAGAGCAGTATGAAGCATTCAAGAAAGCCGGCGCCGAGGTCATTACGGTCAGCACTGATACCAAATTCGTACACCTCGCATGGCAACGTGATGAAAAGCTGCTTGAAAAAGTCAAATACCCCATGGGTTCGGACCCTACCGGAAAGCTTTCCCGTCAATTCGGCGTCTATGATGAAGGAACAGGTCTCGCACTGAGAGGCACATTCATCATCAACCCTGACGGCGTTCTGCTCAATTCAGAAATGAACTTTTACAATCTCGGCAGGAACGTTGAAGAGATCCTGCGGAAAGTCAATGCAAACATTCACCTTGCGGCAAATCCTGTTGAGGCCTGCCCTGCTCAATGGAAGAAAGAAGGCGACAAGACCCTGAAACCCTCTGCCAAAATGGTCGGAAAGGTTTATGAGTCGTTGAAATAATCTATGCTGGTGACCAGAGAAACAGATTATGCCGTGCGCACCGTACTGTACCTTGCAAAGAACCGCGACCGCACGGCGAGCGTTACGGAAGTGGCCCATGCAATGCAAATCCCCAAGAGCTTTCTCGCCAAACTCCTGCAACGGCTGGTACGGAGCCACATCCTGACATCCTCGCGCGGCGTCAACGGCGGCTTTCAACTTGCCCAAAAACCGTCCGAAATCACGCTTCTGTCCATCATGGAGGCCGTTCAAGGGCCCGCCGGAATCAATGTCTGCGCAATCGACAGCAAGCGATGCAACCTAAGCTCGGCCTGCGCTGTCCATCCGGTCTGGGTGGAAATCCGAAAGGAGGTGGAAAAACGCCTCAAGAGGGAAACGATCGGCAGGCTTATTGACAGATAGATTTTACCCAAGCAAATATAGGACTCTGGTGTCCTGAACAAGGAGGCAACAGTATGAGTGATTATCGATACGATAATCAGACGGTAAAAGGCTTTATCGTCTCTTCGATTTTCTGGGGAGTGGTCGGGATCGTGATCGGGCTCTGGATCTCGGTGCAAATGTGGATGCCGTCTTTGAACATCCCGCCCTTCTTTACTTTCGGACGTTTGAGGGTGGTACACACGAACGGTCTCGCCTTCGGGCTCGGGATCGGCGCCATATTCGGGGTCTCCTATTACATCGTAATGCGGCTGACAAAGCGCCCGCTCCTGTTCCCGAAGCTTGCGCGCTTTCATCTCTACCTCTTTAACATCGCCATCGTCCTGGCGGCACTAAGCCTGCTGGCTGGGATGAACCAGTCTTTGGAGTATGCAGAGCTTGAATGGCCGCTCGATATCGGCGTCGTGATTCTCTGGGTGATCTTTGCCGTGAACATCTTCGGAACGATCATCAAGCGCAAAGAGGAGCAGATGTACATCTCGCTCTGGTACATCATCGCGACGGTCATCGCAGTTGCCGTGCTCTATATCGTTAACAACCTGTCGATCCCTGCGGGTCTGACCAAATCCTATCACCTCTTTGCCGGCGTCAACAGCGCCAATGTGGAATGGTGGTATGGGCACAATGCAGTGGGCTTCATTTTCACCACTCCGATCCTTGCAATGTTCTATTATTTCCTGCCGAAGTCAACAGGACTGCCGATATTCAGTCACCGGCTTTCTATCATCGCTTTCTGGTCGCTCGTGTTCGCCTATCTCTGGACAGGGGCTCATCACCTGGTCTACACGCCGCTTCCCGACTGGATCCAGACCCTCGCCATCGCCTTCACCATATTCCTGATCGCACCGTCCTGGGGCTCCGTGGTGAACGGCTATTATACCGTTGGGTCCGACTGGTCGAAGATGCAGACGAACTACCTCACCAAGTTCTTCATCCTCGGCATCACCTTCTACGGCCTGCAAACGGTCCAGGGACCGACTCAGGGACTGCGGGTCGTGAGCCAGCTGATCCACTACACCGACTGGGTCCCCGGCCACGTGCACATGGGCACCATGGGCTGGGTGACCATGACAGTCGTCGCGTCGATCTACTACATCATCCCGAAGATCTACAACACAGAGATCTACAGCGAGAAGATCGCCAACATCCACTTCTGGCTCGTCCTGATCGGGCAGCTCATCTTCTCGATCACCATGTGGATCACCGGGATCATGCAGGGCGCTCTCTGGAAGGCGACGAACCCTGACGGGAGCCTCAAGTACACGTTCATGGAGGTGCTTGCGAAGAAACTATCCCTACTGGAAAATGAGAACGCTCGGGGGCGTGATCTTTACGGTCGGCATGCTCTTTTTCATCTACAATATCTATATGACCATGCGCAAAGGCAAGCTTGAACTTGCCGGCGCGAAGGCATAGGGGGTGATATCATGGCAGGTGATCTCTACAACAAACCGATTCTGTTCGCGATCGTCGCAGCCGTAGTCATCCTGATCGGGACCGCGGTGACCATGTTCATCCCGATGCTGACCGCGGAGATGCATCCGAAACTTGCCAACCTCAAGCCCTATACCGCTCTCCAGCTTGCGGGCAAGGACATCTACCAGCGGGAAGGCTGCAACAACTGTCATACGCAGACGGTACGTCCTCTGAAGACCGAGGTCATGCGGTACGGCGAGTACTCGAAGGCCGGGGAATTCGCCTACGACCGGCCATTCCTCTGGGGGTCGAAGCGCACGGGTCCGGACCTTGCGCGCATCGGCGGCAAATATCCGGATCAATGGCACGAGATTCACTTTGATAATCCTCAAGCGATGTATGCGGAATCCAACATGCCTGCATACGGATGGCTCAAGAACAACAAGCTTGACCCTGCAACGATCGAACGCCACATGAAGGCCAACGATTTTCCCTATACGTCCGACGACATGGCACAGCTCAAGAACAAGAACTGAGCTCGACGCGCTGATCGCATACGTGCAAGTGATCGGCACTGCTGTTAAAAAGTCTCCCTCAACCACAGCGCAGCCGGCTATCAAGGAAACACATATCCTGAACCCGCTCGCAGGAGATCCCTTGGCGATCAAGCAGGGAGCAGCCCTGTATAAGCAGCACTGCGCTGCGTGCCACGGCGATAACGGACAAGGAGTAATCGGTCCCAGCCTCGTCGACAAAATGTTCCTGTACGTTGCCGGTGACGTGCCCGATGACGACTACTTCGAGATCATCACTAACGGCACCCAGCCCGGTATGATCGAGGATGGACGGAAGGCAAAAGGCGGGATGCCTTCCTATTCAAACACGCTGGAGAAGAACAAGATCTGGGCGTTGGTCGCCTATATCAGATCCCTCCAGGGGAAAAAATAAGGAGACCATATGGCTGACGAATTAGATAACATCCACGACTTTGAGGCAAAGGATACATCAAAAAAACTTCCCTTGGGCTGGCAGCTTCTGTTCTGGAGCCTGATACTCTGGGGAATCTACTACACCGCCGCGCATACCCCGATGATCAGCGGCTGGTCTCAGGAGCGCGCCTATACTGAATCGCTGAAGCCGTGACCCCTATGGAGTCAGGGTGCTGCAGTCCCTATTATGCAGATCCCTGGCTCCAGTGCTTACTATGGCAATATTCATATCGAGGAGGTACTATATGGATATATCAATTGTCGCAACAATCGGATTTACCACCGCCGCAGTGATCGGCATCATCGTGCTCGTTTTTTCAGCGGCAAAAGGATAGAGCGGCAGCTGGTTCAAATATTCGCCGCAAGAGTGGGACAGGCCGGAACCACATCCTGTTTGACAGTTTATACTGGATTTCATCGGATAAATAACGGTTGAAATCCTGTTAATCACGTAAGCCTGTCGTATATCTTTCCGGTTTCTTTTTTTTCTTACCCCAGCGACAAAAAGCTGATATTTGAGAGTCTTGTAGTCTGAAAGAGGTGAGAAAATCTCATGGAAAAGCAAGCATGGGCATATGTTCTGTTCGGGCTCGCCCTAGTCGTGCTCTTCGTGATCATTATCGCGCATTACTATTCCAAGAAGCGGCACAGAAAGGTTGAGGAAGTAAAGTATAAAATGCTGGATGATGATGATTAAGAAGTTTCACAAGCTCAGACGGTTTTCAGGCGCTGTTCTACTCCTTGTCCTCATCGGTCTCCCCTTCCTGCGGATACACGGAGAGAGCGCTTTCCGATTCGATATCCCGTCTCTTCGACTTCTGTTCTTCGGAACCGAGATATGGCTGGCAGACTTCTTCATCATCCTGATCGCAGTGATCTTCCTGACCTTCCTTACCCTTTTCACAACGACCGTCTTCGGGAGGCTGTGGTGCGGTTGGCTGTGTCCGCAGACTGTCCTGGTCGACGCTACAACTTTCGTTGAAACGGCCTGGAAACGGGGGTATGCCGCCAGGGCCGCCGCCGCTTTGGCAGGCATGGTGGTGAGTGCAGTCATTGCAGCAAGCCTGATCGGATATTTCGTGTCACCTTACGATCTTCCGGCATTGCTCCGGACCGGCGGCACACCCGCGAAGATTATAGTTGGTTCCTGGGCTGTTCTCAGCAGTATTGTATATCTTGATCTCATCGCACTGCGGAGACGGTTCTGTGCAACGGTCTGCCCTTACGCAAAAATGCAGGGTGTGTTGTTCGACGACAGGACGCTTGTAGTGGCATTCGATTCCCGACGCTCTGAAGAGTGCATGCAGTGCAACGCCTGCGTGAATGCATGTCCCGTAGGCATCGACATAAGGCAGGGCTCTCAAATGGAATGCATCCACTGTGCTGAGTGTGTGGACGCCTGCACGGAGCGGATGGCCAAGCGGGACCGGAGATCGCTCGTCCGGTACACCTTCGGCCTTGCCGGGGAACAGGGAACCGGTGTCCGGGTGAATCCCCTGATTACCGGCGCCATTACGGTAATTTCTCTCATGTTCCTTTTTTATCTCTCCGCGACGCGAATACCGTTCGATATGAACGTGCGTATGAACTATGCAGAAGCTCCGGAGATCCGTACGGATGGAAGTATCACGAACGCTTATGCGCTGTCGCTAAGAAACATGGGGACATCCGACCTTGAGCTCAAATTGAGCGCGACCGCATCGGCCGGAATAGCTCAAATTTCCCCTGATACCGTGATGCTCCGGAAAAGTACGGATATCACAAGGCTTTCGTTCGCGGTTACGGTCAGAAACCTGTCAGGCCAGGAACAGCGCCCCGTAATGGTCACGCTGACCGTCGCGTCAAATAAAATTAATAAGAGTATCGCGAAAACAGTGTACTTTATGATACCGAAGAATAATTAAGAGGTTCGGAACATGCGTATCTTAATCATAGTAATCAGCATCACTGCGCTTGCCGCGACACTCGGAGCGATTGTCGTCGGCCGACAGAGTTTCGAGGGACTCGTGGTTGAAAAACCGTACGAAACGGGACTGAAGTGGGATGAATCACGGCAGAAACAAACAAACCTCGGATGGACGGTTTCCGTGGAGGGAGCACCGTTCAAAACAGGCAAGAACGAATTGGTCGTCAATATCATCGACAACAGCGGTTCCCTGATTACGGATGCCATCATCACAGTAACGGTCAGCAGGCCATCGACGGGGGCGTACGACAAGACATATCGAACCGTACGGCAGGCAGACGGCCGCTACCATGCATTCATCGGCCTTCAGCTCTACGGAAACTGGGACGTGATCATTGATGTCAGCCGCGATAATGATCGCGCCATTTTTAAGGAAGCAATTTTTGCAGAACGGGGCATATGATGAAACGATCCGACGGCAAGCTCGATATTCTCTATATGCTCCTCTCAGGGATTTTCCTCCTAGTAGAAATTGTTAGTATTGGAGTTTTGGATGCTTCTGCTGTAGAAAACAGAACCACCTGCGATATCCAGCGCGGTTCCTGCCTTATAGAAACAGGCGAGGGAATGACAATCGACTTTGATATTCAGCCCAAGCCCGTGGCAGCAATGTCTGAGCTCACGTTCATCGTCAACCTCAGTCGAGGCGTATCGCCCTTGACGGACGCATCGACCGCGCTCGATCTCTCCATGCCCGGTATGTTCATGGGAAAGAACCGGCCTGTCCTGAAGCAGGTGTACAATGGACGATATGAAGGCAAGGGCATTTTAACGAGGTGTCCCAGCGGGATAAAGACATGGCAGGCTGAAGTAACCGTCAAACATGCCGGGAAAACTGCTGTCGCCAGCTTTTTGTTCGAGGTGAAATAGCGTGGAGACGGGATATTTCCTGGCGTTCACGACCGGCGTCCTCGGAGGCTTTGGACACTGTATTGGCATGTGCGGGCCGCTCGTGGCGTCCTATGCTCTGGCACAGACGTCCGCACCTCAGCTGTTCTTGATCCGCATGGCCCCCCACCTGCTGTACAATAGCGGTCGCATCACTACCTACGCACTCATCGGCGGCGTCATGGGGCTGTCTGGGTCATTCGTTAATGTCACGGGCAGACTTGCCGGCATCCAAAACATCGTTGCCGTTTTTGCAGGCCTCGCGATGATCTTCATGGGACTAAGCATCGTCGGCATAGGTGCTAAAACGGCATGGATCGAGAAACATAATCTCCCTATTCTCCGTGTAGCCCAAACAGTGCTGGCATGGCCTTCAACGCTTCGCTACTACCCCCTCGGTCTCATTCTCGGCCTGCTCCCCTGCGGCCTGTCATACACGGTTTTCATTGCGTCGGCCGGAACAGGCGGTCTGTTTCCCGGAATGCTGACTTCCCTGCTGTTCGGACTTGGTACGCTGCCTGCTCTCCTCATCTTCGGGGCAGTCATGGCCTCGATCAGCGCATCTCTGCGCGGCAGGATCTACAGAGCGGGCGGAGTGGTCGTTATGATCATGGGGATCTATTTTCTGTTCAGGGGAATAAGGATCTATGCCAATATGTGACCACTGCATGCTCGAAGTGCCGGAGCGCGATGCCGTCTACGACGAGCTCAACGGACAGAGGAAGGTTTTCTGCTGCCACGGGTGCAACGGTATCTACCGTCTTATCCGCAGTGAGGGGCTTGAGGAGTTCTACGCAAAACGGCGTGCGTGGACACCCGGCCCCGTGGAGGACAAGGCAGTGGACATATCGGCCTTCCTTGACGGTCTGAGGCCAGCGGGAAACGAAGTCGAGACGGACGTGATCCTCGACGGCATCCGATGCGCGTCCTGCGTCTGGCTGAACGAAAAGATCCTTCTCCGGACAAAGGGCATCTCCTACGCCAACGTGAACTATGCGACGCACCGGGCGAAGATCCGCTGGGACCCTGGCGAGATCGACATTGGCACCATCATCTCACGCATCAAGTCCATCGGCTACACTCCCAAACCGTTCCTGCCCAAGGCCTGGGAGGATGAGCAGAAACGGCAGTCCCGTGACCTGCTCATCCGCTTCGGCACTGCATCCTTTTTCTCCATGCAGCTCATGCTGTTTTCCATCGCTCTGTATGCAGGATATTTTCAGGGGATCGATGAAAGGATCAAGTTCATTTTTCATGTGATATCGTTCGTACTCACAACGCCCGTCCTGTTCTATGCAGGCTGGCCGATCATCAAGGGGTCTTTCCGCGGCTTGAAGAATCTAACGTTCAACATGGACGTTCTGATCGCCGCAGGCTCCCTTTCCGCCTACCTCTATAGTATCCAGCAGATGGTGAGCGGCGGCGAGGTTTATTTCGACACCGCGGCCATGATCATCACGCTGATCCTGCTCGGGAGATACATCGAAGCGGGCGCCAAGAGAAAGGCATCGGAGACCATCAGCAGGCTTATGCAGCTCAGCCCCAGGGAGGCCCGGAAACTGGAGGCGTCACCAGATCAGGCGGATTCAAATGACCGGCTTCGCCTTGCTGCTCGGAAGATGATTCCCGTGTCGTCTCTCCGGCCGGGAGACCTGCTGGAAGTGATCCCGGGAGAGAAGATCCCTGTGGACGGTCTCGTGGTTACGGGAGTATCAGAGGCTGATGAATCCATGCTTACCGGCGAATCGAGGCCCTCACCGAAGGCTGACGGGGCACAAGTGTTTGGCGGCACGCTCAACCTCTTCGGCAGCCTTGTATTTCGGGTCACCAAAACGGGCAAGGACACGGTGCTCGCACAGATCATCCAGGCCGTGGCCGATGCCCAGGCGCGCCGTGCCCCGATCCAGTCTGTTGCTGACCGGGCAATAGGCTACTTCGTGCCCGCGGTTCTGCTCATCTCCCTGCTGACATTCCTGGGATGGCTATATCATGGCGCCCCGTCTTCTCGGGCCTTAATGAATGCGGTCTCGGTCATGGTGATCGCCTGTCCGTGCGCCCTGGGACTCGCCACGCCCCTCGCCATCCTGATCGGCACATCGAATGGTGCAACAAAAGGTATCCTCATCAAAGGCGGCGATGTGATCGAGAAGGCTGCTTCAGTGGATTTTGTCGTCCTGGATAAGACAGGGACCATAACCGAGGGGAAACCCGTGCTCAGCGACGCGTTTGCCATCGGGATACCGGTCAGTGAAGCACTTCGGCTTGCATTGTCGCTCGAACGACTTTCAGAGCATTCTCTCGGCAGGGCCGTCGTTGAGGCTTCACGAGGTCTTGATCCGTACGAGGTTGTGGGGTTCTCCGCCGTGCCCGGCAGAGGCATACGAGGGACAATCCATGGAAAACCAGCGCTCATTGGCAGCAGGGGCTTCATCGAGTCCGAGGGCATCAAAGGCACGATAGACGCTGCTCTGGACGGGGAGCATAATTTGGAGTTCATGGAGAGCGAGAAATCAGGTTCAACGGTGATCTTCCTGTGCTATGACGGCTCGGTGCGCGGCGTCTTCGTGGTTTCCGATAGGGTTAGAAAAGAGGCGGCAGAGGCTGTTGATAAGCTCAAAACAGCGGGACTTGGGGTGGCCATGGTAACGGGCGATAACCTGAATACAGCAGAGGCTGTAGCGAAAAAGACCGGGATCGAATCGGTGAAGGCCCAGGCATCTCCAATGGAAAAAGCCGATGAAATCCGACGCATGGAGAAAGAAGGAAGGCACGTCCTGATGGCGGGCGACGGCATCAACGACTCACCCGCGCTCGTACAGGCCACCGTCGGCATAGCCGTTGGCCGGGCCACCGACATCGCCCTCGAGAGCGCCGACATTGTTGTCATGCGTTCTGACCTCAGATTGGTTGCTGACGCCATAACGCTTGCGAAAAAGACCTTCAGGGTCGTGAGGCAGAACATCTTCTGGGCGTTCTTTTACAATATCGTTGCAATCCCCCTGGCAATTCTCGGCATCTTGCACCCGGTCATGGCTGCCGGCGCCATGGCATTCAGTTCATTGTCCGTGGTCGGTAATTCTCTGCGTGCGAGGATACACTGATGTGGAGCATGTTCCTTCTGATTTTCCTTACACTCTGCGTTGGGTTCGCCGGATGGATGTTCTTCCTCTGGGCGGTCAAGAGCGGGCAGTACGATGATGTCGAGGGACCAAAGTACCGAATGCTCGATGATGAAGAAGAAAAGGGAGAAAATAAAGATAAAGAAGAGGATAAAAAAGATTGACCTGTCGTAACTTAAGGCATTTAACTTATATCCAGTATTCCGGATATTTTCTATTCTTCGAGAGATTGTTCACGAGCAGAGCGATGACCAGCAGTACGACCGCGCCCGTCCCTGCAGGGATCAATGCGTAAAGAAAACCGAGATTGTGTATTTTTGTTCCCCCGATGACGGCTATCAGAGCCGTCGCGCCTCCGGGCGGGTGGAGCGTTTTGGTGGCGAGCATGACCACGATAGCCAGTGAAACGGCCATGGCCGCTGCCAGCCAGATGGTATTACCGAACAGTTGATAGCATGCAACGCCTGTAAGGCCGGAAACGACATGTCCTCCTATCAGGTTTCTCGGCTGGGCCAGGGGGCTCTTAATCGCACCGTACACAAGGACCGCCGACGCCCCGAACGACCCGATGAGAAGACTCAAGTCCCTCGGCTCAAAATATTGCCCGGACAGATATCCGCAGATCCCGATGCCGAGCGCCGCTCCCATCCATGACCAGATGAGTTCACTCACGCCGACGCCGGGCGGGCTCTTGGCGCCGCCTTTCATCTTTGATAGATATTTAGCTATGATCATCATTCGCTCTAATCAGGTACGTAGATTCTCTCGTCTCTCATCTTCCACCAGACTCTTTACTGTTTCTTGCCTATAGCCCTGACGATATCAGCCCTCGATATTATGCCGATGAGCTTCCCTTCGTCATCGACAACGGGCAGACGCTTTATCCTTCGTTCATCGAGAATCTGAGCCACTTCACCAACATCGTCATCGGCCTTGCTGGTAATAGGCGGAAAACCCATGACATCACCGACCTTGTTCCCGCCTTTTTTGGCAGGTACAGGCTCGCCGAGGATATTGCGTAAAATATCTTTGAAGGTATGTTCTTTCTTCATGCCCGCAAGGATCAGGATGTCCGCCTCGCTGATGACGCCTATCACGCGGTTATTGTCGTCGACTACCGGCATTCCACTGATCCTATTCTCCGACAAGAGCCGTGCTGCTTCGTGGAGGTCGGCATCCCGTTTAATAGTGACCACAGTACTCGTCATCACATCCCGTACGGGAACACGGGTCGCAATACGCTCCTGCGCATGCCGGAGCGCGATCTCGTATATCTTCTTCAGATCCTCTTCGGTAACATCCACATAAGTTTTTATTTCCAAGAGTGCCGCCCTGAGATCTTCATCCGATATCGTGCAATTTGTCGGTCGTTTATTCATAGGTCCTCTCATAATATGCTTCGATGTTAACAGAACCAGTAAAAATTGAGTATGACGAAAATCATACCGGGATGAAACGTCTTGTTACTTGTTCTTTTCCTCTGCCCTGGTCACGATCCAGAATACGAAGCCGATGACGAGAATGGCCGCGATAAGGTAATAAATTGACTCCGGTCTCTCGTGCTTGAGAGTGGCTATCATGGTCTCGCGTATCATGGTCACCAGGGCCACACCCACGAACACGCTGATATGGAATTTCCCGCCCTTGAGGTGCGATATTTCTGTATTCATGAGTTCGATCATGAGCCACAGCAGCAGCATGGAACCCAGGGCCGAAATGATGCCGCGCTCCACATCGCCGGTAATGATGTGCATCACGTCCTGAACGAACAGCCATACGACACCGATGGTGAGGCCGATAAGCGCAAGCACGAGTATGAGGTTCGTTGTCTGAGAAAAACGTTCTGAGAAACCGATGAGTGCGCTTGTTACCTTGTAGACGGGAGAATAGGTCCTGAGCTCCTCCTCGATATAGGAGGTCGTGATTACATCAAGACTGATGTCAAGGATCTTTCCGATGGAGATGATCTTGTTTGTTGCCTCCACCTTATCTTCTTCTATTTTCTGCACGATTCCGATACAAGCATTCTTGACAAGGTTGACGGCTCTGTTCATATAGTGCGCATCGACTTTTTGTTTGACATGGGTGGCGCCGATCCGAATGAGCTTTTCATAATACCGGTTATCATAATTCCCGGAAAAGAGCGCGAGAAACCACTCGCGCTGGGCGCCGAAGACATGCCTTTTTCGGGATTCATCTGTAAAAAACTTAGCCGCTCCCTTGGTCCCCATGATCCAGAGGCTGAGGGTGCTCATGACTTCTTCTACATGCTCTTCCATGAGGGGACGCAGACCCTCAAGGCGTTTTTCATCTTCCTGCTTGAAACGGTAGTTTTCTTTGATCTCCCTAAAAGATCTCATACGAAGGCGAACTCCTTAATTTTTAGTATAGCATAGGAATCATCGACCTTTTTCTTCAACACAAAAAGGTGTATAAAAGATGTCATGAGCGGGAGGAATAATAGACAGGGGAACATACGTATCCGCATAAATTCCCCTGGTCACTGATAAATGACCGGCCCAGGTCGCAGGATATTGCTAATGACAGTGCTGATGGCCCCCCGCCCTTTCCGTCGTTTCTTCTTATATCCCGACATGATAAGCACCGGAGTCCGAAGCATCCATGTGCAGCCGTTACACGTAGTGCGTGAAATCCACATAGGCTGCACAATATAACTTGAATCGGCATGACTGCATCTTGTCATCGCGCTAAAACACCGTTACGCTTTGGCCCTTGCAAGTCTGAAGAAGTCAATGAGGAACATCACCACCCCGGCCGCGAACCCCCAAGCCGAAACCCAGAACACGGCGTACCACAGCTTCATAAACCCCTGAACCGTGAGAAAGTCCATGCCGAGAACACGCTGGAAGTAGACTTGCACGATTCCTGCAATGCCAAGTGCAAGAGCTATGAGGATCATGAAGAAGTTCATGAACCAGAAGGCCTTCCTGCCGAGGCCTTGATCAAAGGTCATGACCCCTCTGAGCTGCGGCATGGCGAAGTACATCATCGTAAGGTTCAGCATGGCATAAGCGCCGTAAAACGCGAAATGCCCGTGCGATGCCGTGACCTGGGTGCCATGGGTCCACTGGTTGATCTGCGGCAGCGTGTGGGCAAAGCCCCAGACACCGGCGCCGAAAAAGTGCATGATCGCGCATCCAACGGCCCAGTTCATGGCAATGCGGTTCGTGATCTCTATCTTACGCTCACGGACAACCCGCACGGTATCGATGACCATGAAGAGAATGGGCAGGGGCTCCAGGGCGCTGAAGATCCCTCCCCACCACAGCCAGTATTCCGGGGTGCCAATCCAGTAATAATGGTGCCCCGTGCCCACGATGCCTGTAAAGAGCACAAGCCCTACCTCGACATAGAGCCACTTTTCGACCTGCTGACGCTCTACGCCCGTGAGCCTCATGAGCATGAACGCCATAATGGCTCCGGTCACCAGTTCCCACGCGCCTTCCACCCAAAGATGGATGACCCACCACCACCAGAAATACTGCGTGGCGAGGTTCTTCATGAAGAAAACGCCGAAGAGGAACATTCCCGCAAGCATGACCAGGCCGCCCAGGAGCACGCCTTGGATCACGGTCCACTTCTTCGTCTTCATCATGGTCATGAAGATATTAAAAAGAAACATCAGGGCAACGACGACGATGCCAAGTTTCAGGACGGTCGGCTGTTCCAGGAACGGCATGCCCCATGACCAGCCGAAGATATAGCCGGTGATGGCCGCGACGCCGATGAGTGTGAACAGGACGAGCTGGACATTTGCCAGCGTCGTGCTGTAGATATCCGTCTCCGCTTCTTCAGGCACCAGATAGTAGGTTCCACCCATGAATCCGAAGAGGAGCCAGACCACCAGGAGGTTCATGTGGATCGCCCGCGAGGTGTTGAACGGCAGGATGCTGATTAGCGGATCGTAATCCCACACATACTTTGCGCCGGTGATCAGGCCGAAGACAATCTGCAGGCCGAAGAGCAGGGCGGCGACAATAAAATAGTTATACGCGATTTTCTGGGACTCGTATTTCATGAGATACTCCTTATTTGAGGCTGACGAGATACTCCGCGAGATCTTCCCTGTCCTTTTGCGCCAGTCTCGCGAAACTCGGCATGACGGATTTCGGATCATGAGACTTCGGATCGGTCAACTGCTGTAGGATCCACCCCTTATCTCTCCTTCTGCCGACGCCCGAGAGGTCTGGCCCGATGGTTCCCCCAACGCCTCCGATCCTGTGGCATGCTGAACAGCCCTGTGCTTTGTAGACCGTCTCTCCCGGTTTTGTGCCAGTCGCCGCGGCGGCCATCATGGGCTTCGGCGGCCAGTTGTTCGTGTCAATGCTGTTCACCCACGTGAGGAACGCGACCATATCGGCGATCTCCTGGTCCTTGAGACGGAGGGTCGGCATCTTCCGCGCGGCCGGCCAGACCGCTTGCGGGTCTTTCAGGAACCTGATAGTCCAGTCAGCATCGCGATAGCTCATGACCTTGGTAACGTCCGGAGCATAGTATCCCCCGATTCCAAGGATGGTATGGCAGTCATTGCAATTGTATTTCTGCCACACCCACTTGCCAGCAGCAACACGCGCATCCAGTTTTTCCTCCTGCGTTCTCTGCGGCATTTTTACCAGAGAATCGTAGGTGAGCGCGAGAAAGATCACGGCAGAGATCACCGTTCCCCAGATAAAAATTGCCTTGCCTTGCGACAGCGTCATAGCATCCTCCATTCCGATCAGTTAGTTCTGTTAGACTCCAAACGATCATGGATGGTGGCTTTTGACCATCTTAAGGTATTTTACGCTCCTTTAGAGGCAACGGTTTCTCTCAGGGGGGACACCGTCGATAAATATGAGCGGTTTTCTCTCAAGGTGAGGTTTTGTCATTCCCATCCATCCCTTACAATCTTTTGTGACTTCTCGTATGGATATTTTTCCATGAGTTTCTTTATCGGGAGCTTCTGGTCACCCTCGCGCATAAAATGGAGCAGGACCGTAGATGCCCAGTAGTCTCCGGCGTACCCGGTGCCCTTCAGCTGGACCGGGACGCCTTTTTCGTTCACCCGGTGGCACGCGGCGCAGGTCACGGGCCCCGCGTATTTCCCGTCAGGACTGAACTGAAGCGCCTGCTCATGCGTCGTTAGGTCTACGGTCCCCTCAGGGCCTTCATACCGTACCGGATAGAGGCCGTGGATCGACTCGTGACAAGACTGGCAGGCGAGCGAGCCATGCGCCTTGGAATAGCGGTAGAGCGAATACTTATTCGGCTGGTCTATGGGGAAATAGCTCCCGCCCTCGCTCTCTACAAAAGGCGCCAGATGGCAGTCTGCGCAATGCGGCTCTGCTGCAGCCAGCCACCAGTCCTTGCCTCCCGACGCGGTGCCATACAGCACTGGATCACCTTCTTTTGCGTTCCAGGCAAGAAGTTTGAGCCTACCCACGCTATCTTTTGAAACCTTCACGAGTATTGCGCCGACATGATCTTCATAGTACGATCGGAGCGGTGCTCCTTCTGTCCCGACCACTGGATCGGCATAGTTGCGTTTAAACTTCTTCTCGTTACCCAGAGTAACCGTGGCTATGATCTCCTTCATCGACCTGTTTCGTAGTGTCTTTCCTGCCTGCGAAGCAACATCCTTGAGATCGTCATAGCGATACAGCTCCTGAGAGAGCGCATTGTGACAGTTCGAACAGTACAAGCCCCTGAGCTCGGATACAGGCTTACCGTTTTCATCTTTCATACTAACCTCTTTCAGATACCACTTGCCGATCTGGTTCAGAAAGAAGGGTGGCTTCACGTTAGGATTGGTATGAGCGTCCCTTCGAAGATAACACCCTCCTCCGGCAGTCCTCACGTCCGAGTCGGAGAAACGCGGGGTCCCCTCCTCATCAGTGATACGGAACGGATTTGCCGAGGGGTCGTTCATCTTCTCCTGTTGCCAGTGCATGGGGTGGCATGCCTGGCAACTTTGCGTCCTGCCCGCTTTGTCGGGCATGGGGATAAACACTGCATGCGTGCTATGAATCGCTTCGGTAAGCGCCCTCGCTTTCACGGCCTTATACCCGGACGTGCCCGGTCGAGGGGTCTGCAGGTTTCCTGAAACATTGTCCCCATGACAGTCCGCACAATTGACCGGACCCACAGAGCCGAGACGGTTCGATGATGCGTTGGGGTTGTACTCTTTCAAAAAAGTAGTGCCATAATTTTTGTCATGCAGTTCAAGCACGTTGATCGACGCTTGTGACTGCCTGGCCATGAACTCGGTCATATCAGGATAGCTATTTTTCCAGTAGGCATATTCCTTGTCGAACAGGGACAGGCCTGCGTCTCTCGCCAGTTTGGCGGCCTTGCCTTCGCCCGAATGGCAAAGGTAACAATTCGGCAGATCAACAGGATTCGTACCGAAAAACTCAACCGGTTTCCCATTTGCGGTTACGGGCTTGCCTGTTTTGTCTCGCAGCTGGACTACTGAGTACTGGTAGGGCTGAAAATCTTTTTCCGTGATAGTACGGATCGTGCCTTTCCGTCTGCTGTCGTTGAACGCAGTCAGGGGCAGGCCGAGCGCATCCCACATATACGATGACGTGAGGATCAGGGGAACGTTTTTGACTTCCGGAAGCAGCGAATCCGTGAAGACCTTGTTGCCGCCGGTGCTCCCTGCATAGGCCAGGTTGCCGCCGGCTACGTTCTTTCCCGTAGGACCCGAATCAATGGGGACCTGGATCTGCTGTCCCACCCGCAATCTTTTCCATTTAGACCAGTCCTGCGGAATGGTCCCCTCGAGGTCCTTATAGATGAATAGATGGGTCCATACATAGTTCGCCATTGAATCTCCAGGGTCTTCCATCCTGCCGTTGCCGTCAACATCCTTCGGCACCTGCCAGTACTTCATTTTGTTTCCCTCGCTGTAGCTGTTATCCCTTACAAAATAGGCGAGCGACAGGCCGTCATCGGGCGTCAGGAGATTAGGAAGCCAGCCATCTTCTCCGGTCCTGACAGCCTGCGCCTGGATGCTGTTATACGGCGGGATAACGCAGCAGTAGGAGATGTCGAACCCCACGCAATGCATGCCCAGTTCGTAATTGATGAATATGGCGTAGGGATCCTTGGGGTCATAGTGGGTAGCGGTTTTCCCCGAGCCGTCCTTGACCGATATTGGCTTCAGGAGTTCTAGTCTGAAGGGGGGGCCCGAAGCATAGGGGGACGGAGTTCCTGCAAAGAGCGTGGGAACGGCAAAAGCGAGTATTACCGCCAGGAAAATGCCGGTCCGGGTAAAGCGCAGGGCATTCATAACGCAACCTCCTTATCAATTTGCGCCGTAAAACCCCCTCCTTCAGGGCGGGGATATAAGGCGCTGGTTGCGAAGCAACCAGAGTTGTGATGACCTCAATTATAAGTGGACAAACGTTCACTTATTTGATATAATCAAAATAATGACCGAATCTGCTAAAGAGCCGGATCTGCAAACGATGACTGCCGTCGGTAAAGTATTGGTAACTGACGATAGCACCGCCCTCCTGCTTGGCTTGCTTGGTTTTTCTGCAACAAAGCTCTGGAACACCGCCGTGTGGCATGCCAAAGAAGCCTGGAAAACCACCGGAAAGATCCCTTCCTATGCAAAGATGGATGTCGCCATAAAACAAGAGCATCCTCTCTGGTACCGCCGTCTCCACTCACAAAGCGCCCAGGCCGTCCTGGAAGAGCTTTGGCAGTCATATAGATCATGGTTCGCTCTCCGGAAGAAAGGCGACAGCAAAGCCAACCCGCCCGGTTTCAGGCGGAAAACCACCTTGTCGGCTGTGACCTTCAAGCAACATGCCGTAAAGTGGAATCCGAGAATCTCCACGGTGCGTTTCAGCATCCCGAAAGACATCTACGGCAAGCAATTCCTCTATCTGAAGGTCAGGATGCCGGAGGGGACCTCTCTTGCCGAAGACAATATCCAGATAGCCCGGCTGATATACCACAATGGTACTTGGTCGGCACATTTTGTATACAATATAACCCTCCCCGAACTGAAAGGAGTTGGGGAGACCATGGCCATAGACCTTGGGATGAAGCATCTTGCCGCTACCGCATGCACGGATGGGGATACGACCCTCTGGTCAGGCGGCGATTTGGCCGCCCTTGAGCGGCACTTTGACAAGCAGAAGTCAAAGACCACCAGAAGCACGTCCATAAAATCGTGCACTTTGAACCAGAAACGCTCTCGTCAGCGTACCCACCTGCTCCACAGTTTCACCAAAGCTCTTGTCCGCGATGCAGACGCTCGCGGTGTCTCCACGATCATCGTGGGGGACCTTACGGACATCAGAGACGGCAAGGACTGGGGAGACAGCGGGAACCAGCAGTTCCACAAATGGCCGTTCGATAAGATCATCAAGATGCTTATATACAAGGCCAGGCTCAAAGGCATCCGCGTCGTTAAGGAACCCGAGGAATTTACGAGCCAGACATGTTGCATGTGCGGCACAATATGCAAATCCAATCGTGTCCATCGTGGCCTCTATATCTGCAACCAATGCGGTGTCGTCATCAATGCCGATGTGAACGGTGCAATCAACATCTTAAAAAGGTATCTCCCGGGGCAAATAAGTGTCTCCTGGAGTAGTGGCTGCTTGGCACAGCCTGCGGTCAACCGGTTTGCCTGGAGAAAAACCAGGCCATCAGTGTCAGCCCATAAACCGGGGACGTGGCAAACATCTCTGCCGCATCTGCGAACAGAATCAGCAACGGCTCTTAGCAGCAATAGAGCCTGATTCGGGAATCCTCGGCCTTCAGGCCGGGGAGGATGTCAATTGTGATGTTCGATCATTTCCTTGAGCGCAACAGCGTTGTTATGTTCTCTATCCTTCGCAGAGAAGAGAAGGGTTATCTTCTCTTTCTTCGCTTCGTTTCGGAGCCGATCGATAATTTCTTTTTTGTCTTTGAGCTCCTTCTTGTACTTTTCCAGGAATGCCGGCCATTTGTTAGGATCGTGGGCGAACCATTTCCGAAGTGTATCGCTCGGCGCGATATCCTTGAGCCATTCGTCGATCTTCGCTTCGTCCTTCTTGATTCCTCGCGCCCACAGCCTGTCAACGAGGATGCGCTTGCCGTCATCGCGCGACCACGGATCATATATTCGCTTGATCAATAACATGTGCAGTCCCACTTGGAATCCTTAAATTTTTACGAAGGCATCCTTGCTTGCGCCGCAGACCGGACAGACCCAGGTATCAGGAATTTTTTCAAATGGTGTACCCGGCGCAATGCCTCCATCAGGATCGCCAACCGTTGGATCATAAATCCAGTCGCACACAGAACATTTCCACTTGTCCATTCATGTCCTCCTTTAGTATTGGACTTTTATTGTTCCCTTCGTGCGAACACAGGAAATTTAGCATGGTAGCTTTTTTTTACATTCGAGATATGTTTCTTCTCTGATGAACAAGATGAAATGACAATCAGTTAACCGGGCCCAATACGATAACGGGCCGACGTTAAAAATATAGCATATTATGCACGTTCATTCAGCGGTTCATCATAATTAATTTGAGTCACACCAGACGCTTTCTGAATCGGAAGGAACTGAGCGCAAACACACCAATACCGAGGAGGAAGAGGGCGGCCATCGGGGGCCAGAGAATGACGATCCCGTTCCCTTTCAAGAAAATGCCTCTGATAATGACCAGAAAATACCGGAGTGGGTTGACATAGGTGACGTACTGGAATATCACCGGCATGTTCTCGATGGGAAACATGAATCCTGAGAGAAGGACCGCAGGCATGTAGAAAAGAAAGGTGGCCATCAGCGCCTGCTGCTGCGTTTTTGCTATGGTGGATATAAAAAGTCCGATCCCGAGCACCGACAGGAGATAGATGGCTGTGGAAAGCGGAATAAGCAGTAACGGGCCGTTTACGGGTATATTGAACAGCAATACGCCTAACAGGGTAATAAGGACCATATCGAAAAATGCAATGAGAGCGAAAGGAATGGTTTTCCCGAGAATCAGCTCAAAAGGCTTGAGCGGAGTGACCATAAGTTGCTCCATGGTCCCGATTTCCCGTTCGCGCACCACTGCCATAGATGTGAGAAGAAGCGAGGTGAGCATGATCACCATGGCGATCACGCCCGGGACATTGTAATTCTTACTTTTCAGCTCCGGATTGTACCAAGCGCGCTGTCGAATATCGACCCGTGCTGATGAGGAGATTGGCGGGCTTGCCAGGTCCTGCGCATATTTTTTGATGATCCTGTTGGCATAATCCAAAGCGACCGTTGCGGTATTGGAATCCGTCCCATCAGCAAGAAGCTGGATCGAGGTAGGAATTCGTCGTGAAAGGTCCGTGCCAAACTTCGGGTTGATCTGGAGCGCCACCGTTACGGTCGAGCGGTCAAGGAGTTCCTGTATCTCTGCGGGTGATTCTGGCATTACGCGTATATGGAAATATCCCGAAGACTCGAATCTCCTTGCCAGTTCACGGCTCTCAAAGGACTTGTCCAGGTCGACGATGGCGGTCGGGATATTGTTCACGTCGGTCGTGACGGCAAATCCGAAGACCAGGGTCTGGAGAACGGGGATCACGAAGACGATCGCCTTCATTCGCGTATCGCGTAATATCTGGATGAACTCCTTGATCACCATCTGCCTGATACGTTCTGATGTTTTTTGCATTGGTCCTGACAATATATTCTGTCCTCTGACTATGCCATCTTCTTTTGCAGTTTTTTATTTGCAACGGCAAAGACAGCTGCACCGAAGATCAAAAGGAAAATGGCATCTATCACCAAAATCCTGAGCGGATTGCCCTTGAGGAAGATCCCTTTCAAAACGATGATAAAATAACGTGCGGGAATAATGCGGGAAATGATCTGGAGCGGAACCGGCATATTTGATATCGCGTACATGAATCCCGATAGAAGAAACGACGGAAGAAACGTCGCGACCATCGATATCTGGCTTGCTACGAGTTGAGACTTTGTCACGATGGAGATAACGATGCCGAGCCCGAGCGCTCCGAAGAGAAAGACTCCGGAGACAATGCCGAGGATGAACACATTCCCCCTCAAGGGTACATCGAACAGGAAGACAGCCATAATGACCGTCAATACCATGTCAATAAACCCTATGAGAAAGTACGGGATTAGCTTCCCGAGGATCAGCTCCTGCCGTTTGACGGGAGTTGATATCAATTGTTCCATGGTTCCCCGTTCCCATTCACGGGCAAAGGTGAGGGACGTGAGAAGCGCCGCGATCACCATCATGATAACCGCGATCAGGCCCGGAATAATGAAATTCCGGGATTTTAGATCAGGGTTGTACCAGACCCTGATTCTCGGTTCGATGAGGGGCGTGATCCGTTCACCGGCAATCCGCTGGCTGTAAAGTTCCGTGAGGGCCGATAGATAGCCTAGGGCAATGGTTGCCGTATTGGAATCGCTTCCATCCACGATTATTTGAAGTTGGGCAGTTCCGCCCGTCCGCAATGTTTTGGCGAAATCCATCGGGATCGAGACGGCGACCCGTGCCCTTCCTGTGTCAAGGTATGTATCAATTTCACGTTGACTGTCTGCAAATCGGACGATTGAGAAGTAGCCCGACGCCGTGAGTTCATCAGTAAGCTCTCTGCTCGTGCTGCTGCGGTCGGCATCATAGACGATTGTCGTCAGGTTGTCTACGTCAAGGGAAATGGCATACCCGAAGATAAGCAGGAGCAGGACCGGCATCATGAACGCCAAGGCGAGGCTCAGCGGGTCGCGCCATATCTGGATGAGCTCTTTCTTGGCGATAGCTTTGATGCGTAGAAATTTCATGAACACCCTTTAGCTGAACCTCGGAGACCCTGTGTCACAGAGAAAAAAGACATTTTCGACAGGATCGATCGAATAAAATCAGATTTTATATACGTCTCATCCTGACCCGTGTTTTTTTCGGTGCCTCTGTAACTGTTTATTTATCTTTTCGCGCTTTAAAAACCCCGTCTCTTCAGGGCGGGGATATAAGGCTCTGACCCAACAGGTTCGATGCACTGTTAGGCCGCTACTTTCTGTTTGACAAATAATAAATCATCCCATCCATTTGAGGTAGCCGCACTACAGGGAAACCAACCCTGTTTGTTCTTTGAAACCATAAGAATGAGGTTCCGGCAGATGCAGAACCTGATTCGGGATTCCCCGGCCGTGAGGCCGGGGAGGATGTCAAGAAACTTCAATCAGGGTCACAAACACATCTTCCAGTGAAGGAATGATCTTCTCGATCCTGGCCACCGTGATATTGGCCCCTCCGAGAACATTCCGTATTGCTGGTATCGAGACCTCGGCATTCTCCACCGTGGCATGGAGCAGGCTACCGAAGACTGCGGTCTCTATTCCCTGCTGCTCAAGTGCTTCCATTGCACTGACGAGAGGATCTGCCTCGATCTCAAGGACATCACGGGTCATGTACCTCCGCCTTAATTCGTTCGGAGCCCCTTCTGCGATGATTCTTCCCCGGTAGATGAGCGCCAGGCGGTCGCAGTAGTCAGCCTCGTCCATGTAGTGGGTCGTAACAAAGATCGTGGTCCCTCCCCTTGCCAAATCATAAATCAGCGCCCAGAAGTTCCTGCGCGATACTGGATCAACGCCCGATGTGGGCTCGTCAAGAAACAGAATTGGTGGCTCATGCAGGATGGCGCAGCCAAGGGCCAGACGCTGTTTAAAGCCTCCTGGAAGGGTTTTTGTGAGCGCCCCTCTCTTTTCCCTAAGCCCTGCCATCTCCAGCGCCCAATTCTTGCGCAATTCCTTCTTCGATCCCGGCACACTGTAGATGCCGCTGAAGAAATTAATGTTCTCCTCTACGGTAAGATCGTCATAGAGAGAGAATTTCTGGGACATATAGCCGATGCTCTGTTTTATTTCTTCAGATTGCGTTATGATATTATATCCGCCTACGGTCCCCTCGCCGCCTGATGGAAGGAGCAGGCCACAGAGCATGCGGATCGTCGTTGACTTCCCGGCTCCGTTCGGGCCGAGAAAGCCGAAGATCTCTCCTTTTGCGACTTCGAGGCTGATGTGGTCAACAGCCACGAAGTCTCCGAAGGTTCGGGTAAGATTATCAACTTTGACGGCGATGGGATTTTGGTTCATAAACGTGCTTAAATATCGTCCTCACGAGGGGGGAGGAAGCGTCAATCACTTCTCCACCATCGAAATAAAGACATCTTCCAGCGACGGAACGATGTTACGAAAATCTTTCACATCGATACCTGCATGCCTGAGCTGGTCGATGAGCTCCGAAACTGCCATTTCTTTCTCAACGGTGACATGCAACCTGTCCCCGTATAGACTCACGTTACGGACACCGCTTATCTTTCTCGCCGACTCAACTGCTGAACGGGCGTTGTACGACCACACCTCGATCATAGGCAAACCGAGAGAGCTTCTGACGTTCTTCGGTTCATCCTCGATCAGAATGCTTCCTTTGTGCATCAGGCCGATCCTCGTGCACCGTTCGGCCTCATCGAGATAGGCCGTCGAGATGAGGATCGTCACGCCTTCTTTCAGGAGGTCGTAGAGTATCCTCCAGAAATCCCTCCGGGAAACGGGATCAACGCCGTTCGTCGGCTCGTCGAGGAATAACACATCAGGCGTATGGATCAGTGCGCAACTGAGTCCCAGTTTCTGTTTCATACCGCCTGAGAGTTTTCCCGCAAGCCGGTCTTTGAACGGGGTGAGATTGCTGAATCCTAAGAGCCGTTCGACCCTCACCGGACGCTCCTTCTCAGGCACTTCGTACAGATCGGCATAGAAAAGAATATTCTCCATCACTGTTAGGTCTTCATAGAGCCCGAACCGCTGGGACATGTACCCGATCTTTTCCTTGATCAGCTCACCCTCGGTCAGGATGGAATGCCCCGCAACCCAGGCATCTCCCGATGTCGGGTCCATGATCGCCGTCAAGAGCCGCATCGTGGTCGTTTTACCAGCGCCATCCGGTCCCACGAGGCCGTAGAGCTCTCCCTTGCGTATGTCGATATTCAATCGGTCAACAGCGATATTGCTGCCGAAGGACTTGGAGAGGCTGGATGTTTTTATGGCAGTAGTATTCATGAATGATACGCTGAATCCTTGCCCTGTTCTCCCTGACCCTTGCTTCTTTCCTTCGGTAGAATCTTCACATCCGCGGGCATACCCGGTTTCAGTTCATCGTTCTGGTTCTTCACGCTCACCTTGACGCCGAATACAAGCTTGACCCGCTCCTCCTGGGTCTGAATGTTCTTGGGTGTAAACTCTGCTTCCGATGATATGTAAGTCACCGTGCCCTCGTAAGATTTCGTCGGATATGTATCGACCCTGATCTCCGCCTTCTGACCAAGTTTCACGAGACCAAGCTTGTCTTCCTTGACGTACACTTTGATCCACGGGTTCTCAAGATCGCCGATCGTGAACACAGACGTGCCTGCTCCAACAGTCTCCCCTTCTTCGACATTTTTCCTGATCACTACACCATTCAGGGGGGCATAGATGACCGCATCCTTGAATCTTACTTCAGCGGTCTTGAGCGATGCACGGGAAAGTTGCAGCTGCGAGACTGCAACGTCATAGGCAGTTTTTGCAGAATCCATCTGCTGAGGCGAAATAACGCCGTCGCGGTAGAGTACCGTGTACCGTTCTAGGTCCTTCCGTGTTTTTTCGTACTGGGCCTCGGCATTCTGAACAGAAGCCCTGTTCTGGATTACTACGCTTTCCAATTCAGCGCTGTCGAGTGCCGCGATGCGATCACCTTTTACCACTTTTCGTCCCTCGTCAGTATACAGCGACTGCACACGTCCGGGGATCTTGAAACCCACGTCAACCTCGGTCACTTCCACATTCCCCGACAGTTTCATTCCTTCTTGGTCACGGGTGTTTTCATAGCGGAGAAACAGCGCCACGATGATGCCCGTGGCAATGACAATCCCGGCTATAATCAACCTTATTTTCATTGTTGTCCCCTTCGCATAGTGTTCATATACATTATAGCAGGGAAACGATTCTTTTAAAATCTGCCCCTTCATGATAGAATACACTAAAGAACTCAAGGTAACTTCGCGGCAGAGTATTACGGTGACGATCCGGCTGGACAGCAGGACTTACCGGACCCGCCTGGTCGGTATCGATGCGCCTGAGATAGGCCAACGGCCTTGCGGACGAAGAGCAAAATAACATTTGATCGGGATCATGCGTGATTCAGGCTGGATGGTTTTCATCGAGACGGATATTGTGTAGCATGACAAGTATGACTGGCTCCTCGCCTATCTCTGGACAAAACAGAATGGGCATATTAATGAACGGATGGTTCGTGAACGCTATGCGGTGTTATTCACCATTTTCCCGAACGCAATAGATGCAGACAGATTAGCACAGGCAGAACATCGCGCCATAAACGATAGGAAAGGAATGGGGGACCGAAAGGACTGAGGGAAGATCCGTTTAAATATCGGGAGAAGCATTCAAGGAAAGAGAACGGTTTTTAATTATTTCTGAAACAGCAATGCTCCCTTGCAGGCTGAATCTGCTGCGAGCAGACATGTCACACCATGACGCAATCAGATTTACCCATCTTTAACTGCCGCAGCCGCATCAGGCATCTATCTATTATCCCTTACCCCTTCACGCACGCGATCGGCTTAACCCGCACCACTTTCCGCGCAAGGTTCGCATGGTGTGCTGCATCCACCACTTCGGTCACGTCCTTGTACGACCCCGGTGCTTCTTCGGCGATCCCGGCGTATGAGTGTCCCCGCACCAGAATGCCTATCTCTTCCAAATCCTTCACGACCTCCCTCCCATGCCATCTCTTCTTTGCCTGGGTGCGGGACATGGCCCTGCCTGCTCCATGGCATGCAGACCCGAAAGCAGACTTCATCCCTTCCTCGGTACCGACAAGGATGTACGACGACGTTCCCATAGTGCCGCCGATGAGCACGGGTTGGCCCACGTTCCGGTATTCCACGGGAAGGTCGATCTGGCCCGGGCCGAATGCCCTTGTTGCGCCTTTGCGATGAACATGCAGTCTTTTCTTCTTACCATTTACCGTATGGGTTTCTACCTTGCACGTATTGTGGCTGATGTCGTAGAGCATCTTGATGCGCCCTTCGGGATAGACCTCAGTGAATATCTCGCGCACCAGGTGGGTGATGATCTGCCGGTTGGCCAGGGCGCAATTTATGCCTGCAGACATGGCGCCGAAATATTTCTTTCCTTCAGGCGAGTTGATCGGGGCGCACGCCAGTTCGCGGTCCTTGATAGAAATGTTGTATTTCTGGAGGGTAAAGGCGAGGCTCTTTAAATAATCGGTCCCAATCTGATGCCCCAGTCCCCTTGAACCGCAATGAACGGAGATCACCACGTCGTCTTTCCTGAGACCCATTGCCTGCGCTGTCTTCTCATCATAGATGTCAGCCACGACCTGCACCTCGAGGTAATGGTTTCCCGAGCCAAGTGTGCCCATTTCGCGGTATTGTCGTTTTTTTGCCGTGTCTGAAACATGGTCCGGTTCCGCGCCGTCGATCCTGCCGTGCTCCTCGATATATGCCAGGTCCTCCTTCACACCGTAGCCCTTCCGAAGGGCCCACTCCGCGCCGCCGAGCAGCATCTCGTCGATCTGTCCAGGCGTAAGTTTGATAAGCCCCTCGGAGCCCAGACCGGCCGGCACACGACGGAAGAGTTCATCCACGAGCGTCTTGATCCGGGGCATAATCTCCTCCCGCGTCATGCCGGTCTTCATGGTCCGCACGCCGCAGGAGATGTCGAAGCCCACGCCCCCCATGGAGATGATACCCCCCTCATCCGGATCGAACGCCGCTACGCCGCCTATAGGAAAGCCATAACCCCAATGCGCGTCAGGCATGGCGATCGACGCAACTTGAATGCCCGGAAGCATTGCGACGTTCGTGACCTGCTCGCGAACCTTTTCATCCATTTCCTGGATCAGCTTTTCGCTCGCGAATATCCTGCCCGGAACGCGCATCTCACCCTGCTTCGGAATCTCCCAGAGGTAATCGTTGATCTTATGCACCGTTTTGAGATCCATCTACTTCCTCCTGCAAACCAAGTAAACATTATATGGTGTGCAGACCTGAATTCCAAACACTAAAATACATATTACAGATAATGTTCAGTCATGAGATCTAATTAAATTTATTGGATGTTGAGCTTCATGCTCGGTCTTTGGTGCATACCGCTATACATCCACCACGCACTGCGCCGTGTATATGCCGTCCTGCTCCTTCACGCTCAACAGATGATACGTGGCGCCCTTTACTTCCACGTGGGGTTCATGCCGGTCCCGGTCCAGGGTCTCCCCCCCTGCAACACCGGTAAGCGTCGTTCCTTCCATCTCCACTTCAAACTTCGAGAAGACCATCCGCTCGATATCGGAAATCGCAAGCAACGCATTCAGCCATTCCACCAAAAGGAGCTCCCGGTCCGGTGCCGAGACCGTGACGGTCCTCTCCTCCACAGGATTTACGGCGTCGATATTCACCATCACGGAATACAGTGCAACTGCCGCGTTTTCGAAGGCTTCCTTCATACTGCCACCGAACCCGCGTATGCCAATATCCGCCTCATGTTCAAAGGTCTCGAATTGAACCATCGAATAGTCTTTTTAGACACTCTTTATCTTTTCGCGCCGTAAAACCCCGTCTCTTCAGGGCGGGGATATAAGGCGCCAACCTAACATGGTTCGATGCACTGTGAGGCCACTACTTTCTGTTTGACAAATAATAATTCATCCCATCCATTTGAGGTAGCCGCGCTACAGGGAAACCAACCCTGTTTTGTTCTTTGAACCCATAAGTATGGGGTTCCGGCAAGAAGGTTGCCGGGTAAAACTTCTGCCGTCAAAGAAATAACTATGACGCCGGATCCTGAATTTCGCTAAATCTACAGTTCGCGATGCATATGCTCGCGGTACCCCAACGACCAACGTTGGAAACCTTCAGAACAATGGTTTAGCAAAAATCTGTGATGTCATAATTAGCGCCTGTGTATAAAAGGTATCTCCCGAAACCAACAGGTGGTTTTTGGAGTAGTGGCTGTTTGGCACAGCCTGCAGTCAACCGGTTTGCCTGGAGAAATACCAGGCCATCTGTATCAGCCCATGAACCGGGGACGCGGCAAACATCTCTGCCGCATCTGCAAACAGAATCAGTCTTGGCTCCCAGTAGATGCAGAGCCTGATTCGGGAATCCTCGGCCTTGAGGCCGGGGAGGATGTCAAGCCCGTTGATACGCATGCTAAATCCTGCGGCTACCCATTTATCACCACACACCGTCAATTACCGCACTGCAGTACAAACATTTTCCCTCTTTTACCTTGTTCTCCTCAACAGAGAACCCGATCCGTTTGACGAGACGTTTTTTGCAGCTCCAGCACACTGTATCCTCACTCTCACCCGGGATGTTGCCCTCATATACGTATCTAAGCCCTGCTTCGAGACCGATCTGCTGCGCACGCTTCAATGTAGCGAGAGGCGTACGCGGTTGGTCTGTCAGCTTATACGTTGGATGAAACCGTGTCACATGCCAGGGAATGTCCTCGCCCACGGACCTGATGAAGCGCGCGATGTCTCTCAGCTCATCATCGGAATCGTTATGGCCAGGGATGACAAGTGTGGTGATCTCGATCCAGATGCCAAATTCCTTGTAGAGCCTGATTGCATCGAGCACGGGCTGAAGCCTGGCACCGCAGATGTTCTTGTAAAAATCGTCCGTAAATCCTTTGAGATCGATATTCGCAGCATGGAGATACGGGCGAATCACACCGAGCGCCTCAGGTGTAATGTATCCATTCGTAACGAACACATTCTTGAGCCCTGCCTCGACTGCCAGACGAGCCGTTTCGTAAGCAAGTTCGAAGTAGATCGTAGGTTCAGTATAGGTGTATGAAATGCTTGTACAGCGAGTCTTGAGAGCGGCGGCAACTATGGCGGACGGCGCTACCTCTTCCCCGAGGACGACACCTCCATGGTCATGGGGGAGCTGTGAGATATCGGCATTCTGGCAATGCCTGCACCGGAAGTTACAACCGGGCGTCGCGATGGAATAGGATATGCTGCCGGGCTGAAAATGAAAGAGCGGTTTCTTCTCGATAGGGTCGATATTCTGTGCTATCACCTTGTCATACACAAGGCTATAGAGGGTGCCGTCTCTGTTCTCCCGTACGGCACAGATGCCCCGTTTCCCGGGAGAGATGAGGCAGCGGTGGCAGCAGAGACTGCACTGTACCTTGTTTCCTTCTCGCGCCTCCTGGAACATTGCTTGCTTCATAGATCAATACCCTGCATGAGACCGGATGAACAGGATTCAAGGTCTTTTCCATCGATCTCGATATGCTGTCGCGGGAATGATTCAGCAGATGCGCTTTATCGTGTTGCCTTTTCCGTTTTGCGTTTATACTCTACTGCTTCAGCCTGTATTCTGGTCTTACATTCCATGCAAATGAGATCTGATGACGGTTTACCGCAGGTAAGACATCGTCTTCCCTGGGACGGTTGCAATCCCTCTGCCTTGAAGATCATCTCCAGGAATTCACTCTCCGTCACATGGCCGTCCATGTGGAGGTTCTCCCCGAAGATCGTCTTGGGCAGGGTCTTAATATTGTGTTTTCTTATGAGTTCCGGGAAATCACTCGCAATGATAATATCGGTATAGATAAGTTTGCTTTCGAGCGCCAGCCCGATCGCCGTTTCTGCCACGGGCCGGCACTGAGGACAATCGCTTTCCACATATACCTGTATTTTGACGTCCCGTGCAAGACGCTTCAGGGTATTCCTGATCTCTTCCTGAAACCACACTTTTTTTTCCGAAACCGCCAGGATGGTATCGAGAAGGACGCCAAAGAACACATTTTCGATCAAGCCATAAAAGGCGGCCGCGTAACCCTCTTCCCCCTGAACGACTATGGCAGGCACCATTCTGATCCCATACTGCGTGGTTTTGTCCCGGTCCATCACCAAGTCGTACTCTTCGAGGGCAATTTTCGGCGAATGGGTCTTTATAGCACGGGCAAGTTTGCGGATATCGGGACAGGCTTCACATCCCACATCGCTGGTGAACAGGACCAATCTGACAGGATTTTTCATGTGTGCAAGTGCGTTATGCCTCTCATTCAGCGAGCTTTCATTTGTCATAGTTGCCATGGTCCGCTCCTTCACGGTGTCATTGCTTTTTTATTTTATATTATACCAGATTTTTGGCAAGACGCTCACGGGACGGAGCAAAATCGAAATGAGAGGTAAAGCCTGTAATAGCGGGGAAGAGGACCAGAACTGATCGCTATGCCTGTTAGCGGCTAAAATTCAGTGTCTTATCCATGATAATGTTTCCTTTCGTGCCACCAGTAATCTACCCTGTATTGAGGTCATTCGTGACATGGGTTTTGCGATTTTTTGTGCCGTTTTGGCAAGAATTTAATTCGTCTGTTGCCAATCGCCCTCAATCGTTGCACTCATGGTATATTCAGCAGGACTTTGGCAACTTCTTCTGGCCGTGAGATCATCATATCGTGGCTCGCGTCGATCTCAACAGGCTTCACACCAAGCCGGTCGGCGAAGCCTCTCGTAAGCTCAGGCGGCAGACTCTTATCCCTCAGACCTATCACATAGGTCCTCGGAATCTTCAGATTGTAAAAACGTTTCAGGGTGATCTTTTCAAAGAAAGCCGCGAGAGGTTGCGGCGTCAGCTGTTTTAGGAAAGAATCTTTCTCCTCGCCGTCCGGCAGGTCCGTAAAATAGAGCGGCCTGAGCGCATCGATCGGTCCGTAAATCTCCGAAGCCTTGCCCTCCAGCTTGCGAAGAGTCTCCTGCCGTTCTTTCGTAAGCAGGTCGATGAGCGCGTCCCCGTCGCGCGGCACCACCGCCGAAAGATAAACAAGGTGGCGAATGCGCTCCGGCACTACTTCCGCAACCTTGCTGATAATGATCCCCGACATGCTGTGTCCCACAAGGATAATATCAGTGAGGTTCTGCTTTTTGATACAGGAAATTACGTCATCGACGTAGGCGCTCATGTTCACACCCGCACGTTCGGCGGCCCTTTTGCCGTGGCCGGGGAGGTCGAGAGCGATGATGTTAGCCTCGCCCTTCTTTTGAATGAGAGGGATAACGCGTTCCCAAAGCCAGGCCCCGCGCAGTGCGCCGTGGATAAAGAGATAGTTCTTCAATTTTCTGGCCCTCAGTAGTTTTTCCTCGGCCTTCAGGCCGGGGAGGATGTCAATTGCATTGTGCCCTGCCCATCCGCTGCATGGAGGCGCCGCTGAGAGGGCGAACACGACCGTCAGGCAGGACCTCCATGGGAACCATGTCCCGCGCGCCCGATGTCGCGACGTACTTGAGCGCAGTATGCCCCTTAAAGGTTACCACATCCCAGCTTCCGCTGTCGTTCCAGTTGTTCACCTGCTCGTTCCCGAGAACGGTCTGCTTGCGGCTTTGGCCGTACAGCAGATACCGTCCCGAAGCGCAAAAATGTACGTCTAGAAAGAAGAACGTCCCGTAGAGCGGGCCTCCCTCACGATAGGTGACCCGGACCTCGTGCCCGCCCAGGTATCCCTTGATATATTGAACCTCCTTACGCGTTTGCGCATACAAGGGACAAAGTGGTAAAAAAGCAATGAACAGCGTCAGGAATACCATGCATCTCAATCGCAGTTTCATGTCATTTCTCCTTGTATTAACATGCCGCCTGATCCCAACCAGTTATTACGCGACAAAAAAAGTGTAGCAAAAATGGGCCTTCTTGTAAAACTAAAATTGACATAACCTTTTAATATAGTTATACTTGCTCGTTGGTCAGCACTGCAAATTAATTGACTACACTCAATAATTAATGCCTCAAGCTCATTTTCTCACCTAAGACATTAACGGGCTTTGTTGCATTTCTGAAAAAACGGGCCGTTCCATCCGTGCAGCACGGGTATTACAAACAATGGCTGCGGTACTACCTGGACTTCTTCACCAAGTGCCGCCTTGCAGACCTATATTAGAAAAGTCCTTTCGATCTTTAATGCCTCGCTATCATCGGCACATGATGATTATCGATCCAATTGAACATCCCATAGACGGAATTCTTGACCTCCACACCTTCCAGCCGGATGAAGTGAAGGACCTCGTGCCGGACTATCTCACAGCCTGCCGTGCGAACGGCATTCTCCAGGTGCGGATCATTCACGGAAAAGGACACGGAACACTCAGACGTACTGTGCATTCGATTCTTGAAAAGCTGCCTTATGTGGAGTCATTTCGGACCGCTGAGGAAGAGGCAGGAGGATGGGGAGCGACGATCGTTACGCTGAGAGGCCTGGAAGAAGATTAACCGCGATTCCTCAATGAACGCAAAGGAAATCGTAGATACTGAAATGAATGCTTGAAATATCTCCGCGCTCTTGGAACCTTAGCTATTTAGGAGTTTTTTTGATGCCGGCTTGTCGGGACTATGTGGTATTTCTCGTCGGGATCTTCAGCCGCTGTCCGACGCGGAGCATTCTGCCCGAACGGATGTTGTTTGCTTCAAGAATTCTTTGAATGCTCGTTCGGTACCGATATGCGATCAGTGAAAGGGTCTCCCCGCGCCGCACGCGATGGACAACGTATTCCACCTTTGGCGGAGACCACTTCGGCAGCTTGTCAAGTGCTGCCATCAGCACTTCCCCTTTCCCGGGCGGAACATTGAGGGCATAGGGAGAATCGGGTGTTGCGTTGCGCCGCAGTTCGGGGTTCAATATGGTGAGGTCTTCCAGATCGACTCCGAGGCTGTCAGCGACCGTTTTTAAATGGATCGGACGCTCGATGGTAACCGTCTCGTGCGAGATGGGCTGATCGGGTTCTTCCAGAGTAAAGCCGTACTGCGCCGGGTCCCTGATGATGGCGAGGACGGCAAGGAACCTCGGGAAATATCGTGCGGTCTCACGCGGAAGCCGCTCGTAGAAATCCCAGAAGTTATCTAGGTAATCGACCTTTTGCTCTCTGATCACCCGCGCTACTGAACCTTCGCCGCAGTTGTAGGCCGCGAGGACCGTGGCCCAATCTCCGAACATCTGGTGTAGTTCTTTCAGATAGTCAATGGCTGCCTCCGTGGATTTTTCCGGGTCCAGCCGTTCGTCTATCCAGGTGTTCCTCTTGAGCCCGAACTTGTAACCCGTGGAAGGGATGAACTGCCACAGTCCGAGCGCCCGCGAGCGCGATAAGGCCCTTACCTTGAATCCGCTCTCGATGAGCGGCAGCCATGAAAGTTCCTCGGGGAGTCCGGCTTCCTTCAACGATTTGACGATTTCACCTCGGTACATGCCCGATCGTCCATAGGCTTCCAGAAAGAAATCTCGTTCCGTGGTCTGAAACGACTGGATCTCACGCATCACGTGATCATTGACGGTCATGGGGATCGCATCGTGGTTTCCCTGTACGGCAACATGGCGGGAGGCGTACAACTCCATGATCCGCTTGGAGATCATGAACCGGAGATCTTCCTTCTGCTGGGACAGCTTTGGATTGCTGCCGGGGACCTTCAGGATGAGCGCATAGGCCTGGTCCAGAGAATCGATCGCCTCGTCCATGTCGCCGTCTTCCCAATACTCCTGGGCGGTTTCAGTAAGTTCCAGAGCGGTATCGAGAAGCGCCTGATCATCCTCACCGTTTTCTTTTTTCACCCCGGGCGTGATTTTCTCGTTCTGAGATATCGGCATAATTTCGGCCGGCGCCGGGTCAACTCCCTCAGGGGCGATCACAGAAGAAGATGCGGGTATTTCTTCCGGAGTCACGGTTTTGATTGGAGATGAGGGTTCGGCGGGGACAACACTTTTGCTCTCGATAATAGGGGCCGTCGGGTGAGCGCAACTGAACAAGAGGCAAGCCAATGAGAACAGAACGACAGTAAAGTATGCGAAGTATGATCGATAAGAGATTTTCATAATATATGATTAGGGCAATAATAAACGAAAGATGATAAAATTGCAAACACAAAATAACACAGGTTGTCATTTTTGGTCTTTCATAAAGTTGCAGAAGCAGAGTATTTGACAAGGACTGCTTTTGTGCATTATAGTAGCTACCCCTTGCCTTAATTCCTGTCTTATGGAAAGCACATAATGGTTAAAATTGCATGTTGTGGAGAAAAAATGTCGAAGAGCTTCATACTCCCTTTCGGGTTGCTGCTTTTTTTGATACCCAGTCTCATTTCATGCGCGACGCCCCAGCCCAGCCGCACCGGTCGCGTTCATGACCGCGGAAATAGGCCCTCCATAAACATATCGAGACTGGAAAGAAACATTCACGATCTCATCAACGGAGAGCGGCGCAAGCACGGTTTGTCCCCGCTCACATGGGATGATGCGCTGTCAAGCATAGCGAGAAAACACAGTCAGGACATGGCGATGAGAAATTACTTCAGCCACAACACTCCGGAAGGACATGACTTCTCGTACCGGTACAGCCAAGCCGGCTATTCCTGCGCTGTCCATGGTCAGGGAAACATCTATTACACGGGCGCTGAAAACATCTTTCAGAACAATCTTTATGATCGGGTTGTGTTCATGGATGGTGTAGCGCATTATGACTGGAATACCGTGGGTAAGATAGCGGAATCAACAGTGGATGGCTGGATGAACAGCCAGGGACACAGAAAGAACATACTTACGCCTTACTGGAAAAGCGAGGGAATCGGCGTGGCGATCTCTCCTGATGACAAGGTTTACATAACACAGAATTTTTGTTGATGGAAGGCAATCACTTCTTCCACGCTACAAAATCCATCTCAACGCCAACATCCTTTGGCAGCCGGGAGACCTCTACCGTGGCGCGAGCCGGATGGTCGGACAGAAAATAACCGCCGTAGACCTCGTTCACAACAGCGAAATCGGCCATGTTCTTGAGATAGATGGTGGACTTTACAACATCAGGAAGACTGCATCCGGCTGCGGCGAGGATAGCCTTGGCATTTTCCATTACCTGTTTGGCCTGAGATTTTATGTCCCCCTGGAGGACATTCCCTGTTTTAGGATCAATCGGTATCTGGCCTGAAACGAATATGAAACCACCAGCTCCCACAGCCTGAGAGTAAGGCCCTATTGCCTGGGGAGCATCCGCAGTTTTTATGATTTTTCTCGCCATTATAACCTCCTGCAATACTTTAACTAATTACCCATAAGATACTTAATTAATTATGATTTTATATTTTAAAGTAAACCATTAAGTTTTTTATGTTTGAATTTCTCTCATCGATTACCCTCTCCGCCCTGAATTCTTTGTGTCATATCTTTGACTTTGATACCAATGACTGGCAAGACTTTATGTGACGATTATGAGGCGTTATTCCATGCTCCTGGCAGGCACTCTGGCTGATCGCATTCAAGATCCCTATCCTGTTTTTACCCTCTTTACATCCAATACTCCGCTTATGGCTTCGATATTCTTGATGATCCTGTTCAGGTGCTCCACGTCCTTGATGTCGATGGTGAAGTTGAGGGTCGCCTGCTTGTCCTCGCCGGTAATTGCCTCGGCGTGAGTGATGTTCGCCTCGGCGGCGCTGATCGATGACGAAACGCTTGCAAGGAGGCCGGGTTTGTCCTCGGTTCGGACCGAGATTTTAACCGCATGTGCGCCAGGCTGGAAATCTCCCCAGGAGACCTCCACGAGCCGTTCCTTGTCAAAGGTGAGCTCGCCCACGTTCGGACAATCCACAGTATGGATAGAAACTCCCCTCCCCCGGGTGATGAACCCGACGACCTTGTCGCCAGGCACGGGATTACAGCACTTGGACAGGTGGATGAGCATATTGTCCATGCCGCTGATCTTCATGCCGCTGCCGGACGGTTTTGCCGTGTTTCTGGGGCGGCTTTTTGGGAATAGGCTCGATATGGGGCCGGTCCGGCGCGAGCTTGTTCGCCACCATGTGCGCCGATACCTTGCCGTAGCCGATGGCCGCCAGCAGGTCGTCGAGCGTATTGTGCGACATGTCATTGGCCACTTTGAAGAAGGTCGTCCGATTTGAATATCTTTGAGGGGTTGAGCTCGTGCTTGCGAAGGTCCTTTTCGAGCAGTTCCTTGCCGAGCAGGATGCTTCTCCTGCGTTCTTCTGCCTTGAGCCATGCCTTGATCCTGGTCCGTGCCTTCGAGGTCTTGACGAACTTGAGCCAGTCCCGGCTCGGCGTATGGCCGGTCTGGGTGATGACCTCGATCTTGTCGCCGTTACGGAGAACGTGCTTGAGCGGAACGATCTTGCCGTTCACCTTGGCACCGACGCACTGGTGACCGATGTCCGTATGCACGCTGATAGGCGAAGTCCACCGGGCGTCGATCCCTGCGGCAGCTCCTTAACGTCTCCCCGCGGCGTGAAAACATAGACCACGTCCGGGAAGAGGTCGCCCTTGACCGTCTCCATGAACTCCTTGGCGTCCGGAAGGTCGCGCTGCCATTCCAGGAGCTGCCGGAGCCAGGCGAACTGCTGCTCCTCGCGCTGGCTGACGGCCGACTTTTCCTTGTACCGCCAGTGTGCGGCGATGCCTTCCTCGGCAAGACGGTGCATCTCTTCGGTGCGGATCTGGAACTCCACGCGCTCTCCCTTGGGGCCGATGACCGTGGTATGGAGCGACTGGTAGAGGTTGGACTTGGGCACGCCGATGAAATCCTTGAACCGCCCGGGCACCGGCGTCCAGAGCGAGTGGATGAGGCCGAGGATGGCGTAGCAGTTGACCTTGGTGTCGGTGATGATCCGGATCGCGATCAGGTCGTAGACGTCTTCAAAGGATATCCCCTGCTTCTGCATCTTCTGGTAGATGCTGTAGAAGTGCTTGGGCCGGCCCTTTACCTCGCCCTTGTACCCGTGCTCCGCGAGCTGGCCCCTCATGATCTCGATGAGTTCGTTGATGTAGGACTCGCGCTCGACACGGCGCTTGTTGACCTTCTGGGCGAGGTCCTCGTATGCCTCGGGATTCAGGTACATGAACGAAAGGTCTTCGAGCTCGGTCTTGATCTTGGAAATGCCGAGGCGGTTGGCGAGGGGGGCGTAGATATCGAGCGTTTCCTGGGCGATGCGCTTCTGTTTTTCCGGAGGGAGCGATTTGAGAGTGCGCATGTTGTGGAGCCGGTCGGCCAGCTTGATGAGAATGACCCTGATGTCCTTGGCCATGGCCACGATCATCTTGCGGAAGTTATCAGCCTCGCGCTGCTCGCGGCTCTGGAGCTCCATGCGGCTGAGCTTGGTCATGCCGTCGACGAGCATGGCGACCTCGTCGCCGAACATGGACTTGATCTCCTCCGGCGTGACGGTCGTGTCCTCGATGGTGTCATGGAGCAGGCCGGCGGCCACGGTGGCCGCATCGAGCTTGAGGTCGGCGAGAATGGCGGCCACTTCGATCGGATGGATCAGATAGGATTCTCCCGAGAGCCGCGTCTGTCCCTGGTGCGCCTTGGCCGAGAAAATGTAGGCGCGCCTCAGCAGGTCCACATCCGCGTCGGGGTGGTAATTCTGTATCCGCTCAACTATGTCTTCGAGACGAACTGCAGGCATAGTTACCCTCAATCGAGAAATTCGCAATCTCGAAACGTCAATTGTCTGTCTTGATGTCCCTTATATCCAGTTCCACAGTCGTTTTTCCGTTCCAGGCATTGAGGCGCGGCGTAAATACGGCGGCCAGCCGCGCACCGTCCCTCACCTGTTTCCCAAGGAGGCTGCCACGGTTAAAGGCGATGGCGTCGAAAGCCGTACCGCCCTGTTGCCTGAGCCGGAGCTTCAGATGGTTATTGCCTACGATCCGGGCGGAAAGAACCTCGAGTCCTCGTGCACCGAGTCTTGGCTCAGGATTCCCCTGTCCGAAGGGCGCCAGCTTCTCCAACTCCTGCATCAGATCGATTGTCAGATCATCGAGCGTCACGGCACTGTCGACTGTGAGCGTGCGGACGAATCCCTGATTTCCAAACTGCTCCAGCACGAGGGAACTCAATTTATCGCGGAACCGGGGTATATTGTTTTCAGCGATGGTAAAGCCCGCCGCATAAGTGTGGCCGCCGAACTCCGTAAGCAGGTCAGCGCACGCTGCCAGGCCCTTGTAGAGGTCGAAGCCCGGAATGCTCCGTGCCGAGCCCTTACCCACGCCGTCTTTCACGCAGATAAGCGCCGTGGGCCGGTAGAACTCTTCCACGATCCGCGATGCGACGATCCCGATGACGCCGGGGTGCCATTCGGCAGATGACAGGACGAGTGCCCCCATAGCGGCCGCGTCAATCTGCCGGCAATGCCGCCTAGCTGCCTCCCAGATGACCTCCTCGACGGACTGACGCTCCCTGTTCACCGAGTCGAGCATTGCGGCCAGATTCACAGCCTCTTCGCGCGACGACGTGGTGAGCAGCCGGAATGCCACGTCTGCGTTCTCCAGCCTGCCGCTGGCGTTGATTCTCGGGGCAAGCGTAAAGCCCACGGCACCAACCCCGATTGCTTTCCCGTTCAGGCCGGAGACCTGCTTCAAGGCCGCGACACCGGGCCTCTGCGTGCCAGTGTCCGAAGAAAGAACCTGTCAAACCGTGCTTTACGAGAATCCTGTTCTCGCCTGTGATCCTGCCGACATCAGCAACCGTGCCGAGGGTCACGAGATCGAGATAGTGTAACAGACGCCTGTCATCGGGTTGCAGCTCCATAAGAGCCTGTGCCAGCTTGAATGCTATGCCCACGCCGGTAAGGACACTCACCGCATTACGCAGCGATGAGGGGACCTCGGGCGAGATGAGCTCCGGATGGAGGATCGCATAGGCATCTGGCAGAACAGTTCCGGAATCTAAAATCTGAACTCCTAATTCAGAGGAGACCCTGTTTTCTTCCGGATTGAGAAGCTTGGATTTAGGATTTGCGAACTGGTGGTGATCGGTGACGATGAGATCGAGCCCCAGCGAGCGGGCCACTTCCGCTTCCCGCAGGTTGCTGATACCGCAGTCTACGGTGATGACGAGCCCTGCACCCGTTGCCTTGATCTTTTGAAGGGCATGAGCATTCAGACCATAGCCTTCGGTCAGCCTGTCCGGGATATAACAACCGACATCGGCGCCCATGTCCCTGAGCGTCAGATACAGGAGCGAAGCGCCTGTCACGCCGTCGACATCGTAGTCTCCGTAGACCACGATCCGCGTACCGGCGGCTATCGCGGACCGGATGCGGCTGATGGCTTTTCCCATCTGGGTGAAAAGAGCGGGATCGGACAGTGCCGCCAAATCACACGCAAGAAAGGTCTGTGCGGCCATCGGATCTGCGATACTCCTGTTGACCATCAGCCTGGCGATCAAGGGATGCAAACCTGCCTGCTCCGAGAGCAGAGCTACGACCCTGTCATCAGACTCTGCAAGGACCCACTTCATACTTATCGGTTGACCGAAATCAGGACTTGCCCTCTTTTTTTTCTGATTCCTTACCACTTTCGTTAGAATCAGAAATGCCTTTTTTGAACCCTTTGATCGCCTTACCGAGCCCCTCCCCCAGTTGGGGAAGGCGGTTCGCCCCGAATATTACGAGCACGATAACCAAAATGACGATCAGTTCCGGCATTCCAAGTCCAAACATGTTGCCTCCTTGTACTCTCTTGGCGTATTGAGATTAACAAATGACCGCCTCATCGGGTCAAAACGGTCTATTTCTTCTTCTGTGACATAGCGTAACCGATGCCCAGTGAAGATGCCCCGGATTCGCAGCTGTTCGCGCTTGATGTGGTCCTCCATGACCGGCAACAATCGCCTGTGGTACACGGCATGGAGTGGTTCGGCAAACTCTCCGATCTTCGGAAGGATGATGTCGTATTCACCGGCTAGGCTGGTCATGTACGAAAGAAGCCGTGGATTCAAAAACGGCATGTCGCAGGCGACAACGATGTTGTAGTCATCCCGTGACCAGAGCAGGCCGGAATAGATCCCGACGAGCGATCCGCGTTTATTGCATGCGTCGGTTACGACCTCGACGTCATAGGATGCATAGGATTCCGGCGAATTCGTGACGATAATAACGCGGTTAACAACACTCCGGAGCGCCCGCAGGACATGCTCGATCATGGGGATCCCATCGACCTTGAGGAATGCCTTGTCTTTGCCCATGCGCCGGTTTTCACCGCCTGAAAGCACGATGCCAGTCATTATTAAAATTACAGCATTTACCATAATGTGTCAACAAAGAACTTGATCTTTTTTATAATAATATCAAAAGATTTACAGTTTCTTTCGCCACCAATGCAGGATCACAATGAATAATTATCTCGAGCAATGGGGTGAACGGATATGGCTTCAAATAAGGGCTAAAATTGGAACTTTACCTTGACATCGTTTAAGATTTTATAGTAGTGTGAACCATGCGGTTGATGTCGACCTTGCTGTTGATTGTTCTCGCATTCACTGTACTGTCGCCTGCGACGGCTTTGAACACGTGTGCCGGGTCCGGGGAAACAATGATCCAGGAGCTCGATGTATGTCATACGGCGGCCCCCATCATCAACCCAGAGCTTCCATATATTTCCGCATGCCCTTGCACACCGCTTCCTTTGCAGCTGGCAGGAATCTGTGAACCATACCCTAATGTAATCTATCTGCTAGTACCCGCCTTTCAAGACGAGCGTCCTCCGAAAGTCTGATTCATTTCCTCCAGGCTGTTGATACTATCTTCCTGTTCCCTTCGTGAAATACGTTGGTGGTTAACGGCAACATCAGTGCACCGCGCATTACACGAGCGTGTCAACGTGTGCGTTCACGGGATCAGAGCGAGGAGCAGTTTTATTTTGCCCCCAATGACCGGTGGTAGCACAGCCTCTTCAGCAGCCTGATCATTCCGAAGTTCGAGTATACAGTATTTCGTTCTCACAGACCGACCGTCTGTGCGTCGGGGGTCCTTTTTCAGGACTTCCTCCCCTTTAAACTCGGCTCCACTTCGGAAATATCGTACATAGACCATTTAGCTCACGCTGATGTTTCTGGAGTGGAGTCATCATTTTTTTTAGAACCGAAAAAGGGCCGGGCGAATGTCACAGTCACCCGTTTCTATGGTCCAACGTGATGTAATGATAAAAATCATCGCCATTGCCCTAATCATCTTATGCATGGTTCCCGTGTACGCTTCTCCCGTCCAGATCGGGACGATGGCTCCGGCCTTTATTCTCGTTGACCTGAATGGCCAGATGGTAACGCCGGCGCAGTTTAAAGGGAAGGTCGTTTTTCTCGACTTCTGGGCAATTTGGTGCAAATCCTGTAGAGAGGAACTTCCTGAGCTCGACCGACTATACATGAAATTCAGGGAGGAAGGATTCACCGTCATCGGAATCAGTGTCGATGCCTCTCAAGCAAGGGTGGCTGCGTTCCTGAAAAAGGTGCCGGTTACGTTTCCCATTCTCATTGATCAAAAAGGTGATGTCGCCGAAGCCTATCGATTTTCCGGGCTACCGGCCGGCTTCCTTATCGACAGAGACGGCATCATCCGCAAGCAATATAAAGGTTTTGCGATGGACCTTCTGCCACTCTATGAAAAAGATATATCAGATCTGCTTAAACAATAATTCTTTTTATGTTTCGAGGAGGTTGAAATGAAGTCCGTAAGATTACTTGGCTCTGTTCTGCTTCTGCTGCCAACTGTAGTGTTCCTGCATGCCTGCGGCGGTTCGGGTGGGTCCTCTTCACCGCCGCCATCTGCAACCATCACCGGTTCTGTGTATGCGGCGCCAGTCGAGGGTGCAACGGTAGTTGTATTGAATTCAAGCGGCACGACCACGATCGCCGGGCCTGTCACTACATTAAGTGACGGCACCTATAGTGTGAGCATTCCGACTGGTGATCTCTCATCAAACCTGATCTTCTCATCAAACAGCGGAACGTTCAATGATGAAGCAACGGGAAGTACCACGCCGGCAAAGAAAATGGCCGCATATGCAGCGGGAGGAAGCCTGAACAACGGCTCTGCCGTACATCTCGACCCCGCCTCAACGATCATTGCCGACCTGGTGAAAAGTCACGGAAAGACGCTTACTGAGGCAAATACTATTTTCTCCGGAGCGTTTGGTTATACTCCAGACATCTCTGTGGCGCCCAAGAACGCCTCAACAGCCAGTACTGCAGAGCGTCTCGCTGCCTTGAGGGCTATCACGTACAGTCAATTGACAAAAGACCTGAGCCTTGGCCCAAACGAACAGTTTGACCTTCTTACGGCCATCGCAGAAGACCTTGCTGACGGGGTACTTGACGGTACGAATGCTTCAACGGCCGTATCGCTCGGGACCGGCACCGTGCCCGAGGATATCGAGAACAGGTTCGAGCACTCGCTGGTGAACCTGCTGACAAACACAACTTGCAATAAGACCGGGCTGACCACAGCCGAGATCGGTTCCCTCCCCTTCGGCAAGGTTGCCTTGACGAACACGTATAAAGTCGAGTACCTCCCGGGGATGATGTCTGCTGCCCAGGGAAAGACGGCATTCAAGATCAAGATCACGAACCGGAGTGATGACTCCCCGGCAACAGGTCTGGCGGTATCATTGATGCCGATGATGCACATGCCGACGATGTCTCACAGTGCGCCGGTGGACGGCACGATTACTGACAATGGAGACGGGACATATTCATGCACCGTGTATTATCTTATGGCTTCCGGGATGGGCATGGGGTACTGGGAATTGAAGGTCATAATCGGCGGTATGATGGGCGAATCGGCAACCTTCTATCCCTCCGTCGGCATGGCCATGGGCAGCACGACGGTCCGGGCTACCCTGAAAGGACAGAGCGATCTGATCTTGAGCAGCCCCACAGGGATCGCTACAGAAGCCCGGACTTATTACTTGTTCAACGACGGCCTGACCGGCATGACGGGTAACCATACGTTCAAACTGTTCATTGCCGCCAAGGAAAGCATGATGAGCTACCCAGCGCTGTCTGCTGGCACAATGCTCCATGACGAGCAAAACGCTGCATGGACGGTAAATACCATGACCGTTGAGGTGTCCACCGACGGCTCTACCTGGACCGCGGGAACGGACAACAGCGGAGGGCACTGGACGATATCCAGCATCTCCGGTCTCACGAGTGGATCGACCGGAACGATTTACGTCCGTTTGGCCGTTAACGGTGAGCAGAAGACGACCAACGGCTCTGCTCCAAGCGGTGCAAACGGGTATGCCACCTTTACCGTAACGCCAGGGATGTAAGCCGGGAGACCGATGAGCAATATTTTACGATCACTTCTGCTGGCGGCCCTTGTTTCCGGGGCCGCTGGCCTTTACCCTGATGTTCTCTGGGCAGGCTCCTGCTGTGGCGGGGGTGCTGCCACAAACCTGATCCTGCCGAAATACGCCCACGGGATGATTGACTTATCCTTTGACATGGAAAAATACGACGGCTTCTGGAACCAGAACGGGAAATGGACGCCGGACCCGTCAGGATCGGATCTTCGGCAATACCGCGTGAACACTGGGTATGCACAGCGGCTTGCCTCTCGTTGGCAGGCCAGCATCGTCGTCCCTTACGTCTGGAACGACAATACGTACTCAGGCTTATCCTCCCAGACAAACGGTTTGGGAGACACGACGCTGAACCTCTGGTATGAAGCCGCCGATGACACGTCAGCCTGGAAGATCCGGAGCATCGGGGATCTGAAGCCCTCGGTCCTGATCGGCCCTTCCTTGCTCGTTCCTACCGGCATCTCCCCCTACGACGACGTGCACAGCAGCTTCGATGTGACCGGCCGGGGCTTTTACCGGATCGACGGGAACCTTTATATAGATAAGACGTTGCATCCCTGGGACGCTTCGCTTTCCCTGAGTTACGGTACTTATATTGAGAGACCGGTCAATCAGGAATACGGAAAGTCTGTCGAACCATATCACAAGAAACTGGGGGACCGCACATCGGTCTCCTTTTCCTTGAGCTATATTTATTACTTCGGGACCGGCGGTGACACGCTGACCGGCACTGGGTCGTTTTCGTATCTGCACGAGGCGGATGGAACCATTGACGGCGTTAGTGATCCCACCAGCGCCTTCCGCAAGGAAGCGGTCGGCGGGACCATCGCTTATTCGAGCACGGATCACGACTGGAGCGTCCGTGCCTCGTGGAGTCACGCCATCCGGCAGGACGGTTGGGGAGAGAACTTCCCAACGACCGACATCTACACCCTGGGGGTACGATATGTGTTTCGCTAAGACGTACTGCTGGCTGTTCTTGCTGCTTACCCTCCTCTCCTGCGGAGGCATGATGGACGACCTCAACCCATCGAGCAGCGATAATCGTACCGCAGCACAACCGGGAACTACTGGACCCGCGGTGGGCCAGAATGCCCCGGATTTCACGCTCTCCGACACACTCGGTAACAGCGTTACACTCTCATCCGTGTTTCCGACCGTACAAGGGGTCGTGATATACTTCACCATGTGGTGTCCGATATGCGATACTCATATGAGCCACATGCGGAGCTCTCAGATTCCCAGTTTCCCAAATGTACGTTTTTATGCTGTGGACTACGTATCCGGTACGGTCGCCGACGCCCGGAATGCAGAGGTCTCGAACGGATATGACGGATCGGGATTCACGGTCCTGGCAGACACGCATCAGACCGTCCTGGGCCTCTACCAGGCTACGATGGGAACCACGATCGTCGTTGACAGGACCGGTGTGGTACGGATGAACGAGGACTATAAGGACGGTTCACGGCTGCAGACTGTCCTCACTAATTTACCATAAACCAGTTACCTCACTCGCAAGGAGCATATCGCTATGAATATGAAACAGAGATTTATAGCTCTCGGCATCCTCGCTGTGTTCCTATTCTGTATCGTCGGGAGGGTCGCTTTTGCCCAGAGCGATATTGAAGATCACCGTTCTTGCGCTCGCTGCGGCATGGACAGAAAAGCGTACGGATACAGCCGGATGTTGGTCCAATACGGGGACGGAGCCGTGGTGGGTGTCTGCAGCCTCCACTGTGCCGTCGTCGAGCTCGACGCGAATCAGGGACGAACGGTGAAGACCCTCCTCGTCGCCGACCGCAACACCGGAACGCTGATCGAAGCCGAAAAGGCGATATGGGTCATGGGGGGCAAAAAACGCGGCGTAATGACGCAACTGCCCAAGTGGGCCTTCCAGACGAAGGCTGACACCGAGGCTTTTATTAAGACGAACGGCGGCAAGATCGTTTCCTTGGAAGAAGCCCTCGGTGCCGCCAGGGAAGAGTTGGTCCAGAAACTTCGATAGAAGCTTCCTCGCCTCGATAATGCGGGAAAGCGGGGATAGAACCCTTCTTTTCCTTCGGCTCTGCGGCTGAGAGCCTCACGGGGAAGTATGCCATTGCCAAAGAATTCAATGTTGCTGGAAGTCTGACGTTCCTGAATGTTAACAAGACGAATGACCGGAACGAAAAGTATTACGACTCCGGCACCAACAGCAGCCTCATGGATGACCCAGCGAACACGGGCGGTGAAAGCATCTGGTTCTCGCATGGCATCCAGGTACTGCCCGTTCAGAACTGCATGAACGACATTGAGTACCAAGTCGCGATCTGGGAGAAGGTGAACGGCATTAAGTTGGTAACGAGCCATCGTCTGCTCTTCGGTAGTTCATATCATTTCTAGACGTGATATACTAAACATAATTGGCAGGATAGCCCGGATTCCCTGCCGTATATTCCATCTGTAGAAGAGTAAAACGAACAATGGCATTTTCAAATCTAATTTATGGAAAGACCCTAAGAGCAGTTTCACTTTTGTTTCTGACACTGCTCCCGGCCCTCATGTCTTGCTCGCGTCAACCTGTTTATCCTCCACCTGTTTTTTCAGGCAACGATGCGATTGTTGATGTCTCCACGCTTAAACCGGAAATCCCGCAATTTTATACGTATCAATATAACGGTAAACACATCAGTTTCTTTGTGCTCAAGCTGGACAACGAGGTCCTGTCCTTCCTTGACGCCTGTGTTACCTGTTATCCGCATAAACAGGGATACCGATATGAGGACGGAGTCGTGGTCTGCAGGGCGTGTAATCAACGGTTTCCCGTGCATAAGCTCGAGAAAGGGATCGGCAATTGCTATCCCATCAAGATAACGGGCAGGATGGAGAACGGGAAATATCTCATCTCCCGTTCTTCACTTGAAGAGGAAGCTGGCAAATTCTAACGACAGGCGAGAGAGCTACTCGTACCGGAGTGCCTGGATCGGGTCCTGATGCGCCGCCTTGCGCGCTGGGTACACGCCAAAGAACACGCCTACAGCCGCAGAAAACGAGAAGGCCATGAGGATGGACCACAGCGATACGCTCGTCGGCAGAACATCCACGAAGACCGGAATGATGAGCGCCAGACCGACACCGGTGATAATGCCGATAATGCCGCCGGCGCCGCTCAAGGTCATTGCCTCGATCATGAACTGGGCCATGATGTCCCGGTTCCTCGCGCCCAATGCCTTCCTGATGCCGATCTCTCGCGTGCGCTCCCGTACAGAGACGAGCATGATGTTCATGATACCGATACCGCCTACGAGCAGTGAGATGCCAGCGATGCCGCCGAGCACCGCCGTCAGCACGCTGAGAATGGTGCTCATGGTAGAGAGCATGGCGCCCTGCGTCTGGATGGTAAAATCTTCCTTGTGCGCGTGACGTTTTATGAGGATGTCCTTGATCTGGGCAATGGCAGGGTCAACATCCTCGGCCCGCGGAGTCGAGGCGAGGATTTCGAACAGGCCGTCTGTGTCGAACAACTCCTGGCCGCTCGTAACAGGTATAAAAACAACATCGTCGATGTCCCATCCCAGGCTCATCCCCTTTTTCTGCATGACGCCCACGACGCGATAACGCGCATCAGAGACCATCACCACTTTGCCGAGAGCGCTCTGTTCGCCAAACAACTCTTTCTTCACCGTGGTTCCAAGCACCACGATTTTGCTCTTGGAATCAACGTCTCCCTGCGAAACAAAGCTTCCGATGTCCACGAAGAGGTTCCTCACCCGCTGGAACTCGGGCGTGGTACCAATCACCATGGTATCGCGTCCGAGATTTTGGTACTTGATCTTGCCCGTACCGAACACGATAGGGACCGCGTCGGTCAAGAGCCAGGCGCGCCGTCTGAGAGCAAGGGAATCATCATAGGAGAGCTTGCGCACCGTGCCCGCGGACGGTGGATGGAAACCACCGCGCGTCGATGTTTTCCCGGGAGTGATGATGAGAAGGTTGGTGCCGAGACCCGTGAGCTCTTTGGTAATATAAACCCGCGCACCTTCTCCGATGGACACGAGGAGTATAACGGCCATCACACCGATGATCACGCCGAGCATTGTAAGCCCGGAGCGAACCTTGTTCGACAAGATGGCTTCGAGAGAGACCCCGAATGTTTCAACGAAGTTCATGCCATCACCTGATCATTGATGATCTGACCATCTTTCAGATTGATGACTCTCCTGCACCGCGCTGCAACGTCCTTATCGTGGGTCACAATCATGATCGTGACGCCCTGCCGGTTGAGACCGGTCAGGATATCCAGAATCTCCGAGCCCGAGCGGCTGTCGAGGTTGCCCGTTGGTTCATCTGCGAGCAGGAGCGGCGGGTTATTCACGAGGGCCCGGGCGATTGCCACGCGCTGCTGCTGGCCGCCAGAGAGTTCTGTCGGCTTGTGAGTCATGCGGTCAGCGAGCCCCACTTTTTGAAGCAGCGGCATTGCACGCTCACTGCGCAGACGGGCAGGCACGCCGCTGTAGATGAGCGGTACTTCAACGTTCTTGAGCGCCGAAAAACGCGGGAGTAGATTGAAGGTTTGGAACACGAAGCCAATCTTGCCATTTCTGACGGCAGCAAGTTCATCGTCCGACAGGGTGCTGATCTCACGGTTCTCGAAATGGTACGCACCGCTTGTCGGACGGTCCAGGCAGCCAATAATGTTCATAAGAGTTGACTTCCCCGAACCGGAAGGCCCCATGATGGCGATGAGTTCTCCGCTCTGTACTTTCAAGGAAATACCGGAGAGCACGGTGATGTCCATATCGCCCATGCGGTAGGTCTTGGTTATATTGGAGAGTTCGATCATTATGAAACGGTGTACGATTCATTACACCGGATACGTAGTGCGAAAACAGTATACCACCGTGCTTTGAACTTTTTTACCAAAACCACCGCAGAAAGCCCCTGGCTTCAGCCATGGGGATGAATGCGGGAATTTTTATAGTTGATATTTAGCAAATAATACAATATATCAGTTGTTATGGCTTCGAAGGCGACAACCAAGTCTTTCATACACGAGTTTCAACTCGTGACAACTCCGAAAGAGAACCGTATATTGGATGTGCGCCTTAACGCGGGACGTAATCTCTACAATGCTTGTCTCTCCGAGACGCTGACGCGCCTTCATGCCATGCGTGGTTCCGACGCTTGGAGAACCGCGCGGGACATGCCTCATGGAAAACCCAGGACAGCAGCGTTTCAAGCCGTCAATGACAGGTTCGCGTACGGCGAATATGCACTGCACAAGTACGCAGCCTCGGTCTGCCATGCCTGCTGGATAAGGGGATCACCTTGACAGCCTGACGGCCCAGAAACTGGCGACCAGGGCATTCACCGCGGTCAAGGAGTACCAGTTCGGGAAGCGCGGCAAACCCCGCTTCAAACGATATGGCTGGATGTCTTCCCTTGAAGGGAAGAACAACGCTTCAGGCATCAAATGGCGCGACGGCCGTGTCAAATGGAACGGTCTCGACCTTCGGTGCGTATTAGACCGGAAGGACAAGCATGGCATACAGGCCCACGCCTTAAGCCAAACGGTCAAATACTGCCGGCTCGTTCGCAAGGTCATCCGTGGTAATGCCCACTGGTTCGTCCAGCTTATCCTTTCGGGGGTACCAAAGATCAAAGCTAAGAACGTTATCGGCTGTGAAGCCGTCGGGCTCGACATAGGCCCTTCTACCATCGCCGTCGTCGGTGATACCGATGCCTGTCTGCTTGAATTCTGCCCGGAGGTCGACGTCCGGCATAAGCAGATCCGTTCGCTGCAAAGAAAGATGGACCGTTCCCACCGCGCCACCAACCCGGACAACTACTATAGGAACGGCACCGTAAGACCAGGGAAGAAAATATGGCATCGTTCAAGGTCATACCTTGCCCTGCGCGCCGATCTGGCAAACCGCTGGCGAGCTATGAGCGATACCAGGAAGCGCTCTCATGGTCATCTTGCCAATAAAGTGCTTTCCCTTGGCGCCACAATTAGCACAGAGGACCTCTCTTATCGGGCTCTTCAGAAGCAATATGGTAAAAGCATCGGGCGCCGTGCTCCGGGCATGTTTATCGAGATCCTTGGCCGCAAAGCCGCAAATGCTGGCGGTCAGGTATTCGAATTCTCTACCCGGACTACGGCGCTCTCTCAAACATGCCACTGCGGTCACAAAGCCAGGAAACATCTCCGGGACCGCTGGCATGTATGCCAGAAATGTGGAACAATGGCCCAACGAGATCTCTATTCCGCTTTTCTGGCCAAATGCGTTCATGATGATGTTCTCGACATACGTCAGGCAGAACAAGCCTGGCCGGGTGCACACCTGCTCCTGGAACGGGCGATGTCGGGGTTGCAGCATCAAGCGGCGAATGGCCTGTCTACTGCGGCCAGCTTTGGATTGAACCAGAGACAGAGCCGCTCGCTCGTTAAAGACGGATCAATGGCGGCCGAGATTTGCGATATTGCTTCTATCGCAAAAGAGGCCGTCAAGGCAGCGCGAGCTGCCAGTGTCTCCATCGCCGTCAGAACCCCCTAGCTTTAGCTATGGGGTAGGTCAGGTCTTCCCTTCTATCCTCACTTTTGCCCCGTCCTTCAACCCTTCGGCTTCCGGAGTGGTGATGACGAGTTCTCCCTCAGTGAGACCCTTCGTTATTTGGGTAAAGCTCCAGTTGGTCTCGCCTATCTCGACAGGTTTGAGCCTTACAACAGCTGTTGACCCGGGTCCGATATTCTTTCCAATCACCTCGTAGACTTGTTTTTTACCTTCACGCTCTATAACCGCCTGAGACGGGACAGAAAGGACGTTGTGAAGAGTCGTCACGAGTATTTCCACATCAGCCGACATCCCTGGTTTCATCCTTTTGTCTTTTTTTACAAAGTAGACCCACACGTCGGCAGTGCGGGTCTCGAGCTTGCCGCCGCTCACGATGGGAGATATGCGTTTGATCGCGCCGTCGAATTTTTCGCCTGGAAAAGCGTCCACCGTGATCGTCACCGGCTGATTCAGGCGGAGCCTGCCCACGTCCACTTCGTCGATGGTGGCAAGAACGTAGATTTTGTCAGGATTGACGATGGTGACGATCTGCTTTCCCGGCAGCAGAAGCTCTCCGACCTCTGCATATTTCTTGGATACCACGCCGTCAAAGGGAGCATTGATGGCGGAATAGGTCTTCTTTACCGTAAGATCGTCCCGTGCCGCATCATACTGCGATCTCGCCACTTCATACGCCCGGCTGGCAGAGTCGAGGTCCTGCTGGGCGATCATACCCTTCTCGAACAGGTCCTTTATTCTGTTAAGGTTCTTCTGTGATTCCTCGTACGTGGCTTTGCTCTGGGAAAGGGTGCTTTCGGTCTGAACTTTCTCCTCGGTCAGGTCGAGCCGGGCGATCAGATCGCCTTTCTTTACGATGTCCCCTTCTTGTACCGGAAGGGTGATGACCCGTCCCGTCCTCTGGGCGGAGAGGGTCACCTCGGTCTCGGATTTCACGGTGGACGTAGTTGTGGCGTTCACGATGACGCGGAGATCATCAGGCTTGACGGATTGTGCTCTGACAATGACCGGTTTTTTCCCGGTGAGAAATACAAGAAGGAAAACTGCGGCTACTACGATGACGATCCATAAGATTATTTTGCTTTTGATGAGTACCATGCCCTATCCTTATGGTTCGTTAGAAGCGGTCCACTCGAGACGTTCTTTGATGGCCTTCATGAATCCGCGGGTCACCTCCCCCAGCTTTTCGGCAACGACAATATCCTGAAGAAAGGTAAAGTGGCCGGTCACATGCCCTTCGAGATGATAGGTGATCTCGGTCTCATCCTCGGAGACTTTGCGAAAGGATGTGATCCCCGATGTAACAAGGTGCTCATGCGTCGCTGTCCATGCTATCCGCTTATGCTCGATCAACTCGTTAGTGTGCGCATGCATTTCGATGGTCTTGCTGAAGGGTCCGAGGGACATCTTGATCGTCCAGATGGAATCCAGATCGTTGAGTATCTCCACACCTTTGCATCCTGGAAAAAGACAGCCAACCTCTTTTCGATCGATCATAAAAGACCATACGCTCCTGATCGGCAGCTTCACGGTGAATATTACCTCTCTCGTCGGCATCTTTCCTCCCCTCGCGTCGCTATTGCTCCACGCGGCCCATTGCCTTCAGAAGCCTCGCTGCGGCGAGATAGTAGTCATATTTCGCTTGAATATAATCTGTCTCGGCATTAACCGCAGAGAGCTGAGCATCCGTAACTTCAATATAGGGCCCGAAACCAGCCTCATACCTGCCTTGGGCGATTTCAAGGTTCTCACGGGCCTTTTGTAGAGAGCTCTCCATCACTTCGATGCGTATCTTCGCACTTTCCATGTCCGCATAGGACTGGTTAACCTCAAGAAGGACGGATTGCCTTATGGCGTCCCGCTGCGCCTCCATAGCGAGCATGTTTGCCCGCGCTTCGCTTACCTTACCGCGCGTCAAACCGCCCTGGAATAGAGGTACCGTCAACATCACTCCTGCATTCCAGCTATTCAGCAGATCTCCCTTGAACGGCCCCATCTCCGCGGTCCCTGTCGACCAGTTATACGCACCGTTCGCCGAGACCGTCGGGTAATAATTCGACGCTTCTGCCTGGACCCGGTACTTTGCTGCCTCAATATCGGCCTCTGCCTTCAGTATTTCGGGCCTGTTTCTGAGCGTCTCCTCCTGGGCCATTTCGAGGGTTGGCATTGCGGATGCGGGGGGAAGCGCGTCGTCGATCTCGGTTTCCTTTCCAGGTTCGATCCCTATGGCATTGTTCAGGGTGATAGTGCGTATCCGCACGCCGTTCTTCGCGTTGATCATTCCCAGCTTGGCGTTGTTCACTTCCACCTCGGCGCGCGTTACGTCATATCTCGGCTTCGTTCCAGCCCGATAGAATGCCATCGCCTGCTTAAGGTGGCTTTCGGTCTGCTCAATTGTCTTCTGCGCCACAAGAACGAGCTTCTTGGCTGCAAGCAACGCGTAATATGCCTGCTTCACGTTAAGAACGACGTCCTGAATCGTACGGTCCATGTCCCTTTGGGATGAGAGGGTGCCCCATCGCGCTGCATCGAGCGCGTTTCCGGTCTTTCCAAAGTCATAGAGAATCTGGTTCACGGAGAGTGTCGTGGTATAGCTCTTCGTTATGCTGTTCCCGAAAGCTCCTCCGAGCGCGTAGCTCTCAGAATATCCTGTGCTCGCAATAAGCTGAGGTAAGAAGGGAGATACCGCCTGCGTCTCGCGGCCCCGCCCGGCATTCACATTTTCCTGCGCGGCCCTGAGCGCAGGCTGTTTCTTGAGCGCGATGTCAATACAGTCATGCAGACTGAATTTCGGCGTCTCTGCATGGATTGGAGACAAGGCAAAAACAAGTGTGGATAGGACTACCATGATGATGAACCGGCGCATACCTTCACCCAATTAATTATATCACAGTGCCATGTTGGTCTTGCATTTTCGCATGATGTATTGTATAAGTTTTCATGCGCAGCCCGTTCAAACCGGTCGACCTGCTTTCCCTCTCCTTGATCGCACTGCTTTCAGTGGTCGCGGTCGTATTCAACCGATCCCTTCCCTCGTGGGGCTGGTTCATCGCCAGGTATGCCCTGTTTGCACTCGTGATTGTTTCGGTTGCCTTGTACACCTTTCGATCTCAAGCAGGCAAACTTGCCCTCTTTGTTCACGCCTTTCTTCCGGTGCTCATTATTCCCGTCATCTTTGACAGCCTCGGCGACCTGATACCCTTGATATGGCCGCGGTATCTCGATGACATCCTGATACACATTGACCATAGGCTGTTTGGCGTTAATCCAACAGTATGGATGGAGCGGTTCATTTATCCGATGCTGACAAATCTCCTCCAGCTTGCCTATATCAGTTATTATTTTATCCCCATCTCCCTCGGGATCGTTCTTGCTGCCAGAAAAAAGCAGAGAAATTTCGATGAGGCTGTTTTCGGAATTGTTCTCTGCTTTTATCTCTCCTATATCGGGTACCTGCTCTTTCCTGCCATCGGTCCCCGCTTTACCCTTGATCATCTGCAGACAACAGGTTTTCAGGCTAGCCCCATGGCCCTCGCGATCCAGAATGCCCTGAATCGGCTTGAAAACACCAAGACCGATGCCTTCCCGAGCGGACATACTGCTGTGGCCCTTATGACACTCTATTACGCCTGGAAAAGCCGGGAGAAGGTGTTATTCTGGATATTGCTCCCCGTTGTCTCGGCGCTAGTTATTTCGACCGTATACCTGCGATATCACTACGTCATAGACGTGATCGCAGGTGTTCTGCTGAACGCTGTCACGATATATCTTGCACCTCGAATGTATAAAGCGCTCTCCCCATCATCGGATCAATCTCACGGTTAATTCCATGACCCCTCCAGCCACAATCGGTATCACCAGATTGTCGTTTACCGGCAGCGGTATGATTTCTACCCCTGCGGCAATGAAAGCTCCAAGGATCATCACCCCGGTAGCAAGATAAACCCCTATGATTTGCAGAAACAATCCCGACACAAGAGCAGCGATGATGAAAGCCGCTGAGCCTTCCAAGCTCTTGTCACCTATCTTGGTTTTCCCGTAACGTTCACCCATCGTGGTTGCGGCAACATCTCCAAATGCGAGAAAGCAGACCGCCGCGGTCGCGACTTCCGGAGAATAGGCGTACAGTGACAGTCCAATGCCGAGAATATACGGCGCCGTGCCGGTCAGTTTATACTCTTCACTTTTGCGGATGAAGCTTCCGAACCGGGTGAAGATAAATTGGTTGACTGCGGGGATCTTCAGCCGTGTAACATCGAGCCCCAAGGCGATGAGGAAAAACGCGGCATAGAACATGAGCGCATGTTCCCTGCCGAGGATGTAGTACAGTGACAGAAGACCGATGCCGCCGAAGAAATGGTAAAGCTTTCGACCGATGTGCTTCATCTCCATGACTACGCTCCTTCTGTCAAAGCTCAGGGACAACTGTCGAATTTCGTGGTGTGCATATTGGGGTTGGTAATTTGAATATCATGAAGGATTCTAAAATTAGTTATTAGGATTTTCTGTCTTACAGCCTCTTTTCGTAAATTCGATATTTTTTGTAAAGCTTCCCACCCATGAGTTCGCAACCCCGCTGCATCAGGACGTTGTCCTCAAGGATCCACGACATCTCGGCCCGTTCATAGCCTTTTTTCATGGCGGCCTTGAAGGACTCGAGATAGAGAAGGCCCTCGATCCCCCTTTTCCGGTATTCCTTTTTCACTCCCATGGTCAGGACGCGGATGTCTCTGATCGTCCGTGAATACCACAAAAACTTTATAATCCCGACGAATCCCATCCTGCCGTTGATCTTGCTCAAGGCCTGATTGTAGTCCGGCACGGCCATAAAGAACGCGGCGGGGCTGCCGTTCACCTCTGCCATGATGAGTAGTTCCGGCACGATGAGCGGCTTGAGACGTTTTGCCATGGCCTCTATCTCTTCATTGGTCATGGGAACGAACCCCCAGTTGTGGCTCCACGCGGAATTATAGATGTCCTTCACCGTCTCGAGTTCCCGATGGAACTGTTTCATGTTTGCCGGGCGCACGGTGAGTCCGGGGACCCGCGCTCTCACTCCCGAGGCAAGTTTTTCAAGCCTGCCGCCTGCAGAAACGTCTTTGATGATAGAAATGTAAGCGAACAGGTCCTTGGACTTGGTCAGGCCACAGCGTTCCATGTAATCGAGATAGTACGGCGGGGTATAGGTCATCATAATCATGGGTGGCGAGTCGAACCCATCGAGCAGGAAGCCGCATTCGTCGTTCACAGACGGGTTCATGGGTCCTCGCATGATCTCGATATCGCGTTCCCTGAGCCATGCGGCGGCAGCGTCTAGAAGGCCCTGAGCAATGGCTACATCACGGAGGCATTCGAAAAATCCGAAGAAACCTGCCTGTTCCTTATGGATGTTGATGTGGTTGCGGTCCACGATGGCAGCGATTCGACCGACGACAAAACCGTCTTTTCGGGCAAGAAAATAGGCCGCTTCTGCGTGATGAAAGAATGGGTTCTTGTCTCCCAGCATGAACCTCATCTCACTGATGAGCGGCGGCACCCAGTTCAGATTCCCCTGATATACCTTCCAAGGAAAGAGGATGAACAGGTCCAACCCATTCTTATCTGAGACTTGTTCAATTTGCATGGAGACCTTTACCAAATAAGGTGCAAACTGAAAGGAATATGGATTATCACAAAGACGCAGCGAGCACGAAGTAAAACCTCAAACCTATTTTCCCGTGACCTGCGCGCGTCCAGAACTGATGTGCTTCTCATGAGGCATGATATTGCTCTAAATAATCCCCAGCTTCCTTCCCGCTTTTTCAAGAATCACCAGTACCTTGTCGAGCATCTCATCGGTATGGGTCGCCATGTAGCTCGTCCGGATGAGGCAGCGTCCGGGCGGCGTTGCCGGGGGGGCAACTGGGTTCACGAACACGCCCTCGTCGCTCAGGATCTTCCACATCGTGAACGCCCGTTCCATCTCACCCATGAGCAGCGGGATAATGGGCGTCTCGGTGGCACCAGTATTGAAGCCCATCTGTTTGAATGCCTTCATCATCTTGTCGGTGTTATGCCAGAGCCGCTCCCTGCGCTCCGGCTCCTGGTCTATGACGTCGAGGGCGGCTATGACAGACGCCACCGAGGCCGGAGGAGGACTCGCCGAGAATATGAGCGGCCGGGAGGTATGCTTGACATAATGGATTACGTCCTCGTTCGCGACCACGAATCCGCCGATGGACGCCATGGACTTGCTGTAGGTTCCCATAATGATGTCCACTTCCTTCTCAAGACCGAAGTGCTCTGCCGTGCCGCGTCCCGTCTTGCCCAGCACGCCGACACCGTGCGCGTCATCCACCATAAGCCTGGCACCGTATTTTTTGCAAAGCTTCACGATGGCCGGAAGCTGCGCAATGTCCCCTTCCATGCTGTACACTCCGTCCACAACGACGAGCTTGCATTTGTCCCCGCAACCCTTGAGGACGAATTCAAGGCTGCCCATATCGTTGTGTTTAAACTTCTTTACCTCCGCAAACGACAGCCTGCAGGCGTCGATAATGCTGGCGTGGTCCAGCTTATCGATCACCACCACGTCGTCCTTACCTGCGATGGACGAGATGATGCCGAGGTTGGTCTGATATCCTGTAGAGAACGTAAGGGCGGCATCCTTCCTGAAGAATTTTGCCAGCTTATCCTCGAGCTTCACGTGGATGTCGAGCGTGCCATTAAGAAACCGTGACCCTGCGCAACCGCTGCCGTACTTCTTAATGGCTTCGATTGCAGCCTCTTTGACCTTCGGGTGGCTGGTCAGACCGAGATAGTTGTTTGATCCGAGCATGATCATTTTTTTGCCTTCTACGATCACTTCTGGATTCTGTTCGGATTCCACAACACGGAAGTAAGGATAAAATCCAGCAGCCATCACCTCTTTTGCAGCCGTATAGTTTCTGCATTTCTCAAAAAGATCCAAGTTTGCCTCCAGCCTTCAGATGTTTGCAGCTTTACAGAATTACAACCAACCGTTGTTCCGGTACCATTGCCAGGTTATTTCCAGACCTTTTTGAAGAGGAAATTCCGGTCTGAAACCGAGTTCTTTTTCGATTTTCCCGAGGTCGCATGTCCAGTACCTCTGAACAGCCTCATCGATTTTCTGCCTGTTCGTCAGGGTTGGTCTGGATGTGAACAGGCTGCCTAACTCTGAAAAAAGCCCGATGAGGTACGCCACGGGATAAGGAATTTTGATGTTCCGAGCCTTTATACCTCCTGTTGTGAGCAACAGCTGCCTGAACTCGGACCACGAATAGGCCCTGTTCTCAGCAACGAAATACATACTCCCGCTCTCGGTCTTTTTTTCTACCGCGAGAAGTATTGCCGTTACAAGGTCTTGCACAAAACACGGGCTGATATACCGGTCACCCCCTGCGATCTCCAGGGTCAGTCCCCGCGCGGCCCAGCGGAAGAGCTCAAACATGTCACGGTCCCTGGGGCCGTACACGGCTGAAGGCCGGAGTATGACAACGGGAAGTCTATCTTTTTTCCCAAGCGCCTCGTTCTCCCCGAACAGTTTACTCTTACCATAATCCGATACCGGCCGTGGTACATCGGCATCCGTGACTGGCCTGCCATCTGTGCTCGGGCCCGCAGCCGCGAGGCTGGATATCAGGATGAACTTCTCGATACCAGGATTATGTCGAACACATGCTTCGATGATGTTCCTGGTACCGACGTGGTTCACTTCATAGTAATCGCGAGCTCGTTTGGCCTTCGTGAGTCCTGCGGCGTGGATAACGACGGAAACGTTTTGCACTGCGGGGATCAGCGATTCGGGAAGAGAGCAGTCGCCTTTTACCAGATGGACATCCACTCCCGTAAGCCACCGGAGCCTGTCAGGGTCTCTGACAAGGCAGGTAACGGTGTAGCCTCTCTGGAAAAGCCTTTCCACCAGGTGACTCCCCACGAAACCCGTACCGCCGGTGACCAGAACTCTTTTTTGGAGTGACTGCTCCATCGCCTCCGCAGGTGAAGTACAAATTATCGTGGTAGTTTAATCAAAATACGCTGGATTGTCAAGGGACATGCGTAATGTATGGTCGTGCATCATAGATCATCGCTTCTGTTGAACATTGTTCGGAAGGCTGCATATCGGATTCATGTCGCACCGCTCGCATTCGAGCTGAATTGTGCTGTGCAGTATCTTGAACTTTTCGGCAAGGAGCGTTCTGATATCGTTTATCAGTTCGCTGCTCCGGCTGACAGGTTGATCGTCTATGAGGACATGGGCACTCATGGCATGAACACCGGACGTAATGGTCCAAACATGGATGTGGTAAGCTTCGCGCACGCCCCTGACCTTGCTGATCGCAGTTGCTACGGTTTCGATATCGATATGGGAGGGCACGGATTCAAGAAGGATACTTACCGATTCCTTGACGAGCGCCCATGCGCCGTAGATGATCACGAACGAAATCAGAATGCTGAGGATCGGGTCGATCATGTACCAGCCCGTATATAGGATGATAACGCCGCCAACGACCACGCCTACGGAGGAAAAAGCATCTCCAATGATATGGAGATAGGCGCCGCGGATATTGAGATTGGAATGGCTGTGCTTCATGAGGACGACGGCGCCAATGATGTTCGCGGCGAGGCCGATAACGGCCACAATAAGCATCAGCATGCCCTCGACGCGCTGTGGATTGACCATGCGGAGATATGCCTGATAAATGATATACAGAGAAATAACGACAAGGATGATACCGTTGATGAGTGCCGCCAGAATTTCGAGCCGATAAAAGCCGAATGTCCTTTTCTCGGTTGCTGGCATTGTGGCGAACTTCATGGCAAAGAACGAAAGCAGGAGCGCGAAATTGTCTGTCAGCATATGCCCTGCGTCAGAAAGGAGCGCCAGGCTATTCGAGAGCAGTCCGCCGACCACCTCGGCAATCATCATCAGGAGCGTTATCGAAAGGGCGATCAGGAGGTCTCTCTTCCCTCCCCCCGACTGCTGTCTCAGGCCGTGTTCATGCTCATGACCGTGGTCATGGTCATCGACATGATCATGAGTGTGATGGTCGTCATGTCTTTGTTGCGTGGTCATATTCGTTGAAATTCCCCTGTATGCTACTTGTTGCTCCAGATCTTAAGGTCCGTCACCGGTTTGATTGCGCCGATTTCGGCGGCGTATCCGTAGAAGGCCAGGAGTCCCTTTTTTTCATCTTCGCCGAAGTTGTAACTGAACGAGGTCCAGTAATCGATGAGGACTTGCGGCCGAATGCCGAACCGTTCCGCATGCGTTCGGGCCAGCTCGGGGATGTTCTCTAGACCGTACGATTTTGACTGCATAAGTATATCATAAAGCACGGCGAGGTCCTTATCAATATTTTTTTTGTAGTTCACCTGCCAGAGGGCGAACACGAAGGGCAGACCGGTGAATTCATGCCAGAGCGCTCCAAGATCGTACAGATGGGGATAAGAGGGAGAAGGCTTGAGCTTGAGCGCGAGGTCACCTATGAAAAGGGCTGCATCCGCTTTTCCGAACGGGTCTTCCATACCCTGTTTAAATGAGGTGAAGCGGGGACGGACATCTTGTTGACGCTCAAGCAGGATCCGGAGCAATATGACCGACGTTGCTGAAGCCGAGGTCAGGGCCACGGACTTCTTGTCGAGCTCTGCGATCGGCACGCGGCTTTGGAGAATAATGCTCATGACCCTGTTTCTTGATGTTATGGACAGGTTCGGCAGGAGTATGTACCTCCCTGTATTAACAGCGTACTCTATTGACGATGACGGTGAGACGTCAATCTTGCCATCGGCAAGAAGGCCGTTTAATTCCGTGGGAATGCCCTCCACGAGCTTGAATGGGAATTTAATCTCCCCTGTGACGATCCCGGCATGAGGAGGGAAGCAATTTGAATATATAATATGACCCAGTCTCAGCATGATTCGGTCCTGTTGTCCTCCCTTTTGTTTGGTGTGCGTTTTATCCAGTCTTCACGAATTCACTCTTCTTGATGCAACTCTCCACATTGAGGTCATTTCCCCCGGGTACTCGTTCTTAGAAATGGTGTGTGAAAGTCATTTTCCATCAAGAATTTCCTTATAGCATGCAGTATCACGAATATTAGAAAGGTCTCTGTCATTCTTCATAAGTTCCCAATCGTTAAATCCGGCATGAATGGCTTTTTGCAGCCATAAACAGGATTCTTGCGCTTTTTTTCTAAGTGAGTACAGACAGGCAATATTATAGTATGTAAAATCTTTATTTGGATTTAGCTCTATCGTTTTGTTGAAATCATCTATGGCCTGTTCAAATAGACCCTTAGCCTTATAAACGGTCCCACGGTTATAGTACGCCTTGTCATTTTTTTGATTCAACTCAATAGCCTTGTTGTAATCTGCGATGGCCCGGACAAGTAGGCCCTTAGCCTTATAGGCATTCCCGCGGTTCACGTAAGTCCCGTCATATCGTGGCTTTATTTCAATAGCCTTGCTGTAATCTGCGATGGCCTGGTCAAGTAGGCCCTTAGCCTCATAAGCAATCCCGCGGTTCATGTAAGAGTACTCGACATTGCTTATTACACCCACATCCGCATTAATCTGCTTCGTACATTCCCTGATAGCGTCATCATATTTTTTTTGTTCCGCATACTGATAACACCTATCGGGCCAGGCATGGCAGATAGAAGAACATGACCCGGTTACAATCAGCACCATCAAAGTAATTAGTCTGAATTCCATAGATTCCTAATCTGAAAATTCGTCTCAGAATGCTCATTTTGAACAAAGATGACTACAAGGAGCGAGATCATTGTTTGCTCATCAGGGTTGGCCTGGCACCTAAAGACTGTATCAGCGGAACGACAGGCTCATGGTAGCATAAAGAAGAAAAGAGAGCAATCACGTATTAGGAAGAAAAGATTTACTCCCGAGCGGATTAGCTGGACGCTTAGAGAGATTGGAATCCTCTTAAGCATTGGTCAGGCGGGAGAGGACGCAAGCACAAAAGAGCGAAGTTACAGAGCAGACATTCTCTCGCCGGGGAAAAGAGTCCTGCGGCATGTTGGTGGTTCAGGCAAAGCTGCCGTTTGTGTGGAGCGGCCTGTGGCTTTTAAATGTAAGCCATGACGTGAAGTTTGGTTGCAGATGAACAAGCTGGAGTGATATCAGAATGCCGAAACGCAGCCCCAAAAAAAGAGAAAATCGCGAATCCCAGTAGTGCGTCATAGTAACGGGTCTTCTCCGGTGCCATGTGGTTGCACCCAATGAGTTAAATTTAAGATGCTGATAATTAAACCTTTTGTCTGGCAAGATCTTCGAAATTTGCTTTTTTCAGGACTTCAATGACTTTTGATTGAGCGGTTACCCATACTGAGTGACTGGGGCAGTGTTTAGAAAATACGCATTTCTTCTTGTCCGTGATGCAGACGTTAAGCTGAAGTTTCCCCTCGATTGCCTCGACAACATCGAGCATGGAGATGTCTCGGGCCTGCCTAGCGAGCGAAAAACCGCCTTTCACGCCCCTATACGACCGTACAATCTTTGCCTTGACTAGTTTTTGGAGTATCTTGGCAAGAAAACTGCGCGGGATCTTATAATCCTCAGAAATTTCGTTTACGTAGCTGATCTTTTTGAACGGCTGGCGGGCAAGATACAGAACACTCCGTATCCCGTAATCCCCTTCACGTGTAATTTGCATGTCTTTTAATATAGCAAACCATATGACCTTGTCAAGACATAATTGGGGGCTGTCCCGTGATACAGCCGTGGATACGGCAGTGGCATCGAATATGACAGTTTTTATGATATAATTTGAAAAATTTAGAAAGTTTCAATTATATCAGAGAGTAGCTATCTCGCTCCTACCTAGATATGGGAAACCCAAAAAATCCTATACCCGTCAAGCTGTTCGTAGGCATGCTTTCACCCGAAGTCGGACTTTTCGATATCTGCACCGAACTTCTCTGTGCAGAATACGGCCCAATCGATCATCAGAGTGAAACTGTACGGTGGGATGTCACCGATTATTATCTTGAAGAGATGGGTTCCGTCATCCTCCGTAACTTCATTTTCTTCGAGCGATTGGCCGATCCCAGCATGCTCTCAAGCGTGAAACTTCTTACGAATAGCATTGAAGCGCGGTTCTCGGTCACAAGTGGGACGGCTGTGCGCCGCAGGATCAACCTTGATCCCGGATATGTCACCGAGGCGAAGGTCGTCCTCGCATCGACCAAGGATTTTTCTCATCGCGTTTACCAGGGCCAGGGTATTTATGCCGAAGTAACACTTCATTATTCGACCAAAGAAAAAACGTTCCTGCCGTTCGAACATACTTATCCGGACTTCCGAACAAAGGAATCCCTGGATCTTTTCAACAATGCGAGAGAGATGCTACGGACAACGCTCTACAGCAAGAGTCCACAGATAATACGTTAGGACTTGGTTGGCAACAGAGCCGGGGCAGCAGACTCGTCATGCGGAGTGCATCCTATCGAGAGTAAATAAAAAGCGTTTTTGAGGGTTTCTGCCGTCAAGAATTCATGTATCGTAAGGTGGATCCCATCGGCCGGCTCGATGTCTTTTTCATGAAAGCTGAGGCTGACGTTCTCCCACGTTTTAAACTCCTTCACCGACTGCCTGATCTGTTCATGAACCATCACCTCAAGAACCTCGAAGCGTACCTTACCGCTCTTGAGGAGAAGCGAACCGATTGGCGATATGGAATTCTTCCTCTGCAGTTTCAGTGTTTCTATGAGCTCCATTTCGGTAATGAGACCCTCCTCAACAAGCAGGTCGCCGATAGCACGTGAATACGGTGAAATTGACCGGAGAATCTTCCCGCGGTAAAACAGCATGTTGCCAATGTTATTACCAGACTCCAGCGTCAATTCGCCGGTGCGTTCCCTGAGCCCTATAAGAAGCAGGACATCATGTAAATTAAATTCTGTGGATTCGCAATTCATAAATTAATTTAACTGCAAAATAGCTTCTCTGTCAAATCAGAAATTCGAAATGCCATTACAAAGTATTCATTCTCAATGTAACTGACAGGTTCATGTCGCCGACATTTGTGTGCAGCGGCACGACGAGCGCCTCTGTGTCCAGGCTGCTGAAGCACGCAAGGTTGGTCCCGGTAAAGATGAGCGGAGGGGCCAAGCGGAACGCAAATTCCAGTTCATGCAGACTAGAGACAGCCCGCGAGACGATGAGGTTTGCGAGCTCCATCAGAGCATCCAGTGCGAGGCGGTCGAGTTCCCTGAACGGGTCTCTGTTCATAAGCCCGGCCATGGCGAGCGCCGTGCTGCCGTCCATCTCAATGATGATGCGGCCGTTTGCATTCCCCGTAAGACCGATGATCGTGGCGACCTCCCTGCTCGTCGATGATCGACGTCGCAGCTTCATGTCCCCTCGATCGACCTGGGAACTGGTAAACTCTGCAAGAACCGCGATGGCGGAATCGACGATTGGGTTTATATAATCAAGGCGCATAAGCAAGTACCGTATCGATGTTATTGAGAAAGCACGAACTGTATGATATTGGTCAGAGGCGCGTTCTGTACCGGTTTGGTGATGTAATGCTTTGCGCCCTTTTTCAACGCGTTCTTCACAATCTCCCGGTGACTGAGCGAAGAAACGATGACGACCTTTGCAGAGCTATCATCTTGGAGGATCATCTCCAGGGCATCGATGCCTTCCATTCCCGGCATGGTAATGTCCATGAACACGATATCGGGTTTCAAGATTCGATATTTCTGCACCGCGTCCTGACCGGAAACGGCCTCGCCGGCAAGATTGCCCCCTATACTGGAGAGCGCCCTGATGAGCAATTTTCTGGCAAATTCGGAGTCGTCCGCTACAAGATATTTAAAGCGTCTGTTCTGGCCTGTCTGCATACAGGTTCACCTCTTTAAGAAGAGTTGTCAGCCGGCCTGGTATGGCGTCGAGAGAAACTACTTCATGCACGTGCCCCCTATCCAGAGCCGCCCGCGGCATTCCAAAGACGACGCAGCTAGCCTCATCTTGTGCCATCGTATATCCTCCTGAGGCCTTAATCGAGCCGAGTCCGAGCGCACCGTCTTCCCCCATGCCCGTCATGAGAAGCCCGATGGTATCGGATCCATATTCCTGCGATACCGAGTCAAAAAGAACGTCAACTGATGGGCGATGCCCATTCACCGGAGGACTTGCAGAGAGTACGGCAACGCCAGTCGTGCCGACCTTGGCAACCTTAAGGTGTTTATTGCCCGGTGCGATGAAAGCAGTGCCTGATACCAACGGGTCTCCTTCCTTCGCTTCTTTTACCCGGATTTTGCAGACCTGGTCCAGCCGGGTGGCGAACATTTCGGTGAACCCTTCGGGCATATGCTGGACGATAAGGATGGCGGCGGCAATGTCCTCTGGCAGCCGCGGAAGGAAATAGCTGATCGCATTCGGCCCCCCGGTAGAAATGCCGATGGCTACGATTTTTTTCAGCGGTCCCCTCAGTGATGATTTTTTGTGCTGGCATATCTGCTGCGGCAAGGGTTTCACCGCCTCTGGACGCGATTGTTTTTTCACTGCCGTTCGGCTGGCAAGTTTTACTTTCAGAACCAGCTCGCGCGCGACCTCGTGAATATGGACCGAAATCGCTTCCTTCGGTTTTGTAACGAAGTCAACAGCACCAAGGGCAAGACCTTCGAAAGTGAGATTTCCTCCGTCAGTTGCGAGTGAGCTGACAAGGACGACGGGAATCTGATAATCGTTCACGATATAACGTAACGCAGTGAGGCCGTCCATCCGCGGCATATCCAAATCGAGCGTTATGACATCTGGTCTTGACTGCGGAATTTTTTTAAGCGCAAACATGCCGTCCATGGCGGTATTCACCACCTCAATCTCGGGATCCTTCGTGAGGATCTCGCTGATAAGTTTGCGCATGAGCGCAGAATCATCGACAACCATTACTCGGATTTTTTTCATATCTGTTCACTTTTGCACAGCTGCATCGTTGCGTCTCGCACTATAGGCCGATTCCGTGCTCGCGCCCTGGCCTGTCTTACGTCCCGACAAACTCCTGCCGTGTTTCCCTCGTGATGAGTGCAGGCGCGTCCAAGATCAGAACTACTTGTCCGCTGCCCAGTATGGAGGCGCCGGACGTACAGTTGATCGTGCCCCAATAGTCATCAAGGGCCTTGATCACAAGTTCCTGCTGGCCTACCAACCTGTCTACGACAAATCCATACAGTTTGTCTGAGGATCCAACAACAATGACGAACTTCTTCTGGTCCTTACCGGCAGAACATTCGTCTGGCATCAGCGTTTCGTTCAGGTAAATCAAGCTGATTACCTTATCACGGAACCGAAGCACATATTTGCCTGCTACTGTCTGGATGTCGCTGTCCTTGACACGGGTTATCCTCTCGATAGACGACATGGGAATAGCCAGGAGTCTTTTCCCTACCCAGAACAACATGGCGCGCATGATAGCAAGGGTAAGCGGCAATCTGAGCGTGAATGTGGTCCCCTCTCCCGGCTTCGAGCGAACCTGGATCCGCCCTTTGAGCGATTCCACCGTCGTCCGAACGATATCCATCCCGAATCCCCGGCCCGATATGTCCGTCACCACATCGGCGGTGCTGAATCCGGACAGAAATATGAGGTCAAGTGTCTCGTCATCGGAAAGGCGATCCATCTCGTCGCGGCTTTTGAACCCTCTTTCGATTGCCTTTTTTCTGAGCCGCTGCGGTTCCAATCCGGCACCGTCGTCCTTAACGTCAATCATGACTTGGTTCCCCTCATGATAAGCGCGCAGACTGACTGTCCCGGTCCTCGGCTTTCCGGCCCGTTCCCGTTCGTCAGGCGGTTCAATCCCGTGGTCAACGGCGTTTCGTATAAGATGAATGAGCGGTTCGCCAATCACGTCGAGTATGCTCTTATCAAGCTCGGTCTTTTCTCCCAGCATGAGGAGTTCCACCTGTTTTCCTTTTTCGAGCGAGAGATCGCGGACCACACGGGGAAATTTTCTGAAGACCTGGGAGATCGGCAGCATCCGTATCTTCATGACATTTTTTTGCAGCTGCGAAAGGGTCTTTTCCATGAAGGCGTTTGCGTCGCCGAGTTTCTTGACTAAATCATCATTTTGATAACGCTCGCCGATTTCTGACAGGATCTGTCCAATCATGGAGCGTCCAATCACCATTTCGCCTATGAGGTTGAGGATCTTGTCGACCCGCTGTGCATCGACGCGGAGTGTCTGCAAGGCTTCCTGTTTAACGGTAGTGTCTCTACTTGACAGCTGTGCCTCAGCGGTTTTACCGATATCATGTTTATTGATCGTTATATCCTTCACGATGCCCGGGACGGCAATCAAATCTCGTATCAGCTCGGCCGACTCCGAAGAACCGAAGCTGATTGAGAGCTGATTAGCAGCATCGACTGTTCCGGAATCTCCGTTTGATTCGACACGGAGAATTTCCCCCATCGTCGAGAGCCTTTCCGTTATGACTTGAAGCCCGAATGCTTTATTATCACAGGCGCCGTCGAACCCTATGACGATATCGTAAATCAGTGCGCCCGGTCTATTTTCTGATTTGAATGGTGCACCTTTCTCTGTCTTTCCGCCATTCCCCCATACGCACAGGTAACTTTCAACGCGCTCGATAAGCCGCTCGTCAGACGGAGCGTTCTTGTTGGATCGGCAGCTGTCAACAGTGAACTGCAGGGTATCGCTTATTGAGAACAGAAGATCGATGAGGCTCCTGTCAACATCTATCGTAGTATCCTGGATCGATTTGAGCAGGTCTTCGGACTTATGGGCCAGCGTGTTCAATGAAGTAAATCCGAGGGCACGTGAATTTCCTTTGAGTGTATGGAGATGGCGCTGAATGGTTTTCAGCGAAGCTTCTCTGTCCTGTCCCGATTCAAGATTAAGGATCTCCAGGTTCAGGGACTGTAGGATCTCACAGGCCTCGGTAAAAAATATTTCCTTGAGGTCATTCAGCTCGTGTTCTGTAAACGTATATTCGCTCATGGCCCCCTTCGTCTCTGCCATAAAACAATCCCTGCACATCGGATGCCGTCATTGCGCTCTTAGCGTCTTATGGCACCTTTTTATATACGGCACCTTTGTTATGGTACATAAATTTAAACTTGTCCGACAGTCCTTGGAGACTCTCGGAGTGCCCCAAAAAAAGGTATCCGCCGTCAGACAAGCTTTTATGGAATTTGTCCACAAGCCTCTTCTGCTCATCGCGGTCGAAATAGATCATAACATTCCGGCAGAATATCACGTCGAGGCCGGTCACGCCGTTCTCATGTTTCAGATTATGGAAATCGAAGACCACCAGCTTTTTGACGTTCGGCTTTACTTGATAATGACTGTTTACTCTATCGAAGAATTCCTTCTGATATTCGGGATGAACAGTTTCGATCTCATTTTCGCTGTACACCCCTTTCTGAGCACTGTCGAGTACTCGCAGACTGATATCCGAAGCAAGGATCATGATATCCCAGGTTTCTGGAGATTCCAACGCATCAAGAACGCTCATGGCAATGGAATACGCTTCCTGTCCTTTGGAACAGCCTGCGCTCCAGCACCGGATCTTTTTCTGCAGTGCTCTTTTTTGTTTTATTTCAGGGATGACTATACTGGTGAAGAGGTCGAACTGGGGCTTGTTCCTAAAGAACGAGGTTTCGTTGATTGTGATGCTGTCTACTAGGTCGAGAAGCTCACGCTGACCCTGCGTTTTATCGGTAACGAACTTATAGTAGCGGTAGTAACTGTTCAGCCTGTTGACCTGAAGCCTCTTCTGGATCCGCGCCTGAAGAAATTCCCTTTTGGTGTCTTTGATGGTTATCCCGCTCTCGTTGTAAATAAGGTGCGAAAATAACCTGAATTCATCGTCGGTAAGTATCATAAAATATTCGAAGTAATCATGATGCCGGTCTCCGCCTACGTTCAAGCCGCAGCTTCTAAGGATCGTCGCGATGCTCTGCCCACGGCGGTTCCAGCACTCTCGTCCGCAGCGAGTCCCTTGATCTCGTCAGGTCTCAGAATGTTTTTGAGATTGAGAAGAATAATCAGTTTGTCAGGCAATTTGCCTACGCCGATGATATAGTCAGCACCTACCGGTGTGACTGTGTCAGGTGTAGGCTCGACGGCCTCCTGCGGTATCTGCAGGATAGCGTTGACCGAGTCGACCAAAAGGCCAATGATCTTGTCGTCCACTTCGACGATCAGGACACGACTTGATTTAGCCCTGGGAGCAGCTTCAATCTTAAGTCGCTTGCTCAAATCCACAATAGAAACGATCTTGCCGCGGAGGTTGATGACGCCTTCTACAAATGACGGCATTTCCGGGACCACCGTGATCTCCGGTACCCGCACGATCTCCTGCACGTTGTCGATGGGTACGCCAAAAGATTCTCTGCCGATTCTGAAATTGACCACTTGATCTTTCTTTTGCATGAGCATGCCTTTCTTACGTCTGTTTTTGTGGACTGCTAGACCCCACACGTGACACCGTGACTTTTGTTCAAAGCAAAGCTGATCATGCTGATGTGTTGCTTCAGCTTATATTCTAAATGATGGTAATTCCTGGGATAGATTGTTTCCGGGAGCGATATTGTCGTCTTCCGAGCAAGCGAGGACGGATTTCACGACCCGTCCCAGGTCCTTCGCCCTAACGGGTTTATTTACGTATTCAAATATCCCCAGGCTGAGCGATTTTAAATAGGTTTCGACGGCACCATAGGCCGTGAGCATAATCACGGGGACGGCAGGCAGTATCTGCTTCAGCAGGATGAAAAACTCCAGACCATCCATCCCAGGCATCCTATAGTCGGTTATCACGAGATCAACATGGGTCCCGCCACGTACAACGGAAAGTGCCGATGGAGCATCCGGTTCTGCGATGACGTTGTAACCGAACCTGTTCAGTAGTTCTCCGAGACTTCGCAGGTTCTCAATTTCATCGTCCACCAATAGTAAAGTTTTCATATCCATCTCCGTTTCATGTTGATTTACCTGTCTTATGACTTTTCAATCATTTTTCAATAATATTGATGCATGAAAATTCATGCATTTTTAAGATAATAAGTTGCAAGAGCAATGCCGACAATTATATATTTAAAAACAATAAGTTAATATAATTTGTTAGACGGGTTTTAGACAGGAGAATAGATGGATTTATATCAAGATAGCTGTAACATGTTGATTTTAATTATTTTATTTTTGGGTCTAATTCTGGACAGCAAGAGATGATGTGTTGGTGTTTTGTTCCTGATCAGGAGGAGAAATGTCATAATTCTCGTCGAATGAGATCCCATGTTTCTGGATCTTGCTGTAGAGTGTAGAACGGGGAATTCTAAGTAACTTTGCGGCGAGATGCTTGTTGCCGTGACATTCCTTCAATGTCCTCACGATTAATTCCCGTTCTGTTTCCTTAAGCGAAAGGGATTCACGCGCCTGCTGTTGCGGTTCAATAATCCTGCCCTGCAAGGCCTCGGGCAGGTCTGCCGGGAGGATCTGCGTTCCCTTTGCCATGATCATGGAATATTCGATGGCATTCACAAGCTCCCTGACATTGCCGGGCCACGGATATTTTAAAAGGATGTCCATAGCGGCTGCGGAGACGGACTGTACGTTGCTTCTGACTTTGTACCGCTCCATGAAGTAGTTTACCAAAAGAGGAATATCGCTCAGTCGTTCGCTGAGTTCGGGGAGGGTCATGGTAATGACATTGAGACGATAGTACAGGTCATCACGGAAAAGTTTCTTTGTAACGGCCTCCTGGAGATCGCTATTCGTGGCTGCAATCAGCCTGAAATCCACATAAATGGGTTTGGTCCCACCTATTCTTTGAAACGATCGCTCCTCAAGCACCCGTAACAGCTTGACCTGTGAGCTGACGGGCATGGTATCAATTTCATCGAGGAAAAGTGTGCCGCCGGCCGAGGCCTCTACTCTGCCGATCGCCCGCTGAACCGCGCCAGTATAGGCGCCCTTTTCATGGCCGAACAATTCATTTTCAATCAGCGTTTCGGTAAACACGCCACAGTTGACTGCCTGGAAGGGCCCATCAGCGCGGAGCGAGCGGTTGTGTATTGCCCTCGCTACCAGTTCTTTTCCGGTGCCGCTTTTCCCCTGGATCAGAACCGTGCTGTCTGAGGGCGCTATGTTCTCGATAATCTCCCTGATTCGCAGTATCTTCGCGTGTGTACCGATGATCTCATAATTCTTCTTCAGTCTTCTGATTTCACCTTTCAGCTGTTTATTCTCTACAAGAGAATCGTAATATGCCTGCGCTCGGGCCAGTATTTGAAGCAGGTGGGAAGGGGAATAAGGCTTGGTGAGGAAGTCGAACGCTCCCATCTTCATGGCTTCGACCGCAAAATCGATGCTCCCCTTTCCGCTGACCATGATCACCTGCGTTTCGGGCGTGTGAGACTTAATGGTTTTGAGCAGCTCGATTCCGGTGATGTCCTTAAGCATTAAATCGGTAATGACGACCGAATAATCTTCCCGCGAAGTCATTTCCAGCGCGATCTTGCCGTTTTCCGCGATTGTCACATTGTATTTTTCTTCGTGGGTAACAAGTTCGCGGAGTGAATCCAACACCAGCGGCTCATCATCTACAAGCAATATGGTTGGTTGTTTCCCCATAAAAAGGACGTCTCCCGGCATTTGGTAAAGAGAACCTAAATCGCCGTGTTATCTCGTCATGCCTTGCCCTCAGAATGCGGCGTAAAGCAGCAATTTTTATAGATATTTTTAAACAGCGGGTTTAACTATAACGTGAACATAGAGGAATAAGTATTGTCCATCAAATTGCTCGGACAGTACTTAATTTATTCCCTGATATTCTTATCGTAATAATGTACCTCTAACTTTAACACTTTTTAACCGCTTTTTTCAGTTTTCTGAACAAATATATGCTATTACCATAGCTTGTTTTTTTTGAAATGTTAGTTTTTATTGTTGATAAAGCTGTCGTTACGTTGGTGCCTGCGCACGGTCTTTCTACATTCAGCCTATACTTTTTTAACGAATATCTCTTTCGTAATGTCCTTGTCTACGGCGATCATGGTCTCGCCAAGTTGAAGCACATACGCCGGCCTTTTCTGATGGAGCTTGACCACGCTGCCCGGAACAACTCCCATAGCTGAAAGCCTGTCGAGACGTGAGTGCGAGCCCGGAGTGATGAACACGATCTTTGCCTGCTCTCCCGGCACAAGGTCCGCGAGCGGAGCCACAAGCGGTTTCATCTCTTGCTTGAACATGGCGCAACACTCCCCCCGCGGGATTGGTTTGCCGTCCGGGGAGTTAGGCGGATGGCCAAGCAGGGTGCAGACACTATCGGTCACCTCCGGCGAAAGGATATGCTCAAATTTGCACGCCTCTGCTTCGGCACCATCCAAGGCAAAAAGATCATAGAACATCCGAAGCGACAGCCGATGTCGCCGGACCAGTTCTCGTGCACGCTTTTCGCCTTTTGGGAGCAATTCGACAACCTGACCCTTGATGTCGATCCATCCGCTTTTGGACAGGTCTTTAAGGATACTTCCGCATTCTTTAATGGTACAGCTCTGCACGATCTGGTCCAAGGTCAGCTTTCCATCTTCTCTTAAAGTCCAGATGATCTCAAAGAGTTCATCCTCTTTTTCTATCTCCGGCAATACGCACAGCGCGGGATGGCCAGCCTGGCCCTCGATGCCTAGTAATCTTTTTTTCTCAGCCATGGTTTTTCCTCCTGACCCGAATTAATTGATATCATTTCGGATTCCCGCTTTCGCGGGAATGACCGGCTCTGAATCTTCGCGTCTCACGACGGCAATCACAAACGGCTGTCCCTACAGTGCAATATTGAAGTACCTTAATACCCAGTTCATAACGCCGCCGACGCCAAAGGCAAATGGGAATATGAACGCTACCATATATAAAGCGGCCGTTAATCCCCGTTCCTTCACCATCATGAAAAAGTTCGCGATGCACGGCACGAACAAGGTCATCACCGTGAGGCTCACAACGATCTGGACCGGGTCGAGCAACCCCTCCTTGGCCAGCATGAATAGTCCGGCGGCACCGTAATCTCTGCGCAAGAATCCGATTACAAATGCCTCAGCAGCCTTGCTCGGTAGACCGAGGAAATTGACTACAATCGGGTCGGTCATTTTTTGAACATAGGCAAGCGCTCCCACCTTGTGCCCTACAAAAAGTATGAATGTGCCGAGGATGAAGAGCGGAACAGCTTCTTTCAAATACCACTGCACCCGGGCGAGCGTTTTGATAAGGATATTCGTAAGCTGCGGCACACGGATCGGTGGTAACTCGAGAACAAAGTCCGACGGCTCACCAGGAATGGCCTTTGCCGCGAGATAACCTACGAGGAGCATTACGGCAACGATCGTGCCGAGCCAGATGGTCGTGGCCAGGCCAGAGAGGCCGGCAACAAGGCCGAGGATCACGCCAAGCTGGGCTGAACAGGGCACGCCCAGCGCCAGGAGGAGCGTTACCAGGATTCTCTCTTTCTTTGTCTCCAGGATGCGCGTGGTGAGTGTTGCCATGGTGTCGCATCCAAGCCCCAGAATCATGGGCAGCACCGCTTTGCCGTTCAGCCCCATGATCTTGAAGACCTTGTTCACCATGACAGCGAGGCGGGGCAGATACCCCGAGTCTTCCAAAAGGCTAAATGCGATAAAGAAGAACCCCACAATTGGCAGTACGATGGCAATTGCATAAGTGAGCGCCATGGTCACCAGTCCGTATTCACCGATAATGAGTTCCTGCAAGAACGGAACCGGCAGGATATAGTGTACAATCTTCGTTGCCCACGGATTCAGGTATTCGCCAAAGACAGTCTTTTCTAAAAAGTTGACTGCTGTGCCTGCGCCTAAAACGCCGACAAATTGATACACTACATAAAGGACCGCCAGAAGGATCGGCACTCCGTAGACCGGATGCATGGACCACTTCCCGAGATGGAACGCAATGGCAGATCCTTTCCCTGCCTCGTGGAGGCTTAACACCTGAGTCAATATCTCGTCGGCCTTTTTAAGTCTGCGCTGGTTGATAAGATAGCCGAGTGAATTGTTGAATCTCGACTGTACTTCTTGCCGAATCTTTTCGATCTCCAAAATGACATGGTCCTGAATGTTCGCATGGATCCAACCCTTGAGGCTCTCGTCACCGGCGAGGATCATGAGCGCAAGCGCGCGTTGAGCAATGTTTGCCTCTGGCAGCAGAGCGGAGATGTCCCTTATCCCACCCTCGATCACATCATCGTACCGCACTCCGATCGTAGACGGCCGCGGGTGCTGAATGCCTTTCAGTAGTTTGTCGATCCCGCTCCTGCGGATAGCCACGGTCTTGACCACTTCTATGCCGAGCAGATGGGAGAGTTTTTCCTGGTCAATGAAAATGCCACGGCTCTTGGCCTCATCGTCCATATTGAGGTCAAGGATGAATGGTACTTCCATTTCCGAGAGCTGGAGAGTGATGAGAAGCCCTCGCCGCAGGTTTTTGGTATCGGCCACCTGGACTACGACCCCGGCCCGGTCGGTAAGCAGCATGTCCCTCGTAACTTTTTCGTCTTCAGACATTGGCACGAGGCTGTTTACACCGGGCGTGTCGATCACCAGGGTACGCGTCTTGTTCAAGACTGCGTTTCCATAAGTCACTTCCACGGTTGTACCGGGATAGTTCGAGACGGTAACGTATTTGCCCGTGAGCAACCCGAAGAGTGCGCTCTTGCCCACGTTCGGATTGCCGATCAAGAGAACTTTATGAAGATTGGAGTCACGGTAACGTTCACCGTCGCCAGAATCGTGGTTGTTCATTATGAGCATTTCCTCCGAAATAGACGCCTTATCATTTCATAACCGGTAGCCGCAAGCTATAGACTGAGATCATCAACGAAATCTGAAGGGCACGGTTACTCCATCTTCTTCTGACATTCCGCGCAAAAGCCATACAGTTCCAGCTTGTGACTTTGTACTTTAAATCGGTTTTTTCTTGCTACGTCCTGCTGAAGGGCTTCAATACGTTTATTTTCGAATTCTATGATTGTGCCACACTTTGTACAGATGAGGTGATCGTGGTGCCCGTCAGAGACCTTGTATTCATAGCGGGTGAACCCATCTTCAAACCGTCTCTCCTCGGCGAGCCCCGCGTTGGTCAGGAGCTTGAGCGTCCGATACACCGTAGCGTAACCAATGCCGGGATGGACTTTTTTCACGTGTTCATAGAGTTCTTCCGCACTCACGTGTCTGCCTGCGTCCACAAAGATTTGAAGTATCTTGTCGCGCTGCTGGGTTGACTTGAGCCCTTGCCCCGAAAGATATTCCGTTAAATGTTCAGTCGGTTTTTTTCGCATATCATGATATTGAAAACCAATTTCAATATTTTATACCATGTCGGGATCAAGAGTCAAGTGTTTTTCAGCCGCTTTCAATAAAAACAGAAAAGGCCGTTCTGTGGACAGAACGGCCTTGTTCTTACGTTCAGCTTTTGCAACAGTTCTTAAAACCGGGTTTGTTTGTCCCTCGCCTGGTTCCACTTCACCCAGTCATCAGCATCAGCTTCGCGATCGAAATCCTGCGGTTGCGATGCTATACCCTCGGGTGAGATGGTAACCTGCTGGAAGGATTGTACGATCACCAGCCACTCCTCCATGGTCACTTCGTGATACGGCCGAGGCACCTCATGCGGCCCGGGAACGGGAACCGGAGCTGAAACCTCCCTTGGTGGCTTCCCCGATTCGTCTTTCGGCGGGTTGGCCACATATACCGTTCCATCATAGACCTTGACCAGGGCGCTCTTATCTTCTTCCACATTCACCCGGTACACGGTTCCCCTTACGCCGGCAACGGCGTTGCTGGTTCTAACCTCGACTGTAGAGTCCGGGGTCACGAGCTTTTTTACGTTTGCCCAGAGTTTACCGACCGCGAGATTGACTTTGACATTTTTGTTCTCGGTCTTTCTATCGTAAAGCACTTCATCCATGACAAGGCGGGATTTTTCCGCTAGTCTCATAACAGTTCCATCGGGAAATCGGATTTCCATCCTCGAATTCTCTCCTACCCTGACCTCCTGTCCTCTCTTGAGCTTGTTCCCTTTCTTGAGTGGGAGCCCAGCAGTCGCTCCCCTGGCGAAGACGTTGGCGGTCCCCTCTATCATGGTAACCTTTGCCTCGGTGCTCGCCGCCGGTTCTTCTGAAAACGCGAACGAGAAACACCAGAGTGTTATGAGCAGGGCAGCAGCACTATATGTGAAGCGCTTCATCATGAGATCATCCTTTCAGGCACTCCCGCACATAAGCCATTACTTCTCGCTCAGTTTGACGACGTCTCCCGCCTTGAAACCGGTGCCGGAGGTCGGCCTTGCAATGGAGAGATCGGACTGATCGCCGAGGTCATTCTGCTGCACGATCGCCTCACCAATCAGGCTTTCCGTTGTTCCGAGCTTCATCTTGGTCACCGGATCAATGATATCCTTGCCCGACCTGAAGACCTTGAGTTTGTCTCCGACGTTCAAACCGGACCTTTGGCCAGCATTGATGTACAGGCTCTCTCCGTCGATCTGGGCGATCCGGCCGTTCCACTTCTTAGTGCCGAGTTTTTGCATCATATTGACCATGGCCTTGGTCAGGGCGTCCCGAAGGGCGCCGTCCCGAAGATCGGGGTCATAGCCTGCTTTGGCACCCATCCCGAGAACCCTGCTTGCTGATTTGGAATAAATTCCCGCGCCGGAGTCAGCCATGAGCTGTACTCCCGTGGTCGTATCGACAATACGGTAATCCACCGTGACTCGCGCTATTTGCTTCTTGCTCTTCGCCACAAGGTAATCCGTACCTTCTTCTGCTTCGGAATAGGCAGTCACAGCGCCGGTTACGATTGCATTCAGTCCCAGCACCTTTCCCATCTCGGCAGCAGTGTCAGGATTGATCGCCCCCGTTGCGCCCATGCGCTGCTGCGAGAGGATGGATTCCATGTCCTGCTGTGGAATGACGATGAAACGGTCGGTATTCTGCAGAATGGTCCCCAGGATATCAGCGGCGGCTTCGCCAATCCCCAGCACCCTCGAAGGGGTTTTGTTCTGGAAATTGACCACGCCTACCCGGAGTTTAGGCCCTTTATATTCCGAGACGTTGCTCGTCGTTTTCAGCTGTTTTGAAGTATCTGTCAGGGTCGTGTCATCCTTGACTGCTCCCGACATCGTGGGGCCGCAACCACCTATGATGGGCGCGACCGATACCAACAGCATGATTGCCAGTGTCAACCATGAACCTCTTTTCATTGTATCGCCTCCTTGTGCTCGCATTATGTGTTCTTATACATTATTTATTAGCCGGTTCTGATGCCATCAAATCCGTGAAACTCTTCGCCTCCGCATAGCCGTCCGGTATCTCGAACAACGAGGCGTGAGGAGTCTTCAGGATGATGTGCCTCAGCTCCGTGGTTATTTTGAAGTCTTTATTCTCCACTTCGCTCTTTATGGTCATGCCGTCGAGATCTCTGGCGTTCCAGATAAAGCCTTCCTCGACCCTCCCGTCCTTATAGGAGATCCGTACCTTGAACTTGTTCGTCGGATGCTTATTGACGACTTCGCTGCCCACTTTTGTCTTCTCGACCTGGGGCTTTTCTCCTATTTCCGCCTTCTCCTTATGAACCATGTATTTCTGGCTATTGGGATAAAGGGTATAACTGATCTTCTTATCGCCCCGTCCGATCATGACCATCTTGCTGAGCGGGGACTGTGGCGCTCCTTTCATCATTCCTGACATGTCCATGTCCATCCGAATTTTGTTCCCTGCGATCGCTATCGGGGTTTCCATGTTAATGGGCTCGTTCCTGCTCTTATCAAAAGAGGTGGAGAAGATGACCGCGGAGAAATCCCGCTTTCCTTCCCAATCCATGTACCCGAACGATGGCGGTTCGGGCATCTTGATGTCAGGAACTGCAATCACGGGCGGCGCAGTGGCTGCGGCGCTCGGGCCGGGCCCCCAGGGCATGTTATCCGCGACCCTTCGTACAAGCTCGGTTGATTCATAGTCAAGATGGATACCGACCGCCTTGGAAAAAAGCTGAGCTCCGACGCTATACGCCAGAGAACGCCCCACATTTTTCTCGTTGGTGGCAACGCTCCCGATGGTCACCCACGGAACATCTTTTTCCTTGGCATCCGCCGCGCGGGAAACAATAGCAGCAGCGTTTCCCGATGTTCCTGACATTCTCACTTCCGACCTTACCCCGAGTCCCCGTTCCCAGACTGTCTGGCCAGTAATCGCGTTCACGAGCTTGAATTGCGCCCTGACCTTTTTAACGTTAAGCACGCCTGTTGATGTCTCATCGAAATCCATGAGCGTACCATATAATAATCCTTCAACGCCCAAAACCTCGCCGATTTTCTGCGGTGTGGTCATCTCCAGCTGTCCGCCAAGATTGATCCCCATTTGATCACGGAGTACCTGGTCTGTTTCTAGCGTGTTTCTTATGTTATAGGATTTATTTTCCAGCGCCTCGATCATCTTTTTTCTGACAACATTCGGGCCATCAACGTCCATGGTATCGTTTTTCATCGGCAATACGGCCACTCGCTTGAGGGGGTTGCTGGCATCGTAATATTGTGGTATGTGCCGTGGCGGTACGCATCCTGCGAACACGATGAGGACAAAAAACACTATGCAAAACCGCGATGCGGCCCTTGGCATTAACATGCTCCAGATAAGGTCAAAAAAAATATTTTAACACAACCAAACGGGTCGCGATCACAGCCTGAATTTGCACTGTTTCTTCCTATCACAAACAGGCCGATCATGTCAAGAATCATTGCCGTGGCGATATACGCACGGTGCATCATCACGGTGACGTTTCTTCGCGCATCAGGTTCAATAGACAATGATGACCCTGCAATACTGCAGAAAATCGCCTTTTCCTGACATCTGCCGGAGAGCCTGCGCATCAGCCTGGCCGATTACCACATCCGTTCTCGCCGCACCGGAAGCGTTCACCCCCTTGATAACGGCCGGGTTGTCGGTCACCCGAAAATTGTTCGTGGCGGCATTCACATCTTTCGCATAGCCGGCTACGCCCTGTTCAACGGCATTCGTTCTGGTCACGACCTGACCTACATAGATTTCCTGGCCCTGCTGATCAACGATCTTCGGCAACAACGCAGGCCTCAAACCCAGCCCTCTACCGTCTATCACCAATCCGGTGGCGACGCCGCCTTTGAACGCCACTGTCGTCTGACCCTGTGGTGCGGGTACGGGCTGAACAGGCTCAGGCTTTGCCGGTTCTGCTTTTTTTTCGGGCTGCTGGGACTGCGGGGAAGGCTTCGGGGGCTCTATTTTAGTCTCAGGCAAAGCAGGCGCAGGAGGCGCTGGTTTGGTGGGTTCCGGTTTCACTGGCTCCATCTTTTTTTCAGGTGCAACAGGCGGTGTCGTTGGCTTAACCGGCTGCGGCGCCGGTTTCTGAGGAACTTGGCTTACCAACGGTCTGCCGAACGAGTCCGGTACAATAGCATTCAAAAAAGCCCCTCTCATGGGCATTGCTACCAGCACTTCGACCGAACCGTCCGGCATGTACTGTGTGTTCACGATCCTGGCGCCCTTGACGATTCCATCCACCCTTGTCCTGATCACGTCGCTCTTGACCATGTAGTTTTCAACAACGCTTTCAGCGTCAATACGGACCCCCTTGACGGTTTCAAGCAGGTTTCTGAGCGCTACGACGTATGCCGCCCGTTCGGCCATGGCTCGGGCCTGGGCCGCATTCCCGGGAAATGCCGGGGGTGCTCCGATCCCCTTCGCATACACTTCTCCGACTGTCCAGTTGATCGCGCCAACAGCCGTGGTTTCTACCGCGTCCACCGGGCTGAAGTTCTGTGCCCACACAGACCCGGAACACAGAAGACAAAAAGACAGGATAATAACATCAAAGGCGTATTTTTTCATTCTGTCCCTCAAGCTATTATGTCATGAAAATGTAAAGATAAAAAATAACGTCAGGACGCCTTCAAGACCAAGACCTTTTTCCTTCATACTATTTTACCATAGGTACGATAAAATCCATCAGTGTTTCTTTGCCTGATTCTACCTGGCCTGTGCGAGAAGTTTCCCTATCGCCCGTCATGACAGATACCTTGTATTGACCAGGGGCAAGACCTTCTATACTGTATGTGCCGTCTCTTTCGATGGGAACACCGAAACTGGTGTTTCCCTCACGGTAGAAAATGTCGCCATCCGTAATGGGTCTGCCTCCTGAATCTATAACTTTTCCCTTAATGCTGCCGCCCGGATGCAGGGTAAAATTCAGCCGGTACACCGTCCCCTGTTCTATCTGAAGTTCCTGAGACGACTTCGCAAAGCCAGGGCCTTTCAGCTCAACTCGGTATTTCCCGGGGATCGTCAGTGCCGCGGCATAACGGCCGTCAGCGAATGGATACGGCGTACCCCTGCCATCTTTCCATAATACCGCCGAGCCTTTTTGCACCAGAGCGCCATTCGCATCGGTTACGCTGCCCGTTACGAGCGCCGAATGCTGAACATCGTTCAGACGCCTGCCGAGCCGCTTCTCTTTCGGCATTGGCAGTTCATCGACCATTACGGACTTGTCCTCTTCCCGAAAGATGGTGTAGAATGTGGCCTTGTCAACTTCCAGATAGCCTCCTCTGTACGCTCCCGGCATTTCCATTCCGTCGAGGCGAAGAATGATATGAAATGGATCGACGAAATTATGGGAATGCTCGGCGTCGGAAAATACCCAGCCCGTATCGGGATAGTATATCTCCAGATAGGCGTGGAAGCCGCCATCATTGACTTTAACACCCCAATATTCTTTTGAAAAACCCCACTCATATCCCGGGGGCAGATAACCGTGGGCCACGCGAGCGGGGATGCCTGCAGCTCTGAGCATTGCCACAGCGAGATTTGAGTAGCCGACGCAATAGGCTTTTTTGTACCTCAGCGCCGAGAGTGCATCAGAAGGCGTTGAGATGCTCGTATCGAATGTCAAGTTGTCCGCAATCCATGATAGGATTGCGTTGGCCGCATCATGGGCGTACCGGCTGCCACGAGTCACGTCCTGTGCAAGGCGCACGATTGCAGGGTCATTGGACTGCCGGTCACGTTCCGGCACAAGGTACTGAGAGACAGACGGAGGCATGATACCACGGGGAACAGGATACGGGATACGGGTCTTCATGGGGTACATCTTGGAGGTCACTTGCACCCGTTTGCTGAACTCGTCCTGACTGATAACTTTCTGTTCGGATGATTCATTGGAATAATTAGGAATAAAGGCGACTCCCCGTGGATTGACGATGTCATAAACAACGGTGTGCTCACCGGAGAGCACCTTAAGTCCGGCGCCGGCAATGCCCGGGAAGCAGATGCCGACAAGAATTATCACTGCGTATACAGGTCTGTTCATCATGGCATCAAAAAAGCCCGCCCCGAGCTATGCGGGGCGGGCATTGGTAAAACCGATTAGAACTTAAGCTGGTCCTTAAACTCTCGTATCGAGAGCAGGGCATCAGCGCCCGCCACGGGATCATTCGGTTTGAATTCACCCGTCGCCTTATCGGCCTCGATAAAGCCTCGCGAGGTCACGACCATGATAGCATTGAACGCGTAATGGTCGTTCCGCACATCGGGGAAGAGCGACGTCGTACCAATGTATTTCGTGGCGAGCTTCTCGTCGCCGGAAACCTTGATCAGGATGTCTTCAAGCATCAATGCGAACTCCGCCTTCGTAATCAGCTTGTCAGGATCGAAGGTGTGATTCGGGCCGGCCTCGAGCCCCCGGACCTGGAGCTTGAGCACCGTTTCGATGCTCGGTTTGAGCCAGTTATTCTCGATATCCGTGGCGGGTTCCATCTTTACCGTCGTCTCCGGCGAGAAGCGGGTTGATGACTCGGTTGGTGCCTTGAAACTCGTATCATAGGTCTTCGTTCCCCGCTTGGTGAAGAGCTTCTCCAGGTTCATCTCCTGGTCGAAGAGTGCGGCGATATCGGCCCGGTCGATCTTGTCGATGAGGGCGATTTTCTTGCCGATCTCAGTTCCGGGAGCTGCGCGCTGAATCTTCTGGATCAGTGCCCACTCTACATTGGCTTCTCCGACGAAATCGCGATTCATGTCGAGAACCGCGCGGAACATCGTTGCGGCCTTGTCAAAATCGAGCGCCATCTTGTAGCACATCCCCATGTAGTAGTGCAGTCGCGGGTTGTTTGGCTCCTTCTCATTGGCAGCCTTGTATTCGTGCTCGGCCGACTTGACCAGGTCCTTGACCTGCTTCTGGTCCTTGGCCATCTGCATTCCGTAGAGCCTGATCATACCGATGCGTGATTCGATACCTTTTTTCTCATAATCCTTTGCTTTTTCCATGTCCTCAAAGGCCGGCTTGAATTCACCTTTTTTGCCCAAGGCAAGGCCTTTGCCGATATAGCCGAACGGAGATTTCGGATCGAGGGCGATCGCGCGATCGAACTCGCGCATCGCGTCGTCCAGTCTATCGGCGCCCAATGCCTTCAGACCCTGATTATAATGATACTCAGGCGTATCCATCACCGATGTTGACGGTACAGCCTTAGGCCCGCAACCCGAAACCGCAGTCACCGCCGCCAGTGCAGTTACTACCAGTATGAGGCGTTTCACCAGTGTAAACATTGCCTACCTCCCATCGTTATTCTCGAGATCGGCCATACGGGCTGATCCTCTTACCATCGCACGGCTTGCTAATCGACCAGAATGATAACCCTGCATTTTTCGAGCATACTCAAGTTCTGTGATGCGTTCTGCAGCATGGCTGCATCGGCATTGCTGATCACCGTGTCCACCCTGCCGTCGCCGGAAACCTTAAGTGCCTTTACCATAAGCGGCTTATCGGCCACACGAGGATTTGCTTGAGCAGTTGCGGGATCCTTCATATAGCCAACCATGCCTTCCCGCACGGCATAGTCCCTGTTGATCCATGCTGAGCCGTAGACCTCCTTGCCGTCCTCATTCAGGATCTTGGGCGCCATTGCGGGCCTGACACCGAGACCCCGTGCGTCCACGATGAGTCCTGTATAAAGTTGTCCCGTGGTTCCCGGAGCAGGTGTGCCAGTTAACCCTGCAGGAGGTGTCAGAGGCGTTTTCGGGAGCAGGGCTTCAGCCAGTGCTCCGGTAAGCTGCATCCCCACGGTGACCTCCACTGATCCGTCAGACATGTATTTTTTATCCATAACCGTGGCACCCTGAATGATACCATTCACCTGTGTTTTGATCACATCGCTCGTGACGATGAAGTTCTCCACGGTCGTAGTGGAATCCACCCGTACGCCCTTGACTGCTTCCAGCAGATTGCGGTACGCGACGACTTGCGCTGCCCTCTCGGCCATGGCGCGCGCCTGAGCCGGGTTCGCTGGCTGGGCCGGAGGGGCGCCGATGCCAACCGCGGTTATCACTCCCGTAGTCCAGTCTATCTTGCCTGTGCTGCCGACGGGATCAATTACATCCTTGACCGTGCCAACAAGCTGTGCGTAGGCGCTGCCGGTAATGAGAATGAAAAATGCTATGACGACTGCGAAAAAGACTGTTCTTCTTAATGACATTTTTATACCTCCCTTTATCATTATATTATACATCAGTTGACGTTATAATATTTTCGTATATTTCTGTATTTACCTCCTCCACATAGGTGTTTACCATGATAATAACTATTTCATATAAAGACTTTTAAGTCAAGGTAATATTCACCTATGAGAAGCGTCACGGGGACAAAGAGGAGGATGGTACGGGGAAGACATATGAAAACTATATCCAAAGCGTTATATCTTGTCAAGATTGCCCGAATTCCAGGCAGGGGTACTGACCGGAGGGATGTATCGTCTTGATCCGAAGATTCGATAAGGGAGGAGTTACGACTGATTGAATCCTCTTGGGCGCAGTCTTGTTCTGTGGAGTGGAACCGTTTTGACATCCTCCCGGTCCTTTAATTCGGGGAGGATGTCAAAATCAAACTGCTTCCCGTCATGTCCGCTGGTTTCTCAATACCGAGGAGATCAAGCACGGTCGGGGCCACATCGGCAAGAAGGCCGTCTTTTCTGAGATTGACTTTTTCCTTAATCACGATAAACGGTACGGGGTCGGTTGTATGGGCCGTGTGTGGCTGTCCAGTTGAAAGATCCGACATAACCTCGAGGTTACCGTGGTCCGCAGTAATGAGCACGCATGCGCCCGCTTCCTGCGCGGCACGGAGCACCCGGCCCAGGCATTCATCCAAAACCTCGACCGCCTTTATTGCAGCTTCAAGCACGCCGGTGTGGCCGACCATATCAGGGTTTGCATAATTCGTCAGAATGAAACCATATTGTCCCGATGTGATGTGTTTGACCAGGGCATCGGTGATTTCCCGTGCGCTCATTTCGGGTTTTTTATCATACGTGGCGACGTCGCGCGGAGACGGAATCAGTATTCGGTCTTCGAGTGGAAACGGGGATTCTTCTCCGCCATTGAAGAAGAATGTGACATGTGCATATTTCTCGGTCTCGGCGATGCGAAGTTGTCTCAACCCGTGCAAGCTCAAGATCTCTCCCAGAATATTGGTAAGCCGCACGGGTGAAAAGGCTACCGGCAGGTTGAAGGTCTCATCATACGTCGTAAGACAAACGAACGAAGAGAGTTTCGGGAACGACTGCCGTTTGAAGCCTTGGAATTCGGAGTCTGTAAGCGCTCGGGTGATTTCTCTCGCACGGTCAGAACGAAAATTGCAGAAGATCACCGAATCCCCGTCCCGCATCGTGGCAAGGGGGCGGATCGTTTTCGGTTTAAGTATGACGGTCGGGAGCATAAATTCATCGGTTCTGCTGTGTTCGTAGCTCTGTTTCACCGCCTCGACAGCGGAGTACTTCCTAATACCCTCGCCCATGACCAAGGCCTCATATGCCTTTTGCACGCGCTCCCATCGCTTGTCCCGATCCATGGCGTAATAGCGGCCCGAGACCGTGGCAATTGCGCCAATACCGATTTTAGAGAAATGCTCCTCAAGCGTGGTAATGAACTCTATGGCGCTCGAAGGCGGCGTGTCCCTGCCATCAAGAAAAGCATGAAAATAAACGTTCGTGATTCCCTGTGCCTTCACCATGTCAAAAAGCGCAAATATATGGTCAAGACGGCTGTGCACTCCTCCGTCCGAAAGAAGTCCCATGAGATGGAGCGTTTTGTTGGACTGTTTTACGGACTCCATAGCGGAGAGCAGGACAGGGTTCTTGAAGAAATCCCCTTCTCTGATCGCTTTGCTGATACGAGTTGAATCCTGATACACGATCCTTCCCGCTCCGAGGTTTAGATGTCCCACTTCGGAGTTCCCCATCTGTCCGTCGGGGAGACCCACGGCCTCGCCGGAAGCCTGGAGCTGGGTGTGCGGCCAGTCCGTGAGAAGACTTTCATAGATCGGGGCATGTGCCTCGGCGATTGCATTCGCTTTTTTGGTCATATTAATGCCCCAACCGTCCAGAATGATCAACACTACCGGTTTATCGAACATCCAAACTCCTTATCCTCATGAGAAAGTTCAAATCCGGAGATCACAATTTCACATAACATATTCATACGAATTGATAAAAATGTGCGAAGCGGTCTTGGGTAGCGTACAGAGCCTGTATGTTATAGAAAGCAAGATATCGGGGATGTACTGCCCTAACAGGTCTTTTCGAGATTTACACCCAAGGTGTTCCACTTCCCGCAGTTTGGGCAGCGACCGGACCAGTCCGTAGTTCGCAGATTGCAGTTGGAGCATTCATAGGGAATGATAATCTGTTTTCGGAAACCGAGCGCTTTTTTGAATTCTGAGGCGGCCAGCCCCAGAGAGCCTCTGCGCAAGTAGATGTTCCCGAGCAGTTTGTGCACATCGGGTAACTCTTTATCTCCCCAGTCCACGGAGGACAGGATATCAAAAGCCTCGTCGACCATCTCAAGACGATAGTAAAGCTTCCCGAGGAAAAACTTGAGCGTGATGTCTTGAGGCTTCCAATTAACAGCTTGTTTGTAAATTTCTATCACCTTGCCTGGCTCCCCCTGCTTTAAATAGAGATCCTCAAGACGGTGGAGTAGCAAGGTGGAGGACGTCATCTTATATGCCTTTTCCCAGAGCTCGCCCGCTTCCTTTACCTTATCTTCGTCAAGGTAAACCTCACCGAGCCCCAGATAGGCGGGAATAAAATCTTTGTCGAGCTTAATGACACCGCGAAATATTCTCCGTGCACGTTCTTTGTCCCCTGCCTCGAGCCGGGAACGGCCGAACTCGTATTTGAAACCGACGAGTTTGCGGTGTTCCACTTCCTGTTCAGACGGTGATAATGGGTTGGCAAGGAGTTGGCGCTGTGTCTCGTACAGATCCTCCCAATGGTTGAGTCGCTGGTACAAATCGCGCATTCTGATTAGGGCAGTGAGGTTGGATGAGTCCCTGGAGAGGATCTCTTTATATACTTTGAAGGCTTCGTCATAACGTTTCGCCTCTTCATAATCAGCTGCGAGGGAGAACATAACCTCCTGGTTGTCACTGTCCAGGCTCAGGGCTTTCTGATGAAGAAGGATAGCTTCCTGCGGATTTTTTTCGCGGAGCAGACCGATGCCCATTCGGAGAAGCGTGTCAACGTGGTTTGGATCGATGGCGAGCACCTTCTGAAAGAAACTCATGGCCTCGGGGTTTCGCTTTGCAAGCAGGGAGTTGAGACCCTTGGTGTAAAGTTCCTGAATCTTGGAACGTCTCTTCTGCGCGCGCTGCATGCTGAGACCACGGAGGAACCGTTTAACATCACGCAGCAGGTAGATGATGAAAATGATCCCAGCCCCGATGGAGAGTGAAATGAGAAAGAGCGTCGACTTGGTAATCTCGTAGGACTTGGAGGGAAGGAGGTGGAACGTGATGATCTCCTGATTGAACTCCCTCAGGAGAACCACGAGCACCAGTAGCAGGATAACCAGAATTGAAACGAAGAATCTCATCCCTGATCCTTTCTCATGCATGAATAAACCAGATCGGCTGGTGGATAACCGGGGTGCCGACCAACTTTAGTGGTGATATGTCTTACCCTTGATAATTGTAAACGCCCGGTAGATTTGCTCTAGCAGCACAAGTCTCGCCATCTCATGGGTGAGTGTCCAGCGGGACATCGCAATTACCTTGTTCGCGCGCACCGTAACCTGTTCATCCAGCCCCATTGCACCACCGATAACGAACACCACTTCTCTGATACCGGACTCCATGATAGCGTTCAGGAATCCTGCAAACTCATGAGAGGTGAATTCTTCTCCCCGCTCATCCAATGTCGCCAGGAACGTTCCCGCCGGGAGGGATCTGAATATCTTTTCGGCTTCCTTCTTCCTGACGAGAGGAGCTTCTTTGAGGTCCTTAATTTTCTCCTCTTTGAGCTCCAGCATTTCTATGCCTGCATACGGTGTCAGGTATCGCAGATATTTCTGAATCCCTTCCTGGATAAAGTGTTCCCTGGTTTTCCCCATGCAGATGATGCGCAGTTTCATGGAGTGGTGCCCTGCAGTGCCTTGGGCTGGGATATAAAAGGCACCTTGGCGGCATCTCCCCAGAGTTTCTCCAAGGCGTAATAAGCTCTGGTTTGCTCATCGAAAATGTGTACGACGACATCTCCGTAGTCCATGAGCACCCAGTTCGATTCCGCTTGCCCCTCTATATGAGAAGGATGGACTCCGGTCTTCGCGAGAGTCTGGCCAATCCAGTCCGAAATGGCAGATACCTGCGTGGTATTGCTCCCCGAACAGATAACGAAATAATCGGTTATGTAGGTGAGCCCGCGGAGGTCGAGGATGATGATATCGAACGCTTTCTTGTTGTCCGCAGCCTCTGAGCACAACTGTGCATCTTCTAGCGAATTATGCATATAACTTATTTTTTATTATATAGTTTTCGACGGATTCAGGCAAGTGATATTTAACGGTCCTGGATTCACGGATTCTGTTCCGGATGTCAGTTGATGATATGTCGTAGAGAGGGATCATTTCCATGCAGATCTTGAAACCGTCCGGCTGGAACACCGCGTGAACCAGCTCACCGTTGTCCAGTCCCGCAAGTTCTTTGGCAGTCCCTTTCATGAAATCGATTTTCACGAGGTCGGCAAACCGGTAACCCGGTCTCGAAAGTACAACAAAACTGCACAGCCTAAGAAGCCTCTCCCATTGATTCCATGTCCGGATTTCAAGAAATGAGTCGAGACCCGTAATAAAGTAGAATTCCGTTTCCGGATGCCTCGTGCGCAATGCCTTCACTGTCTCAACAGTATAAGACTTTCCCCCTCGCTTCACTTCGATGTCAGAAACCGTAAAGTGAGGATTGCCGGCAGTCGCGAGGCGCACCATTTCAAGCCGCTGGATGGCCGTCGGCATGTCTTCTTCATGCTTGTGCGGAGGAAGATAGGAGGGAATAAACAGAACCCGCTCCAGCTTTAATCTGTCACGGACCTCTTCCGCTGCTGCAAGATGACCATAGTGTATGGGATTGAATGTACCGCCGAGGATGGCGAGTTTCTGTGCCAATTGCTCTCCTGATGATCAGTCTGAAGAAATGATAGAGCCCCAAGCGTCTATTAAATTACTCACGCGCCTTTCATCTCCCGTAGACTCTTGACTCGTTAAACTCTTGACTACTTTCTGATTTGCCCATTCCCGGACACAATGAACTTGGTTGAGGTGAGTTCTTCCAAACCCATTGGCCCGCGAGCATGGATCCTGGTTGTTGATATACCGATCTCAGCACCGAGACCGAACTCAAAGCCGTCGTTCAGTCGCGTGGAGGCGTTCACGAATACTGCAGAGGCATCGACTTCTCGTTGGAAGCGGCGGGCATTTTGGTAATCATTTGAGATAATCGCTTCCGAATGCTGCGACCCGTGCGCTGCAATATGCTCCATCGCAGCCTCCATGCTATCCACAACCTTCACGTTCAGGATCAGGTCGTTATACTCCGTGTCCCAATCCTTGTCCGTGGCCGCCTTGATATCGGGCACGATCGCCATGGTCTTCTCACATCCACGGATCTCGACCCCGGCTTTTTTCATCCGGCCGATGATAGCTGGTAGAAATGTTTTGGCCACGTCCTGATGAACGAGCATGGTCTCCATGGCATTACAGGTGCCCGGCCGCTGGACCTTGGCGTTAAAACATATTTCCTCCGCCATCTTGAAATCAGCCTTGCTGTCAACGTACACATGGCAGATGCCTTTATCGTGCTTGATGACCGGTATCGTTGAGTTCTCCGATACCATACGTATGAGCCCCTCACCGCCGCGTGGGATGATAAGGTCGATGCATTGATTGAGCTTGAGCATCTCCATGACGCAGGTCCGGTCGGGGTTCTCGATGAAGGAAACCGCTCCCTCGGGAATGCCTGCTTCAGCACCTGCCTTGGAGAGCACCTCGACGATTGCCGTGTTGGAATGCACAGCCTCGGAGCCTCCGCGGAGCAAGACTGCGTTGCCGGATTTGAGACAGAGCGCGGCCGAATCCGCAGTCACATTGGGCCGGGATTCGTAAATGATACCGATAAGCCCGATGGGTACGCGCATCCTGCCCACCTCCATGCCGTTCGGCCTGCGCCACATCCTGAGAACTTCGCCCACGGGATCCGGGAGCGCCGCTACCTCACGGAGACCGTCTGCCATGGCTTTGATTCGATCGGGGTTCAAAGTCAGCCGGTCGATCATGGCCTTTGACAGCCCCTTCTTCTCTGCCGCCGTCAGATCCTTTTTGTTCTCGGCAATCAGTTTATCAGCTTCCTTCTCGAGCCCCGCCGCCATTTTGAAGAGAGCATTGTTTTTTATTTCGGTCGATATGTTTGCCAGCGCTCGTGATGCCGTTTTGGCCTTGTTTGCTTTATCGAATACATACTGCTTGATATCCAAGAGTACCTCCTGTCATTCCCTGCATGATTATTTCGAGAGTTTTCCTGCCTTTTCCCTCAATTCCCTTTCGTCCTTGATCTCGCCGAAGACGACGTTTTTTACTCTTCCATCCGATCCGATGAAAAACGTTGTTGGTAAAAATCTGACCCCGTATTTTTCACCGACCTTGCCATCCTGGTCGCACAAGACAACCGGCTTGTCAACTTTCAGTTCAGCGAGCAGCTGTCCAATCGTGTCGGAATCTTCTTTGAACCCTACGATAACGATCTCGATGCCTTTATCTTTCAGCTCATCGACGAGCGAGTTGATGAGCGTGAGCTCATTTCTGCACGGCGCGCACCAGGAGGCAAAGAAGCTCAGGATAACGCCGTTGTTGTTCCCCTTTTTTGTTGCGCCCACAAGGTCACTCAGATAAAAATCCTTCTCTTTGATGTCCCGGAGCGAGAACATAGGCGCGAGATCATTAACCTTGAGCGCAAAGGCTGAAGAGACCAACAGGAATTGCAGCAGCATAGCAATTATGATTTTTTTCATTCTCAAATTTCGCATTACCGTTTTCAATCTTCATTGCTGCGATAGTATCACCAAATCATCCCGGTGGATCACCTCATCATAGTCTTTATGACCGATAATGGACTCTATCTGTGAAGTCTTGAGCCCTTTGATCCTGTCAAGATCTGCTGAGGAATACTTAGTGAGTCCTCGCGCGAATTCATTGCCCTTGAGATCGACGCAGGCCACGCAGTCTCCTAACTTGAAATTCCCTTCCACCTGGACCACACCGCCAGGCAGAAGGCTTTTCCCCTTACTCACAAGCGCTTCGCGCGCTCCATTATCAACTATGACTTTGCCGGCTGTACAGACTGTATATGCAATCCAGTGCTTTCGACTGTGCTGCTTCTCGAGCTTCGGCAGGAAAAGCGTGCCAACCTGCTTTCCATCGAACAGTGTCTGGAGAATACCCGGCTTTTTCCCGTTCACGATCACCATGGGCACGCCGTAGGCGCCGACCTTCTTCGCGGTCGTGATCTTGGAACGCATACCGCCCGTGCCGACGAGTGTCTGCGCGTCCCCGGCCACGCGCTCGACTTCTGCTGTAATCTTCTCGACGACAGAGACAAGCTCCGCCGAAGGATCGAGCTTGGGATCAGCAGTATAGAGGCCATCGATGTCAGAGAGAATGACGAGCAGATCAGCGTCGGCAAGATGCACGACCATGCCTGAGAGGTTGTCATTGTCGCCGAACTTTATCTCGTCCACGGATACCGTATCATTTTCATTGATAACCGGAACAACGCCGTAACCGAGCAACGTTTGGAGCGTGTTTCTCGCATTTAAAAATCTGGTCCGGTTCGAGAGATCTTCACGCGTCAGGAGCACCTGGGCGACCTTTCTGCCATATGCGCCGAAGGTCTTCTCATACAACCACATGAGGCCCGACTGGCCGATGGCCGCCGCGGCCTGTTTCACTGAGAGCGGCATCCCCTTCTTTTTGGTGATACCGAGCTTTGCGAGGCCTGCAGCAATCGCGCCTGACGAAACGAGGAGTATCTCCCTGCCCTGCTCCATGAGAGCAGCGATCTCCGATGCAAGCCGCCCTATGCGTGCCTCGTCGAGCCCCGATTCGGACGATGCAAGAACCGCGCTGCCGACTTTAATCACGATCCTGCGCCTGCTCGCAAAGAGCGATTTGCGGTCGAGAGTGATGGTTTTTTTCATAGTGAAAACCTGGTCTACATCTGTCTTGAGAAAAGCCGCTCTTTATTCCTTTACCGGTTCGCGACGTATGATCCAGTCCACAGCCTCCGAAATGTTGGACGCGGTATAGTCAGGGTCCAGGATGTGATCCGGTCTTTTATTCCCCGGGTCATCGGGCGCAAAACCGCTCATGACCAGTATAGCATGAACACCTGCCCGCTGGGCAAGCTCAACATCACTCCACTTGTCCCCGATCATAAATGAACGATTGATATCTATATCGAAGTCCATCGCCGCCGTGTCGATTAAACCGGTTCCCGGCTTTCTGCAATCGCAGGCCATGGTATACCTCGCATTGCCTGCAGTGGGATGGTGCGGGCAGTAATAGATACCATCAAGGACTGCTCCCTCCTCCCGCAGCATATTGGTGAGACGCTCATGCGCCTCATGAACCAAAGACTCCGGGAAATATCCTCTGGCCACTCCCGACTGGTTCGTTACGAGGATCACCTTGTATCCTGCGTAGTTCAGGCGTTTGATCGCCGCACCAGCTCCGGCAATAAGGCGAAGCCTGCTCAGGTCCGTGAGGTACCCCACTTCTTCATTTACCGTACCATCTCTGTCGAGAAACACCGCCTTGTTCATAACCTTTGTAATAATACCTCTTCCCACTCATTGTTCTCAACTATATTCATCTCAAGCCTAAGCGCCCAGATGCCATCGGGGTGCCAGGGTTTTAGTTTCACGGCGTCCTTGTCCGTAGTGACGATCATGCTGGCTTTCGCATCCGCAGCCTTCTGAAACAGTGCCGTTAACTCAGATTTATTATAGGCATGATGGTCAGGATATGTAATCTCTGCCCTTATGTCGGCGCCGAGAGTGCGGAGAAGTGTTGTAAACGATGCCGGCCGTGCAATGCCGGAAAATGCGAGGACGGATGTCCCTCGCAGCGCAGTATGCGGCCTGGTATCACCAGATGTAATGTCGGTGATGTTTGCAGGAACCTGCCGAGCGGTGAATATTCTTGCCTTTGTATTCCGCCGGATGACGCGTTTGAGCTCCTCCAGTCCCTCCTCTTTATCCGAACCGGTAATGAGTACGACATGCGCCCGTCTGAGCGCGGTGAGAGGTTCTCTCAATACTCCTGCGGGAAAAAGCTTCCCGTTCCCGAACGGGTCAACGGCATCGACCAGCACGATGTCAAGGTCCCTCTTTAGGCGGATGTGTTGAAAACCGTCATCGAGAACAACAGTATCGGTGTTGAACTTCTGCTGTGCGAAAACAGCGGCCTTATACCTGTCACTGCCTACAACAACCGGGACGCCCGAAAGCACTGAGCTGATCAGGACCGGCTCATCCCCTCCGCTCTCCGCGTCTGCGAGGATGTTCCGCCCGTCAGAGACGACCACGATGTCAGACTCGTTTTCCCTCCCGTATCCCCTGCTTATGACTACGGGATGCCTCTGGTTCTTAAGCAGCAGTCCTGCTATTTGTATCACCGTTGGAGTTTTTCCCGTGCCGCCAAGGGTAATATTGCCGACAGATATGACCTTCAGCGCCAGGCTTTGCTGTCGAAATACACCAATTGCATAGAACATATGGCGAAGGCGGATGGTGAGAGCGTAAAACACAGAGAGCAGCCGCAGGAACGCCCCGACGGAAAGTGATTTTCCCCTTCCGTATATGAGGTCTTTGATATAAGAATGCGCCTTAGTTTTCACGTATGAGCTTGCTGACAGCGTCAATCGTCCTTTTCGTTGCCCCGGAATTTGCCTCGATTACCGTGAACGCATTGCTGCCGATTTGCCAAGAATAGTTTTTGTCTGACAACAACTTTTCGGCCTGAACATAAAGTTCATCTTTATCTTTTACGAGTATGCCGCCGCCAGCAGAGATAAGAGCCTCAGATATTTCTTTAAAGTTAAACATGTAACGGCTGAAAATAACAGGTTTTTTCATTGCCGCAGGTTCTAGGAGATTATGGCCTCCAACCTTGACGAGGCTGCCACCGACAAAAGCAAGGTCACAGATACCGTAGAATGAACGAAGCTCACCGATGGTATCAAGAAGCAGCACGTCTTTGATTGTTCTTTTCAACCTCGTTCTCCGCTGACATTCATACCCTGCCTTGTTGATCAGCCCTTCAACTTCATCGAACCTTTCCGGATGACGTGGCGCAAGGATAAGAATCAACTCAGGGAACTTCTCCCGCAATCTCCTAAATACGTCAAGCAGTGCGGCCTCCTCCCCCCGGTGTGTGCTTCCTGCGGTTATGACCTTACTGCCTTTTGGAATCGGGACAGGGCTTGGCTGGTTCGCTGGGATCTTCTGATCGAACTTGAGGTTTCCCGTGACAATCACTCTATCTAGCGGAGCACCAATTTCCTTAATCCGCGCAGCATCATCGGCAGACTGCATGCAAAAGATGGTTACATTCGAAAAGACCTGGCTAAAGAACTTCTTAAATTTCATGTAATTCCTGAACGAGTGAGGAGATATCCGTCCGTTGATCACAGCCGAAGGAATGTCCGCTCTACTGAGTTCGCGGAAAAAATTAGGCCAGAGCTCCGTTTCCGCCACGAGCACGATAGCAGGGTTGATTTCGCGTATTACTCTGCGCACGATCCAGGGGAAATCAAAGGGGAAAAAGAACACTGCATCGGCCTCCGGAACCCGCTGGTGAGCAGTAAGGTTGCCGGTGACCGTTACCGTAGAGAGAATCAGTTTCCTGTTGGGGTATTTTTTCTTCAAGTCGCGGATTAGAGGGTGCGCGGCCATGACTTCGCCCACCGATACGGCATGCACCCAGATGGGCCGTGTCCCCTGGATTACCGTTCGGACCCGCTTTCGTATACGTCCTAACTTTTGAGATATGCCGCCGCGGTATTTCGGCACGGTGATAAGTTTGAACAAAATGACCGGGGACAGGAGAAGTGTCAGCAGGACCAACAGCATGTTGTAAAGAATGTACATATTCTCACCCTCTACGAAGCTTTCCGGTGAAAGTACGCATCAGCCCGGTTCATGACGCTGTTCAGGGCGTCCGTCAGTTCCCTTCGCTTGGACTCAAGTTCATCCGCTTGTATCCCTTGGACAACGATAGGCTCTCCGTACACGATCACACCTCGCGTAAAGGGCACGGGGAGCATGTATTTGTCCCATATCTTTTCGAGAATCCAGAACCGTTTCGCGCTTGTTGAGACGGGAATAATAGGTTTGTTCAGTTTGCCCGCAAGATAGGTTATCCCCTGCTTTACGTCGTAAATGGGGCCGCGTGGACCATCTACGGCGAGAGCAATGTTCTTGCCTTTTCGCAGGCCGTCGACCAGTCCGAGGAGCGCCCGGTCGCCTTTCCGTTTGCTCGAACCACGCACGACATCAAACCCAAAATGTTGCAAAACCCCGGCTTGGATCTCACCGTCGCGGCTTTCACTGGCTGGTATAACAATTCCGGTATTGCGATGGTTATGGAACAGCAGGAACTGCCTTCCATGCCAGAATGCATAGATGAGATTATTGCCTTCTGCTCTAAGCCGGTCGGGAATTTCCTTCTCTACAAACTGTATCCGTATCGTCCTGCTCCAAATCGAGATGAGCACCCAAGCGATGTATGATAATACTTTTCCCCTGATCATTCTATTATCCTGACGGGTGGCTCGTCCCTGAATTGCTGGTCATACAGGTTTTTGTATTCGCGGCCCCGTCTGAGAAGATCCTCATGCCTGCCCTGTTCGACGATCCTGCCGTTTTTAAGGACGATGATGCGGTCTGCGTTCATGATCGTAGAGAGCCTGTGAGCGATCACAAAGCTGGTCCTGCCCTTCATGAGCACGTCAAGGGCGTTCTGCACCTCTCGTTCTGATTCCGTGTCGAGTGAAGACGTAGCTTCATCAAGAATGAGTATTGGGGCGTTTTTAAGAAGTGCACGGGCTATGGCTATCCGCTGGCGCTGACCGCCGGAAAGCTTCACTCCCGATTCACCGATAGTCGTATCATATCCCTGGGGAAGTTTGCGGACAAAATCATCGGCATATGCTGCGCGCGCCGCGCTGACAACACTATCAAAGTCTTTTTCGGAATGGCCATAGGCGATGTTGTTCTTAATGGTATCGTTAAAGAGAATCGTCTGCTGCGTCACGATGGCCGTACAGGACCGCAGTGATTCAACGGTAGCGTTCCGGATATCCTGTCCCGCGATGAGGATCGCCCCTTCGGTGACGTCGTAGAACCTGGGAATAAGGTTCACGAGCGTGGTTTTGCCGCCTCCGCTCTTGCCTACGATGGCGATGGTCTCGCCGGTTTGTACTGTCAGATTGATGTCCTTCAGCACATAATCGTCTTCATATTTGAACGAAACATTCCTGAACTCGATGGTCTTGAAATCATGCGGTACCGAGATCGCATCGGTTTTGTTTTTGATCTCCGGCTCGGTGTCGAGCACCTCGAAAATGCGCTTTGCTGCGGCAATGCCGTCCTGGACGATGTTGTTGATACCGTTCATGTCCTTCAGCGGCCGGTAGAAAAAGACCAAGGCCCCGAGGAACGAGAAAAAGTCTCCTACCGTCATGATATTCCACTCAAGAATTGCGTACAGCGCGTAAAGAATGACAAAAGCGGTTCCGACCATGGAAATGATTTCCATGACGGGGTGTGAGAGTGCGCTGGTCTTGATGGAGCGCATGAGAGAATTGAACAGGTCCTTGTTTCGATCGGCAAACCTCCTGCTCTCGTAATCCTCCATGCCGAATGCCTTGACGATCCGAATGCCGGAGATGGTCTCGTGCAGGTGCGTAGTGAGGTCGCCGATCTGTTCCTGCATCTGCGTGCTCGCTCTTCTGAACCGCCTGCTGAATCTCGAGAACGCAAAGCCTGCAAACGGCAGGACGACGATGGAAAAAGCCGCGAGTTTCCAGTTGAGATAAATGATGTACCCCGTCAGCACCACCATCGTAAGCATGCCCTGCACCAGGCTCGACGGAGCTCTGGTCAACGCACCTTGCACCAGGTTGACGTCGTTAATGATGCGAGATATGATAACGCCGGTCGGTGTTCTGGTAAAATATGAAAAAGAGAGGGTCTGTATATGGGAATAGAGCCGGTCTCGGATGTCGTTCACGACCTTCTGTCCCACATACCCCATGAAATAATCACGGGCATACCAGGTGATCCCTTTCAGAATGCTGACGATAATAAGCGCCGGGGGCAGCAGAAGCCCCAGCCTCATGTCCTTGCCGATAATAACCTTGTCCAGAATCGGCTTTACGAGATATGTCTGCAGCGCGATCATGCCGCTGGTGAGCAGCATGAAAAGCGCCGCCCAGACAAGCCGCATCCGGTATGGTTTAAGAAAGATTAATAATCTTTTATAGATTTCCATGTTTTCTTATGCCACGATCTTCAGCAGTTCCAGAACAACGTCAGCTGCCCTGGCTGAAGCGCCTGCATCGCCCATTTGAACCCTTACGGTGGCGAGGCCGTCAGTTATCGCTTTGTAATAATCTGGATCACGCAGCATCTTCGATACGGCATCGGCAATGTTCTGCGGTGTTGCATCCTGCTGTATGAGCTCAGGAACAAGCCGCTTGCCTGCAACGATGTTGACAAGCCCGACATGATCCACATTCACAATCAAGTTGCCGATGAAGTACGATAGCCCGGACACGCGATACACGATCACCATGGGTACCCCCATGAGCCCTGTCTCGAGCGTGGCAGTGCCAGAAGTCACGATGGCTGCGTCCGATGCCCTCAGGACGTCATATACTCTGCCGTCGATAATAGCTACCACAACGCTGCTCCGGTCTACATGGTGCCGGATGAAGTCCCTTTCGAGCGTGGGAGCCACCGGGAGTACAAACTGCAGGTCTTCGAACATGGTCTTAAGCTTCCGTGCGGCTTCAAGCATATCCGGCAGGAGATGCATAATCTCTTTTTTCCTGCTCCCCGGCAACAGTGCGATCGTGCGCCGCGCGGGATCAAGTCCTAGATATTTCCTCGCATCAATCTTCGAATATCCTGAATTAACAACATCGGTAAGTGGATGGCCGACAAACCGTACATCCACACCGGCAGCCTTATAAAGCTCAACTTCGAACGGAAAGACGACGACAATGGCGTTGACGATCTCGGCGATCGTCTTTACCCTTCCTTTGCGCCATGCCCAAACCTGGGGACTTATGTAATACAGAACTGGTATGCCGAGTTTCTTTGCAACTTTTCCAAGCATGATATTGAAATCCGGAAAGTCGATAAGTACAAGAAGGTCAGGCCGGTATTCCTTTAAAAAACTTTTGAGTCTGGAGTAAACGCGATAAATGGCGCCGATGTGCGTCAGCACCTCGGTGGCGCCCACAACCGAGATCTCGGAGGCATCGGCCAGCATCCGCACTCCAGCATCCCTCATTCTTTTACTACCCACGCCGAAATAGGTCAGGGAAGGTGCCTTCCTTCTCAGCTCATGGACCAGATTGGCGCCGTGCAGGTCGCCGGAAGCCTCTCCGGAGATGATTAAAATTTTTTTCATAGATCGCTGAGGGGCCGTGATGCCATCGCCTTTTTCACTGCATCTGCCACGCTGCTGATCTGCTCTTCTGTGAGTTCGGGATACATGGGCAGAGACAGCACCTCACTCGCTGCCCGTTCCGTGACCGGCAGGCTCCCCGGCTTCATGTTGAGGTCTTTATACGCCGCCTGCAGGTGCAGGGGAACTGGATAGTAGATCATGTTCGACACGTTCGCAGCGTCGAGCGCCTTTTTTACACCGTCCCTGTTCTTGATCTTGATGGTATATTGGTGATAGACATGTTTCGCCCCTTTCATTTCGCGGGGTGTCTCAATACCGGGAGCGGCAAGATTTTTGTTGTAACGCATGGCATTGTCTCTGCGTTTTGTGTTGTATTCGTCAATATGCTTGAGCTTGACCCTGAGTATTGCAGCCTGCACTTCGTCCAGCCTGCTGTTAAACCCGATCTCATCGTGGTAATAGCGCACTCGACTACCATGGTTCCTGAGACTGAGCATGCGCTCGGCCAGCATCGCATCATCGGTGATCACCATGCCGCCGTCGCCGTACGCACCAAGATTTTTGCTCGGGAAGAAACTAAAGCAACCGAGATCTCCAAAGGTACCGGTCTTCTTTCCGTTGAATTCCGCGCCAAAGGACTGCGCACAGTCTTCGATGACCCGGAGCCCGTGCTTCTCCGCAATCTGCTTGAGACCGTCCATCTCCACAGACTGCCCATACAGGTGAACAGGGAGAATGGCCCTGGTTTTCCTCGTGATCGCTGCTTCTACCTTGTTAATATCCATATTGAACGTATCGGCATTGATATCCACGAAGACCGGGACGGCACCGATGTAGGACACCGCTTCGGCCGTGGCTATGAAGGTGAACGGTGTGGTGATGACCTCGTCGCCCCGCTTGATACCCGCGGCAAGCAGCGACAGGTGAAGGGCGTCCGTACCCGAGGCCACGGCCACGGCATGCTTCACACCATGATATGCGGCAACTTCTTCTTCGAAGGCTTTTCCCTGGGGGCCGAGAATGAAATGGGTGCTCTGGATCACGCTCAGGACAGCGCTGTTGATCTCGTCTTTGATGGACTCATACTGGATTTTAAGGTCGACCATGGGTACGGACATGATAAAAAACTCCTCTCTATGCTGCCGGAACGAACTCGGTGATTCCTTTTTGAATGTTTTCCGTAATTTTCTGCGCCAGGGCAAGCGCCCTTCTGCCCTCAATGCCCGAGACCAGGGGACGCGAACCTGTCTGAATGCAGAGCACAAACGCCCGCACTTCCTCACCGAGCGTATCACGCCTCTCGGTTGAGATGTCATGCATCACCAGTTCAGGAACCGGATCTCCTCTCTTGCGCGACACGACTGCCTTCTGCGATTGGTAGTCGGACGAATACACGGCCTCGCCGTCGAATACCCGAAGCAGGCGTTTTTTTTCCTCGGACACCCTGCTTGCAGTAACATCGGCGACGCATCCGTTCTGGAATATGATCCTCGCCGAAGCGCAATCGATTTCCCGTGTAATAACGGAAGCACCTGCTGCGCTCACCTCGCGTGGTGCCGAAGCTGCCAGATCCATGACAATATCAAGGTCATGGATCATCAGATCGAGTATCACGTTCACATCGGTACACCGTACCGTAAACGGAGCCGACCTCTCGGCAGTCATATACCGTGGTGTTTTCAGAAGGGCCTTGACCGCGGTAACTGCGGGGTTAAATCTCTCAATATGCCCAACCTGAAGGACCAGCTTTTTCCCGGCTGCCAGCTCGATAAGTTCATCAGCCTGTTCGAGGGTTGCTGTCACGGGTTTTTCGAGCAGGACATGGATGCCTTGTTTCAGGAACTGCTTCGCGATTTGATGGTGGAAGACCGTGGGAACGACTATGCTCACCGCATCCACCTGTCCGAGCAATTGCGCGGGGTCAGAAAAAGCCAGGGTGTTCAATTTTTTCGCAATCTGCGCGGCGCGTACCGGGTCTGTATCGACGACGCCTGCCAGCTCTGTGTCCGGTATGGTTGCATATTTTTCCGCATGAAACTGGCCCAGATACCCAACACCTATAACACCGACCCTGACTTTTTTCATGCCATCCCCTGCGGATTCAGTATTGCAACAATCGTAATGCCGGCCCGATCGGCCTCCCGTACGACTGCTTCGCGCTCGATTATGATGGTCTTGTCTGCTTCGACGGCAAGGCATGACGCCTTCACCTGCTCCATGGTGTTTATGGTCTGCGTGCCCACGGCAGGGAGGTCGAACCGAAGGTCCTGCTGCGGTTTGCATACTTTCACGACAACCGCGCCCCGGCCGCAGAGGAGTCCGCCGCGACGGATGGCCTCATCCGTACCCTCGATGGCTTCCACCGCAAGTATGGCCTGGTCCTTGACTACCACCGTCTGGCCGATATCGAGCCTGCCGATCTCTTTCGCCATATGCCAGCCGAACTCGATATCCTGCTGTTCATCCTTTGACGGTCTCCGTTTCGTCAAAATACCCGGCGATGCCAGAAGACTGTCCAGGTAGAGCGTAGATTCACGCACGGTGATGCCCTCGGACTCGAGTTCTCTGGCTACGGCACGAAGGATCGAGTCGTCCTTTTTGTGGATCATCTTTGCGAGCAGGGTCATTGCGCGGAGGTCGGGCATGCCGCCACTGAACAGGCGCGTTTTCTTGATCCCGCCTGCCATCAGGACATCCTTAACCCCCTGCTCCTTGAAAATCTTGATGAGCTTCCCGAGTTGCCCCACGTTGATCCAGAAGATGGCATCCACCCACTGTGCAAGCTCGGGGAGTGTCTCGCCTTCATGGGCCACGGCGATAACCTGCATGCCCTTCTGCTTGGCAGCGCGGGCAAAAGCAATCGGGAAATTTCCATTCCCTGCTATTAAACCGATCTTGTTCATCGTCTCCCGTGTCCTGGATGCTGATCTCCGGTGCTCCTTAGCGCGTTATCCCTCGTTTTGAAGTGCGGATGAAGTCAACGAGCATGCGCACTTCGGTCGCTTCGGGAAACTCATCGAGTGCTTTCTGCAAGGCCTCGTCCTGGGTCAGCCCAGAACGGAAGATGATCTTGTAGGCTTTCTTGAGCGTTGCGATGACCGCGTCACTGAAACCCTTCCGCTTCAGGCCAACGAGGTTCAGTCCATACAGCTTCGCCCTGTTTCCCGCGGCGCTGACATAGGGGGGGATGTCCTGGCTCACCGCCGACTGTCCGCCGATGATGGAGTACGCCCCGATTCTTACGAACTGATGTACCGCCACGATACCGCCGAGGATGGCATGGTCGCCGATGACAATGTGCCCGCCGAGCGCCACGGAATTGGCCATGATGATGTTGTTGCCTAGCTTGCAGTCGTGGGCCACGTGGGAATAGGCCATGAGAAAGTTTTTATTCCCGATCACCGTCTTCCGGTCCTCCTTGGTCGTCGCCCGATGTACCGTTGCACACTCCCGTATAACATTGTCGTTACCGATGATCAGATAGGTCTCGTCATTCCTATAGCCGATATCCTGGGGCGGCGTTCCGATGCTCGAAAAAGAATGGATCTGGTTTCGTTCACCGATCGTGGTCCAGCCCTCGATCAGCACATGGGATGCGATCTTCGTATCTCTGCCGATGGTCACATGTTCGCCGATGACCGAATACGGTCCGATCACCACGCCTTCGGCGATCTGCGCCTTCGGATGTACAATTGCCGTCTGGATGAATATTCACTCACTTCTCCCGTCATCTAAGAATCACTTATCCACGATCATGGCCATCAATTCAGCCTCTGCGACGACCGCACCATCAACGAGCGCCTGGGCCTTGTAACCCCTGATATTCGCTCGTGATTTTATCAAATCAAGCTCGAAGCGAACCTGATCGCCTGGCACAACAGGTTTACGGAATTTTACCTTGTCGATGGTCATGAAGTAGATCACCTTTCCCTTTATATCCATGCCTTCCGCTTCCGCCGAGCGCATCGCAAGGACGCCTCCCGTTTGTGCCATTGCCTCCAAGAGCAGGACCCCCGGCATGATCGGGTGACCGGGAAAATGCCCCTGAAAAAAGGGCTCATTAATCGTTACATTTTTGATCCCTACAACCCGCTTGCCCATTTCCATTTCCAGTATCCTGTCGACCAAAAGAAATGGATACCGGTGAGGAAGGATATCAAAAATCTCCTGAATGCCAATCATGGATTCTCCCCCTTTACGTGCCTGATATTTTTCCCTTCAATTCTTGGAGCTCTTTCTCGAGAGCTTTTACTTGTCTCTTGAGTTCGGGTAATTTTGGAAGAACAGCCTGCACCTTAAGCCAGTCCCTCATCGGCATGGAATAATATCCGCCGACAACCTGCCCCGGAGGGATGTCTTTTACAAGGGCCGAGCCCCCTGAAGCAATCACGCGGTCACCGATGGTTATATGATCCGCCAGCCCAACCTGACCGGCGAGGATCACGTAGTTGCCGATCGTACAGCTTCCAGCATATTCCCACCTGCCCCGCGAGCAGGCAGTGCTCGCCGATCGTAACATTGTGAGCAACGTGCACCAGGTTGTCGATCTTGGTGCCCTTCCTGATAAGGGTGTTCCCGAGCGTGGCACGGTCGACGGTGCTGTTGGCTCCGATCTCGACATCGTCCTCAATCACCACGCCGCCTACCTGGGGAATCTTATGGTGTTTTCCGCCATCCGTCACGAAGCCGAAACCATCACTGCCGATGACCGCCCCTGAATGGATGATCACCCGTTTGCCGATCCGTATCCCTTCCCTGATGCTCACATTCGGATAGATGATGGAGTCATCATCGACCATCGATCCCCTGCCAATATGAACGCCGGGGTAGATGATGACCCGGTCCCCGATCCTCGCGTCATCGGCGATCACCGCATAAGGATGGATTGAGGGGTCTGCGCCGATGACGACGTTTCGGCCTACTGCCGCTTTATCGCTTATGCCGAGAGGACGGTACGGCGTGACATAGAACAGTTCGAGCACCTGCGCAAAGGCGAGTCGTGGATTTTTCACGCGGAGCAGGGGCAAATGCATCTCCGGCGTGTCCAACGGCACGAGCGCGGCCGACGCGCGAGACTGTTCGAGGTCTTTCAGAAAATTATTCCCCGTGATGAAGGTAATCTTCCCTTCGGAAGCCTCGCGCACGCCTGCAGCACCAATGATGTCAGCGTCTCCCGAACCTGACAACGCCGCACCCAGTATGTTCGCCAGCTCTTTCAGCTTCATGATAAACCCATTTTGCCGGAGGTGCCTACCCCAGGCCTACTTCTTGACCTCATCCTTTTTATCCATTTCGGCAATGACCTTCTCCGTCAGGTCCAGGTCCTCATCTGCGTACAGGACGGACGGAACTTCCGCCTTCGAGAGGATGTTGATGGTCTTGTTTAGCACCAAGGAGACCTTTTCCTTTTTTACGATCTCCTTGAGAACGGCCACCATCTGTAGGTTGAACTCCTGTGATAATTCCTCATTCTTTTTGCTGATCTCTCCGCTGAACTCGTTCCGTTTTTTATCGAACTCGTTGATCTTGCGGCCGATCGACTCCTCTTTTTCCTTCTGTGCTTTTTCGTTCAGCAGTTTGGCCTGCTTCTGTTTACCATATTCTTCCTGCTGATTTTTGATCTCTTCAGCATCCATGTCCAGGATCTTCTTGCGGCTGTCGTAATATTCGCGGACTATGCCCTGGTACTTCTTCCCAATCTTTGTTTTGTCGAAGACCGCTTGTGAATCAACATAGGCAATCTTCCCCCCCGCCGCCATAGCGCCGACTGCGATCAAGCACATTGCTGCAACCATCACTGCGATTTTCTTCATGACTACCTCCTCGTTTTTTTTATGCCGAAATTATCTGGTTCTCCCAGGAATCAGAACAAGGTACCGATATTGAACTCGAACTGGCTAGGTTGGTCAGTGGGCTTTTTATTTATGATGTATGCCCATTCGAACCGGAGCGGTCCGATCGGCGAAAGCCACCAGAAACCCCATCCCCATGTACGCCTCAGATCACGTAAGCTGATCTTCGTCGGCTCATTTGGTTGCTGGCTTACCAACAAATTATCGTCGAAGCCACGACCAATATCAGTAAAGATCACGCCTTTCAAGCGTGCGGCGGGAACGATGGGGAAACTATATTCAAAATTAAAGATCAGCTCCTTGTTTCCGCCAACACGGTTGCCGAAGATATCAACGGGGCCGTCTGTACCATATCGGAAGCCCCGGACCGTCCCGCTGCCTCCGACGAAGAACCGTTCACCAATCGGGATGGGCTTGTCAATGAGAGACCCAATATATCCGATCCTCCCTCGAGCCAGGAACACCGTGTCCCAGGGCAGGGGGAAGTACCACGCGGAATCAGCCACGGTCTTGATGAAATTAGGGTCGCCTCCGAGCGGACCGCCGGCGTATTCCACAAACATCGTATTTCTCGATCCTGTTTTAGGGTCGAGATAGAAGTCCCTCGAATCCCTTGTCAGGGACGCCGTCACGGCGCTGGTAGTAATAATCGTTCCATAATTCTCGAGTTGCTGCTGCAACGCGAAAGGAATAGGAGTTACCATGATCTGTTTAGCTTGTGATTGATCCAGGCTGTACCGGATCGAGCCTGAAAGATATTCACTATAGCTCTTGCCCGTACCGAGCCCAAAGCCGTCTGTTAAGAGGGTATAGCCGTCATATGTCTGCTCCTGACGATAAATATCCACCCTGCCCCATATCGGCTCGTCAAAGAGATATGGCTCCATGAAGCTCACCATGACTATTCGGTGCGTGCCGCCCCACTGTGTCTTCACTTTCAAAAGCTGGCCACGCCCGCCGAGGTTGCCCTGCGTCACCTCGACGATCGCCATGAGCTTGTCCACAGAGCTGTAACCGCCGCCCAAACTCAACGACCCCGTCATTTTTTCCTTGACCTTGACATCGAGGTCCATCAGGGGTTCCTGCTGCCTGCGTTCGGGGACTATATCAACACTTTCGAAGAAGTTGAGGTTGTTGATTCTATCGTAGCTCCTCTTGAGCGCTTTTTTGCTGTAAAGATCGCCCTCATCCAGCCTTATCTCGCGTCGAATGACCTTATCACGGGTCTTGCTGTTGCCCGAAATGTTGATTCTGCCAATGCGTATTTCGCCGCCTTCCTGAATTTCAATGTTGATTGCGACCGTCTTCTGTTCAGGATCGACGTTAAACAGGGGAACAACGCTCGCAAAGGGTTTCGCGATGCCGTCGTAGCGGTCCATGATCCTGGTCACCTCCTGCCTCAGCACCTCCCTGCTGAACACATCTCCCCGCTTGAGCTTGGCTTCATTTTCGAGTTCGCTGGTGGCGATGGACGTATTCCCCTTGAACGTCAAGGAGCCAACCCGGAACTGTTCACCTTCCTTGATATTGATGCGCACGACGAGTTCGTCCTTTTTCGTTATAGTCCTCGTCTTGCTTGAAAACCAACTGACGCGCTCCGTATATGTTTTCGGCTCTATGACCGGCTCGTCTACCTGCACCTGGATGTAGCCCTTGTTGTAATATAAATTCCGGATGGTCTCCAGGTCTTCCCTCAGTTCATCCGTTCTCAGGGTCCCGCTTCGTCCTAAAAAAGAGAAAAACCAGTGCTCCTGAGTTTTGAGAGCTTTCTTTATCTCATCGGTGGTCAGGGCCTTGTTGCCGATAATTATGATATCCGTCAGTTTTACCTTGTTTCCCTCTTTGATGTTAAAAATGACGTTCCGGTCTCCACCCCGCAATTCGGTGATCACCGGCACGACAATGGCATCATAGTAACCGGCATCCTGATATTTTAACCGTATCTTTTCCGCATTTTCCTGAATCAGCTGCAAGTTGAAGGCGGTCCTCGGGAGCAAGGTGAGACCTTCCTTCAGTTTTTCGGTCGTCAGTTCATCATTACCATCGAAGGTGATTTCTCGGATCAGTGGCTTCTCTTTTACCAGGAATATGACCTTGAGACCGTTCTCAAAACCTTCCGTCTTTACCTGAACGTCCTCGAAGTGGCCGAGCTGGTATAAAACCTTGATATCTTCCTTGATCTGCACAGGGGAAAAGATCCCGCCTTCTTTTGTCTTGATCTTGGCCAGAATCGTCGCCGTCTCGATTCTTTTGTTCCCCTGGACTTCTATCAGTGTTACCTTCACATCCTCCGCCGCTCCGGAGACGGCTAGCAGGAATATCATCAAGAGGGCGCATACTCCGATGGCAGAACGTTGTCTAAACACTTTTGCTAGCGTCCTCCGATACCCTTGAATAAGAACAGATTACTATAGCATTAACACGGAAATGTGTAAACAAAAATCTACGGGAAAAGCCTCGTGAAAGCCTCATTCGAGAGCAAGACACCGCGATCCGTGAGCATCAGACGGCCATCTCTTACGTGGACAAGGCCAGCATCGCGGAGCGATGCAATGCATGATTCAAGGTGACGGGATGCCTCGGGACCGAACTCCTGTTCATACTTTCTGAGGTCTACACCCTGTGCTGTCCGGAGTCCCAGCATGATGGTCTCTTCTGCTGCACGACCGTTCTTTGCGGTCTCAACATCTTCTACGATGGACAGTCCTGCAGTTAGCCTCCGCGAATATTCATGAACATCAGCGACGGCATGATATCTCTCTCCCGAGATGAATGACCAGGCACCGGGCCCGAGCCCGAGATATTCCCCCCGCTCCCAATAGTTCATGTTATGCAGGCATTCGTAACCGGACAGAGAAAAATTTGAAATTTCGTAGTGACGATAGCCTGCGCCGGTGAGTGCCCGAAGAGCAAACTCATACATGCTCGCTGACACATCATCATCCGGCAATGCCAGCCTCCCGGCTTCGGCCTCACGTATGAACTGCGATCCTTCGTCCAATGAGAGACAATAGGTTGAGATATGCTCCGGTTCCAACGCTAGGACCTGGTGCACCGAACTCGCCCAGTCATCCTGGGATTGGCCCGGCACCCCGTATATCAGGTCTATACCGATGTTCTGAAATCCGGCGTTTCTCGCTGTCTTGAATGCTTCTAACGCTTGTGCTGCCGTATGGACCCTGCCCAGCGTCTTAAGCACCCTATCGGAGAAAGACTGCACTCCGATGCTCAACCTGTTCACGCCATGTGCATGGAGAAAAGTGATGCTGTCAGCGGTGATCGTATTGGGGTTTGCTTCGACCGTAAATTCGACGTTTTCCGAAAGACAGAAATTTTCATGGATAATTTCAAAGATCGACACCCACTGTTCGCGTGACAGGACCGTGGGAGTTCCGCCTCCGATATACACGCTGCCGAAGACCGCCTTGCTGAAATTATCTTTATACCGAGCTGCTTCAAGCCGCAAAGCAGATACATAAGCAAATGCCTGCTGCGGCGAGAAGCGTGTTGAATAAAAGCCACAGTACAGGCATTTTTTGACACAAAAAGGAATATGCAAATAGAGGGATAACATATTGTTTTACTGGTTTTTACCGTGTCCTGACAATATCGGCATAATTATTGTGCCAAATAGTTGCAACTCAGATGCCATTTGTGTATGACTTGATAATTATGGAGCGGTAACTCTGATAATAAGGGCAGATTCATCGCAGTCGGGGAATTTGACGCAATTCAGGCAGTCTGTCCATATCTTGTGCGGCAGTTCTTTTTTTTCCACATCGGTGAAGCCGAGTTTTTTGAAAAAACCGTCTTGATACGTAAGCACGAACACCTTTTCGGCCTGGAGCTCTGCAGCTTCCGCCAGACACTGCCGTATCAGCGCGGTGCCGATGCCGCTCTTGGTCCTGTCCTGCCTCACCGCAAGTGAACGGATTTCAGCGAGTCCATCCCAGCTTACGTGAAGCGCACATACCCCGATGAGAGAACCGCTTTCCTCGAAAACGTGGAAATCGCGCAGGTCCTCATAAAGCTCATTGAGCGTGCGGGGGAGCATCTGTCCGGATTCTGCGTAGTGGTTCACGAGGGACTGCATAGCCTTGACATCGGATATTTTTGCTTTGCGTATCATGATCGAAAAAACTACTCTGTTATGTGGATAAAGTCAACAAAAAAGAGGCATGCAGCCGCGCTCACTCATGAGCAACGATGCTCTCGCAACAAGCTGACTTCCGCATTGCCGGACGATATGGCAAAACGGGAATCAATGCGCTTCATCTTCGCGCGGTAAGCACAATAGTCGGCGCTCGCCGAAACGAAAAGGGCACTTGACTTTACGAGCCTGATTGGAGTATATTTTAAACAAGGTAAACAAGGCTCGAATGAATATTTAAGGCGGTTACCATAATATGATGTTCGAAAAATTTACGGAACGAGGAAGAAAAGTAATTGTCTACGCCCGTGAAGAGGCGGAGCGGCTCCAGAACGATTATCTGGGCACCGAGCACATCCTGCTCGGAACGCTCCGTGAAGAGGATGGGATACCCGTATCCGTCCTCCGCAAGATGGGGATTGATGTCGATCAGATTCGCATGGAAGTCGAACGCAACCTCCCATCGAGCGGGAACACCCTCACCTTCGGAGACATCCCCTTCACCCCGCGGGCCAAGAAAGTCCTGGAATACGCTGTTGAAGAAGCCCGGCTTCTCGGTCACAATTATATCGGAAGCGAACACCTGCTTCTCGGGCTTATTCGCGAAGAGGAAGGCATTGGCGGCAAGATACTCCGCAGTTTCGGCGTGAACCTGCTCGGGTCCCGGCAGCTTGTCATCAATTATCTCCGCCGAGCTGCGACCCAGGTGAGCGCCAAGAAAAGCCCCACGCCTGCCCTCGATGAGTTCAGCAGAGACCTTACCCTGCTTGCCAAGAGCGGTAAACTAGACCCGGTCATCGGCCGTGATCATGAAATTGACCGGGTGCTCCAGATCCTCTCTCGGAGAACCAAGAACAATCCCGTTATCATTGGCGAGCCAGGCATCGGCAAGACCGCGATCGTAGAAGGGCTGGCGCAGCGGATTATCAACGCCGATGTGCCGGAGAACATCCTCAATCGGCGCGTAGTATCGCTCGACCTCGGCGCTCTCATTGCGGGCACCAAGTATCGTGGTCAGTTCGAGGAGCGCCTCAAGATCGTTATGAAGGAAATTGTCCAGGCCGATAACATCATCCTGTTCATTGATGAACTTCACACCCTTGTGGGAGCCGGAGCGGCCGAGGGCTCCATTGATGCTTCGAGCATGCTGAAACCTGCGCTGGCGCGCGGCGAGATCCAGTGCATCGGCGCCACCACTCTTGACGAATTCAGAAAACATATCGAAAAGGACGGCGCTCTGAAGCGCAGGTTCCAGCCGATCTACGTCCAGCCGCCGAGCCTGGATGAGACCATCAACATCATCAAGGGCCTCCGTCCGAAATACGAGTCGCATCACAAGATCAAGATCACCGATGAGGCCATTGTTGCCGCCTCACGGCTTTCAGACCGTTACATTACGGACCGCTTCCTGCCCGATAAGGCAATTGACGTGATCGATGAGGCCGGCGCCAAGGCAAAGCTCAACCGGTACACCTATCCGCCGGAGATGAAGACCATCGAGAAGAAGCTCAAGAAACTCGAGCAGGAGAAGAACCTTTTCTCCCGGATCAAGGATTACGTGCGGGTGGAGTCCATCCATGAAGAGGAAGACCGCTTGCGCGAAACGCTCGACGGGATCCACAAAGACTGGAAGGATACGCAGGAAAAGAACGTTCCCGTGATCGATGAAGAGGATGTCGCTGTCATCGTTTCGCATATCACCGGCATTCCGCTCGCTCGACTCGAGGAAAAAGAGGCGTCACGACTCCTCAGGATGGAAGAAGAGCTGCACAAGAGGATTGTGGGCCAGGACGTCGCCATCGAGGCCGTATCGCGCGCGATCCGCCGTTCCCGCGTCGGCCTTAAGACCCGTAAGCAGCCTATCGGGTCGTTCATATTCCTCGGTCCGACCGGCGTCGGCAAGACCGAGCTAGCCCGTTCCCTCGCCCTGTTCCTGTTCGACAGCGAAGACGCACTTATTCGCGTGGATATGTCAGAATACATGGAGAAGTTCAGCTCCTCACGACTTGTGGGTTCGCCTCCGGGGTATGTGGGATACGACGACGGTGGCCAGCTTACCGAAAAGATCCGCCGCAGGCCGTATTCCGTCGTGCTTTTCGATGAGATCGAGAAGGCCCACCCCGATATTTTCAACATGCTCTTGCAGGTGCTTGACGACGGCTACATGACTGACAGCTTCGGCAGGAAGGTAGATTTCCGGAACACCGTCATCATCATGACGTCCAACCTCGGTGCCCGAATGATCGATAAGGACACGACCCTCGGGTTCCAGCAAGACAGCTCCAAGACGCAATACGAGAAGATGAGGGACAACGTCACCTCTGAGCTTAAGCGGGCGTTCAATCCCGAGTTCCTGAACAGAATCGACGAGGTGGTAGTATTCCATCCGCTCACGAAGGATCATCTCGTGAAGATTGTTGATATGCTGGTCAGCGAGCTCAATACCCAGATGATAACGGACCGGGCCATTCAGCTTGACGTGTCGCAGGAAGTGAAAGAGTGGCTTATCCGGGAGAACTTCCAACCCACCTACGGCGCTAGGCCCATGCGGCGGGCCGTTCAGAAATACATCGCTGACCCGCTCTCAGAAGAGATCCTGAGAGGCCGATTCAAAGACGTTCATAAATTGCAGGTAACATTTAAGAACGGCGCAGTGGAATTTCAGGAAGAGGAAGTCAACCTTCTGGCCAAAGTCTGAACAGTCATAGGGCAAACGCCCTCGAGAAGCAACGGTCCTGCCGATCATCCAGAAAAGACGGCGGGGCTTTTTTTCTGATGTTGTCGCGTGGTCTTTTTTATTTGCCGTGAGCGGTGTCATGTAAACCATCCTCGATTCAATCCCATCTCTGCACGTGCGATTTCGGACGATGCTCTCGATGCATGAAGCGTCGTCTCCATCGATTCCATGGAGATCCTTTCTCACACGAAGTCCCCACCGAGGTGCAACTGCTTCTCTAAAGAAAATTACAGGTTTCAGGATCGCATCGTCTGCTTCCTCCACACAATCTTATCTGCTACTGAACAGTCAATGTCGCGGTTCCCGTGATATTTGTTACCAAGTCGGTTGCCGTAATGCTGGTCGTCCCGGCCGCAACGGCGTTGGCAAGGCCGATTGTGCCTGACGCATTGCTGATCGTTGCAACCCCCGGATTAGATGAGCTCCAGAAAACCAACGTTGTCATGTCAAGCACGGTACCCGGCGTGAATGTTTCTGTGGCCGTAAACTGCTGATTTGCCCCAATCGCCACGCTTGCATTGGCCGGAGCCACCGTAAGGGACTGGGTGTTGTTAACGGCAAGGGTGGCATTTCCTGAGAGGTTATTGGTCAGGTCGGTTGCTGTTATAATGGTGGTGCCAGCGGCGACTGATGTGGCAAAACCATTTGAGCCCGTGATGTTGCTGACAATTGCAACCTGCGTATTTGATGAAGTCCAATCCACTGCTGACGACCAGTTCAACGTAGTTCCGTCTGTGAACCTTGCAGTGGCTATAAACTGCAGCGTTGTGCCGCCAGTCGCCATGGTTGCGTTGGCCGGAGTAACCGTAATCGAGCTAATGGTCCCGCCATGCAGACAACTCATCAGGCCTAGTGAAGCCGCTAAAGGCACCGCAAGGACTAAGATATATGACCTAAAAGTCTTCATACGTGTTGTCTCCTTAATCTCCCTCACCTGCAGAACGGGGACTGTACAATGGGAAATAATTTGCAGAATAGTGCAGGAAGGTTCGCACTGTCCCTCAAAGACAGAATCACTGGATCCTCCGGACGGTACTGTTAAGAGTGTCCGTAACATAAAGGATGCTGCCATACTGCGTGATGCCCACCGGGTGGTAGAAGCGTGCCGCTACCCCAGCTGCATCGCCCGAGCCGGAAACCCCTGCTATGCCCGCCAAGGTCGTAACCGCTCCTGATGAAATGACGACCGCTCGGATGGTACTATTACCCGTGTCCGTGACGAACAGGATGGCCCCTTCCAAGGTGATGCCAGCGGGGTGGTTGAAGAACGCCGCTGCTCCGATTCCATCGGTCGAGCTGGAAGTCCCTGCAGAACCTACAAAGGTCGTAACCGCTTCCGATGCAATGTCGATCTTTCGGATGGTATTGTTGCCAGTATCCGCGACAAAAAGGGTGGTCCCGTCTGTCGCAACGCCATAGGGCGTGTGAAAGGTTGCCGCTGTCCCGGTTCCATCGGTCGAGCCGGAAACTCCTGCTGAACCTGCCAAGGTCGAAACCACTCCTGTGGAAATGACGATCTTTCGGATTGTACTGTTACCCGTATCAGCGACGTACAGATTGGTCCCATCCGAGGTGATGCCAAAGGGTAAATTGAAGGTCGCCACTGTCCCGGTTCCATCGGTCGAGCCGGAAGTCCCTGCTATGCCTGCCAAGGTCGAGACCACTCCTGTGGAAATGACGATCTTTCGGATTGTATTGTTGCCCGTATCAGCGACGTACAGGTTGGTCCCATCTGTGGTGATGCCGCAAGGGGCTTGGAAGAGTGCTGCGGGCCCGGTTCCATCGGTCGAGCCGGAAGTCCCTGCTGAACCTGTCAGAGTCGAAACCAGTCCTGATGCAATGTCGATCTTTCGGATGGTACTGTTGCCAGTATCTGCGACAAAAAGGGATGTCCCGTCTGTCGCAATGCCATAGGGCGTGCGGAAGGTTGCCGCAGTCCCGGTTGCATCAAGGGAGCCGGGATTCCCCGCTGTGCCTGCCAAAGTCGTAACCACTCCTGTGGTGGTAGCGGTTCCTCCATGATGGCCTCCGCAAGACGCAAGCAAGACTACAAGCGAGAGAATGATGCCAAAGATCCAAAGTCTGCTCTTCATATTGCTTTCTCCCTTTTTCCTGTAAGGATTTCACTTTCCCGGTGATTCTGAGAATGCACGTAAGTCATTTCAAATATGTACAGATCCGTTCCAATTCACGGACCGATGCTTTTGTGAGAACGATTGGTTCATCTGCCGGAGGCATATCTGCCTATCCGAGGCGTTCAACGAGCGCTCGGGCCGCAGCGATCGACTGGGCAGGAGTTCCTGTGCCGTCAAGCAGCATATACACACCTCTCTTCGAGGAACGGCTGAGCACCATCTGGCTGTTTTGTGTCCGAACCGGTTTAAATGACTGGTCTTTGGGCACGGTATACGAATAGGACCTCGGTTTATACAATTCGCTGAAGACAAGAAATTTATTCAAGAAAGGGATCAGTCCGCCAATCACCCTCATCAGTTCATCCTGACTTTGCGTGGCAAACCATGGTTGGAATGAAGCAGTGAGTGTTCTCATCCCCTTCGGGGCTACGGTCTCATCGTCCGGATCACTCAGCGTCAGCGCAAAAAATCGTTCAGGAAAAGAATAATCAGTCAGGCAGATCACATTCGCCAGCATCCCGATGGGAACGACCTCATTGCGGATACCCATAAAGAGCACGTGCTCCCTCTGCTGTTGTTCCGTATTCAGCAGAACGAATGCAGACTCAACGAATCCCTGCGGCGTCGTAACCCCCGTTCTCTGCTTGTCGTTGAATGCGATATCCGCAAGAGGTACATGATACTGTACTTCACCGCCGTTTTTGAGCAGTACGTCTACCATCTGCTGTACGATTTTTTTGAAGCCACCCTGGACCATGAGCGGTGCCGTGTCACAGAGGGTAATGAGTGATGCCAGGGAGATATCATCGATAGTCTGGCTAAAGAAATACCGCGATTGAACATCAAGGAACGCAATGAGCTCGCGGCTGAACGAGTACCTGCGGATAAATCCACCGGCAGAGATACGGCTCGACAGATAAGCAAAAAAACGGTTTTTAATATTCTGGATCGACTTTTTTTTGAGATCTCGATAGAATCTTGCAATCGCGTCAATCTCATTCGGGAATTCCCTCCTGAGCTCTTCGAGCGTCTCTCCCTGCTCGGCATAGACCGTAATCCTTCGCTCAGGAAGAGCGACCTGATAACAGGGTGAAAGCAGGGAAGCATTATGCGAGACACCGAGGTTTTCATAGAGATCTTGGATCGCTCCTCCCCGCTCAAATCCGAAGGACAGCGCGGGGCCGGTGGTGAAGACGAACCCCCCCTTTTCAAACGTTCTCAGGGCGCCGCCTACCGCATTGCCAGGCTCAAGTACGATGGCCTTCTTATTCTTTCTGGAAAGCAGCGCTGTCGCAGCAAGTCCGCCAAGACCCGCCCCGACCACGGCTAAATCGTATTTCGGCACTTTCCCTCCCCTGCAAAAAAACAAAAAAGGAAATAGGTCATCTCGTTGAGTTCCCTATTTCCTCTCCGCCGCTATTCATGATGTTAAGTGAGCTATTGATTCTTGGCCTTCTCCCGCATGGCTTCTTTGCGCGACAGGCGGATTTTCCCCTGCCGGTCGATCTCAAGCACCTTGACGAGAACCTCGTCGCCTTCCTTGAGCTCGTCGGTCACCTTTTCGAGCCGCTGATCGGAGATCTGCGAAATATGCAGCAGCCCGTCGGTGCCGGGGAATATCTCGACGAAGGCGCCGAAATCCATGATCTTCCTGACCTTGCCCATGTAAAGCTTGCCGACCTCGGCGTCCTGCACGATGCCCCGGATGATCTCCTTTGCCTTGTTGGCGGCAGCTTCGTCGGACGAAGCGATGTTGATCACACCGCTGTCCTCGATATCGATCTTGGCACCGGTCTGCTCAACGATGCTGCGGATCACCTTACCGCCGCTTCCGATCACGTCCTTGATCTTGTCCGGGTTGATCTGCATGCGTGATGATCCTGGGCGCGAAGGGGTTCAGGTTCTTTCTCGGCGCCGGCAAGCGTCTCGAGCATTTTCCCGAGAATATGCAGCCGTCCCTCTCTTTGCCTGCTGGAGGGCCGTGCGCATGACGTCGATCGTGATACCCTCGATCTTCATGTCCATCTGGAGCGCGGTGATGCCCTTGCTCGTTCCGGTGACCTTGAAATCCATGTCGCCGAGGTGGTCCTCAAGGCCGAGGATATCGGAGAGCACGATCACTTTCTCGCCTTCCTTGATGAGCCCCATGGCGATGCCCGCGACCGGTGCCTTGATCGGAACGCCTGCGTCCATGAGCGCCAGCGTTCCGCCGCAGACCGTGGCCATGGACGAAGAGCCGTTGGATTCGAGGATGTCCGAAACGATCCTGATGGTGTAGGGGAACTCCTGCTTGGACGGGACCATTGCCTTGAGCGCACGCTCTGCGAGCGCCCCGTGTCCTACTTCCCGTCCTGCCCGGACCCCGCAGGGGCTTGGTCTCGCCCACGCTGAAGGGAGGGAAATTATAATGGAGCATGAATGTCTTGAAATACTCGCCTTCCAGGGAGTCGATGCGCTGCTCGTCCTCGGACGTTCCGAGCGTGGTCACGACCAAGGCCTGGGTCTCGCCGCGGGTAAAGAGCGCTGAGCCGTGCGTCCGCGGGAAGCAGTCCGACGACCGAACTGATCGGCCGTATCTGGTCCGGTTTTCGGCCGTCAGCGCGGATGTTCTTCTCAAGGATGATCTTTCGGACCTCGTCTTTTTCCAGATTGAAGAAGATCGTTGCTATCTGGACGGTTCCTCGTGGGATCGTCTTCTTTCTTGAGCTTCTGCTTGATCTCGTCGAGCAGCACATCAAGGGTCTTCTGACGCTCCATTTTGTTCGGAATGACGATGGAGGTCAGCAAACGGTCCATGGCCAGAGCAGCCACCTGCGCCGGCAAGGTCCTTGTCGATCTCCACGGTCTTGACCGCCCGCTTTGGTCTTACCGACCTTGGCAACGAGTTCGTTCTGGAGCGCAACGATCTTCTTGATCTCGCGGTGGGCGATCTCAAGGGCCTCGAGCATCTGGTCCTCGGTCAGTTCGTTGGCGCCGCCTTCGACCATCATGATGGCGTCGGCAGTGCCTGCCACGACCAGATTGAGTCGCGTGGCCTCGAGCTCCTTGTGGCCGGGATTGATGACGAACTTCCCGTCGACGAATCCGATCCGCACGGCGCCGATGGGGCCGCTGAACGGAATATCGGATATCGCAAGAGCAGCGGACGAAGCGATCATTCCCATGAGGTCCATGGAGCTCTCATCGCCGATCGAGAGCACGGATGCAATGATCTGCGTATCGTAATAATACCCATCGGGAAACAACGGCCTGATCGGCCGGTCGATGAGCCGCGACGTCAGGATCTCTTTTTCGCTCTGTCTCCCCTCGCGCTTAAAAAATCCGCCAGGGATTCTTCCGGCGGCATAGGCCTTTTCCTGATAGTCCACCGTCAACGGGAGAAAATCAACGTTTTCCCGTTCTACCTTCGAGGCAACGGCCGTTGACAGAACGACAGTGTCGCCGTACCTTGCAACGACGGCGCCGCTTGCCTGTTTGGCCATGAATCCTGTTTCAAGGATCAGACGTCTACCGCCTATTTCTGTTTCTACTGTTGTTGCCATGAAACCTCACTTTTCCCATTACGTTCGTAATGCTATTTTCTTATGCCGAGCTGATCAATGACCTGGCGATAGCGGTCCAGATCGTTTTTCTTCAGATAATCCAGGTGGCGGCGCCGCTGGCCGACCATTTTCAGGAGACCTCTCCGTGAATGATGATCCTGCTTGTGCGCCTGCAGATGCTCCGTCAGATGGCTGATTCGTCCGCTCAGAAGCGCTATCTGCACCTCCGGAGAACCTGTATCCGATGGATGCCTGCGGTACGTATTGATCAGACCTGTTTTCTGTTCCTTATCCATTCAACCGTCCCTCCTTTCTCAAAGCATTTCTAAAGCGAGATAAAATATCATATTTTCAGAATGTTGTAAAGCATTTTATTCATGAACAACAAGAAAAAACAAGTTCCGGCCTGAGCGTCCCTGCAACAATCCTCGCCAGTGCCAGCAGCCTGCCCGCAGGGTCATGGACCCGGACGACGTTAATGCTGCTTGTCGCTAGAGATGACGGACAGGATACCTGATTTCCGTGCATTACCTTTAAAGCTTCTTCATCACCGATCAGAACCGCCGGGAAATCAGCGAGCGCTTCATCTATGAGGGTCATCGCCTGATCTGCACCTCCAGAGGAGGCAATATCTGCGAGCTCATCGAGCGAAAGAGCCCGTTCAATGCTAAAACGGCCTGAGCGAGTTCTCACGAGACTGGTAAGATGTGCGCCCATGCCAAGGGCCTCTCCCATATCCGCACAAAGTGTCCGGACGTATACTCCCTTGGAGCATCTTACGGTAAAGCGCACGAATGGTTCTTCATACGACGTCAGTTCGATGTCTGTAGATTGTCACCGGTCGGGGTTCCAGCGGTTTTGCCTTGCCCTGTCTCGGCCAATTTGTATGAAGGGATCCCGGAAACCTTCACCGCAGAGAAGGCGGGCGGCCGCTGCATGATCGCACCGGTAAATCCGCTCATGATCCGTTCGATATCCGCCCTTGCGGGAGGCGTATACGACCTTGTTTCCAGAACACATCCCTCGGCATCCAGCGTATCGGTAATTACGCCGAGCCTCATTACGGCTTGATACTCCTTTTCTCCGGCTTCAAGATACCGGGCAATCCTCGTTGCCTTGCCTACGCAGAGAACAAGCACGCCGGTCGCGAGCGGGTCAAGTGTGCCCGTATGGCCGATCCGATTTTCCTTTACGATCCAACGCACCTTCTGAACAACATCGTGGGAAGTCATGCCGGACGGTTTATTGATATTAAGAATGCCGTCCATAAGCAATAATGCTCCCGCTCCTTACGTGTGACGCGATAACTTTTTCAACTTCGCTGATCACCCTGGTTCTCACTTCTTCGAACGTGCCATCTAGTACGCTGCCTGCAGCGTTCTTATGCCCGCCGCCTCCGAGCGACCGGGCCAGGCCGGAGAGGTCGACACGTCCTTTGGAGCGCATGCTGATCTTATACTGTGTCTCAGCCGTCTGCCTGAACAGGACCGCGACTTCAACACCCTTCACCGATCGGACAAAGTTGACAAAATTGTCCGTGTCTTCGGACGTTGCTCCGGTCTGGCGGTAAAGTTCGTTCGTGACCACGACCCATGCAATCCTTCCATCCTCACTCCGTTCCATTCCGGTCAGGACCCTGCCGAGAAGCTTTAGCCTCCGGTATGCATATGATTCATACACGTTCTCGGTAACGAACCAGGGATCCGCCCCGGCCTCAATAAGTTCTGCGGCGATCCTCATGCTTGACGGAGTAGTATTGGTATATCGGAACGAACCCGTATCGGTAAAGATCGCGGTATACAGGCAGAGTGCGATGTCGCGGTTGATGGTCACGCTCAGGCCTGTAATGAGCTTATAGACCATCTCACCCGTCGCCGACGCAATCGGGTCGAGCCAGATAAGTGCCCACATCAGCGGGTTGGTAATGTGATGGTCGATATTGATCAGCCTATCCGCGGGATACTTCCCATCGAACAGGCCGGTCCGTGGAAGGTTCGGAGTCCAGCACGACGAACGCATCGTACTTTCCGGCAACGGAGCTCCCTGTTTTTATTCTTGCCGACCCGGGCAGAAAGCGGTATATCTCCGGTACCGGATCGAGGTTGTGGGCTGTAACTGTTTTGCCCAACTTTTCGAGAGCATGCAGGAGCGCCAGCTGTGAGCCGAGAGCATCGCCGTCCGGACTTTTGTGGACCGAGATCAGGATAGTATTGCATTTGCCGTAGTTCCGATATGATTTCGGTCAGATCACTCATCCGGAGAGCCCTTCTTTTCCTTTTCCTCTTCCAGACTCGCGCAGGAGCTCCATGATATGGGCACCCTGTTCCACGGTGCTGTCGATAACGGAAGAGGAGCTCCGGCATGAACCTCATCCGCATGCGCCTGCCGAGTTCGGACCTGATGAATGCAGACGGCGCTCTTTAATCCTTTTAGCGTAGCCTCTTTATCTCCTCCGTAGACGCTCACGAAGACCTTCGCGTTCCTGAGGTCATCCGATACCTCGACATCGGTCACGGTGACAAAGCCGATCCGGGGGTCCTTTATCTTGCGCATCAGGATATCGGCGATCTCCTGCTTCATCTGATCGCTGACGCGCTCTGATCTTTTATATGTTGGTTTTGACATGAGTATTCCCCAGAGGACAGAGGACCGCTGTCAGAAGCCAGGGGGTTAGAGTATGATTTTCCGCTCTTGTCTGTCCTCTGTGTCCTGTCTTCTCTTGTCTCTTTTCTAGAATATCTCTATGTGATAATCCAGCAGGCTCAGTTCGGGCACACCCCGTACCATGTTCAGCACATGGTCCAGCGTCTGATTGAGGTGGGATTTATCATTGCTCACGGCGGCCACGGCCAGGGAAGCCTTCTGCCAGAGATCGTTGTTATCGACCTCAGCAACCGAGACATTGAACTTGTTCCGTATCCTGTCCTTCAGGCTGCGCAGCGATTGTCTCTTGTTCTTGAGAGAACCGCTGTCGGGGACATGCATTTCAATGGTACAGACACCGATAAACATGATTTACGACCGCCACCGTGCTTCCGGGGCATCGTGAATGAGCGCGCGATGACGGCGCTACAGCTTTGCCGCCACCTTGTCGATCACGAATGCCTCGACTGATATCGCCGACCTTGATATCGTTGAAATTCTCCACCCCGAGACCGCATTCGTAGCCTGCCTGCACCTCGCGCACATCGTCTTTGAACCGTTTGAGCGAGTGGAGCTTCCCTGTCATAGACGAGCACATTGTCCCGGAGCACCCGCACCCCGTCGCTCTGCCTCGTCATAACTCCCTCCAGGACGTACGAACCCGCGATGGTCCCGACCTTGGACACATGGAAGGTCTGACGCACTTCGGCGCGTCCGAGGACTCGCTCCTTGAGCGTCGGCTCGAGCAGGCCTTCCATGGCGGCTTTGATGTCGTCGATGGCGTTATAGATGATGTTGTACAGCCTGATGTCCACGCCCTCGCGCTGGGCGAGTTCCGTGCCCTTGGGTTCCGGCCGGACACTGAAACCGATGATGATGGCGTTCGACGCTGCTGCAAGCATCACATCGGTTTCCGTGATAGCGCCCACCGAGCTGTGGATGACCTTGAGCTTGACCGCTGTGGTCGAAAGCTTTTCGAGCGAATCCACGATGGCCCCGGCCGAACCTGACACGTCGGCCTTGATAACGATATTGAGCTCCTTGACCATCCCTTCCTGGATCTGGGCATGAAGATCTTCGAGCGTCACCTTCTTCATCGTGGCCATTTCCGAGGTACGCTGCTTGGCCTGACGGACTTCGGCTATCTGCCGGGCCTTGCGTTCCTCCTCGAGCACGACAAAGCGATCGCCCGCAAGGGGAACACTGGAAAAACCGATGACTTCGGCAGGCATGGAGGGTCCGGCGCTGTTCGACCCGTTCACCCTTGTCGTTGATGAGCGCCCGCACCTTCCCGAACTGGGAGCCGGTCACGAAGAAATCTCCCACCTTCAGTGTGCCGGACTGGACCAGCACCGTCGCCACCGGGCCGCGTCCCTTGTCCAGCTTGGCCTCGATGACCGTTCCCCGCGACATCTTGTCGGGATTCGCCTTGAGCTCGAGCACGTCAGCCTGGATGAGGATCATCTCGAGCAGATGTTCGAGGCCGATCTTTTTCTTTGCCGATACTTCGCAGAAGATGGTCTGCCCGCCCCATTCTTCGGGGGTGAGTTCGAACTCCGCAAGTTCCTGCTTGACCCGGTCCGGCTTGGCCTCGGGTTTATCGATCTTGTTGATGGCTACGATAATCGGCACCCCGGCCGCCTTGGCGTGGTTGACCGCTTCGCGCGTCTGCGGCATGACGCCGTCGTCGGCGGCAACGACGAGGATGACGATGTCCGTCACCTGCGCGCCGCGCGCGCGCATGGCCGTGAACGCCGCATGACCGGGCGTGTCGAGGAAGGTAATATCCCTTCCTTTGAGGCTTACCTGGTAGGCGCCGATATGCTGGGTGATGCCGCCGGCCTCCTTGGCGACCACATTCGTCTCGCGCACCGCATCGAGGAGCGAGGTCTTTCCGTGGTCCACATGGCCCATGATCGTGACCACCGGCGGACGCATCACCATGGACTCGGCCGTCATCGGCCTTTTCCTCGAGGATGTCCTCGGCTGACTCGATGCTCGCGATCTCCGCCTTGATCCCGTACTCCTCGGCCAAGAGCATGGCCGCATCGGTGTCCATGGCCTGGTTCTGCGTCGCCATGATGCCCATGGTCATGAGCTTCTTGATCACGTCGCCCACCTTCTGGCCGATGACCTCGGCGAATTCCTTGATGGTACAGCCTTCCTGGATCTTGACGACCTTTTCTCCGGGGCTTGGTGATCTCGGCGACATCGGTCTGTGGAGCATACCTTTCGTCTTTTTTATGCGGCTTCCTTGCCCGAAGGGAGCGTCTTAAGATCGGGCAGCTTTTTGAATGACGGTTTTTCGCGGAATTCCCGGTCGTCCTTCGGCCTCGTATTCAGACTTTTTCTGCCACTTCTTCTTCGATGGTTTGGCCGGGATCAGAGAGATGGCGGCACCTGTGAGGCTCAAGCACGGGCGAGCCGAACGTGGATCTCCCGAATGGCCGCGGCCGGCCGCGGTCCGCGCGCCTGGCGCGCGGGTGCCTGGCCGCTGGACACCTGCTGAGGACCGATCGGACCGCAGGATACGGAGATCGGCCGCTGGAGCCTGCAGGCTGGCCGCGTGAACGCTGGGCCACTGTGCGGCGGGCTGGCGCGCTTCAGCGCCGCTGTAGTGTCAGGTGGCAGCCTTGCGGTTCTTCAGCCTTGACAGGCGGCGGTACGGCTTTACCGGTCCTGGGAGGCGGAATGACCGGAGGAGCAGGCATCTCGGCTTCGGCTGAGGCGGGACCGGTGCTGGTTTCGGCTTTACGCCCGGCTTTTCAAGGGTCGATGAAAATTTTCCGATGAGTGCTGCGGCTTTCTTCAGCCGGTCTTCTTTGGAAACGATCGACGTCGGCCGTGTCCTTCTCTTTCTTGGTTTTCTCTTTTTCCTTTTCCTTGCGCACGGCCTTCAACTTCTCGATCAGGGACTTTGTCTCCTTATCATCGAGACCGCTCGACGGAGTTTTCCCCTTGATGCCCATTTTTTCGAGCACAGAGATAAGGTCCTTGCTCTCGACTCCCATTTTTTTGGCCAACTCATGTACCCTGATCACTGTCATAAAATCACGATACCCCCAGAAAGGTTGTAAATTAGTAGCGATATTTTACTCTACTCACTGCTATTTATCAAGCCTTTTAATCTTTCGGCCTCTCTCCAGACCGCGTCGGCAAGCCCTTTATCCTGAATTCCGACCACTCCGACCAGTTCTCGGTTGAGCATCTGTCCCAATCTCATCCCTGGTGAACAGCGTTGCCCTGCCGCAGTGATGCGGTAGTCCGATCCCATGACCTTTTCCTTCGTGCCCTCGGAAAGGTCTTCGGCAAAAAGGAGCATCTCGACCCTGCCCTTCTCCAGGGCATCATGCACTGCCGAATATCCCGCTGCCAGTTTGCCCGCCTTTGCCGACATGACGATGAGCGACTTTATCTTCTCCGTGATGTGCGCAATGAGCTGGGATAGAAATTCCTCCGCGTCCGGGAGAGGCTGACCTTGAGGTGCAGCGCCCGTGACAGGTTCTCCCTGCTAAGCGCCTTTTTTATGCACTCCAGCCGCGGGACAGACGTAGGCGGCACGGCCCGGTAGTTTCTCGCGGTAGTCGATGACGGCTCCCGACGGACCGGCAACGATCCGCACCACCTCGTCCTTCTCAAACACGCCCCGGCAGCCGATACAGGTCCTCTCCGGCTGATGTTTCATGGCATTCACCAGGACCGCACCAATTACTTTTTGACCAACGCACGCGCCGACAAGAGTATTTTCTGCGCCGTCTTTTCACCGATGCCGGGAACTGCCAGGATCTCCTCATCGGACATGGCCGCAATTTTTTCCACCGTGTCATACCCGGCCTGGATGAGCTGCTTCAGCTGTCTTCTGTCCGACACCCTCGATGCTCGTCAGGCTTGTTGGACCTGTTGGTTCATCTCCTGCCGCAGCCGGTTCATCTCCTGCCGCAGCCGCTTCCTCCGCCTTCCATGGTCTCGGCAGCCTCGGTCTCCTCGGCCATCTTCCGCGTCTCCTCGACAATGGCGGCTTCGATCTCCTGTTCGCGCTCTTTCTGACGCTCCTGATCGTATTCGGATTCGCTCAGGATATCGATCTTCCAGCCGGTCAATTTTGCGGCAAGCCGCACGTTCTGGCCTTTCTTGCCGATGGCGAGCGAAAGCTGGGCATCGGCGACCACGGCCAGCGCGGAGCGGTCTTCTTCGGTCACACCCACCTTTTCGACCACGGCCGGGCTCAACGCCTTGGCGATAAAGATGCGCGGGTCCTCGGACCAGGGGATGATGTCGATCTTCTCGCCGCGGAGCTCACGGACCACGGCCTGCACGCGGGAGCCCTTCATGCCGACGCAGGCGCCCACCGGATCGACCTGGGAATCCTTCGACGCCACAGCGATCTTGGTGCGGTCCCCTGCTTCGCGGACCACGCCCTTGATCTCAACGATATTCTCGTATATCTCGGGCACTTCCATCTCGAACAGCCTCGCGACGAAATCCGGATGCGCCCGGGAAAGCACCACCTGCGGTCCCTTTGACGTGTCCCGCACCTCGAGCACATAGGCCCTGACGCGGTCTCCCCTGCGGTAGCTCTCGCGCGGTACCTGTTCGCGGGCGGGAAGCACCGCCTCGGTCTTGCCGAGGTCGATGTAGTAAGCGCCTTTTTCATGGCGCAGCACAATGCCGTTCACGAGCTGGCCGATCTTGTCGTTGAACTCCTTGAGGATGACGTCCCGTTCCGCCTCACGCACCTTCTGCACGATGACCTGGCGGGCGGTCTGCGCCGCGATCCTGCCGAAACCCTGGAACTCGACCTGGAGCGGCACCTCGCCATCCATCTGCGCGTCGGGATAGAGCGTCAGCGCCTCTTCGAGGGTGATCTCCTCCTCCGGGTTCGCGACCGCGGGCACGACCTTCTTATAGGCATACATGACGATGTCGCCCCGCTTGGGGTCGATCTGCACGGCGATCCGCTGGGACGCCGTACTTCTTCTTGGCGGCGCTCACGAGGGCCGATTCAACGGCCTCGATCACCATTTCCTTTGAAATTCCCTTTTCCTTGCTGATCTGATCGATCACATGAATCAACTCCTGACTCATACGTCCTTCGCCTCCTGAAATATTTTTAATTCAATGACCGGTGGCCGCAGCCTGTGGTCATAGGCCTGCGCGATGAACGCGTCCTGAAAGGTGCGACCGCGGGCCAGATTCAATATCTAAAACTCCACCTCAAGGGAGGCTTTGGTAATATTGCTCAGCGGAATTTCCAGGACCTCTCCTGACTTGAGCTCCAGTTTCACGATCCCCTCTGCCAACCCGAGCAGTTTGCCGCGAAACACCTTCTCGTCTCCGATCTTCTGGAAGGTCTTTACCTTGACCTCGCTCCCGGAAAAACGGACAAAGTGCTCGGGCTTGCTCAAGTGACCGGTCGAGCCCTGGCGACGAGACCTCGAGCGTGTAGGCATGCGGGATGATATCTTCTACATCCAGGGCCATTCCTAGGTCCCTGCTCACGGTCTCGCAGTCATGCAGGGTCACACCGCCGCCTATTTCCCGGTCGATATAGACCCTGAGAAGCCACTTCGGGCCCTGTTTCTGAAATTCCAGGTCCCACAAATCCAGCCCCAGGGATTCGAGGATCGGATCGAGTATCTGCCGTATCTGTGCAACGGCATCAGTCATTCTATCCCCCAAATAAAAAGAGTGGGCAAATGAAATGCCCACTCTCAAAGGAATTTCCCAGAGTGATGGATATCTTGTAACATATTGTTGAGAAGAATGCAAGCAAAAAAAGTGCGTTGTCCTGAAAAAAGCATTTACCGCAAGGGCGCGAAGAGCGTTAGAGAAATCTCACGTATTTAATATGCTTCTGATATGCCTCTTCCTGCGATCCAGAACCCAAAGCATTGATAATATTCCCGGCAATCTCCAGTACCCATCAAACAGATGCCTCCTTGTCTCCCCTTGCGATCTTCGCATCGTCGAGGTTCAAGGATTTCGTCCTGACCTGTCCGGGTTCGGATTTTCAAATCACAAGTGGTGCATCCCCCACCTTCGCATGACAATACCACTCCACAAACTTCGCGGCTTCAGGGTTGCCTTCTTCGGGAGCCCACACCGCGACATTCTGTCCGCTCGGCTGGACATAGGGCCCCTTTTTGACCTCGAAAAAGATCGTACCTGGTTCAAGCGAGGCCATCGCATGCCAGGTGTTTGCCGGTATCTCTACGCCAATCGTCTCGCCTCCGGCGGAGAGCACCTTGCGTTTAAGAACGCGGCCCTCATCATTAAAAAAGAGCATTACAGCAGAACCGCGCATGATGAGGAATACTTCAAAGGACATGGGATCGAAATGTCGATGAGGCCTGATATACGTATCAGGCTCGATGGCGTTAAATAAACGCTGAACGATGTCATCGGGCGTGGGATGGAGATTGTAGTTCATCCGTTTTCGCGGCGTCGTTTTCGCCCTCTGGGTAAGCGAATCCAAAAGGTTGCTGTCTATCCAATTCATGTAAACTCCTTTTTATGAAACGCAATTATTTTCATCGCCGAGAGACACGAGCCGGCACATTCACAAGCTGTGGCACTCGACGATGATCTGCGGAGCACTATCGTGAGAATATTAAAGCATGAGGGAAAAGTCAAACAGGAGAGGCCTACTCGGGATGATCATGCCATCCGGTGACGGATGCTCGGTCTTGAAGGACCCGGCTTGGTGACCCTGTTGGACAAGGCCGCACCAGCCTTAAGAAGGACGGGTTGACGCCTGGACAACCTTTACTTAATCGCGGCAACTTTCTTTTCGATCACCGTGAGAAGATTGATGATCTCGTCGGAGATCGTTCCGATTTTCAGGTACTCGGCGTCGGCCTCTGCGGCCTTGACTTCGTTTTTGAGTTTCACGATTCCCTTCACGGTTTCGTGCAGATTGATATGCACCACCTCCAGGCCTTTCATCTCCGGTATGGTGTTGTAATGTTGCTGCCCCTCTGCGTACATCCATTTGCCCAGGCTGCAGTCATTGTGTGAGATGGCCTGCTCTTCGGTAAGGCCGCCTTTCCCCTCCAGAAAGTCCTTGAGCCTCGTCTTCCATGCCCCGTGCTTGACTTTAAAGGTCCTGAATGTCATTGCGTGCATCTATACTTTCCTCCAAAAAAGAATGATAACGGTTTTCTTCCACATTCCTCTATCACAGACCCGCCCCCGCTGGGAATGCCAGCTGCAAGACGTGATGTGACAAACTGCTCCGGTGTATTCGGCGCGCAAGGGGCGTGCCAAGACGTAAGATATCAGAGGATAAAATAAAAGTCAAACAGTATAGCCCTAACCCATGTCCCTCAAGCCTGACTCGCTGCTGCACAGGGTTTATCGGACTCATCGTACGCTTCACCCCTTCCTGGCCGAGATCGGCCGCGATCTCGCAGAGTTGCTCCAGTGCGGATTCAAGGTCCCGGGCAATGTCCGGAGAGATGAATCGCTTCCATTGTTGCAGTGTTGCGATATTTATTGACCGAATTTGACCTCTGTGCTATGCTTAGATATCCCAATCCGAAAGGAGGAACACCATGCTGAACAAGTCACTCATCGCTTTGTTCATTTCCATCCTGTCGCTTTGCATCGTACCATCCGCGCCGGCCGCGGACCAGGCCTTGAAGCCCTATCTTCTTGGTTACCGCGGGACAGGGACCATCGAGGCTAAGCTGCCTGAAGTGAAGGCCGGACTGGAGCAGAAGGGTTTCCAGATCGTCGGCGACTATGAACCGTACAAGGGAGCCCGTGTTCTGGTAGTCACGAGCGACGCCCTCAAAGCCGCCGCGGCCAGGTCGGATTTCGGTGCTTACGGCGCTATCGTACGAGTCTCGGTCACCGATACCGGAAAGGAGCTCCAGGTGGCAGCCACAAACCCGCGATACTACGCGGCTGCCTATCGGATGCAGGAAAGACTCGAGGATGTCGCCGCAGCTCTCGAACAGGCAATCAACAAAACCGCTGAGTTCGGGTCCCGGGAGGGCATGACCGCTGCCAAGCTCCGGAAGTACCACTATATGGTCATGATGCCCTACTTCGACGAACCGATAAAACTTGCCTCCTATCCGTCGCAGGACAAGGCGCTCGAAGTTGTTGAAGCGGCACTTGCGGCGAAGAAAGGCGGATCATCGAAGGTGTACCGCGTGGATGTGCCGGGCAAGAAAGAGTCGGTCATCGGCGTTGCCATTGCCGACGGCAGCGGCGCCGATGCCGCGATCATGAAGGTCACTGACCTTGGCGAGTTGAAACACACCCCCCATCTCCCCTACGAACTGGTCGTCTCCAACGGTACGGTGTACATGCTCCACGGCAAGCTCCGCATTGCCCTCGATTTTCCGGACCTCACCATGGGCACGTTCATGAAGATCTCCGGCGCACCGTCTGCCATCGAGGAAAAGTTGAAGGTTGTTGCTGAAGAAAAGTAAGACAGGGGCCGAGGCTGCGGATGCTACGGTAGCCTCGGCGTGAGTTTAGTTTTATTGATAGGCTGATTTATCGCCGATATCGTAGGCGAGCGGCATGAATACTTTTCGCAGCGTGAAGATGACAAGCATGACGGCGATCAGAACCAGGCCATAGGCCGCGCCCTGACCGGCGAGGATGCCACCCGAAACCAGCAGCAGGTAGACCGGCATGATCATGGCAAGGAGATAGCCCTCAACGAGCTTGAAGCAGAAAGCCTCCTTCGCGGTCACGAATCCCAGACACCCGGAAAGCGGCAGCAGGAGCAGGCTGTTTGGTCCGTGGGCGAGAGCGCCGGACAGGGACCCCTTTCCGATGGAGAGGAGGACGATAAGACAGACAAGGCTCACGTAGTACAGATTCTTCAGGAAACTTTTGAACTTGCCGACGTAAAGATGAATGAAGAATACGCTGATACCAACGGATGCATGGAGGCCATAGGCAAGAATATCTGCCGACGGGCTGATAAGCACCGTGTTGGAAATTGAAAATGCCGTCGCCAGGAGATATGCCAGAGCGCTCATGATGATAGTGGATATCACGATGCCTGCACGGTAGAGCACTACCGTTATCGTATCTTCCCTGGTAAGGGGCTGGAATACCTGTTTATAGCCCATTGATCATTTTCTCCTTGCAGGACCTATTTCACATGCATCTCGTTTGAAGGTCACACTGCGTTCCCGGATCACCCTTTTTTCGCTTTTTTCCAGAAAGCTAGGTCGCTTATCATGAGCCCGAGAAGCTTACGGGGCTTCATTACCGCGACTTCTTTACACCTACAGATGTCGTCGCTGCTTGCCCCCGCAGGCTTTTCTGTGGGTTTTTTTTCTTTCTCCGTCTCGCCTAGCTCATCGGTTTTTTGGTGACGTATAATCATTCTCTACCCCACTTCATTTTAACTCACTCGGCTAGAATAGGCAAACATTAAAGGTCCTCAATCCTTTCTTTTGCTTCACGCGGATCCGCAGAGGCTGGGAGGTCGTTCACGATACGGTGGAAACCTTTTTTCAGAGTTGAGGTCCCGAACGCGGGGTAGAAATATAACGGCGTTTCACCTGGCGATACGGGGATATCGTTTCTATCAGTGCTTTTGCAGGAGCTGCTTACCAGGCCCGAGAAGCAAGCTTAGAAACAACGTCACGAAGCTTCGCGCCCGGGATTCTACTGTAGCAATCGTAATAAGGTGATGTCTCGTGACTTGTCATTACCGAGATCAGCAACGATCTTCTGAAACTCCCCTGGCGCAGCATCGAGGTAGTCTACGATATCCTTGGCGCTCGCGATCAAAATCAACAAGGTCGCCTGTCATTATGTTCAGGGTGACGCGGAATATGTTCTTTCCGCATTGCCGATGTGGGGAACCGTTGGACGCGCTCTACGGGATCCTCACCTTCCCCTTCACCATGCCGCAGCGCAGGAAATGTCTGCCAACGACCGCAGGAATCCCTCTCTCAGAATCAACGCTTTTACGGCATCAGGGCAGTGTTTCCCGCCGCTTTTGCGCCGCATGCAACTTTTGTCCACTTGCTGTGCTGTTCCCTACACTTTCTCGGGCTTTTTAGGATAATTTACTCCCCTCAATAGGAGTTTCTTCCCATTTACAAAAAACAGGATCACTGTTATACATTAAGCATAGAGAATAAAGTCGCGAAAGGAGGACATCACAATGCTTACCTACAAAGGCGGAAACAAGGTTGGAAAGGGAACGTACTGGGATCTGGCAAAGGGCCGGAGGATCGATGTGGCCAGTGAAGGCGTCCTCACGGGTGAAGGGACAACTTACTTCAGGATGTCGTCGGCTGTCATGTTGCTGTCGGGGCCGATCATCGGACTGCTCTACGCGGTCCTGATGCCGATCATCGGCATAGCAACCGTGGTAACCCTGGCAGTGCGCGCCGTTCTGCAAGGCATGTACAACCTGGCGGCGAAGAGCATCTCCTTCGGGTGGCAGCCAATGAGCGCCTACCTGGCGGGAAAGAAGAAAAAGAAGGCAGAAAAGAAAAAGTAACGCAGGAGCGCCAGGGAGCGGCTCACGCGACGGGAATACGGCTGCACAACGGGACAAGAATGGGAAACTAAATCCTAAACTATAGAGAGGAGGCAATACTATGTATACGCTAGTTGATTTTATCACGCACGTAAAGGGAATCGAGTACATCATGTCACTTTTGGCCATCGGCGGGTTTCTCCTTTTCTGGGAGGCCTTGAAGCCCACGCCATTCAAGACCGTGGTCGCAACAGGCAAAGATGACCTGAACTATATCGAGCAGGCAGGCGGAGCCAGGCATATCCTGAAGTCCGTCGGCAAGATCGCCGCCGCCCCCTTCATCGGTGCGGCATACGTCGTCCTGCTGCCGGTCGGGTTCTTTGCGGCCCTGGCCATCGGCGCTGTCAACCTTGCCATGAAAGGCGTAGCGGCCATCGCGGGGAAGAGCATGACCTTCGAGTGGAGGCCTGTGGAGGCGTACCTGGCGGGCAGGAAGAAAAAGGAAAGATTGTCCACGAAAGCAGACAAAGAAGAGAAGAACTAGGGTTCCCCGCCCTGAGCGCGTGAACGGGGAAAGCCGTGCATCACGGCATGACAAGATCGCCAAACGATCAATCCACTGCAGAGGTGATATGACATCAGGATGTCATATCACCTTTTCTTTTCCCTCCCGGCTCGAATGATGCGGGATGATAAAAATAAGTTTCAAGGTACAGCCTTTATTTCATAGGAGACCCCAACATCCTCATTGTTGGGGAAAATAGAAAAAAAGAATGATTCGATTGTGAGGTAATCGCCAGTGGACATGACTAGCCCCCTTCTGTCGTCCTTATCGACATCCCCAAAAAATCCCCATTATCCACCTTTACATTCTAAACGTCTTCTTCTATACTTTAGTCAAAAATCCCTGTGAAAGGAGTTGTCTTTATGAAAAAAGTTATGATCGGTTGTCTGGTATTCATGCTGTTCTTGGTAGCAGGCGTCGTCCTGGCCCAGCAGGCGACTATCGCCCAATCTGCTCCTGCAACACCCGCTGAGCCCGCAATGCCGGCAGCGCCCGCAACGCCCGCCTCCCCTGCAACGACCCCGGCAGCTCCGGTTCCAGCTGCGGGCCTCACGATCGCGCATATGGAAATCGCCGGCTCCGTCGAGAACCGCGAACCTGTCGGAATCGCGGCATCATTTCCCGCGACCCAGGAGAAGGTGTACTGCTATTTGGAGTTCAAGGACGTGCTACAGGACACCACCATCACCTATGTCTGGACGCTTGGACAGAATGATATGGGCAAGGTGACCCAGCAGGTGAAGAAGTCATCGCGGTGGAGGACCTGGGCGAATAAGTCCCTCGGCGGCATGAAGGGCGACTGGAAGGTGGACGTGCTGGACGAGTCGGGCGCAGTGCTCAAGTCGGCGACGTTCAATGTTGAATAACGGTTGAGCAGAGGGCAAATAAATACCGAGGGTGCAGGATATTTCCGGCACCCTCTTTCTCTTTCACTTGCTTTGTCCCTAATGCCCGTTCATAGCACAAGCATGAACCATTACCAAAAACGCGGGCACAAGCGGAGGAGCGCACGGGATGGCGGTCAACGATTCGATGGAGACCTTCTTTAAGTGTGGCTGCATCAAAATTGCCCCTTATTCTAGAAAGTTCGGTAAACAGCGTGACAATTACTCACTGCGCGCCCATTCGGTAATTGCCTTTTCGTAATCAGACGTCCGCGGCGGCTTGCTTGTCGTGTCCGATCGCCTTTTTCAGCGGCTTCAGGAGAGCGAAGAACGCCAAGCTCGTGGCGAAGGACAGGGCGAACATCAGCAGGAAGAAATTCTCCTTGGGCATTTTCTCCCAGAACGATCCAAGATATCCCGACAGGTAGTTGCCGAAAAAGCTCGAGAGGAACCAAACGCCCATCATCATGGAGACGATCCGGGCGGGAGCGATCTTGGTCACCAGAGAGAGGCCGATCGGGGAAAGATAGACCTCGCCGATCGTGAGCACGAACGTGCAGGCTGTCAACCACCAGAGGCTTGCCTTCGGGTTGACTGCCAGTTCCCGGGCCGGCGGAATCAGGACCAGAAAGGCCGCGGCAAGCAGGATGCAGCCGATTCCCATCTTGGCGATGCTCGACGGTTCTTTTCCGCGGCGATCCTGCCAGCCCCAGAACATGTTCAGCACGGGAACCAGAATGAAGATCATGAGCGGATTGAACGATTGGAACCACGATGCCGGCATCTCCCAGCCGAAGATCATCCGGTCCGTATTGGCGTCCGCCCAAAGCGCCATCGTGTTGCCCTGCTGCTCGTACACGCTCCAGAAAACGATGGAGAGCGCCATCATGACGAAGATCGCGCCGATCTTCAGCCAGTCCTCGCGTGTCATCGGTTCTGAGGACCTCTGCTGCATGGATCCCTTTTTCTGCATGATCAGATCGGGGGCAAGGTGCTTCTGGCCCCAGAGATAAACGAGAAGCCCGATCACCATGCCGACGCCGGCCGCGCCAAAGCCCCAAGTGGTACCCGATCTTCTCGCCGAGGGTCCCGCACACGAGCGGTGAAAAGAACGCTCCGAGATTGATCCCCATATAGAAAATGCTGAACGCGCGGTCACGGCGATGGTCGCCCGCAGGGTAAAGCGCCCCGACCTGCGTTGAGATATTCGGTTTGAAGGCGCCGTTTCCGAGGATCAGGAAGATCAGAGCCAGGAAGAACAGGCTTTCAACGGCCATCAGGAAATGTCCGATAGCCATAAGCACTCCTCCCAGGATCACCGTTCGGCGCTGCCCAAGAAGCCGGTCCGCGAGCATGCCGCCGAAGAGCGGGGTGAAGTAGACAAATCCCGGTATAGAGCCCGTAAATCTCGGACGACCGTTCCTGCGTGAACTGCAGGTGCTTGATCATGTAGTAGACCAGCAAAGATCGCATCCCATAGTAGGAAAACCTCTCCCACATTTCTGTAAAAAAGAGGACATACAATCCAGCAGGATGTCTCCGGCTTTTGGTCATGTTCGCTGTTATGGCTATCGCGTCGCGCATCTATCGCCCCGGGAGTTCAGTCAGTATGAAAATAAAGTTTGCCGTGAAGCTCAAGACACAAAGTAAATTTATAACTTCTGGTATTTAACCGAAAAATCTTTAGCATTACTTCACGACCTTCGCACACGCGTGTCCCTTACCCTATTTCGCTTTCCTTTGGCGGTATGATGCAGAGAAAGCCGAGGGGTTCATCACCGAGGGTATGCAATTGATGCTCCTCGTTCGGGCTGATATATACTGCATCGCGAGGACCAACCTCGACTTCTTTGTTCCCGAGCAGCACGCGCGCCCTTCCGTGGAGGATAAAGACACCGTGGTCGTGAGGGTGTTTCTCATGCGCACTCCAGCCTCCCGGCTCGACCCTGAAATAACGAACAATGAACTGCTGGGCGCCGTCGGCCTTGCCGATCAGGACCTTGCCGTCGGCGCCCTTGGTATTCGATTTGATATAACCCCGCGGGATTGCGCCTTCCCAGTTGAAATTCCCGTCTTCTCCCGTGAAGCGGTGAACCACACTCATGATTCCACCTCCGAAGTTTAATAATATTCATACATGCATGGGTGACCCCAGGATATCCTTAACGCCGGGTGACCAGTAGCGTGCGCCGTTCCCCGTTCTCCGCCGCGCACTTCACCTGGGTCCCGCATCCCTCGCCGTACACCAGCTCGATCGCCTCGACAAAGCCAGGGCTCATAGTGCGCGAACCCGGCGTTTTCCGGGTATTGCAGTTAAACAGATAAGCATCGTTGATCATGGCGAGGACCTCATCGCCTTCCGAGAAGTGCATGGGCCAGAGGAGGCAGACCTTCGGTTTCACCTGCTCCAGGGGCAAGCCGAGCCTCTTTGCGACGGTGTGCAGGGAGCAGTGGATCCGGTGATGGGACCAGTAGGCGAAGAGGCAGAGGCCGTCCTCGGTCGTGTCGATGGAAAAAAGTCCGGGTTCCTCTTCCTCGAACACGTTGTCGTATCCTCGCATGGTCAGGAGATGGGGGCAGAGCCTGGCAGCCTCGGGCAGGACCTTGATGATCCTTTTCAGCTCCGCCGTGGTAACGCAAACCTCGTACGACGAGCAGCAGCATCGCTCGCCCCTGGCGCAGCCGTTGCAGTGGTTCTCGCATGACAGGAGCGACTCGACGTCGACCTCCACGCTGCTGCGCTGATGCTGCGGCAATCGCTTATGGCGGCGATTTTCAGGTCCGTTCGATCGCATAGGCCTCAAGGAGAGATCGGGATGGGGACGATGGTGATTGGATAGAGTGCGCAATGAACATAAATTCAAGCAGCAGGATCTGACAATAAAAGTCTGCACGGTACATACTGCGAAATCACGCGGAACGGAGGGTCTTCCGGAACACTTCGAGGGGCTGAGCGCCGACCACAGACTTTTTGTCTCCGATAAAGAACGTCGGCACGCCGGTTACGACCCGAACAGCCGCTTCCTCCTTTGCCGCTTCGAGCGCGGGGAGGTACTTCCCGACTTGCAGGGCCTGTTTCATTGCCCCGGCATCGAGACCCGATTCATGAGCGATCATTGCGAGGACGTCGATATTTCCAATGTCCAGGCCGCGGGAAAAATACGCTGCGAACAGGGTGGTATGAAACGGATCGAACAGACCTTGCTCGCGAGCGAATTCAGCGGCCTGAAGGGCCAGGCGGGAATTGGACAGAAGGGGCCGGTCAACGAAGGTGATCCCGAACGGCGCGCCCATGCTCCGAAGGTGCTCCATCATGCGTTTGATGTCCTCAGGACGGAAGCGCTTTGCCATGGGGGTCCCCTCCGGGGGCGTTTCCGGATGGATCTCCACGCCCCTCCATTTGACCTGAAGATCGAACTCCTGCTTCAGTTTTTCGACGAGGCCTTCGCCGATGTAGCAGAAGGGTCAGATATAGTCGGAAAAGACCTGAATGAGTGTGGACATGAGAGCGACCTCGTTTTTTCGGCAACTGAAGCGTTAGCTAAATAATAACACATTACTATCACTTTTGAAAGTCATGAACTTCCTCTGTTCCGAAAAGGAGTGTCACTGAAGAAAATGAATTGGGCATAACTTGCGGGTTGTTGAAAAAGTCTAGAAATACCGATAATTCTATTCTGAACGTATAGAAAAATCTAGCTTTTTGGGATATATGAGGTACTTCGCTTCTTACCTCGCATGTTTCCTAATTCTGCCTTCTTATCGCCTCACGTGCTTGGTCACTGTTCAGACCTTTTCCCGAAGAGAACGGGAGGCCTTCACGAAACACACGCCTTCTGGCAGCTTGCAGTTTCCGGCCTTCTTTTGGCCTGCAGGATGAGCAACATTGGCAAGACCTTCGAGGCAGCTGCGGGTATCGGCCAGGAACGCTATGACCTCCGGGGAAAGGCTGTGAAGTTCGGCTGCATGCTCGACATCGAACTGCTTAAGCTCTTCCCTGGTATTGTTCAATGTGTTGTTCCATGCGCTGCACTGACCGCAAAAGAGATCACGCTGCTGCTTCGTCAGCACCCCGACCAGATAGTGATATGCACGGACCTGGTTTAAAAGATCCATTTCTCGCCTCGCCTGTTACTTAATACTTCTTTCTTCAACTTTGTGCTTCCTTGGTTCCAATATTACTCCGGATGGAATAGAGGTGTCAATGAAAAGAACTAGCTATCCGCCGTATGGCAACCCAAAAATCCAACTCTCCACCAGGTACAATAATCGGGGCAGGTCACTCTCGATTATTTTTAGGATGGATTGCCATAAGACACCTGATCTATTATCTTATGACCGAGCTGACGTGATCATCGGCTCTCTCGCTCTTTAATAAGTTGCTTATCCCCGTTATTGGTTCGATAAAATCAACAAAGACCATGACTGCATTTCGTCGTGCAAATGCAATGCACTCAGTCTCTCTGCCCATAGTATGAATTCATAGTGTTTTCTTCTCATGTGCTGCTTTTACTCCCAGATATATCCCCTGGCTTACTCCCATCAATATCAACATTCCACCTGAAACTTCCGGGAGACTGGGCCTGCCTGCAAGATACCCCTTCCAGAATATGACCATGTGGGTCACGAGTATAACTATTGTCCAGATAAACATCTGGGTACGTGGTAGGTCAAGTGTACCGCTAGCATCAAGGAATATATCACTGAAAAAGACTGGCTGCTCTGCAGGTTTCGCAAGCTTCAGCTTTTCAATATCCGTTATGGCCGTCGAGATGACGGTTGTTGTGCCGTTGATTCCCATCAGGATCGCGAGGTTTTCCGGGACGATGGGAAAGGTAAGTGTAGCGAATGCCACCTGGACGAAGGCAATGACCACCCAAACTGTCCAGACGTATATTTGAAATCGCGAAAGACTATACCGATTGTCTTCACTGGTCACGATAAGATCAAACAATTTCAATTTTTGCTCTCGCTCTTTATTTGCCCTCAAAATGAGATATCTTTGCAATCCCACGATAAATATGAATGCAACAAGAGCTCCTAACCACCCTCGTGTCTCGGCTGATTGAATATTCGTTATACCGTAGGCAAAGATCATCACGAGAATCACAAATATCGCAATAAGCATATTCTACCCTCCTTAGTATGAGTAGGAGAAACCGTTAGATCTCCATCATGAGCTAGAAAACTGCGGGATGTGAAAGGAGTGATAACGCAGATCTCGGCGGGCTGCTGTTATTTGTTCAAGAGCGCCGCCGCTTCTTTGGCGAAATAGGTGAGGATGATGTCCGCGCCTGCGCGCTTCATCGCGATGAGCGACTCCATCATGGCGCGCTCGCCGTCGATCCAGCCGAGCTTTGCCGCGGCCTTGATCATCGAGAACTCGCCGCTCACGTTGTAGGCTGCCACGGGCAGATTGAACTGCTGCTTGACCTGATAGATGATGTCGAGGTATGCGAGCGCCGGCTTTACCATCACGATGTCCGCGCCTTCGTCGATGTCCAGGGCGACCTCGCGCAGGGCCTCGCGGCTGTTCGGGGCGTCCATCTGGTACGAGCGGCGGTCGCCGAACTGCGGCGTCGATTCAGCTGCTTCGCGGAACGGGCCGTAGAAGCTCGAAGCGTACTTCGCGGCGTAGGACATGATCGGAATATCGTGCAAGCCTTCACTGTCGAGTGTCTCGCGAATGGCGCCGACCCGGCCGTCCATCATGTCCGATGGCGCGACCATGTCCGCGCCCGCCTTGGCATGGGAGAGCGCTTCCCTGGCGAGAAGTTCGAGCGTGGCGTCGTTCTGGACCTTGCCGTTCTTGATCACGCCGCAGTGGCCGTGGCTCGTGTACTCGCAGAGACAGACGTCGGTGATCACGATAAGCTCGGGCAGTCTTGTTCTTGATGGCCTTGATCGCGTGCTGGACAATGCCCTCGTCGGAGTAGGCCTCGCTGCCCACCTCGTCCTTGTGCTCCGGGATGCCGAAGAGAAGGACAGCAGGGATGCCGAGGCCCATGCACCTCTTCGCAGTCCTTCACGATATTGTCGATGGACTGCTGGAAGTTCCCGGGCATGGAGCTGATCTCTTTCTTCACGCCCTTGCCGTGGGTGACGAAGAGCGGATAGATGAAATCATCGGGAGAGAGCTTCGTCTCCCTCACCATGCGCCGTATGTTCTCGTTGGACCGCAGCCTTCTCGGCCGGTATAAGGGCTGGAACATGAAATCTCCTGGGAAAATATAACAAAAAGACCGTGGACGCTGCGTGACGCAGAAAAAGAAGATTACAACTCTTTAAACTGAGACGTCAAGCTATATCTGCGTTCATCTGAGAAAATCTGCGTCCCCAAAGACCTTAGCTGCAGCCGCAGCCGCCGGACCCGCAGCCGCCGCTGCTCGGCCGGGTTTCCTCCGTGCCGCACCCACAGCTTCCGCCTGCAGGTGCACCGTTCGGGAAGCCGATGACAAAGCCCTCGCCCCGCTCGTCGCTGACGAACCCGAGCTCGGCGCCGGCAATGGTTTTGGCGGTCGTCTCATCGACGAAGAGCTTGGCGCCGTTCTTCTCGACCACGGTGTCGCCGTCGCCTGCCTTGTCGTCGATCATGATCTCGTAGGAAGGGCCGCAGCATCCGCCCCCGCCCGCTGACACGCGCAAGCCGTGGTTCGGCACGCCTTCCGCCTTGAGGATTTCCTTGATCTTGTCTGCTGCTACATCTGAAATGGTAATCATGAACTCTCCTTATCCTATGAAACTCTCATCTTTTTTTTGAAGAAATCCACCATCGCATCAACGAACGCGGGGATGGTATATTCCTTCGGCATGATGTCTATCCTCATGCCGTATTCTTCCGCGGTCTTCGCCGTGACCGGCCCGATGCAGGCCACGACAACGCCATCCAGTAATGATTTATACTCTTTTTGGCCGAGTATTTCAATAAAATTATGCACCGTGGAAGAGCTGGTGAAGGTCACCGCTGCGATCTTTTTTTCCTGCAAAAGCTTTCTGACGCGGTCCGACATCGGCTCGTCGGTTTAACGTTCTCGTACGCGGTCGCGACCGTGACCTCCGCGCCGAGTTCCCTCAGCTTGTCCGGAATGATCTCGCGCGCCACCTTCGCCCGGGGGATCAGGAATTTCTGTCCCTTCACGTTCGCGCCGCCCAGGGCGGCAAGCACGCCTTCCGCCTTGAACTCCGCCGGTATCAGGTCAGCCCTGAGTCCGTACTGTTCGAGCGATTCCGCGGTCTTCGGACCGACGACGCAGATTTTCACGCCCTTGAGCAAGCCGGATATCCATGCCGCGGCCCCGGAGCCGCTCCAAAAAGAACCGGACGGCGTTCGCGCTCGTGAAGATCACCCACTGGTATGACTCGATCGCGTCGATGGCCTGGTCAAGCTCGGCCCAGGTCGCGGGAGGGACAACGTCGATCGTCGGGAACTCGATGGTCGTCGCCCCGCGGTCGATGAGCATCTCGGCGAACACGCTTGCCTGGTCGCGCGAGCGCGTCACGACGACCCGTTTTCCGAAGAGCGGCTTGGATTCGTACCAGTTGAGCTTCTGTCTGAGCTGCACCACCTCGCCTACCACGATAATGGCCGGCGGTCCGAGCTTCGCCTCCCTGACCTTGGGGACGATATCCTTGAGCGTGCCGGTCACGACCCGCTGGTCCGTGCGGGTGCCCCATTGGATGAGCGCCACCGGCGTTTCAGGATCCTGCCGTGCGAGATAAGATTGTCCACGATATTCTGGAGGTTCTTCATGCCCATGAAAAACACCAGCGTGCCGATGCCGGTCGCGATCTTGTCCCAGTGCACCTTTGATTCCGGCTTGGTCGGGTCTTCATGGCCGGTCACGAAGGCCACGCTTGCGGTATGATCGCGGTGGGTGAGCGGGATGCCAGCATAGGTCGGCACGGCCGTTGCTGCGGTCACGCCGGGCACGATCTCGAAAGGGATGTCGTTATCGACAAGCTCCTCGGCCTCTTCTCCTCCCCGGCCGAAGATGAAAGGGTCGCCGCCCTTGAGCCGCGCGACGATCTTCCCTTCTTTTGCCTTCTTGACGATGAGGCGTTGATCTCTTCCTGGGGGAGCGTATGCCTGCTCCCCTGCTTGCCCACGTAGATAAGCTCGGCGTCGGGACGCCGGTGCTCGAGCAGCCGCTCGTTGGCGAGATAGTCGTAGATGATCACGTCCGCCTTTTTCACGCACTCCAGGCCCTTGACCGTGATCAGGCCCGGATCGCCGGGGCCGGCGCCGATTAAATATACTTTTCCGATTGATTGGGTCATGATCATCTATAAATAAAATTACCGCGAAGACGCCAGAGCTCGCGAAGGAAAGAAAAATCTTCCCTGTGAGGAATAAACCTTCGCGACCTTCGCGCCTGGCGCGGTTCGAAGATACTGGTTCGCTGATCTAATTCTCCAGCAGGTTGTTGCCGCTGAAGTCCGTCTTGTGCCCGTAGACTTCCCGCAGGATCACGTCCGCGCCCTGGGACAGGAGCTTCTCTGCCAGAGTCAACGCCAAGCTTCTCCGCCTTGTCCGGAGCGCCTTCGATGCAGTCCTTGATGATCCGCTTTCCGTCCACGCTTCCCACGAGGCCGGTGAGCTGGAGTTTCCCGTCCTTCATCTGGCCGTAGCAGGCGATCGGGACCTGGCATCCGCCTTCGAGCCTGCGCAGGAGCGCCCGCTCGCCCGTAACGCAGGTGCGGCTGTCAGCATGGTTGAAGAACGCGATGAGGTCGTTCAGTTCCCGGTCGTCGACCCGGCACTCGATGCCGAGCGCGCCCTGGCCGATGGCAGGCAGGCTGACTCCGGGATCGATGTATTCCGTCACGTTCTCCGCAAGTCCGAGCCGCTTGACCCCTGCCGCGGCAAGGATGATGGCGTCGAACTGCCCTTCCTTGAGCTTCCTGAGCCGCGTGTCCACGTTGCCCGCGCAGCTGATGGATCACGAAGTCAGGGCCGGACGTTCATGAGCTGGGCCTGGCGCCTGAGGCTGCTCGTGCCTACGTTCGCGCCCTTGGGCAGGTCCTTGAACTTTACCTTGTTCCGCGACAAGCAGGGCATCTCGCGGGTCCTCGCGTTTCGTGATGCAGGCAAGATGGAGACCGTCGGGAAAGAAGGTCGGCACGTCCTTCATGCTGTGCACGGCGATGTCGATCTCGTTCGCCAGCATGGCCTCCTCGATCTCCTTTACGAAGAGCCCCTTGCCGCCCACCTTGGGCCAGCGGCACGTCGAGGATCTTGTCCCCCGTGGTCTTGATCTTCGTGAGCGTCACGGTCATGCCCGGATATTTCTTCTCGAGCTCCGACTTCACCCACTCAGCCTGCCAGAGCGCGAGGGCGCTCGCCGCGCGTACCGATCCTGATCTGTTTTCTCAATGAAATGCTCCTTATACAAGCCTGCAAGGTCAAGGTTACGTCAGGGAACCGCTCGGCCGGAGCCCTGATCTCCTGGCCCGCGTTCTCTGTTCTGTGATTCATCGGCAGGGGCTCTTGGAACCGGAGCCTTGTTCCGGCAATCCTTGAGCGGATGTTTCGGCAGCTTTCTCATGCCCAGGCCGTTTCAATTCCTTGTCCAGGTTAAACAGCCTGCGCGCGATGGCGATCGTATTATCGCCGGCGTCCGGCGCGGAGGCCGCCTGCTTCAGGACCACGAGAGGTGCGTGGAGAAGCTTGTTCACAATGGCCTGGGACATAGCTTCCACGGCCCGTTTCTGGTCGTCGGTGATGCCGTTCAGCGAGCCAAGGGTCTTGTCCAATTCGCGCTTGCGGACATCCTCCACCTTCTCGCGAAGGTCCACGATGGTCGGCACGGCATCAAGGGCACGTTCCCACTGGAGGTAGGTCTCGACCTCCTGCGATCACGAGCTCTTCGGCCCTTCTCCGCTTCTTTTGCCCTGCCCTCGGTGTTGACATCGACCTTGCTCTGAAGATCGTCGATGTCATAGAGATACACATTGTCGACCTTGTCGACCTCGGGGTCGATGTTCCTCGGATTCGAGATGTCGATCATGAAGATGGGCTTGTGGCGCCGTTCCTTGAGGGCCCGGCTGACCATGTCGCGGTTGACGACATAGTTCGGCGCGCCGGTCGCGCAGATCAGGATGTCCACCATCACCAGGGCGTCGGGGAAATGTTCGAACCGGATGGCGTCGCCCTTGAACTCCTTGGCAAGCTCCTCGGCGCGCTCGAAGGTGCGGTTCGCGACCATGATGTTCTTCACGCCGTTGCCCAGGAGATGCTGGGCGGCCAGCTCGGCCATCTCGCCGGCGCCCAGAAGCATGACGTGTCTTGCCCGTCCAGGTCGCCGAAGATCTTCTTTGCCAGCTCCACGGCGGCGGAGCTGATGGACACCGCCCCTTCGGCGAGCCTGGTCTCGGTGCGGACCCGCTTCGCGACGGAGATGGCCTTCTTGATCAGCTTGTTCAGAATGGTGCTCGTGGTCTTGGTCTTGAGGGCGATATCGAAGGCGTCCTTGAGCTGTCCCAGGATCTGCGCCTCTCCCAGCACCATGGAGTCGAGGCTCGAGGCCACGCGGAAGGTGTGGCGCACGCCCTGGGCGTCGGGATAAACGTAGAGCGACTGCTCCAAGTGCTTCGCGCGAGAGGCCGTGGTAATCGGAAATGAACTGTTTGATCCGATCGATGCCTTTGGCGCTGTCCTGTCACCGAAGCGTAGATCTCCACGCGGTTGCACGTGGACACAATGAGGCTTTCCCGGATCCCCTCATAGGTCATGAGCTTCCTGAGCGCATCGGGAAGCGTGCTCTCCGGGAAGTTGAGCTTCTCACGCACCTCGATAGGCGCTGTTTTATGACTGAGACCGACAACGATAATGCCCATTCTTCCGCCACCTTAAAACGTATGTTTCCCGACGTTCACGCGGCTTACAACAAAGAAGCTGACCAGAACAAACACGAATCCGAGGATCGAGAGGAAGGCCATCTTTCTGCCCCGCCACCCGATCGTACGCAGGTGCAGAAGCACCAGATAGATGACCCAGGTGATGAGCGACCAGGTCTCCTTCGGGTCCCAGCTCCAGTACGTTCCCCATGCGCTGTTCGCCCAGATCGAGCCGGTGATCATGCCGAGGGTGAACAGGGGCCAGCCGAAGGTCAGCGCCTTGTAGCCGAGGGTGTCCATGATATCGAGCGACGGCAGGCGGTGAAATATCGCCCCCAGATGTTTGGCCTTGAGCTGGCGCTCCTGGATCAGGTACATGATCGAAACGATGAAGGCGAAGGCGAAGGCCGCATCACCGAGAACGGCGAAGCTCGTATGCACGCCGAGCCAGCCGCTCTTGAGCACAGGGTTCATTTCCTTGATCCTGCCGGACAGCACCGAAGTGCGGGATCATGAGAATCAGGACGAGCGGCAGCATGAACGAGCCGAGAGCGGCGATCTTGTACCGGAATTCCATGATCAGGAACACGAGCACGATGCCCATGCCGAGAAAATTGGCGGCTTCGAAGAAGTTCGTGACCGGGATGCGGCCGGATTCAACCCATCGCAGTGCAAAATAGGCATACATGCAGAAGATATCCGGCAACCGTGGCCCAGAGGGAAGCCACTGCAACCCAGCTGCGTTCCGGTTTTATGATGTAGGCTATATACCCTGCGGCCGCGCAGTAGATATGCACCTATAGTTGCTTGAAAAAAAAGAAGATTCATTAGATTGTTCCCCGGTAGTTATCTCGTAAATATGACCTTTTATAATACTTTTGAAGCCTGCTTAAAGTCAAGGGAAAAGATGCTGCAGGTCTTGGATCTGGTGTGATGCCGCGGTTCGGGGCGGACACGCCGGTATAGACAGGTGATCCGTCAATGCTCCGGAATAAGCTTGCCCTCCGTCATCCTGAGCACCCGGTCTGCCCGAATAGCAAGCTTGTCATTATGGGTCACGATCACAAAGGTCACGCCCTTCTGCTTGTTGATGTCTTGCAGGAGCTCGATGGACCGCCTCACCCGTGTGGGCATCGAGGTTCCCCGTGGGTTCGTCGGCAAGCACCACATCAGGGTGAAGCATGAGCGCCCTCGCAACGGCCACGCGCTGTTGTTCACCGCCGGACAGTTCTCCCGGGCGGTGATGCAGGCGCGCGCCGAGACCCACCTCGTTCAGTATATCGGCTGCGGTTCTAGCTGCATCCTTCCTGTCTATTCTCCGGATGAGCGCCGGCATCATCACGTTCTCCAGCGCGGAAAATTCCGGGAGCAGATGGTGAAACTGGAAAACGAACCCCACCCGTTCGTTCCGGAACTGTGCGATCCGGTCGTTGTTCAGCCCGAAGACATCCAGCTCCCCGTACAACACCTTGCCCGACGTGGGCCGATCAAGTCCTCCGATGATATGGAGAAAGGTGCTCTTGCCCACGCCCGAGGCTCCCACGATGGCAAGCATTTCACCCTGCTGAATGTCGAGGTCAATGCCTTCGAGCACATGGAGCTCTTCGGTCCCGCTCATGAAGGTCTTGCGAAGCTCCTGAACATGGATGAGTGATCGAGTTATTTCTTCTCTCCCGGTTTGTCGCTTTCTTTCAGCTTTTCGACGGTCTTCTCGATGGTTGTTGCCTTGTGTTCGATCGTGCCCTTGATATCCTCTGCCTTTTTCCCCATGCCGCCAATCCACTTGCCCGTGGACTTCAGCAGGTTGCCGCCGCCCAGGATAATGAAGACCACGATGAGCAGCGCGAGCAACATCACGATCAATATGAATCTTTTTACTGTGCCGCCTTTTTGAGCCATGACATCCTCCTCATGATTGACTCCCAACCTGGACTTTTTGATCTCCCGTGCTATTCATATCTCAATACCTCCACCGGGTCCTGCTTTGCTGCCTGCCACGACGGATACAGCGTTGCGAAGAAACTGATCCCGAGCGCCGTAGCCGCTATGAACAGGATATCAAGGCCGGTGATAGAAAGCGGCAGGTGGCTGACCTGGTATACGTCCTTCGGAAGTGAGATAACACCGGTCCTGGTGATAAGCGCAACGGCGCCGTAGCCGATGAGAGCGCCTATGGTTGTACCCACAAGCCCGATCACAAGACCGGCGAACATGAAAATCTGCATGATGCTTCTGGCAGGTGCGCCCATGGACTTCAGGATCGCGATCTCGCGGTTCTTTTCCATCACGATCATCGTGAGCGTGCCGATGATGTTGAACGACGCCACGATAATAATGACGACAAGGATGAGCGACATGCCGATCTTTTCAAGTTTGAGCGCTGAGAAAAAGTTCTTGTTCATCTCAATCCAGTTACGGGTGTAATAGGGATATCCGACGGCCGATCGGATGGCATCGGATATCTTATCGGCGTTGTAGATCTCGTCGACCCGCACCTGGATGCCGCTGACGCGGTCCGGCATGTCGAAGAACTTCTGCGCTTCCGGCAGGGATATATAGGCAAATCCGGTGTTATAGTCATACATCCCGGCATCGAAGATGCCGACGAGGCTCGAACTTTCTCATTTTAGGGACCATGCCCATGGCCGTTTCCTCGCCGATGGGATTTACCATGGTGACCGTATCGCCGATGACCACCCCGAATTTGCGGGCAAGGTCCTCGCCGATCACGATGCCCGGCAGCTTCTGTCCCGGTGATTCGAGGTCGCGGAGCGAGCCCTCGGTGATGTTCTTTTCAAGGCTTGTCACCGTGCCTTCGGTCTCCGGATTGATTCCCCGTACCACGACGCCCTGCAAGTGATTCTTGCTTGTAAGCATGGCTTGGCTTATGATGAACGGTGTCGTGGCCTTGACATGGGGGACCCTCTTGACCTTTTCCTGCAGCGCTTCCCCGTCCTTTACCCCGCTGCCGGTGTATTCCATCACCACGATGTGTGAAATGGCCGAGAGGATCTTGTCACGGAAATACCCCTGAAATCCCGTCATGACCGAAAGCGTGATGATGGACGTTGCTACGCCGATGACCACGCCCGCGATCGAGATGAACGTGTTGAGCGACACGGTGCCGTAACGCTTTTTGGTCTTCAGATATCGGAGACTGACGAATATCTCGTAGGGAGTTTTCACGGTTTTTCTTTCTTCATCTGCGGGAACAGGATCACGTCCCGGATGGAGCTCGAGCCGGTTAGCAGCATCACCAGACGGTCGATCCCGATGCCTTCGCCGGCCGCGGGGGGCATGCCGTATTCAAGGGCCCGGATAAAGTCCTCGTCCATCTGGTGCGCTTCTTCATCACCCGCTTCGCGCTCGGAGACCTGCTTGAGAAAACGGTCCTTCTGGTCAATGGGATCATTCAGCTCGGAGAACGCATTCGCGAGCTCCCTGCCGACGACGAACAGTTCGAAGCGCTCCACATAATCAGGATTATCCTCCCTCTTCTTGGAGAGCGGTGATATATCCGTGGGGTAATCCGTGACAAAAGTCGGTTGGATCAGCTTCGGCTCGACCAATGCCTCAAACATCTCGTTCAGGAGCTTCCCGAGCGGTTCCCCGCCCTTCAGGCTCGCGCCAAGCTTCTTTGCGTGATCACGCGCTTTATCGGTGTCCCTTAAGACATCATCCGGTACGCCAGCCTCGCGCAGCGAATCGAGGAATGCAATGCGTTTCCACGGCGGTGCAAGATTGATCCTGTGTCCCTCGTACTCCACCTCCGTCGTCCCGAGGACCTCCCGGGCGACCGAACTGATCATCTCCTCGGTCATGTCCATAAGATCACGGTAATCCGCGTACGCCGTATAAAATTCGAGCATGGTGAACTCCGGATTGTGGCGCGTCGAAATGCCTTCGTTCCGGAAATTGCGGTTGATCTCGTAGACCCGCTCGAAACCGCCCACGAGAAGGCGCTTGAGATACAGCTCCGGCGCGATCCGGAGGTAGAGATCCATGTCCAGGGCATTGTGGTGTGTCTTGAACGGCCTGGCCGTGGCCCCGCCGGGGATGGTCTGCATCATGGGGGTTTCAACCTCAAGGTATCCCCTGGCGTTCAGGAACGCACGGATGGCCTGAATGATCTTCGTTCGCAGGAGGAAGACCTTTTTCACCTCGGGATTGACGATGAGGTCAACATATCGCTGGCGGTAGCGGATTTCCACGTCCGTGAGCCCGTGCCATTTTTCCGGCAAGGGGCGGAGGGATTTTGAAAGGAGCGTGAAGTCCTCCACGTCCACCGTCAGTTCGTCCGTCTTGGTGCGGAATAAAAATCCCTTCACGCCTATGAAATCACCAATGTCGATCTTTTTGAAAAAATCGAATTGCTCCTCGCCGAGCGTGTTTTTCTGAAAATAGAGCTGGATCTTCCCGGAGCCATCCTGGATATGGCTGAAGCATGCCTTCCCGAAGCTCCGCATGGCAATGACCCTGCCGGCAACCGTTACTTCGACGCGCTCCTTCTCGAGGTCTTCCTTGCTTGTCCGCTCATACCGGTCTTGCAGCTGTTGTGCGGAAGCAGACACGACGAACCTGCCGGCATAGGGCTTTTTCCCCAGCGCGCTGATCTCAGCCAGCTTCTTGAAACGCTGCTGTATCAGCTCGTTATAATCTTCCATGAAGATCCCCTTCACAAATGTCGATCGATTGCGGATTATACTGATGAGACACGAGGCGTGTCAAGGACAAACGTCATCTGGTCAGCATTCTGAGCACTTCAAAGTATTTCTCGCTTGTCTTTCGCACCACATCGTCAGGGAGCACGGGCGCAGGCGGACGCTGGTCCCATGCGAGGGAGAGCAGGTAATCCCGCACGAACTGCTTATCGAAACTTTTCTGTACTACTCCCTCTCGATAATCATTTTTAGGCCAGAATCGAGAAGAATCGGGCGTGAGCACTTCATCGATGAGGATGACCTCATCATGGTATATCCCGAATTCAAGTTTTGTATCGGCGATGATGATCCCTTTTGGCTCCGCAAGTTCACACGCCCTTTTATAGATGGCAAGCGTATGTTTCTTTATTTCGTAGGCAGTGTCTTTTCCTACCAACCTTATGACCGTGTCGAAATCGATGTTTACATCGTGCTCTCCCACCTCTGCCTTGGTTGAGGGGGTGAATATCGGCTCCGGCAGACGGGAGGCTTCGGTCAGGCCAGGAGGAAGTTTGATTCCGCTCACGGTACCGGCAGCCTTGTACTCCTTGAGACCGGACCCGGTCAGATAGCCTCGTACGACACATTCCACGGGTAGCGGCCTCGTCCTTTTCACCAGCATGCTTCTTCCTTCGAGCAATGCCGCGTGAGGCCTGCAGGCCTGTGGGAAGTCCTTCACCTCTGTGGTGATCAGGTGGTTCTTCACGATCATCTCGGTCTGCGAGAACCAGTATTTGGAGATCTCGGTGAGCACCCTGCCCTTTCCCGGGACCGCATTGGGAAGCACGACATCGAACGCTGAAATCCGGTCCGTTGCCACGATCAGGAGCGTATCTCCTAGGTCGTAAATATCCCGCACCTTGCCGCGTTTGGGCGGATTTAAGCCGGACAGATTAGTCTCAAGAACCAATGATGTTTTCATCTTCACCCCGTTCATGATTTTCAGGCGTATATTTTAGTATCCGGATGCGTGCGATACGGTTTTTCCGCAGACGAAGCACGGTAAACAGCAAATTGTCGAAGCGGATCTGGTCTCCTTCAGCAGGCAGCCTGCCGAACAGACCGAGCACAAAACCGCCGACGGTCTCAAATTCGTCCTCGGGAAGTTTTGCCGCAAGTCTCTCATTCAACTTGCCGATGTCCGTTCTCCCGTCAACGACATAGCGGTTTGCGGAGATCTCCTCGATCTCCCGGAGCTCTTTTTCCTGTTCATCCCTGATGTCGCCCACGATTTCCTCGATGAGGTCCTCCATGGTGACCAGGCCGTCAGTGCCTCCGTACTCGTCACCCACGAGCGCCAGATGGATACGTCGTTCGCGCATCTCCTTGAGCAGGACGCTTACGTTCTTGTTCGGCGGAACGATGTACGGCTTGCGGAGGACCGTCTCAAGCTGGAACGGTATGTTCGTTCTGTGGAGCGAAAGAATATCTTTAAGATACACGACGCCGATAACATTATCAATGGTCTCGGAATACACCGGCAGGCGCGAGAAGCCTTTAGTGTTCATAAGACCGAGTATGGTATCGATGTCGGTGCCCGACTCCACGGCAACGATCTCGGTCCGTGGTACCATCACTTCCTTCACCACCGTATCGGTAAACTTGAACACGCTATGGATCAGATCCTCCTCGGACGGCTCGAACACGCCAGTCTTCCGACCTTCCCGGATGAGATATTTAACCTCATCTTCCGAAACGTGAAAAGTTTCCTGCTGTTCGGCAGACGTGATCAGGCGGAGCACGAAATTATTGGAAATCGTAAGCATTCGTAGAATCCATCGAAACAGCCTGGAAAGGATATCAATGGGAGTCGATGTGGCAAAAGCGATTTTCTCGGAATACCGGATCGCCAGCGACTTGGGGACCAGTTCCCCGAATACCAGCGTGAAATACGTGATCATGCCGACGACAACACCGACTGCAAGAGGCTCCGCAGCTTTTTGGAAAAAGTCGATCGGCATGGTAGCGAATACCGGCTTAATGCGCTCGATGGCGATCACGCCGCCGAGGGTAGCGGCCAGGGTGCCGATGAGGGTAACGCCGGTCTGGATAGTGGCAAGAAAGCGTTCAGGTTCCTCCTGAAGTTTTTGGATTTTTTTTGCTTTCGGATTGCCGCTTTTTACCAGGTGCCTTACACGGCTCTTGCGCAGCGAGATCAGGGAGATTTCGGACGCAGCAAAAAAACCGTTCAGCAAGATCAGAAGGAATATTGAGAATAGTTCAAGAAACAGCATACGATGATCAAATGAGATAATTGCGATCAGGCATCAGAGGGATGCCATCAGAATCCGTACTCCTTCCACCGTTCTTCGACCTTTTTTTGAATCTGCGGATCCATCTTGATCTCGTCTGGCCAAGGCCGGGTGAACCCCTCACCGGGTCCTTTCCGCGTGGCGTCAATTCCCATTTTGCCGCCGAACCCGATCTGCGGACAGGAGTGGTCAAGGATATCGAGCGGGCCGTCCGTAATCAGCACGTCACGCTGGGGATCGACATGGTTCATGACTTTCCAGGTCACCTCGGAATAATCATGGATATTCACGTCCTCGTCGCAGACGATGACGAACTTTGAGAGCATGAGCATGCCGGTCCCCCAGATCGTATGGATCACCTTCTTTCCATGGCCCGGGTACCGTTTTCTGATCTTGACGATCACGTTATTATGGAACACGCCCTCGACCGGCATATCCATGTCCAGGATATCGGGTGCGACCATCTGGAGGAGCGGCAGGAATATCCTCTCTGTGGCTTTGCCGAGGTATGCATCCTCCTGTGGCGGGCGGCCGACGAGGGTGGCCGGGTAGATTGCGTCCTTCCGGTGGGTGATGGCCGTGATATGGAACACCGGGTACTCGGCCGCTTCGGAATAGTAGCCAGTATGATCTCCGAACGGTCCTTCTATCCTGCGTTCATTCGGATCGACAAATCCTTCGAGAACGAACTCCGCCTCTGCGGGAACTCGCACGTCCACGGTTTTGCACGGAACGACTTCAAGCGGCTTCTGTCGAAGAAAACCGGCAAAGAGAAACTCGCCAATAGCCGGAGGGAGCGGCGCCGTGGAAGAATAGATAATGGAAGGGTCGCCGCCGATGGCAACCGCCACGTCCATGCGTCTTCCCGCTGCCTCGTAGTGCTGATAGTGTCGCGCCCCGTCCTTGTGCTTATGCCAGTGCATACCCGTGGTCTGATGGTCAAAGACCTGCATGCGGTACATGCCGACGTTCGTGATCTTCGTGACAGGGTCGACGGTGCAGACCATGGGGAGCGTGATAAATCGACCGCCGTCTGCGGGCCAGCATTTGAGCACAGGGATGCGGGACAGGTCTATGTGCTCGCCAGTAAGAACGACCTCCTGGCAGGGCGCTTTTTTCACGGTCTTCGGGAAGAAGTTCGCAAGCTCCGCCAGTTTTGGCAGCATCTGGATCTTGTCCATGATTCCGGCGCCAGGTCCGGGAAAGAGATTTGTCGGATCCACGATGTCCTTGATGCGTTTGCCGATCTCATCAAGATCATTGACCTCGAGCGCTCGAGACAATCCGCTTCGTGGAGCCGAATGCATTCGTAAGCACGGGAAACCGGGAATTCCTTACCCGCTCGAACAGGAGAGCCTTATTCTCGGCGCCCTTCTGTTTTGAGACCCGGTCCGTGATCTCAGCGATCTCAAGCTCGGCGTCGACTTCTGCCTTGATCCTGACGAGCTCCCCTTCTTTTCGAGGAGCGCGATGAAATCCCTTAAATTTTCGTATGCCATGAGGGAATGATTGTAGCGGAATCGAACGAGATTTGCAATTGAAAACTCTAACAGCTACGAGGTGGATTCATATTTTTGCAGTCGGTGCCTGAACGATCTGAAGGACAGGCCGAGGAGCTTCGCAGCTTCCGTCTTGACTCCCCCGGTCTTTTCTAAGGCCTTTTGAAGGAGGTCTTTTCTCAATGTTTTCAAGAAGTTTTTCCAGTCTCGAGACCTTCAGCCGGGATATCCGTCGCGATGAGTTCAGGGCGTGACTGTACGTTTTTCATATGTATCCGGAATGTGTTCGAGACGAATCGTATCATCGGGCGTCATGATCATCAGACGTTCGATGGTATTTTCCAGCTCCCGAACATTTCCCGGCCAGCGATAGTTCATGAGCAGCTTCATGGCCTCAGGGGTGATCTTCTTCGGTTCCTTCCCACCGCGAAAATTTCTTCAGGAAAAAATTCGACGAGGAGCGGGATATCTTCCCTTCCGTTCCCGGAGCGGCGGGAGATGGATCGGGATGACGTTCAGACGGTAGTAGAGATCTTCCCGGAACGCGCCCTTTGAGACCTCGGCCAGGAGGTCCCTGTTGCTTGCGGCAATCACCCGCACATCCACCTTGATATCGGCGGTCCCGCCGACCCGCATGAACTCCCGTTCCTGGAGCACCCGCAGCAGCTTGATCTGCAGCGCCGGTGTCGTGGCGCTGATCTCATCGAGAAAAATGGTCCCGCCGTTGGCTGCTTCAAACAGTCCCTGCTTGTTCGAGGTTGCGCCGGTAAACGCGCCCTTCATGTAACCGAAGAGCTCGCTTTCAAGCAGGGTCTCGGGCAGGGCTCCGCAATTGACGGTCACAAAAGGGCCGTCTCTTTCGCGAGCTGTTGAAGTGAATGGCCTTCGCTACGAGCTCTTTTCCTGTTCCGCTCTCTCCCGTTATGAGCACGGTGCTCTTGGTATCCGCAACCTGCCGGATGAGAGAAAACACCTTCTGCATGGGTTCGCTCTTTCCGATAAAGTTTTCGAACCCTGCTCGTGACTCGATCTCTCGTTTGGAGAAGAATGTTCTCTTTTCTGAGATGGCGTTTTTCGAGGGCCTTCTGGATGATCAGCTTGATTTCATCGACTTTGAAGGGTTTCGTGATATAATCATATGCCCCGAGCTTCATGGCCTCGACCGCGGTCTCCGTAGTCGCAAAGGCGGTGATCATGATCACGACGGTCTCCGGAGATACCTCCTTGACCGTCTTGAGCACCTCCATACCGTCAACGCCGGGCATCTTCACATCGGTGATCACCAGGTCGAAGATCTCGGCCTGGACCGCCTTGAGCGCGTCTGCGCCGTTCTCGGCCGTCAACCATATCATAGCCTTCTTTTTTCAGCATGATCGAGAGAAAATCCCGCATGCTCTGTTCGTCATCAACGACAAGTATTTTGCTCATAGATTCGCCTACCTCTGACCATGTTGGTCCGTGATGCTGCCGCTCCTGGTCACCAGAGAGACAGCCTCTGCCAGCACAGGAAGTCTGATACTGAATTTCGTTCCTTTGCCCGTCGCGCTTTCAACGTCAATGGTGCCGCCGTGGTCCTCAATGATCCGGTAGACAATCGCCAGTCCGAGGCCGGTGCCCCCGGTCTTTGTCGTAAAGAACGGATCGAATATTTTATCAAGATATTCATGGGCGATCCCCAGACCCGTATCCGCTATACGATGATTTCACACCATCCAGTGTCGTCATCACGCGCGTGACATCGGCATCGCGCTCACCGTTATCTCACCGCCGTCCGGCATCGCCTGGCAGGCATTTATGAAGAAGGTTCCAGAAAACCTGGCGCAGCCGCTGGGCGTCGCCTTGTATGACTACCTGCGGATCGACCTGCGCCCTGATGGTGATCTCCTCCCTGAAATCCCTGCTGTTCTTGAGAAGCGTGATCGTCTCATCAAGAAGGGGCAAGAGCACAATTTTTTCGTATGCTGAGCGGTCTTGAGGTCGTGCATATTCCAGAAATTCCGTGATGATCGTGTTGAGCCGGTCTGTTTCACGGACCACGATATCCATGAGGTGCTTGTCATCCCCTTTGAGGTCGAGTTCACCCTGCAGCACCTGGATCGACCCGCTGAATGACGCGAGAGGGTTCCGTATCTCATGGGCGATGCCGGCCGCCAGGCTGCCGACCGTTGCCAGTCGTTCCTGTCTTCTGACCTGTTCCTCCATCTCGACGAGTTTGGTGATATCCTGGAAAATAAGGATGATTCCGCGAACGGTGTTCTTGTCGTCCTTGAGCAGAGAAGCGGTCATTCCGAGTATGGCCGTACTCCCGTCTTTCTTAACTATCGGTCCGTCAAAGCGGAATGGGCGCTCCATGAGGTCGTTCGGTATGGCCAAACAGGCCCTTGATGCTGCTCCCGAAGAGATCCTGCCAGCGGGACTTGATCTCCGCATAGGTGAATCCGGTGATATGTTCAGCTGCCGGGTTCCAGGAGGTTATTTCCCCCTCAAGGTCCATGGTGAGGATCCCGCTCCTCACGCTTTTCAAGATATGATCCTGCATGGTCCTCAGGTCCTCAAATCCATGCTCTTTTCGCGAAGTTCCTGGCGGGTTTTCCGCAGCCGATCGGACAAGTAACCGCTCAGAAGGCGACGATATAAAAAGAGAGGATATTGATGAAAACCTGATACAGCACCTGCATGGCGGTAAAATTCTGGCTCCGGACAAGACCGAGCATGTTGTAATACTGCATATCCAGCATGCCGCCGTACAGAATGCTCGAGAGAGATGCGGAAAGATATCCTCCACGGCGGTAGAGGATGATGCTTGCCGAAATGATCGTCAAATGATAGAGGAGCGAGAACCCGCTGTCGATGCCGCCGGTAAGATATACGAGAAACGTAACGAGGAGGATATCTCCGGAAATCTGAAGATAGGCGAGAAAAGAAAGGTTATGAAATTTCTGCAGAAGGTACCAGTAGACACCTGTCAGTACATAAATTGACAGAACGCAATAGTAAAGATAGACCGTCGGAAACGGATAGATTCTATATTGCATGCTGAAAAAAGATGAGCGTTCCGAGCAGAAAGGTGACAAGCACCACCCTGCTCACGATCAGCCACTTTATACGTGCCATAATATTCCTCTCTTGAGAACTCTTGGGTCACGGGATATTATTTTCCTGCGATGCGAACCCATCTGGAATATCGGCATATACATGGCAACGATAACGAAACCGACAGTCGTGCCGAGGAAAATCATGAGCATGGGCTCCAGCATGGAGGTCAAGGTCGCGACGGCGGCGTCAACCTCGTCATCATAAAAATCCGCGATCTTGTTGAGCATATTGTCCAGAGCGCCCGTTGCCTCGCCGACCGCGATCATCTGGTTGACCATGGGAGGGAAAACCTTCGACTTTACTGAGCGGTTCGGCAAGCGTCTTGCCCTCGCTCACGCTCTGTCTGGTAGAGACAATTGCATTCTTCCACGACCTTATTGCCAGCCGTGCGCGCAACGATCAATAACCCTTCAAGAATGGGCACACCGCTTGTCAGCAACGTTCCGAGCGTGCGGGTGAACTTGGCGACGGCCACCTTTCGTATCAGGATCGCCCATTACAGGCATCTTGAGCGCAAGAGCATCGGTTATTCTCAGTCCTTTTTCCGTTTTTCTCCACTGCTTGAACCCTACGATGAAACCTATAATACTGATCAGAAGGATCAAACCGCCCCATCCTTTTAGAAAATTACTGAATGCGATCACAATGCGGGTGGGCAAGGGCAGCAGTTGACCTGACTCAGCAAACATGGCGCCCAGCATGGGGACAACAATGACCATGAGAAGGGCCACCACGGTCACCGCTACGAAAAGGATCACCGATGGATAGATCATTGCAGATTTGATCTGCTTTTTTATCTTTGCGAACTTTTCCATGTATGCAGCGAGCCGTCTGAAGGATGGTGTCCAGAATACCGCCAGCCTCGCCTGCCGCCACCATATTGACATAAAGATTGTCGAATACCTTGGGATGCTTTTTCAGTGCGTCGGCAAACGTTGATCCGCTCTCAACGTCACTTCTCACCTGGGTGACGACTTTTGCAAGGGACTGGTTCTCCGTCTGACTGCCGAGGATATCAAGACACTGGACGAGCGGCAAGCCCGCATCAATCATCGTGGCAAGCTGACGGGTAAGAATCACGATGTCCTTGTCCGTGACTTTCGGTGCGCCGAACTTCAGTTTGAGTTCTTTGGGCTTTGCCGATACGTTGATCGGCAGGATATTCTGTTTGCGCAGAAGTGCGAAGACTTCTTCTTTGTTGTTCGCAGCCAATTCGCCCTTCTGAACAGATCCCTGACGTGTTTTCCCTTCCCACGTGAAATACGTGTTGCCATGTTCACCTCACATCTAATCTATAGAAATGCAGCATTCTCTCATCGATATTCCTTCTGGGCCGTTTGGGTGCCGGCCAGTCCCGATCTCCCAGCATCTGGATAAGTTCGTCAACGTTCGATGACCGGCCGACGCAGTCCTCATAGGATATCTGTTTTTTAACATAAAGATCATACAGACTCTGGTTCAAAGTCTGCATGCCGAACTTCGACTGGCCGGTCTGCATGATCGAATAAATCTGATGGATCTTGTCTTCCCGGATGAGATTGCGGATAGCAGCGTTCGGGATCATGACCTCAAGCGCGAGCACCCTGCCGCCGCCGATCTTCGGTACAAGCTGCTGAGACATGACGCCTTCAAGGACGAACGAGAGCTGCGCCCTCACCTGGGACTGCTGGTGGGGCGGAAAAACATCGATAATGCGGTTCATGGTCTGTGCTGCGGAGTTCGTATGGAGCGTCGCAAAGGTAAGGTGGCCTGTTTCTGCGATGGTCAGGGCCGCTTCTATGGTCTCAAGGTCCCTCATTTCTCCCACGAGCACGACATCAGGGTCTTGCCGGAGAATATATTTCAATGCGTCCTTGAACGATTTGGTATCTGCGTTGACTTCACGCTGGTTGACAAGACATTTTTTGTGCGGGTGCAGATATTCGATGGGGTCTTCGATCGTGATGATATGCTCCTGCCGTTCACTGTTGATCTTGTCGATCATTGACGCCAGTGTCGTCGACTTACCGCTCCCGGTAGGGCCGGTAACCAGCACAAGTCCTCTCGGTTTATTGCACAGGTCCGACACCACTGCAGGAAGACCGAGCTCCTGAAATGTTTTTATTTTGAAGGGAATGGTTCTGATTGCCGCGGCCACAGCTCCCCGCTGCACGAAAATATTTGCTCGGAACCGGGAAAGGTTCTTCACGCCGAACGAGAGGTCAAGTTCGCTGTTCTCCTCGAACTTGTGCTTCTGCGCATCGGTCAGAATGCTGTAACAGAGGTCCTTGGTCTGTGTTCCCGTAAGCGGTTCCAGCCCCGGGATCGCCTTCATCTTGCCGTCGATGCGGATTGATGGTGAGATTCCCGTCGTAATATGGAGATCGGATGCCCCTTTCTCAATCATGTATTTGAGCAGGTCGTGGAGGTTAGCCATTGGGAGAACCCTTTCAAAAAAATTTTACTTTTTCTTACTACCCGATAGAGCACTTAGGAATCAGGGAACGTATTTTCAACGACTTCTTCCAGTGAGGTGAGGCCCGCTTTTACTTTCAGCAGGCCGCTCCTCCGGAGAGTCTTCATGCCCAGACTTACGGCCTGTTTTTTAATATCCATCACCGAGGCCCCTTGCAGGATCAGTTCCTTGATCTCATCCTTGACCGGCATAACCTCATAGAGCGCGACCCTGCCTTTATACCCGGTACTGGTTGCAGACCTCGCACCCTTCGCCCTTGTAGCTGACGATCGTGGCCGCTTCTTCAGCTGTGAAGCCCGCATCGATGAATGTCTGGACCGGGATTTTTTCGGCTTTTTTACAGTTCTGGCAGGTCTTTCGCACCAGCCGCTGGGCCACGATGCAGGATCACTGCCGACGACACGAGGAACGGCTCAACACCCATGTTCAGCAGACGGTTGATGGTGCTCGGGGCGTCGTTCGTATGGAGCGTGGAGAGCACCAGATGGCCGGTGAGCGCTGCCTTGACGCCGATCTCGGCCGTTTCATAATCGCGGGTCTCCCCCACCATGATGATGTCCGGGTCCTGACGGAGGAACGAACGAAGCGCAGCGGCAAAGTTGAGCCCGATCTCGTCCTTCATCTGCACCTGGTTGATTCCCATCAGGTTGAACTCAACCGGGATCTTCCGCGGTCATGAGGTTCTCGTCATCCTTGTTCAGTTCGCTGAGCGCCGAGTAGAGCGTCGTCGTCTTTCCGCTTCCCGTGGGGCCCGTCACCAGAACCATGCCGAAAGGCCTGTCAAGTGCGTCCTTAAAGTCTACGAGCTGGTCCTCGTCGAAGCCGAGCTTCGTCATGTCGAGCTGAAGATTAGACTTGTCCAGGAGCCGCAAGACGATCTTTTCACCGAAAAGAGTTGGGAGCACCGAAACGCGGTAATCCATGGTCTTGTTCTTACCCATCTTGAGCTTGATCCTGCCGTCCTGGGGGAGCCTTCGCTCGGCGATGTCCAGGTTGGACATGATCTTCACCCGGGATATGATCGCATTTCTAATCTTCAGCGGGAGGCCCATGACCGTCGTGAGCATTCCGTCAAGCCGGTACCGTACCCTGAATTTTTTCTCATACGGTTCGATATGGATATCGCTCACTCCCATCTTCGCCGCTCTCAGCAGAATGCCGTTCACCAGTTTGACGATCGGCGCTTCAACTTCGGAGGAAAGCTGGTCCAGATTGTCTTCTTCGATGACTTCGAGATCCTCCACGGCGCCGTGGACCAGGTTGTCGAAGTCCTCGACATCCACCACGCCGCCGGTGTCAATATCATCAACGAAGGAGTCTTCTTTTTCGATATCATCGAGTGAGTAGTCTTTGACATCTACAGAAAGTTTTTTCTCGTCGTTTGCTGTTGTCGCGACTCCTCCGCTCCTGCCGGCAACGAGCGATTTGGCTCCTCCGTAATTCTTCTTGATGGACTCTACGATGGCGCCCTCAGTGGCCACCACTGCTTCAACATTGTACCCCGTCATGAACTTGATATCATCAATGGCAAAAATGTTGGACGGGTCGACCATCGCGATGGTAATCGTGGACCCGGTGCGGTTTATGGGCATGATACGGTATTTCTGTGCCACATCAGCAGGAATATGTTTAATAACGGCGGAATTGATCTCGAACTTGCTGAGGTCGACATAGGGGACCCCATACTGCTTGCTCAAAAACGTCATCAGCTTGTCTTCCTGGATGAAGCCCTGTTTCACCAGGATAGACCCCAGTCTGCCGCCCTCGGCCTTCTGTGCAGCGAGGGCCTTCTTTAATTGCTCATCGGTAATAAGGCCCGACGAAACGAGCATTGCACCGAGCCTTCCTGCCATTGCCATAGAAACTCCTCTAATACATCGTGTTAACGCTATAGATTTAACTGCTTTCGTATCGGCAGAAATATATAAAACTTTAATTTTTCAATTTGCAATATTACTGTAATATATCCTGCCTGTCAAGACGGGAGATACTCACGTCCTCACCCGTCATCGAATATTGCCGATCTGCCTGGAAAGTGCGTTCTTCATGATCCGGACAGGAGCTTTTTTCCCTGTCCAGATTTCAAGGGCGATCACTCCTTGATACAAAAGCATGCCTCGACCGGTGAGCCTTTTCGCTCCACGCGACTTCGCAGCCCTGAGGAGCGCGGTCTCGGGCGGGTTATAGACCAGATCGCAGATAAGGTGTTTTTTCAGGATGAGCTCTCTGCGGATCGGCAAGGGGTCGGTCCTTTTCAGGCCGAGCGGTGTGGCGTTAATAAGGCAATCGGCATCGACAGCATGCTCGATAAGAGTTTCGTCATCATGGATGGATTCCGCGTCGGCACCGGTCTTCTCCCGGATATCGTTCGCGAGAAGGTCAGCTTTGTTGATATCAAGATCACAAAAAACTATTTTGCCGGCGCCGGAGAGCGCGAGGCTAAAACCCACGGCGCGGGCAGCCCCACCGGAGCCAAAAAACAGAACTTTTTTGCCCTTCGGGCTGAATCCTGCGTCTTCTTTCAAAGAACGGAGAAAGCCTCTGCCATCAGTATTGTGCCCGACAAGCCGTCCCTGCCGCACCTCGATGGTATTCACTGCTCCGATCAACCGTGCTTCTTCTGAGAGTTCGTCAAGATAGGGTATTATTTTCTCCTTATGCGGAACCGTAACATTGAGGCCTCCAAGCCCGAGTGGGAGGATAGCCTTGGCCGCCTCACCCAATCGCTCAGGATGCACGGCAAACGGGACATAGCACGAATCCATCCCCAGCTTTTTGAATGCCGCATTGTGCATGCCCGGCGAAAAGGTGTGTTCCACAGGATAACCGAAGATCCCGTATATTCTAGTCCGTCCTGAAATCACGTCATCGCCTCCCCTTGCCACCCAGCCACACGAGCATCTCGTTGAAAGTTTCCGCCGTGTGGATATTGGCCATCAGTTTTTCTTTTAATTGATCGATGCGCATCCCGTCCAGGAAAACCTCGTCCTCGTCTTTCAGTGCGTTCCCAGGGATCAGCACCATGTCTCCGAGCTCCTTGCCCCTGAGCGCATGAAGGATATCACCGCCGGTCAGTAACCCCGCTACGGTGACGGCAGGGCCGAAAAAACGGTTTGTCACCGTTATCTGTTTCATTGAAACGCCTTCAATCTCGTTCAGCCTATCTGCGATCTTCTTCAGGATACCGCTGAAGGACACTCCCGTGACCAGTGTCACCCTTACCGGAGCCAGTTTTGTCGGCAGCCTGGTATGTGAAACGTCTCGCAAGAATTCTGCGACCATGCCCACACCGTTCTCTCTCTGTGGAAAGTCTTCATAAAAACTTGCCGGTGGAACTGGTTCCCCTGCCTTTACATAGAATTCATCCGAAGCGAATACGAGACGCGTGCCAAACTGCTTTTTGTACTGAGCTCCAAGCGGTTCAATATCCTTGATTACAGAACGCGCCTCGCGCCTGGTAAACGGTTTGAGCGGATACAACCCTTTTCTGAAGGTGGTAAGCCCCACAGGTACCACCGCTATCGAAGAAACAGCGGGAAAAAGACCGGCCAAATCCTCCACCGTCCTGAGCAGGTGTGACCCGTCATTGATCCCGGGTGACAATACGATCTGGGTGTGCATGCGGATGCCGCCTGCCGCCAGTCGCTTCAAACGTGACATGATGTCGGACGCTTTCTTATTATTCAGAATAAATGCGCGAAGATCAGGCTCGGTGGCATGAACGGATATATAGAGGGGGCTTAACCGCTGTCTGAATATTCTTGTCCAGTCAGCGTCTGAAAGCGCGCCAAGGGTTATATAATTCCCGTATAAAAATGACGCTCGAAAATCATCGTCTTTGATATACAAGCTCTTCCGGCACCCGGCGGGCATCTGATCGACAAAACAGAATATGCATTTGTTGCGGCATCGTTTGATGCGGAGTGGAGATAAATCAAGTCCGAGATTGTCGTCGGGCTCTTTATCAACAGTCAGCGTCTTCTTTCTTCCACCCTGTTTTTGAACCACGAGACGGAGGCGTTCGTCGGCCGCAGAAAATTGAAAATCGATGACGTCATATATATCCTCACCGTTGATGGAGACGATCGAATCACCTGATTGCAGTCCCAGCCGTGCGCCCGTGCTTCCTGGTTGGACGTTCACGATTTCAAGCAATCAAACACTCCTTTTTGAGGCGAACATATAATCCACATATCCCTGTATCTGCGTTCTGGCCTCATCCGATACTTGCCGGAATTTTCTCAGCATCAGGATTTCATCGGCACTCATGATCTTTTCGAGGTAGTTAATCTGTTCTTCAGAAAGCGGATACCTGCGTTTTCCTCGGCGGTATTTTGTCTGGGACGGCGAAAGGAAAAATCCTTTTACTTCATCGGGGACCTTTTCCTGATGAGCAGTCAGGATCAGGACGGATTTGTCCAGGTTCAGTTTGTTTGCTATCATGATGAGGGTTTTGTCCTTTGGTATATGACCCTTATTAATCGTAACCCGCAAGAGTTCCGGGCTTATTCCAAGCACTTTGGATGCGTCCTTCAGATTTTTGAACCCCTTCTTTTCAAGTGCCTGCCTGATCATATCGGATATTTTCATGGGCCATGCCTCCATCGGTATGCGTGATAGTCTTGAGAATTTACATGACGAATTAGCGGTTTTTATCCTTTGTTGACTGTTTGATGCGCCGTGATAACTCCTACCCTACCATTTTTATTCCGCGCAGAACATACTGAGCTCCTGATGCAACGGTTACCCCGGCCGTCGCCCATTGCAGGAAGGCCATGAGTGCCGTTTCTCTGCCGTAGCTCATCAGCACCAGGGAAAGCGAAACAAGAATCAACTGCAATACCGTCGTGGCCTTGCCGATTATGGAAGGCTGAATTTTCAGATCACGGGTAGTAAAATAAATGATGAGGCTTCCCATCGTAAGGATGGCATCCCTGCTCACCACGATGATAACCAGCCATACCGGCAGTCTACCGAGCAGCACGAGGGTCACAAACGCTGAGAGAATGAGCAACTTATCGGCCATCGGGTCGAGAAAAGCGCCCAACTCTGTCTGCGTCTTTGTAAGCCGCGCTATCATGCCGTCGAGGGCATCTGTCACGCAGGCAACAACAAAGACCGCAAGCGCCTCTTTGTAGTAGCCGTAAATCATCAGGTTTATGAAAAAAGGGACCAGGATCACTCTGACGAGAGTGATATAGTTAGGAAGGTTCATCGGCACCCCATCGTATCATGCGGATAAACAAAGCAATAATGGAATATATTTTAAACATATTTATTTGTGTTGTCAACCTTTTTCTTTTTGTTTTTTGGTATCACAGAATATCATGAAGTAAGAATATTTAAGGCTCAGGCTGTAAAGAGAGAAAATGGTATGCGATGACGGGAACCGCTGTCAGAATTGAGCTGATGACATGCTGATTGCGAATTTTATATGGAATTTTTTAATAACCGTATTTTTTATCAACGTTATTCTATAAGGATCCATCCCTTTTGAATGTCTTCTTTTGGATAAGAATGTATGAAGAATTAATAATTGATTTTTAAAAATTGAATAATATCGTCTGGTCTTCATCCCTTCATGCCAAGACGATCTCCATCCGCTGATAACATCGACGAATCTATGGTTTCGCCACATATAAAACGATTCAAAGCTTTAATTTTAATCTGCGGTCCCGCGATAAACACATAAACTGCTTTTTTGACAGACACTGCTCCTCCTGGCAAATTACCGCCCCAGCACCGCTCGTATTTTCTCAAGAAGTTCAGACGTATCCGCCGGTTTGTAGATAATGTTTATTCCCTTCTCAAGGATCCCTTGTTCCTCAATGATATCTGCAGTATATCCGCTCATAAAGATCACCTTGATATCAGGACGAATCTTTTTTACTTCTTCATACACCTCTTTTCCGTTTTTGTGAGGCATGATCAAGTCACAGAGAATGAGATGGATCCTTTGCTGGTTCTCTCGAAACACCCTTACTCCCTCATCACCATCAATCGCTTCTATAACCGTATAGCCAAACTCCTCGAGCATGTCCTTTGTCACCTGTCTGACAGCACTCTCATCCTCCACCAACAGGATCGTCTCATGTCCTGATGATAGCTGATCATTTTCTTCTCGCCTGACTTCTTTTGCCGCGGCCTTGACCAGCGGGAGATAGATATTGAATGTCGCCCCCTCTCCAGGTTCGCTGTACACGTAGATGTAGCCATGATGTTTCTTGATGATGCCATACGTTATGGCAAGCCCCAGCCCAGTTCCCTTGCCCACCTCCTTAGTCGTGAAAAACGGTTCAAAGAGATGCTCCTGCGTTTCTTTATCCATGCCTATACCGGAATCGGAAACAGTGATCAGTATATACCTGCTTGACTTATGATCATGGGGGATTACCATGTTGCTGTCGTCCACTTCCACAATACCGGTAGTTATCTCCAGGGTTCCTCCCTGGGGCATCGCGTCGCGTGCATTTGTCGCAAGGTTCATCAGCACCTGTTCTATCTGCCCTTTATCCACTTCGGCAATCAGCTGTTCAGGGGAACACCGTACCTTAAACTCAATATTTTCACTAATAAGCCTGGCTAACATATTCTGGATTCCACATATGATATCGTTGATATTCAAGGGGCTCAGATTCACTACCTGCTTTCTACTGAACGAGAGCAGGTCGTGCGTGAGTTTTGCTGCCCGCTCTGCCGAAGCGAGTATCTGGTTTGCATTATGTTGCAGTTGGTCATCGGGCTTCATCTTCATTTTCATGAGAGACACATAACCAATAATCGCTGAGAGGATATTGTTGAAATCATGAGCAATGCCGCCGGCCAAAACTCCGATTGCCTCCATCTTTTGGGCATGGCGGAGCTGTGCTTCGAGTCGCTTGCGTTCTGAAACATCGATACCTACGCCCACCAGATACCGCTTGTTGTCAGCAACCATCCTGAATCCGGAAAATAAGAATGGTATTGGCATTCCGCTCTTGGTGACTATCGAGACCTCGACTGAGGCCCTTCCAAATTCAAACACCTCGCGCATCTTGCTTGCTGCCAGTTCGCGGTCTTCTCGGAACAGTTGGAGCACATTCATCCGGGAGAGTTCCTCCGTTGAATATCCAGTCATCGCTGTCTCGTTATCGTTCCAGCGGAGCAGCCTGCCTTCTTCATCGCAGATGTAGAACACCCCGGGCAAGCTGTCGATGATTGCATCGGAGAAGGCTTTCTCATTTCTCAACGCTTCCTCCGCCCGCTTGCGTCCGGTGATATCCCGGACAGCAGTGATCCGCAACATTCTTCCTTCATACGGCAGAGACTTGCCCTGAATTTCTACCGGGAAGATCGAGCCGTATTTTCTTTTGGCAAAGCACTCATAACGTTCTTCAGATCCTGACCGAATGTGGTTTTCAACGGTCGCCAAGGACTCCGGCGCTACAAAATCAGAGACTTTGCTGCCGATAAGATCCGAGAATTTGCATCCTAATATCTGGGCCATTCTTGTATTTGCGTCAACTATGACGCCCCGTTCGTGGATGACAATGCCTTCAAAGCCTGCTTCAGATAGACGGCGGAACCGGTCAATACTTTCATCCAGCTTTTGCTCAGCCTTTTTGTGTTCGGTGATGTCCCGGAAGACTCCCTGAAGGATCTTTTTCCCTTTGATGGTAACCATCTGTGTCAAGATCTCTACGGGCACTTCAGAGCCATCGGGACGGAGAACGGTTGTTTCTCTGGGAGGTAATCCCTTCCGTTCGCTCGCGCCTACGACATGCTGGGTAAAAATCTCCCGGGAGTATGCTTCCTTTTGCGGAGGATGGATTTTGGATTGATGGAGGCCGATGATTTCTTCTTGGGGACGTGCGAGGAGCTGGCTCGCGGCCGTATTGGCGTCAAGGATAATTCCTGTTTCCGGGTCGGCAAGAAAGATAGCATCCGGCGAGCCTTCGAACAGGGCCCTATACTGAGCCTCGCTCTCTTGGCGAGACGCCTCGGCCCGTTTGCGCTCGGTGATATCGCGCCATATTGTATGAAAAACTGTGCTGTCGGATAAAACCATTAATTGAGTAATGACGTGAACGTTTCTTATCTCACCCCCTTTGGTCCTATGCTTGACGTCAAATTCGGCGCTCCCGTTATCTAGCACTTTCTTGATACTGGCCTGAGCCTCTTCGGGACTCTGGAATGGATTAACGTCGGAGAGACGCAGCCTCTCAAATTCCTCTCTCGAGTATCCGAGTTGGCGATAGGCCGCTTCATTGAATTCAAGAAAATTCCCCTGGGCATCGAGGATTAAGATCCCATCAGGAAATTGCTTGAATAAGGTACGGTAGAGAAGTTCTGTTTCGCGGAGTTTAGCTTCGGCTTTTTGCTTTTCGTCGTTGAGCTGTTCTTTTATTTGATCCTTATCCTTCATAGAGGTTCCCAAATTTAGTGGTTTAACGACGCATATGATAAATTAGCTGTGAATAATAATAGATCATTGCGACCGGTACCCAAACGATCGTAAGGCAGGCCTTTTACTTTTATACAATGAAAGAATATCATACAATATGTCATTAATCCATAGCAAATCTAGCAGCTGAGACTGTATGGTTGATGAAATAGACTTGTAGGGGAAAAAATACGGCAGGTGTGTAGATTTGCCCTTGAAGTTTACTAATGGTTGGAAATGAGCTAAAGCGTTTTAAGAGTATTTTTGTGGTGCCCGTAAGAGGTTAATCTTACGGGCAAATAGTGGAGCCGGCGATCCGGGTTGAACGGACGACCTGCTGATTACGAATTACGTGGTGGTTTGAATTTACTTTCCTTTTCAGTGTGTTACATAGCCCGAAATACTCCACGGTGGAGTTTAAAATAAAGCTCGGGAAAACTCCGTGCATTATCATTTTTAGTACTGTGTATGCCCTTGGGTTCGGACAGCCATTCCGATTCGTTTCGGACATCCGGTCCGATTTATTCAAACACTATGCTACGTACACGACATTCATCGCAGATTATAGATAGCATTTAGTAGTTTCGATTCATTCCTGTACACGATGTCATTAATTCACCAATTCTTCCCCACATCGAACTTATAACCTAACTGCGCAAACTTCAATCTGTAAATTAGCATCATGATGATTGCGTAGATTTTCTCAGCTCCACCTACTAGTCCGCAATTTCGATCAGATGCAACTATCACTGAATACAAACTGTAACTTGTAAATAAATCTCAGCACGCTTTCCCGTCGGGAGAATATTAATGCATGGTAATCATACACGTGCGTCGTACTCGCACCTGCCCATACCAACATAAAGATATCAGCTGAACTGCCGATAAGAATATCAACAGGAGGCAGATATGCTATTAGTGCCCGGTTTATATCAGATCATTCAGCCTGGTGTCTGGAAACAGACCATCGAAATTCAGAACGACGGACATATCATCGGGTTCGTGGATCGGGAAAGAACGCTGACGGGGATACTGACGAAAACGCGGAACATGCAGGGCGATGTCATGGAATACGGATGCTTGGAGTGGCTCCTGCGGCAGACTGCGTGAAGTGTCCGGCTCTCCCGAGGTCTCATCCTTAGCGTTGCTTGCTTCAAACAGAATTCTTCATTTTTTTTGTGATCCTAGTTCTCTGTGCTCCACCGTAGAGTGGAGCCCTGGCGTAGTGGCTACAGGTTGGGCCTATCTGTTTCTGTCCCTTTCGGTTAACAGTGCCTCAATAGCCCAACCATACTCTATCTCCAGGACCCCCTCATCAAACCGTACGTTCAGTTTTCCCGAATACGGCTTTCCAATCATCTTCTTCCAGCGGCTTTCGCAGTGTTCTCCTGCTTGACCTCTGGTATAGTTTCCACCGGAGTTCCAGAATCTGCTTAAGGAGTTTATAGCATTTCTGCAATCTCCTCGATCCTTCCCTCCTTCAGAAACGTGATGAAGGTATTGCCCCTTCCCTCTCCCAAGGTTATGTTGTCCTTGGGATACAAGCGGTAATATGGGCAAATCCGACTCCCTTACCGACCCAGTGGAACTTCGGTTTTTGCCTTATATCCACCAGTTGCTGCTATGCAGCATCGGCAAGTGCTGCCCCCCGGAGGATTTGAAGAGCGAAAAACACTAACTTGGCGTAACATCATTAGCCCTTGAAATCAGAGAAAAATTCTTTGATCTCAAGGGCTTTTCTTCCTTCTCTATGTTGGCAGGAGATAGGATAATTTGGCAGTATCTCTGAGACCGCGGGCATAAAAAAGGCATAACGAAAAGAAAATGCAGATGCCGAAGGATATCTGCCGGGTATTTAGATTGGATCAGCTCGCTATTTCTTGAAATCGTACTTATCGCTCGACAATCCGTAAAGCAGTATCGTGCCGCGCAGGTAAATTTCGTCACCTACACCGACAACTCGATAGTTATGAGAAAACTAAATTGTTGAGGATTTCCTATTGAAACGAGCAAAAAAAAGGATGCACTTTTTGAGCATATCCCTTCTGAAACCAGCATCGCCACTTATGTTCGGCTTTAGGCCGTTTCCTTAGGACAACCTCATAAGTGTCTCAAAGGCATATGGGGTGGCTGTCTGCTGGTATAGTTCCTATTTATTTCTTGAATATCCTCCTCAATAGCCCAACTCCGGCAAGCCCTGCACCTAAGAGAAAGAAGGTCGAAGGTTCAGGAACGGGACGAATACTGCCGAAGAGACCATGGTCCTCGACACTCCCACTATCCGAAATGCCAGCGGTGAAGTAGAGAAAATCAGGGTTAAAACCAGAAGGACCGCCATTACCGAATCTCAGGCCCCACAATCCTTCGATGGTAAGAGGACTACCCGTGCCATCAAGTAGGTTCCCGACAAGGTTGCCGGAAACTGGATCGAAAGCATTGATTAAGCCATCGCCGAAATTACCGATCAAGAGATCGTTACTGTATTCTCCGAATCCAGCAGGTGCAAGAGCCATTCCCCATGGGGAATTGAGCGGACCATCCGAGATAAGACGCTGTATGAAGTTGCCATTGGTATCGTACACGTCCACGAAACCATGCCCCGCGCCAGCAACGTCGTCCTGCTTGGCCGCATCCTGTAACGCATATGTCACATACAGCTTTCCATTAATATTCTGGATGTTAAAGGGCGCATAGCCTGAGGGTAAATTTGGATCCGTGAAGTTACCGGCCAGGTTGGGCGCGCTCGCGGTCCCCTTGAGCACGTCAATCGTGCCGTTTAGGAAGTTGGCGGCGTAAAGATATGTGTTCCCACCGATCGTCGCTTCTGTGGTCCCCTTGTAAACATTCGCCGAGGATCCGGCCTGCAACGTCTCCGCAGTCGTTCCCAGAGCGCCTCTCCAGCCTGAAATCGTACCACCCTCGCTCACGAAGAGGAAGACGTCACCGTTGAAAGCGCTGCTGTTGGTGTTGAAGACCACACCGGTGGGACTTCCGGGACTTCCGCCTGGAATCGTAACGACCAGCGGACTTCCCACAGGGAAGGGCTGCCCTGCCCCGTTGTAAAGAGTAGATACTCCTGTGTGGTTATTGGAAATCCAGAAAGGGCTCGTGGAACTTGAAGCTATCCCCCAGGGGTTGACCAGATTCGGATCAGTAAAGGCGGCAAGCCCGGGGATGTCAGAGACAAGATTGTCCTGCTGATATAACGTTGCCGCCACAGAAGACCATGGAAGAAAGAGCACAATTGCCACGGCTATTAAAGACACAAAGACAGGCACACCCCGCAAAACAAAGTTATTCTGAGTATTCATAACTTTCTTCCACCTTCCCTCAAACCAATTTCTATTTAGACACGCATTATTGGAGACATTACTTATCACTTAAACCAATGCATATTCAATGCCTTTTTATAAGTATCTAATTTAAGTGGATTTCAATGTGATCATTATATAGGCATGCTGTTTTTGTAAAGTCTTCCGACAGTTTTTTATGGGAAACCTTACAGTTGAAATGACGACATATTGCGGAAGTGAAAGCGGTGTTTTCGACAAGGGAAAGGATGGTGGTTGTTCCTGTTGTTTATCAGTTGTAATATTGCAGAAGCGAACTTGATGGTCTTCACAGGATTACAGGAAGGAGCAGTTGACAGAAAAAATTATCACAAAATACAATGATACAAAATGAATTCTGCACCCCCGGTAATATTATATGAAAACCGAGTTCACCTACTTGATTGCACAGGACGATTTGTCAACAGCATTCCAGTCTTCTGGCTATAACTTACATATGAATGGCCCAGAGCACACTGGCACGTCCGGTGCTGCGATTTGTTGAACATTCATGATATATTTTTCGGTACTTTGATATTTGGAGACTTGACCCTTTTTCCCAAGGTACCTACTCCTGCTTTTCCCAAAGAGAGAGAAACTTATCCCCTAGCACCCGCACCTGCGCTAGTCCTTCCGAGAAGGCACCGGCAAAAACAGCTCTCTTCTCTTCGGTGTAATATTCCCCATAGACCGATTCACCCCATTTCCATTCCGGATCCGACAGGTAGTCGAGAGCGAGGAGCGGCCTTCCCGCCTTGTCGATGTATTTAACCTCACGCTTCCCTAGGTGAGTGGTGAGCGAGCCCCACATGTTCATTACCATCGCCCTACCTCCAGAGAAGCTCCCTGCCAAGGTCCACCCCTCGCCAAGGACGATCTTTCCGGAGCGGTCGATATACTTGGTAAGGGGAACTAAGGATTTGTCCTTCACCACAACGGCGGCGAGCCCCTCTTCGAAGTCGCTCGCTTTACTGAAGGAGGGTGGAATAACCATTTTGCAGGCTTTATCGATGAACCCATATAGGCCATCCTTCAAGCGAACCACGCCTAACCCTTCATAAAAATGATAGGGAATGGGGCAATCGGGTGATTCTTTCAGTATCCACTTTCCGGTTTTGTCGATGAAGCCAGACTGATCCTGAAATTTGACTCGGGCGACTCCATCTGAAAAAGAGGAGGCATTTGAGTACGTTGTTGAGAGCACCTGCTTTCCTTGCTTATTGATAAAAATCCAGTGATTCTCACTAGTTTTGACCGCTGCCAACCCGTCGACGAATTCATAGGCTGACTCGTATTTAGGTTCGATGGCCCAGTTCCCCGATTTGTCAATATATCCCATCTTGTCTCTGTACCGTGCGGCAGCCAGCCCTTGCGAGAAGGGTCCTACATAGTCGAAGCGGATCGGGATGACTATCTTGCCAGTGCGGTCGATGAAACCGTAGAGAAGTCTTGCCTCACCCACCTGACCTTTGAGGGTGACCGTTGCCAGCCCCTCGTGGAAATGTCCAGTTTCGCGAAACTGCGGCCTGATTACCCACTTACCAGTTTGGTCAATGTAACCGGTTGCACCGTACCAGTAGCCGACGAAAAAACGGGCGGCGGCGCTGGCGGGGGCCATCATCTCGGCCAATATTGCGGGCGTTTGGTTTGCCTTGTTGATAGCCTTTGGGTCTGCACCACTTACCAGCAGAAGGCGTACAATCTCCTGATCCTGTACGAAAAGATCCCCCCCTACTTCGATTTTCGTTTTCTCTTCAGAATGACCGGTAATGGCGGCGAAGAGCGGTGTGTTGCCAAGATTGTTCTTTGCATTGGGGTCAGCCCCAGCATTGAGGAGAATGCGCACTACTCCGGTGTGCCCTTTGAAAGCCGCGTAAAAAAGCGGGGTACTTCCCCCCTTATCGCGGGCGTCGAGGTGAGCGCCTTTCTTCAGCAGAAACCGTACTATCTCTTCTTTTCCTGCCTCCGACGCCATGTTGAGCGGTGAAGTTAGAAAATCATGTGAGTCGAGTTTAGCCCCTTTAGCCAGCAGGTACTCCACAATAGACTGATGTCCCATCTCCGCAGCCCATCCCAGGATGGGTATTCCAATCGAGTCGCATGAGTTGGCGGGAACTCCTTTTTCCACGATTTTCCGGACGCCTTCTAAATCGCCCATGAAAGCAGCTAGCTGAAGCTTAGCCCTCTCCTGCTGGCTCTTTGCAAGTTGCGAATCCGATCGCCAGATGATACCACCGCTGATAAGATGAATTTCTCGGGAGAGGGTCTTCTCCCATGCTGTGCACTGTGTACTCGTGATAGTGCCGGTGCTGTACTGTCCCTTGTAATAGACCATTGATGAGTATTCTCGGTTTGTTGACATTGATTTACAGCGTTTGCCAGCTGTAGCCTTTTCTTGTCTTATCTCATCTGTAGTGAGCGTTACAAGCTCGCCGCCACGCTTGGCAGACTCCTGCAAAAGATCTGTGGTCGGATTAACCTGCTGAGGGATTTTTTGACACTTCTCCTGCTTGGACTCTGAGATATCGCAGCGCTCCACAAGATGATCTACAGAAATTAAACCGATACTAGCATATCCTTTCGCATAGAGATTCTCATCAGACTCCTTCGTTATTTGAGCTGGTCGGGAGACTGCACCAAATGAACTGTCATCAAGAGGCCGAAAGTCCACAATCCGGTTGGATATGCTTGCACAGCCTCCTAAAACACATAGTGAAAAGACGATAATTATAACTTTGCACAATGGACCTATATTTTTGTATTCTTTCATGATAATGGGCTCCTACTTTTTGTAGTATTAGGGTCCAGTAATTATGAGGGTTCGGTTATTCGTAAATCCTAGATTGCTGAGACATTATATAAAATTTTCAACTTGAAACATGCAATCTTACCCACCATCTCCGGTATCACATCTTCAGGAAGGACCTCGCGAGACATTATGATTTAAATAATTGCATATTTCAATCTCTTCTAAGGAAGTTGTCAAGCTGAATTTTGGTCAGTGGCACGATTCTAACTGTAAGATGCTATTTATTCTACTTTCCGCGAGGCACATCCAGCCACCGTATTGCCTTAGTATCGTTGGCTTTGCCAAAATATATCTGAGTCGCCTTGAGGTCGTGATGTCTTAAAAACAGCGACAGACACTTCCTCACTTTATTTTCGACGCATTATAGCTTCTCATCGATCATAATTTTTAAATATCATGACCGATAAATGAAAACAAGCAACAAGTTCCGAATGCTGACGGTACCTAATCGTTTTCCTTAGTCATTGAATTACTTTTCCTCCACAAACTACCCTAATCCCAGCCTTTGTGGTGGAAAACCAATTGCCTCACAGGAAGCGAGCAGCGACTTTCTGCTCTTGACGCTGAGCTTCAAGGACCCGACAACAGCGGCCAACCGTTCACTGTCAACACGACCCGCAATGGCGGCACACTGCTCAAGGTCTTTGTCCCTCTTGCTTTCGCCGGGCCTTCTCTGGGCAGTAATCATCTTTTGAATGGAATATGCTTCCGGAATCGGCGCCGTCAAGCGGAAATCCCCAAAGTCTGCGATAAAAGGAAAATCGAGAAGAATGTTGACGAACGGAAGAGGGGCGGCGGTAATGTTCCACTTTCTGATTGTCACGACCTCATCATCGCGTTCGCCCTTTCTGTGAACGACGAATTCGATGCTAAATTTTCTCGCGTGAATTTACAGATGCCTGACTGCATGATAACGGGGATATAACCCAAATCCGTTATGATCTTCTCAAGGTCTGTCTCCCTCTTATCCGATGCGGCAAATTTGACGGCAAAATCGATGTCCAGCGTTCGAAGCGCATATGGTATGCCGAATGCTTCCTGATAAAGCGGCATGACCCAACTCCCGATCAGCATGGACTGTTCAAAAAAGGCTGTCGCGGCGAGCGCCTGAAAAAGCTTCACGACTGGGGATGGAAACATGTCCCTATTCGAGATTGACAGAAGCATACTCTTCATCCCCTGCCAGCTTTCAGGATTTTTGACAAGTATTCGATTTTTTTCTTATACGCTCGCGCTTCCTTTTCGATTTTTTTTCTTTGTTCCAGTTTTCTCAATAGGGCTGGAGCTTGATCTCTGGGGATATGCTTATTGACGACCTTTTCCACATCACGATATTTCAGGGAGTAATAAGAATAGGCTTTATCCTTGTATCGCTTCTTTCGCTCATTCAGAACGCCTTTTGGAAGCCCTGCCACGGATTTCTGCAGGCCGGCAAGCATTTCCCGGCAGCGCTTGAGTTCGTCACGCAGCATGCTACTGATGACCCTGTCTTTTTCCACCACCTTCATGCTATTATTATGACTTTTGTGGTGGAAAATTGCAAGGATTTTTTTTCTTTAGTCGCTTGATTGTTTGTAACCTTGACATTCTGAAGAGTCCATAATCATCTGCATTTGCGGATAGGTGGGAATCGGTGGAGGTAAAATGCAGAGCATTTGAAATTTTTTAAAATTGGAAGTTCTGAAAATGCTTGAAAAAATGGAGCCGGCGATCCGGGTTGAACGGACGACCTGCTGATTACGAATCAGCTGCTCTACCACTGAGCTACGCCGGCGAAACACGCGAGAGATGAATAAAAAAGGACGGTTGTTTATACATCATTCCAACGTTCGCTGTCAAGAAATTCTTTAGAGCAGTTAATCGACCTTCAAGTTTATGCGTTATTACCTGTTGCTGCTTCTTTTTCACACAGTCGAAGAGATCTATCCCAGCTGCCCTCCAGTCTGTAATAGCGGCCTTTCCGGTGATGTCCGCGACATTGCTCTGCGAGATAAAAGATTGAATTTTTGATTACGCGTATCAGATTGTTTTTTATGAAAAGTTGGGTTATACTGCCAAATCATGACATCTGAAAAATTCAAAGCGCAAAAACCTTCTTTTTATATTATAGATGGCAACTCCTACATTTACCGCGCCTTCTTCGCAATAAAAAACCTGTCCACCTCCTACGGTCTGCCCACAAACGCCGTTTTCGGTTTCGCAAACATGCTCCTTAAGGTCATCAAGGAGCGATCACCGGATCTGCTCGCAATTGCCTTTGACCCTAAGGGGCCGACGCGCAGACACATTGAATTCAAGGAGTACAAGGCGCACCGTCCCCCTATGCCCAGGGACCTGGTTCCCCAAATCCCTTATATCCACAGGCTGGTGGAGGCGTTCCGGATCCCTGTCTTCATCCGGGAAGGTCAGGAGGCTGACGACGTGATCGCGACCCTGGCCCGAAATGCAGAAGCTGAAGGTATGGACGTTACGATCGTCACGGGCGATAAGGATATCCTTCAGCTCGTGGGACCGAACATCAAGGTCTATGATACTCTCAAAGACAAGATGTTTGAACCGAAAGATGTGGAAGAACGCTTCGGTGTGCCGCCGGTCCGGATGATAGAGATCATGGGGCTTATGGGGGATGCATCGGATAACATTCCAGGCGTGGACGGTATCGGAGAAAAAACCGCGCAAATGCTCATCAGGCAGTACGGCACCATCGAAAATGTTCTCACACACGTTCATGAAATCACCAAACCCAAACTGAAGCAATCGCTCCTTGAGTCTGCAGATCGTGCGCGGCTCAGCCGGGAGCTTGCCCAGCTCCATGCAGATGTCCCCCTCACCATCGATTACGAGGCTCTCAAGACAAAAGAACCGGATAACGCGGCGCTGCTCAATATCCTGCGGGAACTCGAGTTCACTGCCTTGCTCAAATATGTCGCTCAAGAGCCGGGGAAAGAGGCTCAGTATCACACCGTTCTCGAAGAATCCGATTTTCAAAGCCTGGTCCGCATTCTGTCATCGATTGATGAATTCTGCTTTGACACCGAGACAACATCGCTGGACCCCATGCAGGCTGAACTCGTCGGGATATCCTTCTCTGTCCTGCCGTACGAAGCATACTATCTCCCGCTTGGGCACGCATATCCGGGTGCGCCGGAACAGATCAACCGCGAACATGCTTTGGCAACTCTCAAAACCATATTAGAAAATCCCTCCATTAAAAAGATCGGCCAGAACATCAAGTACGACCTGCTCGTGCTTGGACATTACGGGATAGCGGTCTCGGGGGTGTCGTTCGACACGATGATCGCCTCCTATCTGCTCAATCCCGGCAGAGCCTCGCACAGCCTCGATGCGATCGCGCTCGAATTTCTGAACTACAAGACCATCACCTATAAGGACGTTACGGGCTCGGGCAAGAAGCAGATCGGGTTTCAGGAGGTCGACATCCAGGTTGCTGCACGGTATTCTGGCGAAGACGCCGACATTTCGCTCCGGCTTAAACAGCTGTTGGAGCCCCGGTTAAGGGAACAGAACCTCGATAAGCTGTTCCGTGAACTTGAAATGCCGCTCATGGAAGTCCTCGCCGACATAGAACGCACCGGAGTAAAGATCGACGCCGAGTTTTTAAGGCACATGTCTAAGAAGCTCGGAAAAGAAACGGCGAAAATCACCGAAACCATCTATGAGCTTGCAGGCACAGAATTCAACATCAACTCGCCCAAGCAGCTCGCCGACATCCTGTTCGGGAAGCTCGGGCTCACGCCGGTTAAAAAGACTAAAACAGGATTTTCCACGGACGTCGACGTGCTCGAAGAGCTGGCTCACCTCCATGCGTTACCTGCGGAAATACTGAGATACCGGACACTCTCGAAGCTGAAATCAACCTACATCGATGCCCTTCCAGCCATGATCAACCCGAAAACCTCTCGTCTCCACACCTCGCTCAACCAGACCGTGACCGCCACCGGCAGGCTCTCAAGCAGCGAGCCCAACCTCCAGAACATACCTATCCGCACCGAGGTAGGCCGGGAGATCAGACAGGCCTTCATCGCGGAGCCGGGGGCTAGCCTGCTCTCGGCCGACTATTCCCAGATCGAACTCCGCGTGCTTGCGCATATGAGCGAGGACGCGGCTCTGATCAAGACCTTCCAGGAAGACCAGGATGTCCATACACGCACCGCATCGGAGATATTCGGCCTGCCGCCGGACGAGATCACACCTGAAATGCGGCGAAAGGCAAAAGCTGTGAACTTCGGCATCATCTACGGGATCTCCGCATTCGGACTGGCCCAGGACATCGGCGTATCAAATACTGAGGCCAAACGTTACATCGACAGCTACTTTACCCGGTATCCCAAGGTGCGGGAGTTTCTCGACAAGACCATCCAGGATGCAAAGGCGAACGGATACGTGACCACGCTCTTCGGAAGGCGCCGCTTCATACCCGAGCTCTCGTCATCTACGGCCTCGGTACGAAGTTTCGGCGAGCGCACGGCGGTCAACACGCCGATTCAGGGAACTGCCGCCGACCTGATCAAACTTGCAATGATACACATCCATCAACGGTTGCAGCAGGAGCACCTCCAATCAAAGATGATACTCCAGGTGCATGACGAGCTGGTATTCGAAGTGGCAGATAGCGAGATCGACCTTATGAAGAAGCTGGTCAAGGAGGAAATGGAGGGAGTTCTCATGCTTTCTGTGCCCATCAGGGTGGACATGGGAGTGGGTAAGAATTGGGATGAGGCGCATTGATCACGTGCAAAAGGTAGAAATCAACATTGGACTAAGTGGGGAGTGTCATCAATCATATGACATTTTCTTCACCTATGTCCTACTTGAACTCGAACCTGTACTTGATGTCCGCCCCGGTGTCGCCCGTCGTCTCATCAATCTGGCCTTGCAGTGAAAAATGTCTGCTCAGAAGATACTCGATCCTGAAAATCTGTTCCGGAGTAGTAGAGCCCACGTTCGATGAATAGGTAAGATAGACCTTGTTCTGAACGACCTCCTTGCCAACGGTCACCCTCGGCACCGTGACGTCCCCCTTGTTCACGTAAGGATCCACCTGGAAACGGTCCAGGCCCGTCAGGCTCCGTGCGCTGCTCTCGACTACGTCCTGAAGTTGTCCGGTGGCAAAGTAGTACGCCTCGCTCATGCCCACGTCGTTCCCTTTGCCCTTGAGTTCCGTACTGGTTTTCCCGAGCGCAAGGAGGGACAGGATATCAGCATCGGGAAGCGAAGGCTCGGAAATGAGCGCAACAACGGCCCTGTCCGCGGTCCCTGTAACGGCAAGAGTTATACGGTACTGCCGTGCCTGGATCTCTGCCTGGATATCGAGAACGGGGTTCACTCGGTCTGGATCCACAAAGTCTGCAGACGCGTGGAGTATCTTGAACTCGTTTTTCCGGAAATATACGGTCCCTTTCCTGGCTTCGAGCCTGCCAAGCAGCTGCGGTTGGTTCACCGTACCCCGCAGGAATACGTCGACGTCGAGCGGCACCTTGGCAAGGTTGTTGTCAAGCTGGATACTGTCCTTGCCGTAAAACCGGATATTGATCTGCGTATCACCAATCCAGCCAACATCCGTTTTCTTTTTCTGATGCAGTCCTTTTCCGATATCCACGAGCATGCTCTTCCAATCCACCCGCTTGTCATACCGTGCCCGCTTGATCGTCACCTCACCCGTAATGGACTGCTCTGAAGCATCCCCATCGTAATTGAGAGCCCCTGACAGGGTGGCTGTGAGCCCCTCGGGATAACGGACCGTTACGTTCTCGAATGAAGCCTTCGCTGAGAAATCTTTAAGCGCGAGCTCTGCAAGCTGTACCCAGCCTGACATACTGAGGGTTCCGCCTCCCAACTCGCCCGTCAGAGAATCAGCCACAATCCGGCTTTTATCGAAGCTGATCTTTCCATTCAACGACGAGAATTTTTGGTGAACATCCTTGATCTTCATTTCTCCGTTTTTTAAACGCAGCACGCCACTTATATCGGGGTTCTTCCACTCGTCCTGTAGCGTCAATTTCACTTCTGCGACCCCGTCCGCAAATTCCACTTCGCGGAACAAGAGCCTGAGGAGAGAGAGGTTCATATTTCCCGTAAAAGCAAGATCCATATCCTTCATGATCCTTGCCCCTCCGGTGATGGAGATCTTCGTTCCAGGACCGCTGAGGTTAAGCGATTTGATGACGAGTTCGCCTGCATTAACGGCAAAGGCGGCCGGCGAATCGTTATTTATCCGATAGTCTCCGACGACAAGGCTGAGATGTTCGAGCGACGCCGTGCCGTGAAGCGCAGAAATGCTGGCGCCTGTGCCGTGCGCGGACACACGCCCGTCTACGATTATCCGGACTCTGCCCGCTAGGTCTTTGCTTCCCACGAGGAGGAAAGGATCGATCGTATCAGACTTGACAGTTGCTTCAGCGCTCCACGCATATGGCTGCCTGAGGGCTAAACGAGCGGTTATCCCTGCCCGGTCATCGGCAAGCCATGTCGTGAGCAGAAGTATATCATCTTTGATCTGCACCCCCGCGGTCAGCCCACCGACGTCTGTCTGACTATACAACAGGTGTCCCATCTCCATGGATGCTATAACGTGAGGATGAGAAAAACTTCCTGACGCATAGATTTCGAGGTCGAATTGTCCGTCGAATGGCAGGGATGCAACATGATCGACCTCGGAAAGCCTGACGTTCTGGCTTTCGAGGTTTGCGGAATACGTGCCATCAAAACCGATCCAGCCGGATGCCTTAACAGTCCCGCTTCCCTTATTCAAAAAGACCTGAGGAAAGGAAATTTTACCCGTCGTAAGGGAAGCGGACATGGTCCCCCGGGTAAACGATTCGCCGTAGGCGACGCCGTCGTCAAACATGAGGCGACCGCTGCCTGTATAGTCGTGCGCCGTCCCGTTAAAAGACAGTTCACCTGTGGCATTCAGATGGAGCGGTAAGGGGCCGTAGATCAGCGCAACGATGCTTACTACGTCCGAACGGATGACTTTGAGCCGCGCATCATAAACGGGTTCCTTCCCAGCCAGATCGATACTCCCGTCGAAGATATAGCGGGACGTCTGTTGACGTATGTCGGCGGAAAGAAGGCTGATTTTGTTCTCACGGTACTGGAGCCTGCCTTCTGCGTTGTTAAACACAATACCTCGGATGGTAACGGGACCGGCCGCGAACGTCCCGTCAAACAGAGGATCGGTCAAAGGCCCCGTCAGGTATCCGGTAATCCCCACCTTCCCTTCCAGAGGTAATGCAGTCAAAAAAGAGAGCGTCTGACTCTTACCTGATGATTCCGCGGTAAGCCTGGAATCAAAGCCCCGCAAGGAGTCTACTCTCCCCGTGAGCTGCAGCATGAGGTCTCCGGCATGGATATCAAAATGATTGATATTCAGTCCCTGGTTACCATACCCAAGAGACGCGTTGATGTCGTTAACGATAACGTTCTTATCTCCACGGGAAAGCTTCCAGTTTGCACCGGTGATTGTCATATTTTTCTTCCCGTAGGCAAACGAGAGTGACGCGTTCTGGAGAAGCAGGTCATGGAACGGAAGGGCAGTTAAGCTGCAGGTCCCGATAATTTCAGGATCGGATAGTTTCCCTCGTATGGTCGCGGATGCGTCCATGCGAGGTTGTGGCTGTTTCGGTTTTCTATACCGTTTCATGAAGTCTGTAAATTTCCCGATCGTCTGGGGACCGGACCGGATCCTGAGTTTCATATTCAGGTTTGCGTCAGGGGACAGTCCGGCGTTTCCGGATATCGTGACTGAGGCGTCCGCAGTTGAGAGTACGAACGAATCAAAGTGAATTACGCTATGATCGTAACCTACGGCAGCCCGGAATCTGCCTGACACTTCAGGATAAGCGCCCGTCGTAATCCGGACGTTGGAGTCGTTGATCGTGATTTTTCCGCTCTCGCCGGGAATACTGACCTTTGCGTTTATAGTAAGACCGGCTACCTCCAGCTGCGACGACGTGCTCACGTCGACATATGATATCCGGCCCTGTTTTACTGTAATGGTGCGTAGGAGCAGGTTAAACCGCGACGGGCCTTCTGTCTGCATGCGAGCAAGGTTGGACCTTATTTGTTCGATCAGCGCGAGAAGAGGTACCTCTCCTTCCCGCGAGCGTTCAGCGTGAATGCGCAACTCGAGGATTTCGATGGACGGAATACTGATCATCTTGAGCAGTAGGGGGAAAGGGTTGACATGTACTTTTACTTTGCGGATGGAGACCACCTGCTTCCCTCGCTCATCAGGAATCGATACATCCCGAACCTCAAGATACATGGGGATAAAGTTGGCCCTGACCCAGCCGATCTGCGCCTGAGGTCCCAATGCAGTCTGCAGTGGAACGGCCACGTATGGTCTTATCCTAAGGGCGAACGCATCACTTTGCACGTACAGTTCGATCGCCGTAAGGAGGAGAACGAGGAGCACTGATATGATCACTGCGACTTTTTTCATGACGGATATATGCGACTTCTATTTCGTAAATGCTCTATATGCTATTTTAAAACTTCAAGCAGAGCGTCTTTGATTCGTTCGAGCCGTACGCTATCGGTAACTTTCCTCCGCAGGAGGTCCGTAACGTAGAATGAATCCATGACCCGCACGCCTTCGGTCACGATCTTCGCCGAACCGATATCCAGATTGAGATCATAGAGCGTTTTGGCCACATAGTACAAAAAACCGACCCTGTCCCGCGCACTGACATCGATGATCGTAAATGAATCCGAGGTGTCATTATCAAATTCCACTAAAGGCGTAATCGCTGCGGAAAGAACACGGGCGGGTACGTATATACCGGGCTCCGGCGGCCTGTTAGCGCTCATGAGCGCGGCGCGAAGATCTGTGCTTAAGCTCTCCCACGAGTCATCGTAGGTATAGACGTTCCCCTCGGGATCGGTAATCTGGAACGTATCGATCATCACCCCATTTTTCGAGGTATACACCTGTGCCCGGAGTATGTTTAGGTTTTTCGCTGCAATGGTGCCAGCAGTCCGGTAGAACATGCCATAGGCATCGTACGCACAGACCGTAAGTTCCGTGTACCCTTTGTCAGGGTAATGCCGGTAATGTATAACCAGCTTTTCGTCAGGCAGTCGCTTCATGAACCCCATGTGATCGGTCACTTTGTGTACGGGGGTGTAGAGGATATACTGATCGGGCATGGCAGCCAGGAAAGCGTCTACTTCCTGAGGAGAAAACCGGGCTGCAGCTGTCTTTTTGATCCTGGTTGATGCTGCGATAAGTCTCGTTTGTTCCTTCTCGATGATTTGGGCGCTCCGGTCAAGGTAATCGATCGTCCTTACGTAGAGATCCTGGAGAAGCGTCGCCTTCCATTGCGTCCAGGCCGTAGGGGTCACCGCTGAAATATCGGCGTATGTGAGCAGATAGAGCATCGCCAGATTCTCGCGATCGCGAACGCGGTGCGAAAAGTCGGCTATCACCTTCCGCTCGGTGAGCTCCCTGCGCTGGGACAAACTCGACATGAGAAGGTGGTTTCTAATGAGAAAGAGGACCCGTTCCCTATCTTCGTCGACAATGCCGAGCCGTGCGAGTACCGTTTCCGCGAGATCGACCCCTTTGTACTCATGCCCGGATCGATACGCCTTACCCAAATCATGGAGCAGCACGGCGAGAACGAGTACCCATCGTCTCTTAAGGCCTTTAAACGCATCGTAAAGCGTGGCCAGACTGGGATAGCTTCCCATCCAAAGGTTCTGAAGGTTCCGGATCGCGATAAGAATGTGTTCGTCCACGGTGTACAGGTGGTAGTAGTCGTGCTTGGCAAGCGCCTGTATGGATCGAAACTCCGGCAGATATCTGCCGAGGATGCGCAGGTCTTTCATGAGCGTAAGTGTTTCCGAGAGGTTGTCGGGATTATCCAGAATAGAGAGGAACGCCGATGCAGCTGCCGGCGATGTTCTCACTTCATCGCCAATCCTGCATCCTCGAACCATGTTTTTGAGATTTTCCGAGAACACGGCATGGCGCGACTGTGCTATTGCGAACGCCGTTATGATCAGAGACGGGTTGTCGCGGCATGTATGTCCCGAGGCTGGAACGAGGGTCCTGCCGATGAGCGAAAACGGGCCGAGCGACAAAGTTCGTGTATACCAGCGACGAACGGGCTTGCGAAGCACAGCATCGGACACGATTGTTGAAAACTCACGAATGTTACGGGCATGTATGAAATAGGTTTTCATGAATCGCTCGACGGCAAGCAGGTGCGCCGAGTCCCGGTAGTGAAAATCTTTTGCTGCCTGTTCCTGCAGGTCGAAGGTAAGATGGTCGTTCTTGCGACCGGAGAGGTAGTGGATCTCGTTCCTCACTCGCCAGAGAAAGTTACGGGACCGCAAAAAAACGGCATATTGGCCATACGTAATGACACCGGCAGAAACGAGATCGGCAATCGAAGATACCCGGAAGTGCACGAAGGATATCCACAGTGCAGTATGAAAATCTCGAAGTCCCCCTGCCCCTTCTTTTATGTTCGGTTCCCGCAGGTAGATGGAACCACCGTATTTCTGGCGCGTTGCGTTCCGCTCCGAGATTTTTTCGGTGATAAAAGAGGAGGCCTTCCAGAAAAATACATCGCTCTGCATGGATCTCAGGAACGATGCGTAAAGCGCTGGGTCGCCGGCAAGAAGACGGGATTCAATCAGGGACGTGCGGATCTTGATATCCTGGCGCGCAAGCGATACGCATTCTGGAGTACTCCGCACACTGTGGCCGATGTCCAAACCCGCGTCCCAGAGCCAGTAGAGCAGCTCGGGAGAACGCTTTCTGTCCTCCTCGTCGCGGCAGAGGAACATGATGTCGATATCCGAATGCGGGTTCAGTTCTCCCCTGCCATAGCCTCCGATGGCGAGAAGAGCGGGCACAGGGCCCGTTGCCGCCAGACGGGCATATGCCTCGCGGAGCGTGCGGTCGATAAGGCTCGTGTGTTTTTGTACCACCTCACTACCGCCTGAGCCGGAAAAGTGTGCTTTCCGGATACGAGCGCCTTCTTCTTCGAGCAGCGCTTTGATGGTGTCGGAATGTCTCGGGGATAGCGTATGATCCAAGGAGCTCACAGTAAGAAAACCAACGGGAAATGAAAAAACATGGAGACAGTGTGATGCTGAAGATCGATTATCATAAGATTATGATATTCTGCTATCATTGCCTCTCGCTGCCAATGTGGTTTATTTATTTAATCCCTTTAAAACTGATAGATTTTATCTCGTCCATCGTCAGCATGAAGCTTCCAAAACCGGACTCGCCGAAAACCCGAGCATCGGAGTCGACTTCAAAAACCGTTTCAGTGCCGTCCGTAAGCCGTGCGGTAACCTTTACCTTCCGGTCCTTTTTTTCTCCCACTGTCAGTTCCTTCACACGCTCGAACGGCATGGTGACCTGGGCCAGTCCCATGGATCCCGCGAAGTGGATTCTCCCCTCCCAACTGAACTTTTCGCCTTCAAGCTTATTGCCGGAGGCATCCGTCACAACAACCATGAAATTTTTATCAACCCGCGGTGCCTTCTCGAATCCTCCGCCTTTCCCTCCCATGGCAGTGAGGAGGATAATAACTGATACCAGGAGAGCAGCGGATGCCCATCTTTTTTGCATGATGAGACTCCTTTCAGAATCAAGGGGTTAATGTTCGTTTCTGCAGATAATTAAGATTACCACAACGATACGTGCCTTTCAAGAAAAAAGCTTGCAAACAGGGTATGGTTTATGTAAGGTAAAAAGGAATGGAAATACGGGGGGAGCAGTAGTGACTGAGAATTTTGTAAAACTCGTAGATCTCATGGCGCGGCTGCGTGGCCCCGATGGGTGTCCCTGGGACCGCAAGCAGACCACGGAATCTCTCAAGCCTTTCCTGATTGAGGAATGCTATGAGGTAATTGACGCCCTTGACGAAGGCGATCCGCAAAAGGTGAAGGAAGAGCTCGGGGATCTCCTGTTCCAGATTATATTTCACGCCCGGATCGCGGAAGAGAGCGGGCAGTTCACGATCCGGGACGTGATCGATGCCAACCTTGAAAAGATGATCCGACGCCACCCTCATGTGTTCGGGGACGCACGGCTCTCGACGGACAAGGAAGTCCTCGCCAATTGGGAAGAGATCAAAAAGAATGAAAAAGGACACGAGCAGAGAATATCCATCCTTGAGGGCGTGCCCCGGCACCTCCCATCGCTCCTCCGTGCCCACAGCCTTCAGGAACGTGCCGCGCGAGTGGGATTTGACTGGAGCAGGATAGACGAGGCCCTGCCCAAGCTCGATGAGGAGATGGCGGAGTTCAAGGAATCGCTCAAAAAAGAAGACGCCGCGGGTATCGAAGAGGAACTCGGTGACATCTTCTTCATGCTCGTGAATATTTCACGGTTCCTCGGCATCAACCCTGAGGATGCCCTCCGGAAAACCATCAGCAAGTTCATTCGTCGCTTTAGGTACATAGAAGAAAACGCCGCAGACGCAGGAAAACCGTTGAGCGACATGACGCTCGACGAGATGGAAAAGCTTTGGCAAGAAGCAAAGAGGAAATGAGGTACAAAAAAAGTGTTACCGATCCATTCGAATCAATAAGTTCGAAATAAAAGTCTACCTTTAATTTTCTAGACAGTTCTTTTTCATTCATCTGTATTCTTTATTCCATTCATATCACGGCTTCGGAGAATGAATGGCCATCTTAAAAGCATTTGCATTGCTTATAAACGTTAATGCTGACTACTGCACGCTAATCAATTAGTGCACTGCATGTACACGCTCTGAGCATAAGGGTAGGAAGAAAAATTAAAACTCGGTTCGTTTAACGACCAGATAGCGTACCCGGTGCTCTCGTCCAAGGCGATAAAGTACGCAACCGGCCAATTGCCACCATAAAAACTTGCGACAAGCCATTTGTCCACATGCCTGCTGACGTGATAACGGTCTGGCTTCATGTCCCTCACCTGAACTATTAGATTTTTGCCGTCAATCCGCAGTGTTAATCTTTCTGTTCCTTTTTTTATATAACCGCTTAGTTTAGGATTGTCGAAGTCTTTCACGTCTCGCTTTTCCTCGTACAAACCCGCCGAAGCTATAGCAATGCAATTCACTGGTTTGTTCAAGTTCAGAGCCTGTTGCTGCGGCAAAATGAAGCGAGCGGAGGGTTCATCTTGTTTGTCTTGCCCAAATGCGAAACCAGTTGGCACACTAAGAACAAGAATGATACTAAAAATTATCCGCTTCATCAGCGTTCTCCTTTTTATTCTATTTTTATTTTCACGTTTTTTTTATTAGTAATAATGGCCGGTTAAAACCGTATCATATTAAGAAATGAATGTCCAACGGAAAAAGCCCCACGGTTGCTCGGGGGCTCTCATTATTTGCTGTGTGTCAGTAACTGTGCCAGTAGCTGTGTCAGTTGGCGTTAAAATAACGCCCTTAGACGTCCTCGACGAACCATCCACTCAGGGAAGCATGCACTTGAAAGTTCACGAGAGGGACAAGCTTCATTCTTTCGGGGAGTGAATGGCCATCTTATGCACGTCCTCTGCCGCCTCCATGAGAGCTTCGGCCAACGTTGGATGGGCATGGATCATGTGGCCAAGGTCCTTGGCCGTTGCACCCATCTTCATAGCCAGCGCGCCTTCGTGTATGAGATCAGCTGCATGTGCTCCACAGATGTGTACCCCGAGCACCTTATCGGTGGCTTCGTCGGAGATTACCTTTGCCATTCCGGTGATCTCGCCCATGGCATGGGCCCTTCCGAGCCTCCTGAACTGGAACCTGCCGACCCTATACTTTATGCCCATCTCGATCGCCTGCTTTTCCCTTATACCAACACTCCCTATCTCGGGCATGGTGAATATGCCTGCCGGTACCACTGCATAGTCCATATCCTCATTTCCCCCAAGGGCGTTTTCCACGGCCACGAGACCCTGATGGGATGCCACATGCGCGAGCATGATTTTCCCCGTTACGTCTCCGATTGCGTATATGCCGGGGACGTTCGTTTCCATCTTGTTGTTTACGGTAATTTCGCCACGGTTGCCTTTGTTGACACCTATAGTCTCGAGGCCTATGTTCTCGCTGTTCAGGGCGCGGCCAATGGAGGCGAGGATCATCTCCGTTATTATCTGCTGACCGTTGCTTAAAGTAGCTGCCATCATGCCGTCTACACCTTTCTCAATCTTCTCCACACTGGCATTGGCAATAAACTTGATTTTATTCTTCTTGAACTCCCGTTCAATGATATCTGACATCTCCTCGTCCTCAGTGGATACGGCGCGGGACACGATCTCCACCACTGTCACCTCGGATCCGAAGGTCCGGTAGAGGAAGGCAAACTCGGAGCCTATCACGCCGCAGCCGACGATAAGAAGATTTTTTGGGATCTTCTTGAACTGCACGGCATCATCGCTCGTGATCACGCTCTCACCGTCGAAAGGGAAACCCGGTAGCTTCGCGGGACGCGATCCCGTGGCAATAATGACCTTGTCCGATTTTACGTCCATGGTGGTGCCGTCTTTCTGAACAACGCGAACTACATCAGGCGAGAGCAGTGAGCCTCGGCCTTCTATCAATGAGACCCCCCAGCTTTTGAACAATCCTTTGATGCCCTTCACCTGCGTTGCGACAACCCTATCCTTGCGCTCTCGTATCTTAGCGAGATTGTACGACACGGTACCGCCGATCTCGAGACCGAGTTCCTCGGCCCGGCGTACATGCTCGAGCCCCTCCGCCGAAGCAATGAGCGTCTTCGTCGGCACACAGCCCCAGTTCAGACAAGTGCCACCCACTTCCGAATTCTCAACAACAGTGACCTGCGCACCTTTCTGTGCCGCTCGTATCGCCGCCACATAACCACCGGGGCCTGAGCCTATGATCGTCAATTTCACCGTCATGTTCTGCTCCTTGAGTTGGGATGAACTTGTTGCTTGTTCAACCGCGAAGATAGTGGAGACCGCAGGATTAGGGTCTTTGAATCATGAATCCTGGGCTTCTCTGTGTGCTCTGCGCTAAATCGTTCTTGTCTGTGAGATGGTGGATAGAAAAAAGGGAGAGTAAATACTCTCCCTTCCGGTCGCTGCTCTATATGGGGCTGCGGCTGATGTGACTGTATTCTATTTTTACTTTCCCTCTTCTTCTTTCAGGAACTTCTCGTACTCTGACTTGCTCATCAGGTCATTCAGCTCCGAGGGGTCGTTCATCTCGAGCGTCACGAGCCAGCCGTTTCCGTATGGGTCTTCATTGATGATTTCTGGTGAGTCTGCCAGGTCCTCGTTTACCTCCACTACCGTGCCCGACACAGGGCTGATGACCGGTGAGGTCGCCTTCGTGGACTCTATCTCGGAGAGTTCGGAATCCGCATCGATTTCTGTATCCGACTCGGGCAGATCGACATAAACGATATCGCCCATCTGCTGCTGCGCATAGTCGGTGATACCGATGGTTGCACGCTTTCCTTCGACCCGCACCCAAGCATGTTCTCGATGGTATTTTATATCATCAGGATTCATGTGAACCTCCAAGATATGAACGTGGTGAGAATGAGTCTGTTTTTAGCCCAAGCGCATATTTTTGTCAAGCAAAAAAATGGAAATGGATTTTTCGATTTCTACACATAAAAAGGGGATGCGTTTCTTCGCATCCCCTTCTCTTGATTGGTACTTATTTTGAATCGCCTTAGACTGCGACCGGTTCCTGCGCCTTTGACTTTTTCTTCGCGGCTGCGGCATGCGCTTCCGCCATCGTTATCGCCTTCTTGGGACACCGGGACTCGCACATCCTGCAGCCGATGCACTTCTCCTGGTTGACCACGTGTACTGCCCGGATGTCGCCGGATATCGCATTGACCGGGCAAACCTTTGCACAGACATCGATACCTACGCACTTTGCCGGATCGATATAGGCCTTGGGACGTACGGGGATATAATCCTTGATCGCGCTCGTCGGACACTTCTTGACGCAGAGTCCGCAGACGATGCACTTGTCGTGATCGATTCGGGCGAGATTGTTGTCGATCTTTATGGCATCCACCGGGCAGGTCCGAACGCAGATGCCGCAGGCGATGCAGCCGACCTGGCACTTCTTCTTGACGTCCACGCCCTTGTCCCTGCTGTGGCAGCTGATGACGACCGCTTTGGAGGCCTTTGCGAGCTCAATCACCTGCTTGGGACAGGCTGCTACGCATTTTCCGCAGGCCGTGCATTTCTCCGGACTAATAATCGGCAGGTTGTCCGCGCTCATCGTGATCGCGTCAAACGGGCAGGCGCGCATGCAGGTCGCATAACCAAGACAGCCGTATTCACATGATTTATCACCGCCCGCAGCCAGCACCGCAGCCGTACAGTCCTGCACGCCGGTGTAAATAAACTTTCTCTGGCTTAGGGATGTCCCGCCCTGGCAGAAAACGCGAGCAATCTTGGGATCCACCTTCTCAGCCTTCTTGCCGGTAATCACCGCGATCTTTTCCGCGACGGCGGATTTACCCGGTGCGCAAAGACTGACCGCTACGTCCGGGTTCCCTACCACAGCTTCAGCATATCCCATGCAGCCGGCGAAACCGCAGGCGCCGCAATTGGCTCCCGGCAGAGTCTCACGAACCTGTTCCACTTTGGGGTCGACCTTCACGACAAACCGCGAGGCGACGAGAGCAAGTGCCACGCCAAAAACGATACCGAGCCCTGCGAGCACGATCAACGTTAAATAAACCGTAGACACGGGCACGATCCCTGTAGCATCCACCGGACCTTCGGCGCCAACGAGGGGTACCAGCTTGTTCGCGAAAATGGAGAACGCGCGGGAGAGGACCTGCATCAGGATATTCATCAATTGTTCATACATAGCATTTATCCTTGTGTTTGCCACCAAGGCACTATAAAAATATGACTCCTCACTTCTTGCATTCTCGCCTTTGCAGCAGGATTTTTTATCTTTACAGCGTGATCATCCCCGAGAATCCCAGAAACGCCAGGGCGATAAGCCCGGTCAGAACAAATGAAATGGGGAGACCCTGGAACGACTTGGGTACGTCTGCAAGTTCAAGTTTTTCCCGGATGCTTGCCATGATGATGAGCGCCAGGCTGAAACCGAGGCCCGACCCCACAGCGAGCGCCATGCTCTCGAAAAGGCTGTAATTTTCATCGGCGTTCAGGAGCGGAACAGCCAGAATGATACAGTTCGTCACGATCAGCGCGAGGTAAATGCCCAGCTTATAGTAAAGCGCGGGGGCCACTTTTTTCATGATCGTGTCTGCAGCCTGCACAAAGGCAGCCACCACGCCGATGAAGATAACGATCTTCAGGAATCCGAGATGATAGGGAATCATGACATAGGTGTAAATGACCCAGTTGAGTGCCGCCTCGACAAGCATGACCGCCGTAAAGGTAAAACTCATCCCGACCGCCGTTTCCATTCTTTTCGTAACGCCGAAAAAGATGCAGAGGCCGAGGTAGCGGGAAAATACGAAATTGTTAATGAGCGCTGAAGCGATAAATATGGTAAGAACATGCTGCCACATAAGAGCCTCCGGTTATATAGTTCGGAGTGAATCTGTTAATTACACCACACTCCGCACTTCCTAATGGTGTCCGCCGCCGCCGCCGCCGCTGGTGCCGCCGAAGAACTTGCGGTCAATCCAGTTGAGCCAGCCCATCATGAGACCCATGGCGAAGAAACCGCCCGTCGGCATGATCATGATGAGCAGCGGTTTTGTGGGCAAAATCTGGGCGCCCCAGAGCGACCCTTTGCCCAGAAACTCCCTGAACACGCCGAGAAGCATCAGGGCGAGGAGAAAACCGATTCCCATTCCTACCCCGTCAACAAAGGACGGCAGGAGCTTGTTCTTGCTCGCAAACATCTCCGCCCGGGAAAGAATAATGGCAAAGGCGACGATGAGCATGATATAGAGACCCATATCCTTGTATACCGCCCGCTGGTAGGCCGCCATGACCAGGTCGATCACCGTAACCCAGGTGGCGGTGATGAACACATAGGAGGGAATACGGACTTTCGGGTTGATAAAGTTCCGCAGGAGGGAAACCGTCACATTCGTCATGGTCATGACGAACAAGACGGCGACACCCATCAGAAATCCGTTTTTCACACCGCTCGTAACAGCCACGGCCGGGCAGAGAGAGAGTGCAAGCCTGAATACCGGGTTCTCGCCGAAGACGCCGTTTTTGAAAAGTTTCCCTAAACTGACATTGTTGCTCATTTCGTCACCTCCTGCACCGCCGACCTTTATTCCGGCACCGTACTTGTCCACGAGCATCTGCACAGCATCTTTGACGCCGTTCGTCACGCCACGGCTCGAATAGGTGGCGCCGGATACAGCCTGGATGTTTTCCTTGGTCTCGCCTTTAATCAGGACGATCTGCGAAAGCGCTTTGCCCTTGAACTGGTCGAGAAAACTCTTTTCCAGGACCTGGTCTCCGAGGCCGGGTGTCTCATTCATATCCAGGATCTTGACGTCCCTGATCTTCAAGTCGGGGCCGATCGAAACGAGCATCTTGATGAAGCTTGAATAGCCCTTGCCCGCGGTTCTCGCGATCGAAGCGATCGGCTTCCCGCCCGCGGTCGCCTGATAATACTCGTAGGGTTTGTTGTTGACGGTCCAAGTGCCTGCCGGTTTAATGGGATCCGTGGCATCGGGCGCCATCTCTTTCAGGGCCTCTTCCTTTTCATTCTTCTCAGCCTGAAACCGGACCGGATACGTACGCTGGTAGGTCAAGCCCATGATGACACCGGCAACGACGAAAATCGCCACGAGGCTCAGGGTTATTTTCAGCATATCCTTCATTTCTTCACCCCCTTGGCCTCGACCTTGCCGAAGACCCGGCTCTTCATAGCCCGGTCAAGGAGAGGCGCAAAGCAGTTCATGAGGAGGATGGCGAACATGACACCTTCGGGGTAGCCACCCTTGAGGCGGATCAGCACCGTAAGAAAACCGCAGGCAATGCCGAAAACGATCTGCGCATTGCGGATCGAAGGACCGGTCACGTAATCCGTTGCCATGTAGAAGGCGCCGATGATCAGTCCGCCGGACATCATATGGAAGATCGCGTCGCCTGAGAAAAGGCCTTCCTTGCCGCCGAAGATCCAGGTGAGGACGCCGACGGTTGCGATGAAGGATATCGGGATGTGCCAGGTGATATACCGTTTCATCAGCAGGAATGCAGCTCCGAGGAGAAGCGCGATGACCGACGTCTCGCCCAGCGATCCAGCACGATTTCCGAGGAAGAGATCCTGGTACAGGGCGGCTTTCGTGTGGTAGATCTCAAGGAGCTTGGACATCCCCTCTTCTTTAAGGATACCCAGCGGCGTAGCCGTTGTCTTGGCGTCGAACGCCATGAACGTAGTGACCGGTGCTACGTAGGTGGTCATGACTTTTGCGAAGCTGATCAGGACAAAAGCACGTCCAACGAGTGCCGGGTTGAAAATGTTGTAGCCGAGACCGCCGAAGAGATGCTTGGCGATCATGATCGCAACAATGGACGCGACGAACGGGATGTAAAACGGAACATTGGCGGGAAGGTTCAAGGCCAGGAGCAGGCCTGTCAGGAACGCGCTCCCGTCGGAGATGGTGATAGGCTTTTTCAGGATCCACTGCATCCCGGCCTCGGTCAGGAGAGATGTCACGAGACAGACAAGAATGACCATGATGGCCGGCAAGCCGAAGTAATACACCGACATGAGCGTCGCGGGAAGGAGTGCCCCGCTGACGGTCCACATGATCTTGGCGGTGCTCTCTTCGGCGCGCATGTGGGGGCCGATCGATACGATCAGCTTGGGTGGTTCTTTCGGTTGTACCTTTGCAGGTGCTTCCATGCAGGGTCCCTCTCTCTGTTATGGCACGGAGCAGAGGGCATGGGGCAAGATATTTATTCTCCCTTCCCTTTGCTCTCTGCTCTTTCAGTTCTTCTTCTTTGCCAGTTCCTTCTTCGCTTTCTTTACCCACTGAACCATAGGCCGATTCGCCGGACAGACGAAGGTGCAGGAACCGCACTCAAAACAATCCATCAGATTATATTCCTTGGCGTCTTCGTAATGGCCCTTCTCGATATAGATTCCGATATAGGAAGGCTGGAGCTTCATGGGGCATGCGTCGATACACCGGGCGCAGCGAATGCAAGGGCCATACGACTTGGTGCTGACCTCGGACTTCGGGAGGACCAGGATGCCAGAGGTCCCTTTGATCACGGGCACATCGAGCGTATACTGGCTCATGCCCATCATAGGCCCGCCGGAGATGACCTTAGCCGCAGAATCAGTAAGGCCGCCTGCTTCCTCAATGAGTTGGGAGAACGGAGTCCCGATCCGTACAAGGAAGTTCTTGGGGTCTTTCACCCCCCTGCCGGTCACGGTCACATAACGCTCGATAAGTGGCTTGCCGTAGCGTACGGCTTCGTAGATGGCTTCGGCAGTGCCTACGTTCTGCACCACGACACCAACATCCATGGGCAGACCGCCTGCCGGAACGGTCCTGCCGCTGATGGCTTTGATAAGCATCTTTTCGGCGCCCTGGGGGTATTTTACCTTGACGGGCCATACCTTGATCTCGGGAGACCCGGCTGCAGCCTTGATCATGACTTCGATAGCGTCGGGTTTGTTCGATTCGATGCCGATATAGCCCTTGCTCACGTTCAGTATCCGCATGAGGATCTTGAGGCCATCGACTATTTCCTTCGACTTCTCAAGCATGAGCCGGTGATCGGATGTGAGATACGGTTCGCACTCCGCGCCATTCAGGATCACCACGTCGATCGGCTTCTCTTTGGGAGGAGAGAGTTTCACATGGGTAGGGAATGTGGCGCCGCCCATCCCTACGATGCCGGCATCCTGAACAAGCTTTTTGAGCTCATCGGAGCTGAGTAGGTTATAGTCCGGATTTTCTTTCAAGCCAGCCACCCACTCGTCCTTCCCGTCGCTCTCAATCACCACCGAGGGCATGTCTACGCCGAGGGTATGCGGGAAGCTACCGATAGCGACCACTTTGCCGGAAATTGAGGCATGAACAGGAGCGGACACAAAACCGGTGGTCTCACCGATCTTCTCTCCTTTTTTTAATTCCTGGCCTATGATAACGAGTGGCTTAGTAGGGGCTCCGATATGCTGGCTGAGCGGGATTACTGCTCTTTTGGGGATTGCTGCGGCGACGGTTGGTTTGTGTTCGGTGAGCTGCTTGTTACCAGCGGGATGAACGCCCCCGCTGAATGTATCATGTGCTTTAATGGTTGTGGCTTCCATTCTGTCTCACCTGCCGTTATGTTATAAACTAATGAAATTATAACTTGAGAATTTCTAAAAGCCGCAAAGTTTATAACAGAATGGAGCGTATGTGTCAAGCAATTTTTTGTTTATGGCGCAGCGTCCAACGCGCTCACGTGTTCCATTTCTGAACAGTGATGCCCCTTCTTTAACAGTTTCAGGGTCGGGATTATAATACAAACGAACAAGACCGCGCTTCCGGCATCAGCATGGAGGATATTGCCATTGAAAAACGGGAACATGCATATGCCAACGTTTTCCGTTCCTGAAGCACGACCATGCTGCGCCGAGGCGACGGGATACCAGTCTGTCTACGGATTAACTACCTCTCTGCACGCCAGAGACGACAACGATGCGGGTTACGCTACCTGAACGACTTCCTTTACCTCGGGGAGATGCTGTTTAAGGTATTTTTCCACCCCCATCTTGAGGGTCATCGTGGACATGGGGCAGGCACCGCACGCGCCTTTCAGCCGCACTTTGATTGTCCCGTCTTCTTCAACGCTTACGAGCTCGATATCTCCGCCATCTCTCTGGAGCGCAGGACGTACTTGTTTCAGGGCTTCTTCAACTTTTTCTTTGTTCATGGCATATTCTCCTTCTTGATGATAATGCGTAATAGTGGAATTTGTAATTCATTATACACTTTTTTAATCCTGTTTTACAGAAATTTTTATGATTGAAATCATAATAATGGGGATTATATTTGGCCGGTCTTTGCATCATATTCTTATTGACAGCTGTCTTGTGTTTTGATATTTTAGAAGAAGACAATCAAGGCGATGGAGTTCGCCTAAAACCGCCCCGGATCAGCGGGGCTGATGACTCCTACTCTCCATATAATGAGGGCAGGAGTTTTTTTGTGTCCTGAAGGAGTCTGCTTATTCATGAAGTCTGGGGATTGGCCGCGCTCTATCGTCGCTTTTATCTACAATGATTTCATATTGCTTGTGAAAAGAATATCTGCTAAATTAACCGCGAGGTTTTAGAATTATGAATTATCTTGTTATCGGCGTCGGTGGATTTGTCGGCGCAATTACCCGGTATGTGCTTGCTATCTGGATTGGCCAACGCTGGGGCCGCAGCTTTCCGCTTGGCACGTTCGTCATCAACATTAGCGGGAGCTTTCTCATCGGTCTGCTCATGTCCTTGATGGCGGAACGGTTCACGGAAAACCCGCAATGGCGACTCTTTCTCGTTGTAGGCTTCCTTGGGGCATATACCACGTTTTCTACGTTCGAGTACGAGACCGGCTCCCTCTTGAATGACAGTGAGTGGTTCTATGCCAGCATGAATGTAATTCTGAGCGTGGTCGTGGGATTTATTGCATTGAAGCTCGGCGAAGTTATCGCTAAGAGCATCTAGAGGAGATTACAATGGTAAAAAGCGGGCCTGCTAAAAAACTTACCATCTATGTTGACGAAGCAGACAAATTCCATGGGAAACCCGTCTATGAGATCCTCCTGGACACTTTCTTCAAACGCAAAATTGCCGGTGCCAGCGTATTTCGAGGCATCGAAGGCTACGGGAGTGACGGGGTATTCCATACCGCGAAGATACTCGAACTCTCGACCACGCTGCCGGTCAAGATAGAGGTCGTGGACTCCGAGGAAATGATCAACGACGTTCTGCCAGAAGTGACCTCGATCGTGGAGAAAGGACTCATCGAGGTAAGCGACACGAACGTTATCAAGTGCTGCGTGAAGAGCAAGTAGCAGCATCTGACGCAGAATCAGCCATCACGTATCACGTTTCTTACCAGACAAGACTTACCCGTCAACTACCCCGCGCTAAAGCACTGGGCTTGTAGCTGCGCTCCGCTTCAGTTCCGCTTTTAAAGTGGCGGCTTCGGCATCAACACGCGCTATGATCGGCTGATTGACTGCAGCCCGGCGGATGTTTTCCGCCGCGATGTGGTCGGCGAGCCCGGCGAACCCGCACGACACACAGGAGAAAAGACGTTGGCTTTTCCGGTTCCGTTTATCAATAGTGCCGCATTCCGGGCAGGTGCGGGACGTGTTCCGTGGGTCTACAAGGACCGCGGTGACGCCTTCCCGCTCTGCCTTGTATGCGATAAACGACCGGAGCTCGTTAAACGACCAGGAAGAGAGAGTGGCGCGCCGATGGCGAGGAACCGTGATCCGCATGAGGATGCCCGTCAAATCCTCAAGGGCAACCGCACGCTTCGTGCCTTTCGCCTTCGCCACTATCACCTTGCTGATACTGTGGTTCACATCCCTGGCAAACCGGGATTCCTTGCCTGAAAGCTTTTTGAGCTTTCGCTTCGCCGACCGGGTACCTTTTTCCTGAAGTTTCGTCCGGAGCCTCCGGCGGCGGTGGCGGACATTGTTGACTTTACTGGAGGAGTGAACCGTGCCGTCGGAGTCCACGGCGATGTTCTTGATGCCAAGGTCTATGCCGAGAACGCCGGTTGTATCGGCCTTCGCAGGGGCATCAATCTCACAGGTCGCGGAAAGATAGAACGTACCGTTCCGATAAATGAGGTCGGTCTCTCCCTTACGGGAAAGCAGCAGGTCCCGCTGACGGTTTCCGCAAATGAAGGGTATCCGGATACGGCCGGAGGTAGTCCAGATAGATACCCTTGATTCTGGAACACGCCAGGACATGATTCGGTCGTCATAGGCAATCGATCCTGTACTTTTGAATTTGCGTTCTGACTTCCGGTCCAGTTTGTAAGAATCGGCGACCTTGGAGATCACACGGACGGCAACTTGCGCGGAGAGGCTGAACTTCGAGCGAACATCTCTATAGCACAGGTGGTGCAGGTCAAACTGCCTGAAGGTTTTTCCCTGCCATGCTGCCTGGCTCACGAAGTTGCAAGCGTCGTTTGCGGCACGCAGGGTGGAGAGGAGCGCTTCTGCCTGTGATTTTTCCGGCAAAAGCTTGATTTGAGCAGTAAGCTTCACATCTTTTAATATATCCGGGCTCAAGAATTATGGCAACTAAATTTATTAAGGACAGAATGTTCCGATTCCTCCCCGTCCTGAAGGCTGGGGTTCCCTCGGAGGTGTTTGGATGAACATTCAATCCCTGGACACGAAACTCCTTCTCCTGATCAATCACGGTACCGCTAATTCTCTTTTTGATATTCTGATGCCGGCGCTCTCCCAGCGAGGGTATCTCCTGATAATCCCCTTTCTGCTCGCCATGCTACTCCGGGGAGCGAGACAGAAGGAAAAAATGGGGAAAACGCTCCTGACACCGGCTGTCTGGACCCTCGCTGTTTCCGTCTGCGCTTTATTCTTCGCGGAAGTGGCGGAGTATACGGTGAAGCAGGCAACCGCACGGATGCGGCCCTGCCAGGTGATCGAAGGTATAAGGCTCATCGTCCCGTGTCCGCCATCATACTCCATGCCTTCCGGCCACGCGATCAGTTCCTTTGCCTTTGCCCTCCCCCTCTTTTTCCTGACGCAGGAATATATCGCGCTCATATGGCGTCTCTATCCCCTGCTGCTAGCGTCGCTCATTGCCTTTTCTCGAATATACCTAGGCGTTCATTATCCTTCCGATGTTCTTGCGGGGGCTCTTCTGGGGGTTTTCATAGGGCTGGCACTATCGTCCCTGTATCAGTTAATGGAGACTGAAGAGATCGTAAAGCGAAACAGTCGATAAGATAAGGACTATTCTTTCCACCCGTGGTTGCCGATGAGCGGTACGAATAGACAGGGGATGCTCTTTACGGTGATGATGCCTCCCGAGGTCTTTACCGCTTTCATGAGCATCTGTCCATACCGCTCTCCCACGGGGATCACCAATCTGCCACCTTCGCGGAGCTGCTCCACGAGCGGAGCGGGAATATCAGGCGCTCCCGCCGTGACTATGATAGCATCGAACGGTGCCATATCCTTCCAACCGTATGTCCCGTCATAGACCTTGATCGCCACTCTTTTATACCCGAGGCGGTCCAGTGTTGCCCTGGCCCTTTCCGCAAGCATTTTGACGCGTTCCACGGTATAGACCTTCCCGCACAATTCAGCAAGCACGGCAGACTGATAACCAGAACCGGTTCCGATCTCGAGGACCCGTTCCGTATCTTGAAGCTCCAGAAGTTCGGTCATGAGAGCGACCATATAGGGCTGGGATATGGTCTGCCCTTCACCGAGCGGGAGAGCGTGGTCTCCGTACGCCATGCCACGGATTGCCTCGGGCAGGAACTCGTGCCGCGGCACTTTGCGCATGGCCGCAAGCACCCGCTCGTCCTTGACCCCCCGGGCGGCAATCTGCTCGTCCACCATACGCCTGCGTTCGCTCTCGTAATTAATCACTCACCACCCCTGTGCGCTGTCGTTTCCGCGTATGCCATCTTTTCCATGCCTTTTAATTTTTCGAAGGAGGAATAATCCGTGAGATCAAGGTGGAGCGGAGTAATCGAAACCAGGTTACGGTCTATAGCATCGAAATCCGTGCCCTCTTCCCGTTCCCAGTCAGGCTCTCCCCCGCCGATCCAGTAATACCGCTTGCCCCGCGGATCTACACGCTCCACCGTCATCTGGTGGTAGATTCGCTTGCCGAGGCGAGTGAGGGCTGTGCCGCGGATTTCGGTGATCGGCAAGTTCGGGACATTGATGTTCAAGAGGGTCCCTTCGGTCAGTCCACGCTCGAATATCATCGCCGCTGCGCGGACAGCAACCTCCGCTGCCTCGGCGAAACGGAAATCATTCCTCGCCACGAGTGAAACAGCAAGAGACGGTATGCCGAGCAGCCTGGCCTCAATCGCTCCCGCGACAGTGCCTGAATACGTGATATCGTCGCCGAGGTTCGGGCCCTTGTTGATGCCGGACACCACGAGCCGCGGCGTCTCCTTGAGGAGGCCTTTGACCGCGATATTTACGCAGTCCGTAGGAGTACCGTTGACGCTATACACCGAGTCCTTGATTTCTTCGATCAGGAGCGGGCGGTGCAGGGTCATGGAATGCCCTGCCGCACTCCGCTCTCGGTCAGGCGCAACAATAACTACGCTGTCCAGTTCTCGCAGTCTTTTGGCGAGTATCTGAATGCCGGGAGAATATACTCCATCATCATTGGTTACGAGTATCATAGGGCGTACGCTAGGAAAAGTTTACTGTGCGGTTTTATAACATAATTACTGTGTCGCTGTCAATGAAACGGAAAGCACGGGATGATAGGATTTTGCACAGAACTGTCCCCCCTGCGAGGCGATCAGGTGCAGAAGACTTCTGGTCTCCTTTTTTATTCATCGGATATTTTTCTCCGTCATTTTTGGTCAAACCATCGAACCACATGACTATTGCAGAACAGTGCCGATGATGAAGATTCCATGCCACTAATCGCCACACAATAAAAAAATCCATAACTCATATTGAGTTATGGATTTAAAATGGTCGGGGCGAGCCGATTTGAACGGCCGACCACTCGCACCCCAAGCGAGTGCGCTACCAGGCTGCGCCACGCCCCGATTAACAATCATGCTATTTCAATGATCTCCAGACTATTTCAATCTCAGGATCCCTCATTCTTCTTGCAGATTCTATGACGGTGTTAACATCCTTGCCTGCTTTGCCGTTCAATTTCCTTCTTGCTCCGGCGATCGTATACCCATCCTTATAGAGCAACTGTTTTATATGGAAGATGTTGTCTACATCCTCTTTTTTATAAAGGCGCTGCCCTGATTTTCCTTTGTCGGGCTTGATCTGCGGAAACTCAGACTCCCAATACCTGAGCACATACGGTTCCAGGCCCGTCAGGCGGCTCACTTCGCCAATCCGGTAAAAAAGTTTACTCGGTTTTTGGGGATTCGATGACATGCTCTTTGAAAATCATGCTGGGTCTGAAACTGACAACCCTTCTCGGAGTGATCTCTATCTCCTGGCCGGTCTTGGGATTGCGGCCTTTTCTGGAGTTCTTTTTACGGACAACGAAATTTCCGAAACCCGAAAGCTTAACGGTCTCTCCCTCTTTCAGTGTCTGCTTGATCAAATCCAGAATCATCTCTACCATTTCTTCAGCATCCTGCTTCGGCAAGCCCACTTTATCAAAAACTTCCGAGATGATATCTGCCTTAGTCATAGACACCTCCTCTTCGGAGCATACTATAGAGCATAAGCAATTCAAAGTCAAGGCTAAATTTCTTCTATATCCCTGAAATAACGCAACTATATTATTGCGGAGTCATGAAAACCCATCAGGGTTATTTGACAATAGTGCTGTTTCTGGTTAAGATGAGAAGGAATTTTAACCCTTTGTCGTATTCCGGTATGATACAGCGACTGATTAAACTGGCGATTCTTCTTTTCTGGCTCGTGATGCTCGGGCAGCTTATCGAGCGTGCCTACTTTCGTTCCTCAACGGTCATTGCGCTCGACGCGATAACCGAAGAAGGCGTGCGAACCGGCGATGAATGGTCCGGCATCTATCAGCAGAGCAGAAAGGTCGGGTATGCTCATACAAGGGTAAAGCGTGAAGCAGACGCCTATCACCTTCTAGAAGAGTCGGAGCTTGATCTCCTCGTCCTTGGCTCAGTCCAGCACGTAAAGACCGTCACCAACAGCTACACCACAAAAAACTTCTTGCTCAAGTACTTCGACTTTACCATGCAATCCGGACTGAGCTCCATGAAGATCAAAGGCGCTGTCGTTGGCAAGCAGCTTGTGCTGGATATCCTCTCCGGCGGCCAGACGCGCAAGGAGAGCATTGCGCTTAAGGAGCCGCCTTACCTTTCACTGAATATAAAACCCGCCCTCATCCTCCTCGGGCTGGAGCCAGGCAAAAAATACCGCTTTCCCCTCTTCAACCCTGCAACCATGAACACAGAAGATGCCACTATATCCGTAGAGACAAAGGAACGCATCAAGGTCGGTGACAGGGAACAAACTGTATATAAATTGAAGGAGACCTTTCAGGGCCTCGAAGCCGTTTCCTGGATCACTGAGGATGGGGATACTATTAAGGAAGAAAGTCCGCTCGGCTATGTGCTCTTGAAAGAGAGTATGGCTGAGGCCATGAAGCTCGACAAGAGAGGCCCCCTTGTGGACATCATCTCTCTCGTGATGATCCCGTCAACAAACGTAGACAATCCGGCTCAGACACGTTATCTCAAAGCAAAGCTCACGGGCGCCCCTTTGCAGGGTTTTGATCTCGACGGGGACCGGCAGATATTCAAAGGGGACACCGTCGAGGTACGCGTTCAGGATGAACCTGCTGCGTACACTCTCCCCTATTCAGGAAAAGACCTGAATGTCCTGCTCCAGCCGACGGCCCTGATCCAGAGCGACGACAAGCGGATAAAAGATCAAGTAGAGAAGATCCTCTCAGGAGACAAAAATGCCCGGGTAGCCGCAAAGAAGCTGAACGAATGGGTCTATGGCGCGATCCAGAAAAAGCCGGTCGTGAGCATACCGAGCGCCCTCGAAGTCCTGAGCCAGCGGGTGGGAGACTGCAACGAACACACGACGCTCTATACGGCCCTTGCGCGATCCGCAGGCATTCCGACGCGCATGGCCGCGGGCATCGTATACATGCGTGACGGGTTCTATTACCATGCCTGGCCCGAGGTCTGGCTCGGGCAGTGGATTGCCGTTGATCCGACTTTCGACCAGTTCCCTGCCGATGCCACACACATACGGTTCGTCACGGGCAATCTTGACCGGCAGTCGGACATTATGAGACTTGTTGGAAAGCTAAAGGTCGAGGTCTTGGAATATAGATAAGAACTTCCGATGAAAACTGCAGATAAAACTCTTTGGATCATGTGCTAATCCGATTTATCACACATATTCGCGGGCATACGCGGCAAATAATATGATCAAACTCATCAACCTCACCAAGCTCTACGGCAAGCTCATTGCCGTAAACGGCATCAATCTCGAAGTCACCCGAGGCGAGGTCTTCGGTTTTCTCGGCCCCAATGGCGCTGGCAAGACCACGACCATCAAGATGATGGCAGGCCTGCTCCAGCCTACAAGCGGCAGCGTATTTATTGGCGGGTATGATGTTCAGGAGGAACCGCTCAAGGCAAAGTTCATCACTGGCTTCATTCCCGACCGACCATTCCTATACGAAAAACTCACGGCAAGGGAGTTCATGCACTTTATCGCGAAGCTCTATGACATGGAAGACGAGAAAAAGCGGATTAGCGAACTGCTCGATCTCTTCGGATTGAACGAATGGGCCGATGAACTGGTCGAGAACTTTTCGCACGGTATGAAGCAGCGACTCGTCATGGCCTCTGCCCTTCTCCACAAGCCTCAGGTGCTCGTCGTAGACGAGCCCATGGTGGGACTTGACCCGCGTGGCGCACGGCTCGTAAAGGATATTTTCAAGGACCTTGCATCAAAAGGTGTGACGGTGTTCATGTCCACGCACACCCTCGAGATCGTTGAAAATATGTGCACCCGCGTGGCCATCATTAACAAGGGTGAGATCATAGCTCGAAGGTAGTGTCGAAGACCTCGGCCGCATGGCGCGCATGCCGAACAGCCACCTGGAGCAAATATTCCTCAGATTAACAGGCGGAGATGAGGCCGTATAAAATTTTGTAATGACAATTCACAATGCTCGGGCAACAAACCATGAAAGAACATGAGGGCTACCATGCTCCTTCTCCTCTCTCCGCGATATCACGCCATAAAGAACAGACTCAACCGGCTTGCTCCCGGTGACGGACTGAAGACCGTCGTGCTCACCCTGCTCGGCCTCGGGTTCTGGGCTTTCATGTTCGGCGTGTCGTTCAAGGTCCTCACCTATTTCAGGACCATCGAAGGGCTCGGCGATCTGCTCGCGCTCCGGCTGCTGTCGATGATACTGCTGACGTTCTTTTCGATTCTCGTATTCAGCAACATCGTCACATCGCTCTCGACCTTCTATCTCTCGGGAGAGCTCGACATCCTGCCTGTCGTCACCGGTCAAGATCGAGAACATCTACCGGGCCAAGTTCATCGAGACCATCGTAGACTCTTCCTGGATGACGCTCATCTACGGTCTGCCGGTCTTCATCGCCTACGGCACGGTGTTCAAGGCTTCGTCTTGCTACTATCTCGGACTGGTCCTCACCATCGTTCCCTTTCTGATCATCCCCGCCGGCATCGGCATCATCGTGACCATGCTGCTCGTGAACGCCTTCCCCGCACGCAGGGCCAAGGACATCCTCGTGCTTCTGGGGCTTCTGTTCTTCGTCGTCCTGTACATCCTGTTCCGCATGCTCCAGCCCGAGAAGCTCGTGGACCCCGACACGTTCCCCACACTCGTGCAGTACCTCACAGCCATGCGCGCGCCCGTATCTCCGCTTCTGCCAAGCTACTGGGCAACCGAGACGCTCTCACCGCTCCTGCGGACCGTCAAAGGAGAGATCCTCTTCTACCTGCTCATGCTCTGGAGCACCGCTGGCGCAAGCATCGTGATCGGAGAATGGGTCTGCGGAATGATCTACTACACCGGCTGGTCCCGTTCGCAGGAAGGCAAAAAATCTCCGATCTCGCGCTCGCGCACTGCGGATACTTTTTTCCGGCTCCTATCCCTGCCGTTCCGGGGAAAGATGCGCGCCATCGTCCTGAAGGACGTGAAGCTCTTTTTCCGCGACACGTCGCAGTGGTCACAGCTCTTTCTCCTGTTCGCGCTCATGGTCGTCTATATCTACAGCTTCAAGCTCCTGCCTCTGGAACGTGCGGCCATGCCGAGCTTCTACCTCCAGAACCTGATCTCCTTTTTGAACCTCGGCATGGTGGGATTCGTGACCTCTGCCGTGGCCGTCCGGTTCGTCTTCCCTGCCGTGAGCCTCGAAGGAGCCTCCTTCTGGATCATCCGTGTCCGCCCGCTATCTCGATCCGGGATTTTCTCTGGGCAAAGTTCTGGAGCAGCCTGCTCCCGCTCCTCGTGCTCGCCGAAGTGTTGATCGTGCTCTCGAACACGCTGCTCAAGGTGACGCCGTTCATGATGAGTCTCGGCATCGTGACGGTCTTCATGATGACCTTCGGCATCACCTCCCTCGGCGTAGGCCTCGGCGCCGTCTTCCCCAAGTTCAAGCACGAGAATGTGGCCCAGATCCCGACGGGCTTCGGAGGCATCGTGTACATGCTCATGACCATGCTGTTCATCGGCGTGGTGATCAGTCCTCGAGGCCTGGCCCGTGTACCGCATCTTCACGGCCCAGACCTTCGGCGGCCATATTTCCCTGCCAGGATGGGCCATGATAGCGACCTCATCTATCATGGTGGCTGATCGTCAATATTCTGGCGCTTTTCCTGCCGATGAAAATCGGCTTAAATCGGTTAAAACAACGCGAAATTTAAGATTATATAACCACAATATATTGTATGCACCCAAAATTTCAATACCTTACCTTGTTATTTTTCGCTTTACAAATCCTCGTCATGTATGCTATAAACCTGTTTGAAAAATCACTTCATGAAGCACATTCCACTGCGGTTTATGAGGAGGCCTATGCAGCTTAAAACCCTCGAAATGATCGGATTTAAATCCTTCTCAGACAAGACAACAGTCACATTTCAGCCCGGCATCACGGCCGTGGTGGGCCCAAACGGCTGCGGCAAGAGCAACATCTCCGACGCCATCCGCTGGGTGCTCGGCGAGCAGAGCGCCAAACATCTCCGCGGTGACAAGATGGAGGATGTGATCTTCAACGGGAGCGAGAGCCGCAAACCCCTGGGCATGGCCGATGTGACCCTCAGGCTCACGAATGTCGCCGGCAACCTCTCCTCCGAATTCGGAGCAATACGAGGAGATCGAGATCACCCGCCGGCTCTACCGCTCCGGCGAGAGCGAATACCTGATCAACAAGATCCCCTGCCGCCTCAAGGACATCCGCGACCTCATGATGGACGCCGGCGTCGGCGCCAAGATACACGCCATCATCGAGCAGGACAAGGTAGACCAGATCCTCTCATCCAAACCCCAGGACCGCCGGTTCCTGTTCGAGGAAGTGGCCGGCGTCATGAAATACAAGGCCCGCCGCCAGGAAGCGCTCTCCAAGCTCGAATCGACCCAGCAGAACCAGCTCCGGGTGAACGACATCATCACCGAAGTAAAACGCCAGGTCAACTCCCTCGACCGTCAGGCAAGGAAAGCCGAGCGCTACCAGAAGCTCCGCGCGGAGATGAAGGACCTTGACTTCCGACTAGCATCCGTGGAGTACTCGAATCTCGGGCTCGAGTGGACAGCATCGACCGAGGAATTCAAAAAGGCGGAAGACGAGGTCACAGAGCTGCACGCCACCCTCAGCAGGATCGAATCGTCCATTGAAGAGACACGTACTGACGCTCTCGCCGCAGAGCATGAGCTTTCCACGCTTCGGCATAAGATCCACGAAACCGAAAGCGCGCTCAGTCGCGCCGAGCATCGCGTTGAGATGTCGAGAAGTCAGATCGCCTCACTCATCGCGCAGCGAGGTCGCGATCTCGCCGATATGGAGTATCTGAAACAGGAAACATCCCGGGTTGCGGAGCAGAAGGTGCGGCATGAAGAAGAGTCTCGGGTACTTGCAGCCTCGATCGAAGAAAAGAACACCGTGCTCAATGGCCGGACAATGGACCTGGAGTCTCTCTCCCAGGCGCTTAAGGAAAAGGAGCTTTCGCTCGAAGAAACAAGGGCAGGGATCCTGAACGCCATGAGCCGAATCTGCAGCCGAGAAGACAACGATATCGAACTTGCAGGCACGGCATCTCACAGATCGACGAACAAGATGCACGGAGCCTGAAAGAAAAACAAGAACTGGCACAAAAGATCCAGGAACTCATCACGCTCCTTGCTGCCAAGGAGCGTGAACTCGAGGAAATCACCGCAAGGAAACATGCAGCCCAGGAAGAGCGTACGCAGGTTGCCGAACGCCTGGAGCAGGCGCTTGCGAAAAAGAAAGCGCTTGAAACGAGCCTGAACGAGACCAGGAACAGGCTTGCCGGCCAGAATTCCCGCTTCGCTCCCTGATCGAGCTAGAGCAGAGCCTGGAAGGCTATCAAAAAGGGGTGCGGACCGTCATGTCCGCCCGGAAAGAGGCTTCTGCGGAAGAGCATCTCGGCACCATCCATGGGCTCGTTGCGGACATGATCGAGACCGAGCCTCAGTATGAGGTAGCCATCGAAGCGGTCCTCGGCGACCGGCTCCAGTACGTCGTCGTTGATTCGCAGAACGATTCGCTCAAAGCCATCGACTACCTCAAGACCAAGAGCGGCGGCCGGAGCACCTTCGTACCCAAAATGCCGCGCGAGATCAAATCAGAACCTTTTATCAAGAACGGCCATGCCGGCGTCATCGGCTCGGCCTTGAGCATCGTACGGTACAAGGACAGCTACAGCAGCGTAGCCCAGTATCTCCTGGGCGATGTGGTCGTCGTCGACACCATGGACACAGCCCTGTACCTGTGGCAGAAGAACGGCATCGCATAAGACCATCGTCACCCTCTCCGGCGAGATCGTAGACCCCTGGGGCGCGGTCACCGGCGGCACGGTGGAAGCCGTCGGCACCGGCATGCTCACCAAGCGCCGCGAGATCAAGGACCTGGAGCACGAGGTCGCGGAACTGACCGTTGCAGTCGCGAAGCTCGAGGCAGAACTAACGTCCGTAGACTCATCCATAGAGTCGGATACAAAAATCGAAGCGGACCTCGCCCAACAGATCCACCGTACGGAGATCGAGCTCGTAAACAGGGAAAAGGATTGCGCTGCGGTCAGGGACGAGATGGGCCGTGTCGACGAACGCGCGAGGACTCTCGACGCAGAGGCATCGGAGCGTGCATCATTGAGACTCGAGCTGGATGCAAACATTGGCAAAGCGACCGAGGTGCTTCGGGGCTTGGAGGCAGGCCATACGAACGCCCAGTGCAAGCGTCGAATCGCTCCAGGTTGAGCTCTCCCTCAAAAAAGATGAACTCGAGAGCTGCACGCGCAGCGATCACCGAAATCAGGATGGAAATCGCCGCGCTCCAGGAAAAGCAGTCAGCAGCATCCACGAATCTTGTTACGCTCTTAAAAACCGAAGCGGAACTTGCCGAACGGCTTTCCAGGCGCGAGGCCGAGATCGCAGACATTGCGGTAAAACTGACAGAACTGGAAGCATCCATCGCCGGGGCCGAAGCCGAGATCAAAGGAGCATATCGAGATACTCGAAGCGGAACGCCAGGTCCTGATTGCAAAGCAGGAGGCGCATACTGAAAAGACCCAGGCGCTCCATGCGACGGAGGAGCAGGCCCGTCAGGTCAGGCACGACATCGAAGCAGTCCAGAAGCGGCTATCTTCCGTTGAAGTCAAACGCACCGAGCTCCGCATGAAGATCGAACATCTGAAAGACAGGATATGGAGCACCTACCACGCCGAACTCGAGACCGTGGTCCAAGAGCTCGGCCAGTTCGAGATCAACCTGGATGAAGTCGAAATCCCGGCTCGACGAATTGCGCGAGAAGATCGACCAGATGGGGCCAATCAATATCGATGCGCTCCAGGAATACAACGAGCTCAAGGATCGGTACGACCTCCTGAGCGGGCAGCAGAACGACATCAATGAGTCAATCAACAACCTCAGAGCTACCATTGCCAAGCTCGATGGCGAGACCAAGGAGCTCTTCAGCGAGGCCTTCAATGCTATTCAGGAAAAGTTCAAAGAGGTGTTTTCCCTCCTGTTCGAAGGAGGCAGGGCCGAGCTCGTGCTCCTTGACGAATCTAACATCCTCGAATCGGGCATCGAGATCATCGCTCAGCCGAGAGGCAAGAAGTTCCAGAGCATCACGCTCTTGTCGGGCGGTGAGCGAGCGCTCACAGCCATTGCCCTGCTCTTCGCGGCCTTCCTGGTCAAGCCGAGCCCCTTCTGCATGCTCGATGAGGTTGACGCACCGCTTGATGAGGCGAACGTAACGCGTTTCACCCGCCTCATCCGTGAGATGAGCAACCGCTCTCAGTTCATCGTCATTACGCACAACAAACGGACCATGGAAATGGCCGATGTGCTCTACGGCATCACCATGGAAGAACCCGGATGCTCCAGAGTGGTCTCGGTAAAGCTCCGCGAGCCGGTCATGGCGTAAATACTTTCGAGAGAATAAAACGCGAAACATTGAGTTCTGCGTATTTCCTCCGGAGGGCGTTCTCGATTGTTTTGGTTTTGTGGTGGAGTCTGCGAAGAAGCATACGAGGCGTGCTTGCCGCGAGGCGGCAAAAGAACGACTTCCAGTTCCTGTTGTGTCAGATTATCGAATTTTAATGCGGAACCGAATTCCCCGGCGGGGATGTCGGAAGAATGATTTGATCACGCGTGATAGAATCCAGAGAAACAGTACTCACATCATACCCAGGAGAGAAAAAAACGGTGGATCCAATATGGTCACGGATCGCTGACTCCTTTCCCGGAGTGCAAACGATCGCCCGGATCTGATTGCCCTCTTTGACAATCGTGAGCTGTTCGTATATATGACTATCCCTATCCGGCAGCGCATCTTCTAACCGGTCCAGGTCGTCCTGCATTTTTTTATCCAGGCTCGTCTTTATGGTCCAGCCGCGGCGATATAAGCCCGGGTCCCCGAATAGCCGGAGCAGAATCTGTTCCAGCGCTTGCTGATAGATTGGCCTTCCGTTCGCTGCCTTCAGCCCTGAGAAGTCAAATCTGCTCGAACCTTCCTGCCGGAGAGCTGGCGGAAACTTGACCGCAGCGTCATATTCATCCGAGGTAATCAGTTTCGCCTGAAGCATATTCGTCAGCACCCGATCCTGCCGGTCCTTCGCCTTCTCCGGCCTTTTGAAGGGATTGAAATAGTGCGGGTTTGGGAGCATTCCCGCAAGAAGCGCAGCCTCTCCTGCCGTAAGTTCGGAAGCATGCTTGTCCAGATAGAATCGGCTCGCCGCCTCGATACCGTAGATATCGTCACCCCACTCCACTTCGTTCAGGTAAATTTCAAGAATACGGCGCTTGGTGAGCAGTTCTTCCGCTTTTCGGGCAAGGACATATTCCCGCAACTTGCGGCTGATGGTCTTTTCCTTCGAGAGCAATACATTCTTGATCATCTGCTGGGTGATGGTGCTCCCCCCGCGAGCAAACCGTTTTTTATGCCAATCGTGGACGAGCGCGTCCCATGTCGCCTTGTAGTTGACGCCCTGATGCTCGAAAAAAGTGTCGTCCTCAGCGGTCACCACAGCCTGGATCACGATATCGGGAAGCGAAGAGATCGGGACCCATATCCGAAACTTCCGGTCATAGTATTCTGTCACGACGTTGCCGTCCTTGTCCAGAACCTCAGTTGCAATGGCCGGTCGATAGTGTTTCAGAACTGATACGTCGGGAAGATGGGAAAGGATCTGGGTGACCCAGACGATGAGTATGATGGCACAGAGCACGAAGATGCCGAGCCCTGCTAAAATAACCTTTTTCATGGGTAAGTACTATTTTTTATCCTCATGCGTGTGCTTCCGGTGTTTCTCCCCTCTACAGAAGGGACCGCGGTCTTCGCCTCAGCCCCAACCCCTGCCCTTGTTGAACCGGATAACGGCAAACACGATAGCGACGAGGATTATGGCAGTAATCATTCCATCAGACATGTCTTGTGACTCCTCATGAAACTCTGGCGCCAGCGCCCCGATGCGATCCTGCCCCCCGTAGGGGGAATTCGGCATCACGCGCTTATCTGGCTTCGATCAATTCACGGATGGCATTCATATTTGCAGGAGCTGTCCAGTTTCTCGGGCCGATCGCCTTGTACTTGACGACACCCCGCCGGTCAATGATATAGGTCTCGGGAAACTTGAATGTGCCGTAAAGCCCTGCAACCGATCTCCCGGGATCCAGCAGAGCAGGAATACTCAGCTTGTTTCTCTGCATGAACTCGGCGACAGCGCCCGCCCCGCCCTCATCGACGCTCACCGCAAGGATTCTAAAATCCGCGGATCCGAGCGACCGGTACAATTGTTCGAGCATCGGCATTTCCTCTACGCAGGGCGGACACCACGTGGCCCAGAAATGCACCATCACAACTTTTCCCCTGAAATCCGCGAGGCTCACCGCTCTTCCGTCCAGGGCCTGAATACTGAATTCAGGTGCCCGGTCTCCCTCATGGATTATCTTTGTGCCTCGCAATCCTTCTTTCGCGAAAAGAAAAAGAAGAAACAGTCCGACAGCGGCTATAAGGATAACCACTGTTACTTTTTTTTTCGCAACAGAAATCATGGTCCCTGTCCCCGGTTACGGATTTATCACCGTCACCCTATCGAATTGTGCTCAGGCAGCGCTCGCGGTCCTCGCTTGGTCGCACAGGTGAAAAGGATTATACCTTTTTCCATTTGACAGAGCAAGCCATTTTGCGAGGCGAAGCTTGCCGGACACTTTTTGTTTTGAAAATTCAAGGCAGTCTGATATAATGATATGGTTATGATCCGTGAAATAAAATTCCAGGGAAAAGCGAACGAAAAACTGGACTACTTCGTGACCATCACCGGCACCGACCTGAGCAACAGGTATTTTTATGAGTCACTTCCGAACGGTGACCGGTTCTTTTCGGGAGGCAACGAGTTCATCATCCTGCCCCACGGGGTACGGTACCGAGGGTGCGGCGGCAGCCTGTGCGAATACATGTTCGGCGTGGATCTGCCGCTGAAGGACCTGTTGCGAAAAGATGTTTCCAACAGATTGGTCATGTACGGAGCATATTACGACAGCACCGACAATATTACCTTCACCAACAATACCGCTGCCGAAGAGTCCTTCGACCAGGTTTTCCTTACCGGGAATGCCGTTTCAAACTACTATTTTTTCGTCCACAGCACCCAACAGTCTGAGATCAAGGATACGCAGCGCAAGATCCTGCGCAGCATCGGCAAACAGGTCAAGCGAAGCACTACGGTGGGCGAAAACGATGACACAAAGCTTTGCCGTGAGATCTTCGGGGCGCTGGGAGACCCCCAGGCCCTTATATTCCTGTTCCGGCTATTGAACAAGCACAACGAGGAATACTACATAACGTTCAACAGGATCTATTCCGGGAAGAAAACGCTCACATCCCAAGGATATGCCATCCTTGACAACCTTGCAAATAAATATAACATCATCCCCTATCAGCAGGAGCGCATCAAGATAGACGGAATGTACAAACTCCCCGAGAACAAAAAAATCGTCGATGAATATAAGGACATCCTTATCGGGGTATCGGAAAAAAACGAAGTGAACCCGTCAGAGCTCGCCAAGCTCTCGCGGCTCAGGACATTAAGCCTGCGGCTTAACATACCACACAACCTGTTTGATACCCTCGATGAGCTCCTCCTTAAGGACATGCACATAGTCGAGGTGGAAGAACCGGATTACATCAGGGACACGCGCGCCATCTTCGAAGGCCTTTTCTTCACAACCGACAAGATCAAGGGGCATGTCTCATCCGAGGACCTCATCAAGCTCCTGAGGGCAAAGCAGAAATCGACAACCCACCGCGACCCTGCTTTCGAGAGCCTGTTGCTCGACACGGTCCGGACTTGCGACGAACACGCCCGGGACACGAATGACATGAGTGTGCTCGAGGCCATGAGTTCCATCCTTACCTACTTCGACCGCTACGACAGCGCTGCCACCATGATCAACAATCTCGCATTCATGGAGAACTCGACCTTGAACGTGGATAATATCAGGAGCCTCTTCGGCAACAAGGAAGTGTTCGACAAGATCAATCCTGACCTTTTCCGCGAACTCTTCATTGACAGCCTGCGGGAGAACCGCTACCTGACGCGCTACGGCCGGAAAAAGGTTGACACGCTCTACGACGGACTCCTGCAGATCAAGTCCGGCGATACTACCTATCGGGAACTCGCATCGTCGCTTACCAAAATCAACGAGGAGGACAAGCTGTACACCACGATCCATCGATATATCAAGGATCGTTTCAAAAGCATCTACGCCGAGATGAATTCAAAAGAGGACCAGGAAATATTCATCCAGGACCTCAACCGCGAGATCCAGTCACGGGGGATCGTACAGGGCCCGATCCCTCACATTGTGTTCGAGGAGATCATCCTCGACATCCGGAAAGAGTCATTCTACCTGAACAACCTTCTTCCGCACATCATCGTATCCCGGGACAACAACGTCCGTGAAGATTTCCTCGTGAACAGCGGTCTCGACCGGTTCTACGTCGAAGAGCTCGAGAAGGACTATTTCCAGCTGAACAGGATTGAGAACGACATCCTCGAGGAGATCAGGAAATAGCCATGCTCAAGATTCGGATTATAGACCGGTATATCTTCCGCGAGATCCTGGCACCGTTCTTTCTCAGCATGGCCGCCCTCATTCTCGTTTTATTCCTTCAGAAGATGTTCAGACTTGCCGAGCTCGTCGTTTCGAAAGGGACACCGGTGTCTGAGATTGTCAAGATCTTTGCCTATATCATGCCCAACTTTTTGGTCATCACCATCCCCATGTCGTTCCTCGTGGCGACGCTCACCGCGTTTAGCCGGCTCAGCTCAGACTCGGAAGTGACTGCCATGAAGGCGTCCCGCATCAGCCTCTACAGCATGACCCGTCCCGTTATGTTGTTCGCCCTGGTATCTTTTCTCGTCACATCGACTATATCGTTCCTTGTCGCACCCGCGTCCAACCATGCTCTCAAGATACATCTGTTTGAACTGGTAAAATCAAGAGCAATGGTCGGCATTGAGCCAGGCGTGTTCACCAGCACATTCGACGGCATGGTTATCTACGTGGACAAGATGGAATCCATCGATAACATGGAGGGCATCTTCATTTCCGACGAACGTTCTGCAAAGGACCCTTATGCAATCGTCGCGCGCCGCGGAAAGCTTATCGCGGATCCGCAGTCACTGAACGTCACCCTCGAAATGCATCAGGGATCCATACACACCCTTCCGCGTGATGATAAATCCTATTCGACCATGTCCTTTGAGTCGGGCAATCTCTATCTTGACATCAGCCATGCTCTTATCCATCAGGGCTCTTCCGACAGAAATTTCGAGGAGATCGACAGTTTCGAGCTTTTCAGGATATTCAGGCGCACCGCAGCCGAAGGAGGAGCCGCCATCGATATAGAGAATGAGCTCCACAAACGGCTCTCGATCCCGTTCGCGTGCCTCATCTTCGGACTGATCGGTGCACCGCTCGGCATACGGAGGACCCGTTCAGGAAAATCCGCAGGTATTGCCATTGCACTCTTGGTCTTTCTGATATATTACATTGTCCTTGCAACGGGAATGAACCTGTCAGAAACAGGAAAACTTGCTCCTGTCCTTGCATATTGGATCCCGAACTTCCTCATGCTCATCATAGCTGTAATGTTCATGATCAAAAGAGGCGAGGAAAAGGATTTCAGGATATTTGCTGTTATAGGAGAACTCTATTCCCGTCTGAAAACGAGGCGAACGAGGACATACTGAGGCAGAAGCTCATATACGATCATGTCAATATTGAACAGACACATATTCGGCGAATTCTTTCGCACCTTTCTCATGGTCATCATTGGGATCCTTGCCGTGTATCTCTGCGTGGATTTTCTTCAGCGAGCCGATAGTTTCATCAAATACAAAGCGACCATGCTTCAGATCGCTGCATATTCCTTGTACAGCCTGCCTGCAATGGCCTCATCGTCCCTCCCGATTGCGGCGCTCATTGCCACGCTCCTGTCGCTTGGCGGTCTTTCACGACACAACGAAATCATCGCCATGCGCGCAGGCGGAGTAAGCATCGCCGCAGTCATTGCCCCGGTGCTTTTGGGAGGAATGATCATCTCTGCCTTCGGGTTCATCAACAATGAGTACATCATGCCGGTCTATACTGCGCGTGCCAATTACATTAAAAGCATTCAAATTGAGAAAAAGCAGCAGCGGGTAGTCTTTCAGCAGCGAAAGCTCTGGCTCCGCGGTCCGGACAACAGTATTGCGAACATCGACCTTATTTCTCCCGATCGTTCCGAAATGATCGGGGTGAACATCTATATGCTGAATCCTGATTATTCGGTGCGTGAAAGGATCAAAGCGCAGAGCCTCCGGTGGGAGAACGGGGCATGGAGGCTCAAGCAAAGCATGAAATACATCCTGGGAACAGACACGGTAATCGCGCAGTCAGCAGACGATGAGCCATTCAATATCGTCGAAAGTCCCGACGACCTCGGCGTGATCGCGAAGAGCTCTGAGGAGATGAATTTTAAAGAGCTGTGGGATTATGTAAAAAGATTAAAAGTGCACGGTTATAAGGCAACACGCTATGAAGTTGATCTGTACAACAAGCTCGCATTACCGCTTGCGAGCCTGCTCATGGTGATGATCGCCACCCCGCTCTCCGTCCAGCAGGTGCGAAGCGGCGGCGCCAGCAAAGGTATCGCTATCGCCGTTTTCATTGCATTCATCTATTACGGCCTCGTGAGTATCGGTACCGCGCTCGGACGCTCGGGCGCGCTTCCTCCCCTGGAATCAGCCTGGCTTGCCAACGTCTTTTTTGCGGTGGCTTCGGCATATATCCTGTTCCGGATGCAAAGGACGATTTGACGGAAGCCGGTCCTTTACAAGCCGGCCATGTTGTGATCATGTGAGCGGAGTATCTCTTGACACGGGAAGATGCTCATACTACGGTCTCCGCATCATGGATTTACCTCCGACATACGTACGCTAGTTTGCCTTAATCCATGTTGAACAAAACATTCAAGATAATCCTCGGGATCGTTCTTGTCCCCTTCTGCATAGGTTTTACCTGGCAGTTCGGGGCAACTCTCTTCAGCATAACGTATAAGCATGACGTGCCTTATTACTTCATCGCTGGTGGTCTCACTTACCTCACCGCGCACATCCTTTTCAAAAAACCGATCCTTACTTACGTCATCGGGCACGAACTGACTCACGCATTCTTCACCGTGCTTTTCGGCGGAAAGGTAAAATCGTTCCAAGCAAGCCACCGAGGCGGTCGCGTGACCATCACCAAGTCAAATTTCGTCATAACCCTCGCCCCTTACTTTTTCCCCCTTTACACATTCGCTGCGCTCATCATGTACTGGCTTGCCGTTATTGCCGGCGTTCGGATGGCCGCGGGATGGCTCGTCTTCGCGGCAGGGACGACATACTCATTCCATATCCTCTTGACCTTCATTTTTCTTCAAGCAGACCAGAACGATATCAAGGAACACGGCGCGATCTTTTCATACCCACTCATCTACCTGTTTAACATCCTGTTCGCGGCGCTCCTCATCTGGCTGCTCCTTGCCGATAACATGAACTACCCAAAATTCCTGTACAATGGTATACTGAAATCTACGGACATGCTGTCCCTTCTATTTGTAAAATTATATGGGTTCATTCGCACCATAGCATAAAAAAGGCTATGGCGTCCAAGTATCGCAATACCAAGATGCTCTCATGGATGCACAGGTAAGGAAGATACTACATGCTTATCGTTGGACTCACCGGCGGGATCGCAAGCGGCAAAAGTCTCGTTGCAAAGGTTTTCAAGGACCTGGGGGCACACGTCATCGACGCCGACAAGATTGTGCATGAACTTTTGGAGCCTGGCCAGCAGGCTTGGGAAGAGGTGGTCGAATACTTCGGTCCAGGGATCGTGTTCCCCGATAAAATCATCGATCGCAGAAAGCTCGGGGAGATAGTGTTCAATCATGCCGAGAAGCGAACATGGCTCAATCAGTGCCTCCATCCCAAAGTATTCGCGATTTATACTGCCCGTGTAAAGAACCTCTGCGCAAGAGCGCCGCATGCCATCATCGTATTGGACGCTGCGCTTCTCATAGAAACCGGCTACCACAAAAAAATGGACAGGATTGTCGTCGTCTATGCCACCCAGGAGCAGCAAATGGAACGCTTGACGAGTCGCGACAGGTTCAGCCGGGAACAGGCCTTGGTACGGATCAGGAGCCAGATGCCCCTGAGCGAAAAGCGCAAGCAGGCCGATTATGTCATCGAGAATACGGGGACGAGAGAAGAAACCGAACAGCAGGCCAGGGAAATTTTTCAAAAACTCAAACAGGAAGCAGAAAGGACATAATTGAAACGCACCGCCGTCGAGATTGTTCCCATGACGCGATCTCATAGAGAGACATGCTCCGGAATCGTTGCTGTGTCAGAACCATGGAAAACGCTGCGCGAACGCATCGACTTCTCAAAGTATATGGCCTTGAACCAGGCTTACGTGTACATCAAGGGGGGAGAAACTGCCGGATTCATCATTTTTACCCCTGAGCCAGTATTCGCACGGGGAGGATATATCCGAGCCGTGGCAGTGGACCCGGTCATGCGCAGGCATGGTATCGGAGAAAAACTGCTCGCCTTTGCAGAAACTGTCATCGCGCGCCAATCCCCCCATTCCTATCTCTGCGTTTCCTCGTTTAACCGGCGTGGCCAGATGTTTTACCGGAGCCTTGGCTATACTCGGGTGGGAACTCTTCCCGACCTGATCGTGCGAGGAGCCTCGGAATACATATACTGGAAAAGGTTGCGGCCGTTACCCCTCAAGAACAGGAGAATACACCGAATATGACCCCGAAGAACCTTAAAAAGATAGACCTCTTCAAGAATCTGTCCGATGCCGAGCTCAAGGAACTAGAGCCGTATCACACTGCCGTCGTGTACGGGAAAAAAGAGACTATTTTCTCCGAAGGAGAACCACCGGAATGGTTTTATATTGTCGTAAAGGGAAAGGTCAAGGTCACCAAGCTCTCCCATGAGGGTAAGGAGATCATTCTGGAAGTGATATCGCCATACGATATTTTCGGCGGTGTGGCCGTATTGAGGAACTTCCCCTATCCCGCTAATGCCGTAGCCATGGAAGACAGTGAAGTGATCAAGATAACGAGAAAGAACCTCATGCGTCTCGTGGATCGGTTCCCGAACCTTATGTACTGCATCGCACTCCAGCTCGGAGACAGAATGAAGAGTTCCTACGATTCCCTCAAGAATATCGCCCTCGAGCGCGTAGAAGCGAGGATTGCGGCGCTGCTCCTCAAGCTGTCAAACAAAGTCGGCGTGGAAACGGACAAGGGCCTCCTCATCGACATGCGCCTCACCAAGCAAGATGTCGCCGATATGGTAGGTACCACGGTGGAAACCTCGATCCGCACCTTCAGCAAATTCAAAAAGCAGGGCCTCCTGACGGATTCGAATGGTAAAATCGTCATCAAGGACCGTGAAGGGCTAATGTCGTTTTCTTCCTGATAAAACAGCTCGTAGCTCGCAACTCATTGCCGTACCTTTTTTCTACAAACCACGAGCTTAATGCTGTTCCACCTTGGTTAACAACGTCATCAGCATGTTATAGAAGAAGAGGAATATGGCGAATGCCTGGACCGCGCCCGAAGCTACCGTGACCATCCGATACATGGTGCTCGGATTGTAGACATTCAGGGCATAGAACAGCAGCATGACCACAAGAGAAATGTTCGCAAGATAGAACTGCGCCTCACCTATCTTATTGCTGTACAACGGTCGTCCCATGAACCGTGGCAGGATGTGATAACCGACGCCGTAGATCATCATCGACACCCATCCAAGCATGTTCAGATGCGAATGCACGAATTTCAACGCCATCACGTTCTGATTGCCGAGCATGAAGATTCCCAGGACCGCTGCGATACCGAGATAAACGACACTCATTACAATAAATCCTTTTACAAATCTGTCCATTGTGAAATCCCTCCTGTAGTCTAATGTTGGATACAGCATAGATTAACGTGCTGAAGTACGCTATGATATAACTCATAATAATCCAACTTCGACTTTTATCCCTTGTCTCATTCTCTTACCGCGGCGCCTTGCGGTCTCTCTATTTTTAAAAAAGGGAAGGTGTGTGGAGTACTCACCGTGTCCAACCGGCCGGGTCTATAACCTGAATACTACACTGTTTCATGTTACACAAAAAGTGTCTGTCAGCATATTGGATTATGATCCTGTACTATCGGTGATATAAATCTTGAACTTGTAATTCCCTTTTACAGTTGTATGTCCTACTTCAATCTGTTCTGGTAGGGTTCTTGGCGAACCGTGATGTTCGATTATAATTAACTTACTTCTGACTGGTTCTGACTTTTAGTATCCTTTAATTTTAAAAATGGTTCCTCAATTAGACGCCAAGAAAGATAGGCAAGGATAAGTGTCAACATAAAGGATGCTATTATAAACATAACGATATCTAATTCTGTTCTAAAATAATGTATTAGAGTTTGCTGCGTTGGAAATGCGTATATATAAATACCGTAAGACAAGTCGGTCTTTTGTTTAAATATCTTTAGAGCTGATATGCTTAAAAAAGCAAAATATAGAATTAAATAGGGCAAGGCAAATAAGCTTATTAAAAGTCCATGAGGTAGTTTAAAGGATATAATTAAGATAGCAAGCGCAAAAAAAGCCAGATTGCGCTTTAACACGATTTTATCTCTATAAAGATAACATGCTGTCCCTAAATAGAAATATAGAGCTGAATGCAACAACTCATAAACAGGCATGGTAAGGATGATCAGGTTGATCGATTTGAGATTTGCCATATCATATAAAAGAAATAATACGAATAGTAAAACTGCAATCGACACTACATACGCTTTTCTATGAATTAATCTGGAGAGCCCCAAAATAGCGAGAGAGGCATACAGAAAAACTAATATAGGAATTAACCATAGAGAACCATTAACTGCATTAGGATATGGGTTATTCTCAAAAACACCAGGTAACGTATAAACAAAAGGATATAAGAATATATTTGCTATATGTTTAATTGTAAGTGGGTCTTTAAAGTATTCTTTAAGTGGAACATATGTTACAAGAGGACCTATTATAAATACTCCAAAAAATAAAGCGCAAATAAGTCCTGGATATATTCTTAGAAAACGTTTTTTTATAAATAAAAATATATCTTGCGTAGTTATCCAGCTTTTAGTAACAAAGAAACCACTAATGAATATAAAGGTGTTGACTGCTAAAGAGGACAAAAGAGGTGGCTCCTCTAATTTTGATAACGCAAACGAGTGAGAAAATAAAACAGTAGATGCGGCAAAGAATCTAATGAAGTTAAGGTTATTGTCCCGTGTTTGAAAATTTATTTTAGTAGCCATATTAATTTCAATCGTTAAATATAGTTTTTTGATGTTTGAAACATTGCTAAGCAAACGAAATTTACTTTATCGTAAAATCGTGAATGTAAGACTATTACTCGCTTCAGACCATTCACAAGAGTACTCTAATTCATTCACAAGAAATTCTTTGGCATTTTGTTTATCAAACACCATAATTTGGCCGTTACAGGTTCTTTTGCCTGTTCCTTTGTCTACACTCAAAGTCACTATATTCTTTAGTGATAGTCCCATGTTTTCTGCATAATAGTATCCTGCATTCTGGATATATAATTGAACTATATTTTTCCTAAGACCTGCATCGTAGCAAGATGGCAATTTCTGCACATAACTATTAATGAGAAATGCAGCTAAGATAACTGACAATAATAATATTGATTTTTTTATCACGGTTCTGCCTTGATATATTACTATATGTAATTTGACATGTCCCAGTGAATCGGGACGCCATCAGAGTCCCACGTTAGCAATCTAATACAAATAAAGCTAAGGGAAGGCCTTCTTTTATTTCTCGTCTACTCCTCGCAATAAGACATCACAAACCAATTTGGCGTGAAGTATGAGTCACTCTCGACCCGCTGGTTGGATTTTACTCTTCCGCCTTCCAATAGTAAAGCCCACGGTTGCCCAAGGGGTCTCATTCCTTTGCAGTGTGTCAGTTGGTGTGTCAGTATGCGTCCTTTTAACGCCCTTGACCGCCCTCTCTGCCTGTCTATTCAGGGAAGCAAGTTATTGATTGTGCGTCAAAGAGGAAAATGTTATCATTTCTCAATCAGATAACTCATAGTGTAACATAGATTTAGGAGTATGATGTAGGTCATAACAGGGATGCATTATTTTTGATATAGTACGTTCAACTAATAACAAAGGAGGCCACTATGATCGCGGAGACAAAGAAGATCACGAAGGATTCAATCATCGGCGATGTAATAAAGATGAGCCCGGGAGCCAAGGCAGTGATACAGAAATATTTCGGCAATGGGTGTTTCACCTGCCCGGGTATCAACATGGAGTCCATTTCATTCGGTTCGATGATGCATAATCTCGATCCGAACAAGATCGTCGACGAAATCAACGCCCTGGAGGGTTAACGTGTCGAACAAGGAACTAAAGTGTTTTGTCTGCGGAGCCGATGACAAGACCAGAGTGTACCTCCCCTGCTACCATGAGGGCAAAGAAAAAATCGTCTGCACCCGGTGTTTGCCCATGCTCATTCACGGAGCGCACTGACCTAATTTTCCCCAATCCCCCCGATGGGATATCACGGTTGCTCCATCGGGGGATTTTTTTGCTTCTCAGTCATCAATTGAATGGAAAAAACTGTAGAATTCTCGCACCGATGCTGGTAAACTGCCCTTATGGAGAAGGATCTGGCAGTGGTCCTCGTCAGCGGCGGCATGGACAGCTGCGTTACGGCCGCTATCGCCAATGAAAAATACCGGTCTGCGTTCTTGCACGTGAATTACGGCCAGAGGACTGAGGCGCGAGAGCTTCTGGCGTTCAACGAAATAGCCGATTTCTATGAGGCGGAGAAACGCCTCACGGTCAGTCTGGAGCATTTAAGGATTATTGGCGGGTCGAGTCTTACGGATGAGAGCGTTCCCATTCCTTTCGTAGAATCCGCTCAATCGGCGATCCAAAATCCGAAGTCCACAATCCCTTCCACCTATGTCCCCTTCCGGAACGCCCATCTTCTTTCCATTGCCACCTCGTGGGCTGAGGTGATCGGTGCCAGGAAAATATTTATCGGCGCCGTGGAGGAAGACAGTTCAGGCTATCCTGACTGCCGTGAAACGTTCTATCAGGCCTTCAACAAGGTCATCGAATTAGGGACGAAACCGGAAACGCGGGTAGAGATCATCACGCCACTCATACATATGAAGAAGTCAGAGATCGTGAAGAAAGGCATGGAATTGGGCGCTCCATTTCATATGACCTGGAGCTGTTACCAAAATAGTGAAAAAGCCTGCGGAAGATGCGAGAGCTGTGGATTACGGCTGAAAGGGTTCCGAGAGGCAGGAATAAAGGACCCGATCCCATACGAGAAGAACTGACGCGAGCACGGGTGATGACCGTCAAAGAATTTATCAAGGCCTGGCCGATACTCAAAAAACAGGTAAGGACCCTAGAACTCCCCTGGCTCGAAGCCTTTGCAGCCCTTGATCGTGACCCTTTTAAGGTACTTATTTCCTGCATTCTAAGCCTCAGGACGCAGGACAAGACAACGAGAGCTGCGTCAGAACGGCTGTTCAAACTAGCTTCAACCCCCGAAACCCTGTCACGGCTTTCCATCAGAACCATAGAAAAGGCGATATATCCCGTCGGGTTCTACCGTGTAAAGGCAGGAACGATCAAAGATATCAGCAATGAGATCATCCGGCAACACGGCTCACAGGTGCCTGATACACTTGAAGGACTGCTAACCTTAAAAGGAGTCGGGAGAAAGACCGCCAACCTCGTATTGACCCGAGGGTTCAATAAATACGGCATCTGCGTAGACACCCACGTTCACAGAATCACAAACCGTTGGGGGCTGGTGACGACGAAAAATCCCAACAAAACAGAGCTCGCCCTGCGAGAGACACTGCCCAAACGATACTGGAAAGACCTGAACGGCATCCTCGTTGCCTTCGGGCAAAGCATTTGTCAGCCCCTGTCTCCCCTTTGCTCACGGTGTAAGATCTGTTCTGCTTGTGATCAACGAGGCGTCGGCCGGTGCCGGTAATTAATGTCGGCCTTGTTCTGCCCCTCCCAATTGATCTGCTGTCCTGGGCCTTACAGAAACATCGTAACCACAAACATCAACGTCAGCGCAATCATGACCGCAGTCGTTGCCCAGGCAATGACGTTGAACGTCCTGGAGTTGGTGTAATTTTCCATTAAGTCCTGTCTGTTGATCAGCATGAGCATGAAGATGAGTACGAAGGGCAGCATGACGCCGTTGATCACCTGTGATATCCACATAATTGAAATGAGGGGAGAATTCGGAATGAGGACGATGAACGCGCCGATGGCGATCAGGATGGTATAGAGCCACATGAACTGGGGCGCGTCCTTGAATGTCTTGCTCACCCCCGCTTCCCACCCCATACCCTCACAGATGTAGTATGCCGTGGCGAGGGGCAGGATGGAAGCTGAGAACAGCGAGGCATTGGCAAGTCCGACCGCGAACAGGAGCGAGGCATACCTTCCGGCGAGGGGTGCAAGGGAACGGGCTGCGGCATCGGCGGTATCAATCTGAACGCCCGCTTTGAAAAGGGTAGCGCCGCATGCAACGATGATAAATAACGCTACGATGTCCGTAAAAAAGCACCCGACGATCACATCTATTCTTGATGCCCAGTATTGCTCTTTTCTGATGCCCTTTTCGACAATCGATGACTGAAGGTAGAACTGCATCCAGGGAGCAATTGTGGTGCCGACGACGCCAATCAGCATCATGACATAGGGAGTACTAAACTGAAAGGACGGTTTGATGGTTTGCAGCGCGACGTCGGTCCAGTCAGGCTTTGCCAGGATGGCAGCCGGTATGTAAACGAGGTAGACGACGCAAATGACTAAGAAAATCTTTTCGACCACCCGATAGGACCCTTTCACCACAAGGAGCCATACAATGAAGGCACCGATCGGGACCGACACGTACTTGTTGAGCCCGAAAATTTCGTTGCTAGCCGCCCACCCGGCGAACTCGGCTGCGGTATTGCCGAGGTCGGTGATGAAAAGGAACAGCATGAGCCAGAAGGTAACTTTAACCCCGTAATTTTCCCGGATGAGTTCGGCAAGGCCCTTGCCCGTAATGGCACCCATCCTCGCCGACATTTCCTGCACGACGATGAGCGCGATAGTGATGGGGATAAGAGACCACACGAGGGAATAGCCGAAATGCGCACCGGCCATGGAGTAGGTCGTGATTCCCCCGGCATCATTGTCAACATTCGCCGTGATGATACCGGGACCGATAACGGACAAGAGCAGTATGAAGCGTTTCCAGCGAGTCATCGTTCCTGCTTTCTTCGTTGGGTTGATCAGGCACAGGTTAAATCGGGGAAGCGGGACTGCGTGATAGGAGCGGTTACCGCCTCCTCCGCTTCTTCCTCGACGCCGACGGCAGGAGGAAGTCCACCACATCGTCCACGGTCACAATGCCGCGCATGGCCATGGTTTCGTCTACCACAGGTACGGCTAACAGGTTATACTTTGAGACAAACTCGGCAACATCCTTTTCCGCCGCATCGAGGGGAAGGGTCTTCACCGGCGTCATCATGATTTCACGAAGCTTTGCCTCCGGACTGGCCAGAATGAGGTTCTTGAGCGATAGCACGCCACAGATGTGCTCTTCAGTATCGAGAATGTAAAGGTAGTAGACGGTTTCCACGTTCGGCGCCTCGAGGCGCAGTTCTTTGATGGCTTCCTCAACGGTCATGTCCGGAGGAAACGCGAGGTATTCCGTCGTCATGATGCCACCTGCCGTGTCCTCCTCGTGTTCGAGGAGTTCTTGTACATCCTCCGCCTCTTCTTTCTCCATGAGATTGATAAGTTCCTGCGCTTTTGCCTCAGGGAGGTCGCCAAGCACGTCCGCTGCTTCGTCAGGCGGCATCTGTTCCAGGATGTCCGATGCCTGCTCCTTGGACATGTCGTCGATGATGTCGACCTGCACCTTGGGCTCCAGTTCATGGAGCGCCTCTGCCGCGGTCTCAACATCCATGCTTCCGAACAGGGCCGATCTTTCTTTCTGCGAGACCTCGCTAATGATATCTGCCAGATCGGCAGGATGGATCCGCGCTACTTTCTGACGAGACACGGTAAGGGTCAGTTTCGTGAGCTTCGGTTCCATGGTCTGCAGATAGTGCCAGCCGATGAGTCTCTGCGGTACTTTGTACCGGAAGAGTGAAAACAGCTTCTCCCCCTTGGCTTCCATCCCCATACGCCTCAATATCCCCCGGAACCCGATATCCGACGCAACCAGGCAGAGACGTCCCTTCACGTCACCAAGCTCCAGATCATTGACACGCACCAGCTTCGCGCCATTGATGTCGACGATCTGCTTATCGAGGATGTCCCTACAGATCAGAATGTCATTGGGTGCTGGGGCGGATGGCGTGAGGTTGCTTCGGGTGACGTTGACAGAGATAACGCGCCTGTTAAAGAGGTTGATCATTTCCCAGGGGATCACATAGGCAGTCCTGCCCGACGCGACGACGAGTGCGGTGACTGCCGGAAAAGGATCGCCACCTGCTACGACAATGTCCTTGAGCTTGCCGATTTCCTCGCCAGTCTGGTCAAGAACCGGTTTCTTCTGGACGTCGCTGACAAAGATTTCTCCGGCAAAAAAGGGCATACCATGCTCCCCAGAGGAATAAATAAATCAATGGATTAGGTTATACCAGCGGGCACCTGTCATGTCAAGAAAAAAGCCCGTCAGGAGAACAAAATATGCTCCAATCACCACGCACTGCACATCACCACCTGTCAACCTCTCGTTGAGATTCAGATCCTTGAACGTCAATCATTTTCTATAAAACATTAAAATATCAATATAAAAAAAATTAACATGTCATATCAATAGTTTTCTGTTATAGTTTCTCAGTTTTCGCATCGCTATGTCATCCATGAATAACGGGGATTGCTGAAAGGAGAGCGCATCTTATGCCGGGACAGACCGTAAAGGACATCAAAAAAGAAATCTATTTGATCATGCACAAGGCACAGGAGATGCTGGAGCTTACGGAGGACGGGTTCACGAAAAACAAGATATCGGCTCTGGATCAGGCCGATGAGCTTGCCAAGGAGATCCATGCCAAGGAAGATATTCTCACCGGGACGCTTGCGAAAATGGCATCAGTAAATAATGAAGCGCGTGCCCTTCTGACCGTCCCCTCGCACATAGAAAAAATTGCATCAAGCATCAAACGAATCACCGAAAACAGCCGAGCCAGAATCAAGGAAGGGCAGCTGTTCAGCGATAAGGCAATACTTGAAACCGGCAAGCTGTTCACAAAAGCCAAAGATGTGCTCAAAAAGGCAGGCGAGGCGACTGTTACAGGTGCTCAAGCCACCATCGAAAGCTCTATTGCAGAGAGCGACGCCATCGAGCGCATGGCGAATGATTTTGCGACCGCCCACGAAGACAGACTCGTAACCGGAGAGTGCTCGCCCAAATCGTCATCGACGTATCTGTGCATCCTCTATGCGTTTGAAGACATGGGATCGCACATCAAGGACGCTGTCAAAAAAGTTTCCGGCAAATAACTCTCACCATCAACCTTCTTCCTGCCACATAAGGGAAAGACTATGCCAGGTATGTTTCCTCCGGCGATCGGACTCGCACTTTCGGGAGGTGCGGTGCGCGGCATTGCCCATATCGCCGTCCTGGAAGTCCTTGAGCAGGAAGGCATCCCCATACACGCCATCGCCGGCACGAGTGCCGGCAGTATCGTCGGCGCTCTTTATGCTGCCGGGATGCCCCTTTCAGAAATAAAACGAATTCTCCTGACCGCGAAATGGAAAGACCTGCTGAAACTTACGATTCCGATAAAAGGGCTTATATCGAGCGCGGGGATCTTCCGGTTCATGGATGAAATCCTTCCGGTAAAGAAATTTTCCGGCCTCCAAATTCCCTATGCGGCCGTAGCAACAGACCTCCATACAGGAGAGAAGGTCAGCATTATGAGCGGTTCCGTTGCGAAGGCGGTCCAGGCCAGCTGCAGCCTCCCCGTTATTTTTACTCCGACAGAAATAGATAGAAAGCCATTGATCGACGGAGGCGTCGCCAGCCAGATACCGGTAAGAACAGTACGAGAAGAATTAGGCGCGAAGTTTGTGATTGCCGTGAACGTGAATTACAAGGCTATCGAGTTCGATCAGTACGACACCATCATAAAAATCGCCGTCCATCTATCCGCACTTTGGGCATCAAGGAATGCGCGGGAGGAGGAAAAACTCGCGGATGTTGTAATCCCGGTGAATGCGAAAGGCATCGCCCTGTATGATCTTTCCAAGTCCCGGGAATTGCTCCGCCGAGGTCGTAAAGCTGCAGAGGAAAAACTGCCGGAGATGAAGGCCCTCGTAGGAACCATATGACGTGGCAATCTTGCCTTCCCGCACGATAAGTAAACAGAATGTGTCAGACCTTATCCAGGGACTTCTGGCCGAGGAGGCCCGAGGGACGTATGATGAGAGTGATGATGAGAATGAGGAAAGCGAAAGCATCCTTGTACACGCTCGAAACATAGCTTGCGCCGAAGTTCTCGATGAGGCCGAGCATGAACCCGCCGAGCATGGCACCGGGGATGCTGCCGATCCCGCCGAGTACGGCTGCGGTAAATGCCTTGATGCCGGCCAGATAGCCCATGAAGAAATGCACCACCCCGTAATAGAGCGTCACCATCACGCCTGCCACGGCAGCGAGCGCCGACCCGATCATGAACGTTACGGAAATAACCTGATTAATGTTGATCCCGACGAGCCCCGCCATGACCCGGTCCTGCGACGTGGCGCGCATTGCCTTGCCTATCCTGGTTTTGGCGATAAAAAGGGTGAGAACGATCATGAGCAGGATCGATGCGCTCAGAATAAAGACCTGGACTGGCGATACGTTGGCACCGAATATGGTAAAACCTTCCGAGGGGAGAAGGGGCGGGAGGTTCTTATACTCTTTCCCCTGTGTCAACATGACGAAGTTCTGAAGAATGATCGACATGCCCACGGCACTGATGAGCGGAGCAAGCTTTACCGCCTTCCGGAGAGGACGGTATGCGACACGCTCGATGGCTGCGCCATAAGCCGCGCAGAAGATCATGGACACGAGTATGGTAATAAACAGCGTGAGAGCCAGACTGTAGGCGGGAAGCCCCGTTGCGGTGAGCAGACCGAGAACGATGATCCCAAGATAGGCCCCGAGCATGTACACCTCACCATGGGCGAAGTTGATCAGTTGCAGGATGCCATAGACCATGGTGTAGCCGAGTGCGATGAGTGCATACACCGCGCCGAGGGCAAGGCCATTTATAAGCTGTTGGGTAAACATAGTTAAAACGGGATTAGGGACACGACTGACGGTGGAAGTGGTGGATTTGAAATCGTCACCTTCTTGCTCCCTGTTCCTTCCCCCTACTGTATTTGCTGGAACTTGCCGTCCTTCACCTGCCAGATCACATAGGGAGCTTTAGTCACGTCGCCGTTCTTGTCGAACGAAATGTCCCCGAAGGCACCGTGGAAGATCGTCTTCGATATATACTCCGCAATCCTGGTTCCATCCGTGGTTCCGGTCTGAGCAATGGCGGTCAGAATGATATTCGCCGCATCATATGCGTAGATCGAGTACGGTCCCGGATCGCCGTATCGGGCCTTGTATTTCTCGATGAACGACTGTGCCGATGCAAGGCCTGCCGGCTCCTTGCCGAAGGTCACATAGGTCCCTTCTGCCGCCTTTCCGGCTATGCTGATGAACGTCGGATCAAACACGCCGTCGCCGGTCATCATGGGGATGTTCATGCCGATCTCCTTTGCCTGTCGCACGAGCCTTCCGGCCTCAGGATAGATTCCTCCGAAGAAATAGAGATCCGGTTTGTTTTCCTTGATCGTCGTGAGCACGGCCTTGTAATCCGGATCCCGCTGGATGATGCCGCCGTAATAGACCACCTGGACCTTGTCGCCCAGAGCTTTTTTGAAATAATCGGCCAACCCCTGACCGTAGGCAGTCTTATCGTGGATGATGGCGATTTTTTTGGGGCGGAGGGTCTTCAGCACGAATTCAGCTGCTACCCGGCCCTGCTGATCATCGGTTCCGCAGACGCGAAAAACCTTTTTGAAACCCTGCAGCGTAAGTTGAGGATTCGTGGTAGCCGGAGAGATCATGACGATGTTCGCGTCATTATAGTATTTCGATGCAGGGATGGAACAGCTCGAATTCCAGTGGCCGACAAGAGCAACCGCCTTCTGGTTGATGAATTTGTTCGCGATGGACACGGCCTGTTTGGGGTCGGCCTGGTCATCGCCCGCGAGCATCACGATCTTTTTCCCCAGAACGCCTCCCTTCTCGTTCCACTCGGCCACGGCAAGCTCAACGGCGTTCCTGAGGTCCATCCCCATCTTGCTCTGGTCGCCGGTCATGGGCCCTGCTGCGCCGATCCTGATCACGTTATCATCCTGACGGGCACACCCTACGGAAGCTAGTATCGCAATAGACCCGATAAGAACATGTTTAATAAATCTATTCATCGTTCATCCCCCTGACTTCCGATGCCTGCATTCTGTTCCTTTGGATCTCGTGTATCATCTCCATGGCAGCGATTTTCCTATCCTGCGCGGAAAGGACCGATGATATAACTGCAACGCCATCTGCTCCGGCACGATGACAGCCTCGCCAACATTTGCAAGCGTGATGCCGCCAATCGCGATGACCGGGACAGAGACAATCCTTTTGATGGCTGATATCTTCTCAATTCCCTGGACCGGTCCAGCGTCCTTTGTTGATGTTCGGAATATAGGCCCGAATCCGATGTAGTCGGCACCGCCGGCTTCTGCGACCTTGGCCTGGTCAGGGCTATGTGTCGAGATCCCGATGAGTTTTCCGCTGCCAAGCAGGTTCCTGCGCATGCTCTATCGGCAGGTCATCCTGCCCCAGGTGCACCCCGTCTGCGTCCACCGCAGCTGCGATATCCGCATGGTCATTCACGATGAACAGCGCCCCTGCGCCTCCGTGCCAACGGGACAAGCTGCAATGAAGTCTCGTAGATTTCACGCCTCGTGCCGCTTTTATTCCGGTATTGGAAAAACTTCACGCCGGCTTCAAGGGCCTGTGACATGGCCTGCTCCGGATCGACACGAAGCACTTCCTGGTCAAGAATCAGGCAGAGCCCGCTGAGATCACTTGTGCCGGGTTATAGTACCGCTCCATGAACTTCGTTGAAATGTCCCCCTGCTGGAAATCAGGGTCATCGAGTATCTTCTTGTGCATGGGGATCGTCGTCTTTACCCCTTCGATGATGAATTCATCCAGCGCACGCTGCATCCTCATGATCGCATCATCACGCGTCTCCGCGTGCACGATAAGCTTCGCTATCATGGAATCGTAATACGGCGGGATCACATACTGGGTGTAGGCAGCGGTATCCACCCGCACACCGAGGCCACCCGGAGGATTGAATGCGGTAATGGTGCCGGGGGAAGGGGTGAACTTTTCCGGGCATTCCGCGTTGATCCTGCACTCGATGCTGTGCCCTTTGATCTTGATGTCATCCTGGGTGAACGAAAGCGGCAGTCCGGCCGCAACGCGGATCTGCTCCTTCACGAGATCGATGCCCGTCACCATTTCGGTCACCGGATGCTCGACCTGGATCCGGGTGTTCATCTCCATGAAATAGAATTTCCTGTCCTCATCCATCAGGAACTCGATGGTGCCTGCGTTCCGGTACTTCACGGTCTTGGCGATGGCAACAGCCATCTCGCCCATCTGTTTCCGCAGACCTTCGTCGACGATGACCGAAGGGGCCTCCTCGATGAGTTTCTGGTGCCTCCGCTGGATCGAACATTCCCGTTCGCCGAGATAGACCGTGTTCCCTTTTTCGTCCGCCATGATCTGGATCTCGATATGGCGCGGCTGGAGGATATATTTTTCGATGTACACGTCGGCGTTGCTGAACGCCGCAAGCGCCTCGGTCTGGGCCATGACAAAGGCATTGGCGAAGTCTGTTTCGTCCATCACCACGCGCATGCCTTTGCCGCCGCCGCCTGCCGCGGCCTTGACGATCACCGGGAATCCGAGCTCCCGTGCGATCTCGATGGCGCTGTTCTCCTCGGTCACCACGCCGTTGCTGCCCGGCAGCACGGGAACTCCTGCCTTCTGCGCCGTCTCCCGGGCCCTGGCCTTGTCGCCCATGAGCTTGATGCTCTCCGGGCTCGGTCCGATGAACCGGATCCCGGTGGAGTTGCAGACCTCGGCAAAGCTCGAATTCTCCGCCAGGAAGCCGTAGCCCGGATGAATGGCCTCGGCATCCGTGATCTCCGCGGCGCTGATGATGCTCGGCACGTTCAGATAACTGTCAGCGCTCTTCGGCGGGCCGATGCACACGCTCTCATCGGCAAAACGCACGTGGAGCGAGTTGGCGTCCGCGGTAGAATGAACGGCGACGGTCTTGATGCCCATCTCCTTGCACGCCCGGATGATGCGGAGTGCGATCTCGCCGCGGTTGGCGATCAATATTTTTTTAAACACTCAATCACCTCAACCTCATATGGTTAGCTCAATTGCATTTTCAAGTTTCAAATTGCGAGCATTACGCCGGTTCGATCACGAAAAGCGGCTGGCCGTATTCCACGGGCTGCCGTTCTCCACAAGAATCTGGATGATCTTTCCGGCCGCCTCGGACTCGATCTCGTTCATGAGCTTCATCGCCTCGATGATGCAGAGCACCTGGCCCTTTTTCACGACATCGCCGACCTCGACATACGACGGTTTGTCCGGCGAACTGGACCGGTAGAACGTGCCGACGATGGGAGAGGTCACCTTGATCTGGTTCGTCTTTGCCGGCTCAGGCTGCTTTTCCGCCAGCGGCCGGTGCCGGAGCCTCGGGAATGGCCGGTGCAACGATCGCGGCCGGAGGATACTCCATGCGCGGCATGGCGGGATGGAAGGTGACGTCCCCACCCTTCCGGAGCCGCACTTTCACGCCGGAACGCTCGATCTCCAGTTCCGAGATGTCGGTATCCTTCAGCATCTCTATCAGTTCCTTGAGCTCTTTCAGGTTCATGATTACTCCTTTTCCGCGTCGCTAGTATTGATGGTGATCGAGACTACTTCTTGACCCGCTCGATGAAGGTCCCCGTACGCGTGTCGATCTTGACAACGTCCCCTTCGTTCAGGTAGAAGGGCACCTTGACCACTGCACCGGTCTCCAGGGTCGCCGGTTTGGAGCCGCCTGATGCCGTGTCGCCCCGCACACCCGGATCGGTCTTGGCGATTGCAAGTTCCACGAACATGGGCACTTCGATATTGATAGGCTGTCCCTTATGGTAGAGGACCTTGATCTCCATGTTCTCTTTAAGATAATTGATGCTGTCGCCGAGCTGCTTCTCGTTCAGGGATATCTGCTCGTAGCTGCTGGTGTCCATGAACACGCGGTCCTTGTCCGCCGCATAGAGATACTGCATGGTCTTTTCCTCCAGCTCGGGCACATCGACTTTTTCACCCGCCCTGAATGTCTTGTCGATCACGTTCCCCGACTTGAGGCTTTTAATCTTGGTCCTCACGAATGCCCCGCCCTTGCCGGGCTTCACGTGCTGAAACTCCACGATCACATAGGGCTCTCCGTCGATCTCTATTTTCAATCCGTTTCTGAACTCCGTTGTTGATACAGGCACCTTCTGGCTACCTCCCTTTCGTCATTCGACTACGTAATGATATTTATTACTCTTTAAGACCGCGAAACGCTACGTGTTCCTCAAACTCTCCAATTCTCTCGGGAGCGTAGTCAATACCTTCGCGCCGCTCTCCGTCACCAGCACCATATCTTCGATCCGGACGCCGCCCCAGCCGGGGATATAGACACCCGGCTCGATGGTAAATACCATATCCCGTTCCACACGATCGCGGGATAAGCGGCGAAAGGGACGGCCCTTCATGGACCATGAGACCGATGCCGTGACCGGTTCCGTGTCCGAAGTGTCTCCCATGACCTGCTTTTTTTATAGTGTCTCGAGCAGCATCATCAACTGTTTTACAGCTTACGCCGGGATATACGCTTTTTATTGCCGCTGTCTGGGCCAGAAGGACCAGGGCATGGATCTCACGCTGCCTTGCCGATGGCCGCCCAACGCAGAGGGTCCTCGTGATATCGCAGAAATACCCGTCTGCCTCGGCGCCGAAGTCGAAGGTCACGAGATCGCCTTTTTTGATGCGCCGGTCCGTTACCGAGGCATGCGGCATGGCCCCGTTTCGGCCCGACGCCACAATAGTATCAAAGGCGGCCTTGCGTGCGCCCTTTTCCCGCATCAGAAATTCGAGCATAAACGCGAGTCCGCGCTCGCGAGCTCCGGGCCGGATATATTTTTTCAATTCCTGAAAAGATTCTGTCGCCCGGCGAATAGCCTTGCGAATGCTTACGAGCTCTTGTTCATCTTTCCGCTGCCGAAGCTCCCCCACAAGATCACGGTGCCCCTTGAGGGTCAGCCTCTGTTTCCTGAGTTTCTTGAGTCCTTCGATTGTGAGCGATGACTCATCGAACCAGAGCGTCTCGACTCCCGTGCGGTCGGCTGCGTCCCGGAGAGCCGAGGGGAAATCCGTTTTCTGAATCAGGATTGTCCAACCCTGACGTTTCCTGGCGAGCCTGCAAGTTATACCGGAAATCCGTGATCAGCCACGGTCTTCCCGAAGCGATCAGGACGGATCCGGCAGAGCCAGTAAAGCCGGTGAGGTAGCGGACGTTCTCTCGCTTCGTCACGAGAAGTGCGTCAACGCCTTCCGCCTTCATAAGCTGCCTGAGTCTGTCAATGCGATTCGGCCTGGGCCTCTTCATCATTGTTTCTTCGCGCCGGCTTTTACCAGCGAAGCAGCGGCTCGGAGCGCGAGGAGGTAACTGTCCGGACCGAAGCCGGCGATCTGCCCGACGGCGACGCCGGAGATATAAGAATGTTTTCTGAAATCTTCGCGCCGGTAGATGTTGGAAATATGGGTCTCGACGGTCGGAATAGCCGTCGAGGATATAGCGTCGCGGAGCGCAACGCTCGTATGTGTATAGGCTCCTGGATTGATCACGATCGCCTGGTACACGCCCATGGCGTCCTGGATCTTCTGGACCAGTTCACCTTCATGGTTCGACTGGAAAAATGATACTTCCACGCCGAGCTCCGCAGCAAGAGTGGAAAGCCGGTCATTAATGTCAGAGAGCGTGAATGTGCCGTAAATCTCGGGCTCACGCTTTCCGAGGAGATTCAGGTTTGGTCCATGTATTACCAGTATCTTCATGAAACACCCGTACAAAATAAAAAACTGCCTGAGGCAGTTTCAAATACACACACAGATCAACAAACCCTTCCTTCAGAACTCTTTGAGCAGCCTAGGTACGGACATTCTAAGGAGAAATCTTCCCTTCCCGAAGTTCCCCTCGGGCTTTATAATCAACACAAAAAAATACTCATCATTGAGCCGCCGCAGCATGATCATAGCCTTGTCCGCGATGACCGTAACTTCGTTCGTAGAACCAAGCTGCGCAGCCTGAGAACCTTTTTCTATCTCCTTAAGGAGGGCAGAATATTCCACGGTCATGGACTGGAGGTCCATATCACTGTTCACGGAATATTCTTCTACGGGGATACCGTCGAGCCCGATAACAAGCGCACCGAGTGCCCCTTCCGTACCATCCACCACATTTTTTAAAATATCGGAAAAGGGCATTATTTCTCCTTCATGATATGTTGAAGCCAGCTCTCCAACCGCTCTATGGTCTCTTTTCGGCTCGCTGCCGGGGACTTCATCACAGGCTGCGTTTTCTTCTCAACAGGCTGCTGCGTTTCAGTGACCTGAGGAGGCGCATGCTCTCCGGGTTTAAAACCAACGTCAAAAGGCTCGGGTGGTCTTACCTCCTTGGTCTCTTCAGCAGCCGGCGGTATGTGCTCAGCAGGTCCTGCTTCTAACTTCGGACCGCTCTCGGTCTTGGCAGGCTGTTCCGGCCCCCCTAAAAAAATCACCTCTTCGTTTGTGGCGCTGGTTTGTTTCACCTCTATCTTTAATTCTGCTGGGGGTTCGGCCTGGCTGGCCATGGCCCGGACGCGTGTCAGTTTATCTTTTAATTTCTGACTGTCCGGATTGTCGTTCAACATCCGCTGATATATGTCTATTGCCTTTTCGTAAAATCCCTGGGCGATATAGAGTTCTGCCAGCGTATCAGTGGTGAAGTCATCCGATTTCTCTGCGGACGTCTCTGGGATTTTCGCCGCAGCCTCTGTCTTAACCGGTGTTGTTTCTGCGATATCAGCAATGGCCGATGATTTGTCCTGACTCGGCCCAGCAACATCGAAGGCAGCTCCTGCGGGTTCTCCCTCTTCTGCAGCCGTTCCGGTCTCCTGTTCTTTTTCAGCAAGGAAATCAAACTCTGCTGCCGGCGACTTTTTTTCGGCCGGCTTTCCCGATTCCGGCAGTACCTCTCCTTCATGGCTCTGCCCTTCAAACTCCAGCGGTTCAACCACGAGAACTTCTTCGGGTTCTTCTGATTCCATTGCCGAAGGCACTGACACCGAAACGGGTTCTGGCTGTTTTGCTACGATCGGGGACTGCTGAGGCTTCATCTGCGCCCGTATGGGTGCGGATTGAGCAGGTTCTTCTTTCGTCGGGTGCTTTTCTCCTGCCGGCTGTTTTGGTTTGAGCAACCTCTCCTTGACATCTCGACCGGCCTCGATATCTGAAACCAGCGCAGCCATCTCTTCGTCGCCAGGATTGAGGTCGAGCGCTATCTTATAGTGTTGCAGCGCATCTGCCGGTCTGTTCTGGAGCACGTAGAGATCACCTAATTTATGCTGGGCCATCAGATTGTCGGGAATAGACTTCGCAACCTCTTCAAACTCTCTCTGCGCACCGGCCATATCTCCTTTTTCAAACAGGAGCCTGCCCAAAAACGATCTGGCAGTGACGTAGCTCGGGTTGTTTTTAAGGCCCTCCGTGAGCACCTGGATAGACCTCTCTATGTCCCCCACCTTCTTATACTCTTCGGCGAGCGGCACGAAGAGCTTGGACTTGGGGTCTTTTGAAATACGCTCCTCTAACTTGGCTATTTCGGAGGTGTCTTTATCCATAATTAATGTAACATACTAAAATTTCTATGAAATTTTACCAAAAAAAGTGTGCAAAAGTCAAGGTAAAAACCTTTAGGTAGCCTTGAGTTCAACGATTTTATCCAGAATATGCGCTGCAATTTCAGACTTATGCATTACCGGCAGTTCCTCCGACTTTCCTGTCCGATCAATGATGGTCACGGAGTTCGTGTCAGTTTCAAAACCAGCGCCTGCTTTCACCAGATCGTTCGCTACGATCATATCAAGCTTCTTCTCTGTCAACTTCTTGATGGCATTTTGGTGTACATTGTCCGTTTCCGCAGCAAAACCCACAAGAAGGCGCTTGCCTGCGGTCTTGCCGAGCTCCAGGAGGATATCCCGGGTAGGTTCAAGCTGCAGGATAGTCGGCGCTTCATGCTTCTTGATTTTATGGTCAGTGGAAACGGCTGGCCTGAAATCGGAAACCGCTGCAGCCATGATGATTACTTGCGCCGCCTCGACATGCTCCATAACGGCACGGTACATGTCGTCTGCGGTAAGGACCCGGATTACTTTCATACCGGAGGGCGACGGGAGATGCGACGGTCCACTTATTAATACGACCGCTGCGCCTCTGTCTCGCGCCGCAGCGGCCAGCGCATACCCCATCTTTCCGCTGGAAGGGTTGCTGATAAACCGGACCTTGTCGATCGGTTCACGTGTAGGACCTGCCGTTACCAGAATTGTAATGCCAGCGAGATCCTGTGGCAAGAACATCGATGAAATTTCCCGGATGATACTCGCAGGATCCGCGAGCCTCCCCTGCCCGGCCGTGCCGCAGGCAAGCGGACCGGTTTCCGGTTCGATGAACCGTACCCCTTGTTCCTTGAGAAATTGGATGTTCTTTTGCAGAACGGGGTTCCGGTACATCCGGTCATTCATGGCAGGAGCCATAACAACAGGGCATTCAACCGCCATGAGCGTTGTAGTCAAAGCGTCATCGGCAATACCGGCAGCAACCTTGCCGATGACATTAGCCGTGGCCGGAGCGATGAGCGCTAAATCCTGATTTGCGGCAACATCGATATGCCCGATGCTGTCCTTTTCCCAATCCTGGAACTCATCACACAGCACCGGCTTACCGCTCAGGGCCTCGAAGGTCAGGGGTGAAATAAAGCGTGTAGCGTTCTTTGTCATCACCACACGCACCTCTGCGCCCTGATCTGTAAGCCGGCGCAGAATGTCGACGGCCTTATATGCGGCAATACTGCCTGTTACGCCCAGCAGAACCTTCTTCCCGGCCACCATGCTTCGATACTCCACGAGTTATTCTTCCGATTCGGTCGGCTCTTCGTCGCCTGCATCCAGAGCTTCGATCGTTTCAACCTCGCCGCTTTCCGGCAGCTCGGGAGCCTCAGAACCTTCCTCGCCCTGCGTCTCTGAAAGATAGGCGCTAAGCTCTTTCCGGATTTCTTCTTCCTTGGCAGAAAGCTGTTCTTCCATTCGCGCCCGTTCTTCGCGCTTCCTGAAATCCTCTTTTGCCTTCTTCGCTTCCTCGCCCGTGAGAATCATAAATTTGCCGACCAGGCTTTCCTCAAGCGCGATGGTGGTGTCCTTTATGGACCTTGTCGCAACCTGCATCGGTGCGCCTGCGGACAGCTGTCGGACCCGCTGGGCCGCGATATGGACCAGACGAAATTTAGTATCTGCAATCTTGTCGCTCATCTCAATAGGCAGTGATATTATGTCTGCAGCGGTCACTTGCATCTTTCACCTCCTGGTGCAATAGTTTGGTTATCGTATCAGAACATTCCTTGAATCCATGCGTGCTCGATTAGCCTCGTCCGGCACCGCTCAGCAAGGACAATGGAGCGGAGTTCGGCAAGCGCCCGTTCAAAATCCCTGTTCACGATGATATAGTCATACATGGTGTAATCCCTGATTTCGTCCCGGGCCCGGCGCATTCTTTTTTTGATCTCATCTTCGTTATCCGACTTTCGATGCCGGAGCCGTTCTTCCAGTATCTCCAGTGAAGGCGGCATGATGAATGTAAAGACTGCATCCTGACACTTTCCCTTGATCTGCCCGGCTCCCTGGGTGTCAATATCGAGGATCACATCGGTCCCGTCTGTCCGCACCTCATCGAGCACGCGTCTCGACGTGCCGTAGAGATTGGAATGCACCTGTGCCCATTCGGCAAAATCTCCTGCCTGCACCATGTTCCGGAACCGTTCTTCCGTGACGAAATAGTAATCTCTCCCGTCGATCTCTCCGGGCCGGGGTTTCCGGGTGGTATAGGAGATCGAATGCGTGAGATTCTCCAGTGAGTCGGTAAGAGCTCTGCACAGGGTTGTCTTCCCTGCGCCCGAAGGGGCGGAGACCACGAAGAGCAGCCCCTCTCTCCTCTTCATTCTTCACCTCGGCCGGAAAACCTCTGCATGAGCGTTTCGACCTGGACGGCGGAAAGAATGACATGGTCGCTGTCGGTGATGATAATTGACCTCGTTTTCCTTCCCTGGGTGGCGTCCAGCAGCGTTTTCCGCTCCTTGGCATCTTCCTTGATGCGGCGCATGGGCGCGGATTCGGGCGACAGGACGGCGACAACCTTAGAGGCCATCACCATATTACCGTACCCGATATTGACGAGCTGATTCGCCATACAGTGGTCACTCGATGTTCTGGACCTGCTCCCTGATCTTTTCCAGTTCCGCCTTGATGTTCACCACGCTCAATGATATCTGTGCATCCATGGCCTTCGATGCGATCGTATTTGTCTCTCGCCCCATCTCCTGCAAGAGAAAATCAAGTTTTCTTCCGATCGCTTCGCCAGATTGATCCGCAAGCAGCGCCCTGAATTGAACCATGTGGCTTCCGAGGCGAGTGAGTTCCTCGGTCACATCGGTGCGTTCCGCTAAGAATGGCTATTTCCTGTGCCAGCCTAACGGGGTCCGGCTGTTCATGGAGGAGTTTTGTCACGGCATCAAACATTCTCTTTCGCGATGCCTCCACGGAGGCAGGAGCAAGGCCATGGATCGCGATGAGCAACCTGTCGATGGTCTTGAGCCGCTCGACGATATCCCGGACGAGTGCCCCACCTTCTTCGGCCCGCATGTCGTCCAGTTCCTTCAGGGCATGTGCGAGTCCCTCGGAAAGGACCTGCCATACGGCCTCTATGTCCTCCTTCACCTCGGTCAGCGTAAAGAGGTCCTGAAAACCTGCAAGGAAGGACACGTCGACCTCACCGCCCAGTCCGAAGCGCGCTTTCAGGTCTTTCAGTGCGGCAATATACTGGCCGGCCAGGGTATCATTGACAACGAGCCTGCCGACGCCCTCTTTTTCACCGTTGCGGGTGATGTATACATCGAAGCGGCCCCGGGAAAAATGATCCTGCACACTTTTTCTGATATGCTGCTCGAGGACCGCAAGCCCCCTCGGTGCCTTCACCTGGATGTCGATATACCGGTTGTTCACCGAGCGGATCTCTATGCTGAAGTTACCGCCGGCACCGCTCACTTCCTTCCGGCCATATCCTGTCATGCTGCGTATCACCGGCACACCATCCTGTTCATGGCAGACAATACTACTCTACCGGGCTGTATTTGTCAAACCTACCGTGTGACGGTCCATTACGGCATTACCTGCATGATGCCCTCTTCGACGACCGGTTCGAAATGAAAAGTCCTTACGTAGGCGCCCCACAGGAAGGTCACCTCGACATCCCATCCGCCTTTTGTGCTGATTTTCATTTTGCGTCTCTCCGTGTCCCTCTTGATGATAAAACTGTCGCGAGTGAGCGGCAGGTCGAGTTCCTTTGCCTTATTATCCAGATCTTTCAAGATTTCTTCATCTTTCAGCACCTGAGACACGCTGGCTTTTACCTTCATTTCGTCTTCCATCTTGGCATAATCCATGTAAACCGGTATCACTTTGACGGCAACATGAACGATGAGGAACAAAACGAGAAACCACAGGAACACCTTAAAACGGCTCGCTCCGTTCTGATTCGCAAGAACGTTCATTTCCATCCCCTCCTTGCGCCTACTTGATCAGCCTTCCTAGTCCGCTCCCATCGCACCCATCGGCCGTCTCCATCCCATGACCAGTAAATGATGAGTGCTCGGCCGAGAATCTTATTGAATTTGACGAATCCCCATACCCGGCTGTCCTGGCTGTTGTCGCGGTTGTCTCCCATGACAAACACCGAGTCCTTCGGCACCAAGCCGGGGCCGAAATTCCTATTGCGACTGGTCCTGAAGATACTGGATCTGCATGCTTGACCGTTCCGAGCTGCTCTTCATAAAACATCGGCTTGCCGAACAATGTGTCCCGCCCTCAACACTTTTATCCGCAGGAGGGTCCGGTCGGCGTTATGGGAACCGGCTAGTCGTTGATAAGAGCATCACCGTTTCTGATCTCGATCTTGTCTCCCGGCAGACCGACCACGCGTTTGATGAAATTCTTGTCTTCGTTCTCCGGATACTTGAAAACGATGATCTCACCTCGCTTCGGTTCCTTCCCGGTAAAGATCCTGCTGTCCGTAAAGGGTATCCGCGGGCCATAGATGAACTTGTTCACGAGCAGATGATCGCCGATCGTGAGCGTCGGGATCATGGATCCCGACGGGATCTTGAACGCCTCCACCACGAACTGTCTGATGAACAGAGCGACGACCGCCGCGATCAGAAACGGCTCGATCCATTCCTTGTAAAAGGACCTTTTCTTCGTGATTTCCTGCTGTGTTTCGGACATCATGCCTCCAAGACCGGTTCGCAACGCGAACGGTCTTTGAAAATTTCAAATTGGAAATTTAAAAATGATGGAGATTAATGCATGCCATGGGACTTCTGAAAAATTGACTTCCTGTTACTCTCCCACCTTGAGCACCGCGAGGAACGCCTCCTGCGGCAGTTCCACGCTGCCGACCTGTTTCATCCTCTTCTTGCCTTCCTTCTGTTTTTCGAGGAGCTTGCGTTTTCTCGTGATATCGCCGCCGTAGCACTTCGCGGTCACGTCCTTGCGAAGCGCCCTGACCGTCTCGCGGGAGATGATCTTGGAGCCGATCGCCGCCTGGATGATCACCTCGTACAGCTGCCGCGGGATCACTTCTTTGAGTTTTTCCGCAAGCTGTCTGCCGCGGATCGCCGCCTTGTCGCGGTGGGTGATGAGCGACAGTGCATCCACGGGCTCGCCGTTCAGCAGCATATCGAGCTTCACGAGGTCGGACTCGACATAACCCGACAGTTCGTAATCGAGCGATGCATATCCCTTGGTCAGGGATTTGAGCCTGTCGTAGAAGTCCATCACGATCTCGTTCAGCGGCAGATCGTAGGTGATCAGCACGCGGTCCTTCGTGATATAGGTGATCTCCCTCTGGATGCCCCGCCGCTCCTGACACAACGCAATGAGCGAGCCCACATACTGCTCCGGCGTGATGAGCGAGGCCACGATCATGGGCTCCTCGATGCGCTGGATCTCCTGGATATCCGGCAGCTTGGCGGGATTGTCCACCATCACGATCTCGCCGTCGTTCTTGGTCACCCGGTAGACCACCGTCGGCGCCGTGGGAATCAGATCGAGCTTGAACTCCCGCTCAAGACGTTCCTTCACGATGTCCATGTGCAGGAGGCCCAGGAAACCGCACCGGAACCCGAATCCGAGAGCAAGCGACGTTTCCGGCTCATAGGTGAACGAGGAGTCGTTCAAACGCAGTTTTTCGAGGGCATCGCGCAGGTCCGCATAGTCGTCGCTGTCCACCGGGTAGATGCCGGCGAAGACCATGGGCTTCACATCTTTGTACCCCGGGAGCGGCGCGTCGTGCCGGTCGGTCGGCGTCCATGACCGTATCGCCGATCTTGGCGTCCGAAACCCGCTTGATGCCGGCGATGATGCACCCCACCTCACCCTGCGACAATTCCGATGTCAGCTGCATCTTGGGCGTGAATACCCCGACGGACTGCACCTCGTAGAACGGCGCCGAGTGTCGAGTAGAGCTTGATCTTCTGCTTCGGACGCACGGTCCCGTCCACTACCCGCACGAGAATGACCACACCCTGATAGGTGTCATACCAGGAATCGAACAGAAGCGCCCGGAGCGGCGCAATCGGGATTTCCGGGCGGTGCCGGGATATTCTTCACGACCGACTTCGAGGATATCTTTTGTCCCGATCCCTGCCTTGGCGCTCGCCGGGATGGCACCGGAGGCGTCAAGGCCGATGACCTCCTCGATCTGGTGTTTCACCTCTTCGATGTTCGCGCTCGGCAGGTCGATCTTGTTGATCACCGGGATGATCTCGAGATTGTGGTCGATCGCAAGATAGGCATTGGCCAGCGTCTGCGCCTCCACACCCTGCGACGCGTCCACCACGAGGAGCGCTCCCTCACAGGCCGCCATGCTGCGCGAAACCTCATAGGTAAAGTCCACATGGCCCGGCGTATCGATCAGATTCAGGATATAATCCTGGCCGTCCGATGCCTTGTACCGGAGACGCACCGCATGGGCCTTGATGGTGATGCCCCGCTCACGCTCGAGATCCATGTCGTCGAGCACCTGGTCTCTGCCTGCAGCCGCCATTTCCCGGTCCGAAAGAGCGCCGGTATATTCAAGAATCCTGTCGGCAAGAGTGGACTTGCCATGGTCAATATGCGCAATGATGCAGAAATTTCTGATGTTCGTACTTGCCATAACCCCTTAAATCCCAAGTTCCAAATCCTAAAACATTTGGATCATGGGCTTGATGATTCTCATTCGGAATATGCATTTCAGGCGTTAATCGTTGTCTGAAATGAGATATTTCCCTTTTCTCAACATCTTGTATTCTGGAGCTCAAACGCCACCGCGGCGGCACCGACCATGCCTGCGTCATCGCCGAGCGAGGAGGGTACGATCTCGGTCCGTTCAGCAGGGACCTGAAATGCCCGTTTCATGATCTCCTCGTGCGTAGCGCCGATGAACAACGGCCAAGCGTCCTTGACCCCGCCGCCGATCACAATCCTTTCCGGATTAAAAATATTGATCAGGTTGGCAATACCGATCCCGAGCATACGGCCCATATCCTTCATCACCCGTCGTGCGACGGCATCTCCCTCACGCGCGGCCTGATACACCTTTTCCGAGGTGACCTCTTTCAAGGCCTCTGCCGCAGGCTGATTCTGCTTTTCCAATTCCTCTCGATAACTCTGCACGATACCGCGTGCCGATGCGTACATCTCGAGGCATCCGGTATTGCCGCAGGTACACAGTCTGCCGTCGGGAATGAGGGTCATGTGCCCTATCTCGCCGGCCATGCCGTCTGCTCCCTGCCATATCTTGTTATCGAGGATAATTCCTCCGCCGACACCCGTACCGAGCGTAAGAAGTATCATGCTCCTGATATCCCGCCCTGCGCCGCGCCACTGTTCCCCGAGAGCTGCGGCATTGGCATCGTTCTCGATAAAGACCGGGATGCTGAGCGCCTTTTCCAACTCATCTTTCAGCGGGAGGTTGTTCCAGTCCGGAAAATTAGGAGACTTGACTACAATGCCCTTGTCCACCAGAATGACGCCCGGCGCACCCACACCCACGGCAAAAACTTTCGCACCCATCTGCGTCCCAAATTCCAACTGACGCTTGATATTATCAATGAGCCTTGCGACAACCTTCATCCAGCCATCAACCGCTTGAGTGGCTTCCTTGTGCTTGACGAGAATCTCTCCATCAGAGCTCACGATGCGCTGTTCTTAAATTCGTGCCCCCGAGGTCGACGCCTATCACCGTACGGTCCACGCCACACCCTCCGTAACTGCTGAAAATATTTGGGTATTCCTAAAAGATTGTTATAATAACATACTGTAGAATAAATGTAAATAATATTATTACCCGGGAAGGAAAAAACGAAGATTCTTTAAGGACTTACCGCGAAAGGATAAGATAGCACCAGTTTGCCAAGATAAGAGCGACCGTTCCTGACCTGACGATATTTTTTTCTCGATCCGAAAGGATGACACCGATCCGGGGAATGCCGACGCACAGTGTAATCAGGCTGTAAAAAAATGCAAGGGCCGCGATGACAAGACACAACGAGACCAGCGGATTCATACCAAATGATGCGAAAAACTCTCCCCGGGCCAAGTGCACGACCGAGCGCGTGGCGCCACAGGTGGGGCACGGAACACCCGTAAGATCCTTGAAGATGCAGGACGGGGCAAACGTTAGAACAGGTACAAACCGCCCGACGCATATCGCGAGCAAGGCGATCCCGCCATAAATGATGCCGAACTCTGTCCGGCCTTGCGTCCGCTTTTGCAGAATCATACGCATGACAAATGGCGCTTCACATTACTTCTGCATCTGCACAATCGTGCCCAGTGATAATGCCGCAGCGCCCATGAACATTGCTATAGCGACAAGAACCAGTCCGCAGCAGACAACGACAGGAAGGAAAACGGCAAACGCCGCCTTGCCTCCTGTCGTCTCGTGCGCCTCCCTGAGCCCGATGATGGCGAGTACAACGGCCCACACCCCTGCGATAAGACCCCCGCAAAACGGGATGACGAGCAAAATATACGTACTGTAGCCATAGGCAACGACCCTGAAGGTGGCCTCAAATCCGGAACGCGCTCCCTTCACCAGCATGAGACATACATGAAGAATCCCTGATCCGATGAACAATACGAGAATTATCAGAAACGGAGATAAAAAAGCCAGCACCGCTAAGCCAATTCCCCTAAACATATTCTGTTCTGCGGCGGCCTTCATTCCGGGTAACATCATGCCCTGCATTGCGCCCTGGAGCAGTATTTGCCAAAAATATGAAAAGATAAGACCGACCATGCCGATGATGAGTGCATACAACAGCGGGTCCGTAAGCCCGCCGGTTACCGGCATTCTCTTAAAAAAACCCGATGGACGGAATAACACATCTTTGAGCGTCGTGTACAGCCCGCTTAGAAAACCTTTCGATTCGCGGTCTTCCCACTCCGTCTTTTCTCTCCCTTCGGAAATCGGAGCGGCTTCCGCAAGTCTGGCTCCGCAGTGTTGGCAATATACCTGGCCTTCGGCAATCTCTTTCCCGCAATGGGGACAGAACATAGGTCCTCCTCGTTGAGCATAGTCTTAATGAGCATTCGGTAGAAGTGTATCACAGAGAACAGAGAGAGACAAATGGAAATTTTCGATAGCAATGACCAAGAGAAGGGGGGCATCGCTCCGGGGACGGAAATATGCTGGATGCTGTCAGTCATCCGTCTGCGATCATTACTAGCCGGCTAAGAGCTCCCGCACTCCGACGGGTCACCCTTGATCTTTTCGATAGCATGGGGAAGCGCTGGAAGAATCACGGCGAGATTCTCGCGCACAGCCCGGGGGCTGCCGGGGAGGTTCGCTATCAAGGTCTGCTTTCTGATGCCGACAACGGCTCGGGAAATCATGGCACGCGGCGTCTTTTTGAGGCTCTCGGCGCGCATAGCCTCCGCCATGCCCGGAAGCTGGCGGTCAATCACCGCAAGCGTGGCCTCGGGCGTCACATCCCGCGGGGCGACGCCCGTACCTCCGGTCGTGATGATGAGATCGATGTTTCCTGAGTCAGACAGCCTTGTCAACGTTTCTATAATTCTCGATCTTTCATCCGGCAGGATCTCATAGTGAACAGCAGATGCACCGATGTCAGCGATCATTTCGCGGATGATCCTTCCGCTTTCATCTTCGCGTTCTCCTACCGATCCTTTGTCGCTCAAGGTTATGATCGCCGTGCGAATGCTCATGTCATTTCCTCCTGAGTAAAAAAACGCTCATGCGTTCAAGGTGAACGTTCTTCACGCGACAACTCCACCGACAGTGATCTCCGGTATCCTGAGCGTCGGCTGGGCATCGCTTACCGGCGACCCCTGTCCGTCCTTGCCGCAGGTGCCGATGGAAAACCCGAGGTCGGACCCCACCCGGTCGATGGACATAAGCACCTGTGGGCCGTTCCCTGTGAGCGTGGCGCCGCGAACCGGCTCCCCGATGCTGCCATTCTCGATGAGGTACCCTTCACTCACTTCAAAGACGAAATCCCCGTTCACCGTGTTCACCTGCCCGCCGCCCATCTTCCTGACGAACAGGCCGTTCGGCGTCGTCTGCACAATCTCTTCCGGATCGGATTTCCCCGGAACTATCATGGTGTTCGTCATACGCGGGATCGGACGATGTTTGTAGGATTCCCTCCTCCCGTTACCCGTAGAACGCGCCCCATCCTTCATGGCCGACAATCTGTCGTACATGAAGGTCTTGAGTACGCCTTTGTCCACCAGCACGGTACGCTCAGCATCGGTGCCTTCATCGTCAAAGCGGAACGATCCCCGTTTCCCCTCGAGAGTGGCGTCATCCACCACGGTAACGAGCGGAGAAGCGATCTGCTGGCCGATCTTGTTCGAATACACGGAAAGACCGGACTGCGCCAGATCCGCCTCGAGTCCATGGCCTACCGCCTCGTGGATCATGGTCCCTCCGGCATCGGACGAGAGCACAACCGGCATCCTCCCTGCCGGCGCCTTGCGGGCTGACAGCATCATTACCGCGCGTTTGCCAGCGGTCTCCGCCGCTTTTTCAAGCGGATAACGATCGAACAGCTCCATGCCGGCAAAACCGCCGACAGGCTCATACCCCGTCTGGACGACCTCACCATCCGCCGCTACCACGTGGACAAGCGCTGTGAGGTACATTCGTTCATCTTCAGCGAGAGACCCGTCGGAATTTGCAATAAGCACCTGCTGACGGTTCTCCCGGTACACCACCATCACCTGCCGGATGCGGGGATCGATAGAACGGGCGATGCTGTCCGCTCGGAGCACCATGCCGACCTTCTGATCGGTGCTGACAGTTTCCGGCGCCTTCTCGATGCGGAAATCCACGTGAGGATTTTTCCGGGTTAGGTCCATGACCGCGTTACGCGAGGCGTTGACCTCTCCTGCAACTGCCTGGCTCACCGCATCGGCGAGTGCAAGGAGTGCTGGAAGTGAAATCTCATTTGAGTATGCATAGGCTGTCCGCCGTCCAAAAATGAGCCGCACACCGGCACCGCAATCAAGACCGGACAGAACCTTCTCGACCCTTCCGCTCTCGCACATGATGGAAAAGGGCGTACTCCGCTCAATGAACAAATCAGCATACTCACCGCCGTTCTGTAATGCCCTTTTCAAGACTGATCGAGGGTCGATATCAAAATACATCATAAGGAATATGCCTCCCTAACACGGGTACATCCTACACAGCTTGCGGATCATTATGATGCCAGCAATATATATAATACCAGCAAGATACCAGTCATTACAACTTATAAAGATAATTGCAGCAGCCGGAGAGCCTGATTCCGTTTCACTTCTGCACTCTATGCACAATGACTGCCGCTCCCGCGAACACGCGGGGTAAGGAAAGAGAGGGTTTTCATGCTTGACAAAAAAGCAAAATAAAGCTAATATTTTTTTAGTAACCTACAAAATATGGGTTACCTCACAACCATGGAACAAAAAAAGATACTTGTAGCCGACGATAACGAAAACATCAGAGAGGCTCTCACCTACCTCCTCGAAGACGAGGGATATCAGTTGTGGCTTGCGAAGGATGGCGCTGAGACGATAACGAAGGTCAGGGAGTTCCGCCCTGACATCCTGTTTCTTGACGTCATGATGCCGGAGATCAACGGTTATGATGTCTGCCGCACCATCAAGAGTGATCCAGTCCTGAAGAACACCTATGTGATCATGCTGACCGCCAAAGGGCAGGTAGCTGAGCAGGAACGCGGCAAAGAGGTCGGCGCAGATGAATACATCGTCAAGCCGTTCAGCCCTATGGAAATACTTACCAAGATAAAAGATATCATGGGTAAGTAATACCGGTATGTCAACGAGCACTACAAGGCGGATGGCCGAAAAGGCTTATGATTCCGGCCACGCGCTCTTTGAGCAGGGCCACTATGATGAGGCCCTCATTGAGTTGCGCCGCGCAGAAGACGCCTTCCGGAAACTGGACGCAAAAGGACATTTGTTCGGCGTTCCCCTCCCGAACGGTGTATCAGGGCTTGCCAATACGTCTGCTTTATCCGGTCTCTGTCACGAAAAACTCGGAGATCACATAACAGCACTGACCTGTTACGAGACCAGTTTCATCAACGCAAAATTCGAAAAAAAACAACCATTCCTTGACTTCTCCAAAAAGCTCTCCCCAAATATGCGCTCCTGTTACGAGGAAGAGATCAAAAACACTGATATCGGGACGCGGGACGCTATTCTGAACCAGGAAGCTGACATTGACATTTCCTACAGGTTCCCCTTCTCGCTCACCAAGGCTGCCATTCCCTTTGCCAGAATTTACGAACTTGCCCCGGAGCAATACGGGCAATTTCAGGATTTTTATGAGCGTGCCAGAAAGAAGGATTCCGAGATCAGGCGCATGTCCAAGAGTACCGATGAGTCCTCCGTGAAAAAGGTGAGTTTCTACGTTTGGGGGATCCTCTCTGTAATTTGGATCATTTATGGGCTCATCGTTGCAAATGCACTGATATACAAAAAATAATACCGTACAAATGCATGACGTTCTATGCCTAAGGATGGATCAGTGGATCCTCGTGATATCAAGAAATTTTCGGATGAGCTATTCAACATGCTTGTTCAGGGCACTGTTGCCCTGAACACCATCCAAGGGATCGAACTCGGTTTCTTCGACTGGATCCCGGACAGTAAAACGATCACTGCCCAGGAACTTTCCGTCCAGATGGGATATGACCTCAGCAAGGTCGAACGGTGGCTGCGCTTTGCCGTCGCGAACGGATACCTTACCAAATCCGGCGAAGCCTATTCTCTGACTCCAAAGGGGGCCCTCTTACGGCGGGGCACACCTGCGCCTGACCTGCTCGGCCTGCATCACATGTTCAGCTATTTTACCAAGGCCGTCCAGAATTCCAAAGAAGTCTATCAAAAAGGGGTCGGGCTCGATAGCATCGCACAAGGGAAGATCAGTCGTGATTACATTCCTCGGGTAGCCTCTCAGCTTTCCAAGGCATCCGCTGAATTTTTTAAATGGTCCGGGCTATCCACGGGCCATACGATCCTGGACCTCGGCTGCGGTAATGGGTCGGTCCTCCGAGAGACTGCAAAGACCTGCCCCGGCATCAGTGCTACGGGAATCGACATAAACATCCACACCCTGGAGCTGGGAAAACGGAAAAATATAGACGCAGGTCTCCAGGACCAGATCGAGCTTCGGGTAGGCGATGTAACGGAGCTGTCCCCGTTCAGAGACAACGCGTTCGACTGGGTGTCTGCGATCAACGTATTCCATTTTCTACCTGTCAATAAGAGGGAAAGGCTTCTCCGGGAAATGATCAGAATTTCCCGGTACGGCATTTTCTTTAATCAGGTGATCGTCAACAACCTCCAAACGATTGCCGCCGACGTTCTGCTCGCGACGCTGTTTTCGGATTACGCGGGATTTTTTACCGATAGCGAGGCTGATGATATCATCATAAAAACCGGGCTAAAGCACTCCACCTTCCGACCGATAATCCAGGGAGAATCAAGGCTGGTGGTCGTGTACACATCAAAAAACGATGCCCCGCTCAGCCGGATACCCGGCATTAGCGATTCAGACAGGTGGAAACTCAGCAACCAGAACCTGAACACGACAAAAGATCTGCTGGTTGCGGAACAAACGACGCTGGAAAAACTCGGCCTTGATCCTGTCGCGCTTCGCGCAGCGGCAATCAAACTCTTGCTCCCTTAACAGAGATATGACGACACAATTAAACGTCTCGACAAAGATCGTTTACAGTGAGTTGGTGATCATTGCGGTCATCTATGCCACCTTTATTCCCTACATACTGGTAAGTATGGATTTCAAGCCGATCCAGTTGCTCCATTACATGAATGTTACCATGGTCATTCTCACCCCCTTGGGGATCGCCTCTGCATTCTATTTCATAGATCGGTGGGAGTGCCGTCCAATAGAGATGCTCACCTTCTACCTTGAGCGCCGACTAGACCCTCCTGACGATGTCATGGCGGCTGCCAGGGTGCGGACCCTCAATCTCCCCCTGGTCCATGCCATATCCATCCTCATCCGCTACGAGATCGTAATCCTGCTTGTCTGCATCTACATGGGAACGCTGGGTGGACTTCCCCTCAGGGAAAACATCCGCCTTGGGATTTATGCCGCTCCGATCCTTGCCGTCTACCCAATATTTTCCTTCTTTTTAACTGAGCGCTTTCTCCATCCCGTCAGACAGGTGCTCGCCGAGAAAACCAAGTCCGTTCAAATTGACGAGTCTAAGGTCATCCCTATTAATACCCGGACCCGGGTCCTTTCCATCCTGCTTGCAACGGTGATAGTACCGCTGCTGGCTCTGGGCGCGCTTGTCTACCATCGCGTCGGAACGGAACTCAGTGCGACGCTGGGGAGCGTACCCCTCGTACAGCATGCAATGTCCCAACTTTTCGGGCTCATTTTCGTCGTCACCATCGTTGCTCTCATCCTGGCCGCAGGCATCGGCGTCCTGCTCGCTACGAGCATTGCCAACCCGCTCGGGCATATGGTAAGCGTGATCCGAGAGCTTGAAAAAGGCAATCTCCGCGCCAGAGCGAACCTCATTTCCAACGACGAGATCGGTGTGCTGTCCGAGAGCTTCGATAAGATGGCGCTGCAGCTCGAAAAGAACCGCAGCGAACTCGAAGACCTCAACCGCAACCTCGAATTCCGGGCGACGGAGAAGACCGAGAACCTGGCGAGGGCGTATGAGCGCCTTCAGGCATCAAACCAGAGTCTCGCCATTGCAAATCGCGACCTTGAACAAGCGAACAGGAAATTCAGGGAACTAGACCAGGTAAAATCCGATTTCATATCCATCGTTTCGCATGAACTGCGCACACCGCTCACGTCCATCAAGGCCTTTACAGAACTCATTCTGATTAAGCCCAAAATGCCTACGGAGAAAAGAAACAAACTTCTCACGATCATCAACAACGAGACCGACCGTCTGGCCAGGCTCATTAACGATGTTCTTGATCTCACAAAGATCGAGTCCGGAAAATTGAGCTGGCACGTCACCAGAGTATCTCTTGAGGATATCATCCAGACATCGGTGTCAGGCATACAGTCCCTCGCTGACAACAAAAGCCTTGTCATGGCCACCAGTGTAACGCGTCCTCTGCCCCTCATCTTCGGTGACAGGGACCGGTTGATACAAGTGATCACCAACATTCTATCGAACGCCATCAAATTTACTCCGCAGGGCGGCAAGATCCAGATCACAGCCTATCAGGGAGAGACACCGAAGCCGCAGATCGTGGTGGCAGTATCAGATACCGGCGTTGGCATTCCGACCGAAGACCTGAAGCTGATATTTGATAAGTTCCGACGCTCCGGCGACATCCTGACCAATAACACAGAAGGTACCGGGCTTGGCCTGACGATTACGCGGCAGATCATAGAATATCACGGCGGTACTATTTGGGCCGAAAGCACGCTTGGCCGCGGAAGCGTATTCACCTTCACCCTCCCTCTGGACAAATCCTGGCATCTCGTCGACCAGCAACAGAGTGCCGTTGCCCGTTTCTAATTCGCAACGGATACCCTTCCTATCTCTTGTTTCCCTGTTCATGCTAACATTGCTTTTTACGATTAACCTTCAAAAAAGCTGCGTCTATATCAAATCCAGGTTCCATCAAAGCATTTTGATACACTTACTCCCGATTCTTACAGACTGGACGTCACCTTGGGTCCGGCAATACAACAGGCAACATCGCCGTTGATGCTGCGTAATGTACCTGTGATTCGACAACAGCACTATTTCCAACAGCTTCGCTGATGGTTCTAAACGGACCTTGCCCGTGGACGGGATCACAATCAGCTATACGTTTTGGCAACACGACTCTTGATACGCTCTCCTGCCATCGGGATCTGATGAGACAGTTGAGAATTCCCCTCATCATTCATATAACATCAGTTCTTTCCCGTTTTCCTCCTTGACTTCCCACTACTTTAGAAGTAAATTACCTCATGTTTCAACGACTTATTCGAACCCTCAAACAAAAAGAGCTGATCACCCCCACAGTATTCATCCTGGCGTTTATTATCGTACTTTCCATCATCATCCTCTTGGGGCAATTTTTCCACCAGTCGCTTCAAGAAGAAATGGCTGAACAGTTCAATAAGCAGCAGCTTCTGCTTGCCCGTGAAGTGGCGGCAAATATCGATGATTTCATTCAGCACGTATACAAGGATATTCATGTTATATCCCGGCTGCCGGAGATCGACAGAATTCATCAGAGCCCGCGCTGCCGGTCCGTGGCTGAGGCCATCAATTTTAATATTCAGAACGAAGTCCTTGTTACCATCCGCGTGCTCAATAAGAAAGGGATCGTGCTCTACGACAGTTCGTATCCCGGGAGGGAGGGAGTCGACCTGTCGAAAACCGATTACTTTAAAAAGGCTTCCCTGCTCCCCAGAAACGAAAAACTGATCACCGACCTGCTCTCACCTTCGGATCATGGTCAGGACTCGAAACAGTTCATTGTGGCGTCGCCTATCTATCAGCGCCACGAAGGTTCGATCGCTCCGGAATTCAAAGGCATTGTCCTTGCGGTCCTCTCGATGGATGGGCTGACAAAGAAATACCTCGCACCGATCAAGTCCAGCACAGGCGGGTATGCCTGGATGATGGACAGTACCGGCACACTCCTCTACCATCCCACGCAACCTCAGATGGTAGGGAAAAATCTCTACGTAACCGATGATGTGTGCATGTCTGATCAGACATGCTTCCGCTGCCACCGCTCGTTCAACACTGAAAAGAAAATGATCGATAGCAAATCAGAGACCTTTGGCTACTACGAAGCTCCCGGAGGAGAAAATAAGCTTGCGGCATTTTACAAATTCCCTATGGCACGGAAGTCTTGGATCGTCGTGGTCTCCGCGCCGTACTCCGACGTTATCGCGCTCATGCAGAAAAGCAGGCGCTTCTATTCACTTTTGATCCTGTCGATTTTCATCACCACGTTAGTCGCCTCCGGGGCGACCATCGTGACCTACAAAAAGAAGATCAAGGCAGAAGAATTAGCGAAGCACTTTGAGAACCAGCGAAGGCTGGAACGCGAGATCGAGATCTCCAAAGACTTTCTGGAAAACATCATTGAAAACACGAAGACCAATCTCATGGTCATCGACAAAGACCTGATGGTCAGAACCGTGAACACCGCGCAGGCGCGGACGCTCGGCCGTCCCAAAAAAGATATCATTGGCAGACCGCTTTTCTCTCTCTTCCCCGACAATCTACCTCCCTATGAGGGAATACCCGTTGAAGCTATATTCCAGAAGACCCTGACAGGCCGAAGTTTTGAGATCAGGGACTACAGGATAACGGGGATACGGGAGCTCCCGCTGTATCTTGCCATGAACATCAGTCCGCTCCTGATCGACGGCAGAGCGCCGGGCATTCTCATCACGAGCAACGACGTCACCAAACGAGTAGAGCTCGAAGAGGCGCTTAAACAATATACCGTGGAGCTTGAGGACAAGGTCGACAAAGGTACGGCCACGGCAAAGAAGCTCGAACAACAGGTACTGCATTCTGAGAAGCTCGCAGCGCTCGGCAGGCTGGCGGCCGGAGTCGCCCATGAGATCGGTAATCCCCTCACCTCCATCTCGACGTTTGCCCAGCTCCTGCGAGAGATGGCGACCGATGAGTTTTCGCAGAACAGTCTCGACATCATCAACAATCATATCCAGAGGATCACCGAGATCGTCAGACGCATGTCCACATTTTCGAGGGCCGATTCCCTGAATATAAAATACATACAGATCAACGAAATCCTAAACTCGACGCTCGATCTCATGCGGCTCGACAAGCGGATGAAGAGCACGATCGAGATCGACGTAGCTCTGGACCGCGATTTACCGAAAACCATGATCGATGAGGGCCAGATATCCCAAGTGTTCATCAATATCATTTTAAATGCCCTCGACGCCATGTCCGACGGCGGCAGGCTGACGGTCACCACCCGGCACGAAAAGGACGATCAGGGACGTGCCGCCATCATGATAGGATTCGCGGATACCGGCATCGGGATCAGCAAGGCTGAGCTGGAAAAGATCTTCGATCCGTTCTACACCACCAAGGAAGTGGGTAAAGGCACGGGTCTTGGCCTTTCCGTCAGCTATAATATCGTCAAACGATTCAAGGGCGACATCAAGGTAGAGAGTGAAGCCGGGAAAGGGACCATATTTACCATCATCCTCCCCGTGGAGAAAGAATGAGACAAGGGAGCAGCCATCATGCAAAAACCGAACATCCTGGTCGTTGACGACGAAAAAGACATCTGCATGGCATTGAAGATCCTCCTGACCAAAGAGGGCTATACTGTCAAGGAGGCGTATAACGGAGAACAGGCCATCGAACGCATCCGACAGGAGAACTTCGACATCGTCATGACCGACATCAAGATGGAGAAAATGGACGGGTTCGAGGTCCTAAAGGAGTCTCAGAAGATAAGCCCGGAGACATCGGTGATCATGATGACCGCGTTCGCTTCGGTCGGCTCCGCCGTTGAAGCCATGAGGGCCGGCGCAACGGATTACATCACGAAACCGTTCATCAATGATGAGATCAGGCTGACCATGAAACGGATCCTCAAGAGCAGAGACCTCCAGATGGAGAACCAGATCCTCCGGCAGGAGCTCAGCCAGCGCCCGGCCGCCTTCACCAACATCATCGGCAGTTCGGAGCCCATACAGAAGGTCTTCGGCGTCATGGAAAAAGTCATCCCGAACAAGAGCAATATCCTGATCACCGGAGAGAGCGGCACGGGCAAGGGGCTCGTGGCACAGGCAATCCACGAATCAGGACCGCGCAAGGACAAACCATTCATTGCCATCAACTGCGGCGCAATCCCCGAAAATCTGCTCGAAAGCGAGCTCTTCGGACATAAGAAAGGCTCATTTACCTCGGCCATCGAGGACAAGAAAGGGCTCATCACCATGGCAAACGGCGGAACCCTGTTCCTTGACGAAATCGGCGAACTCCCGTCTGCCCTTCAGGTAAAGCTGCTCCATGTTATCCAGACAAAGGAACTGACGCCCGTCGGAGATACCCGGGTCATCACCGTGGATGTCAGGATCATTGCGGCCACGAATGCCGATCTCTTGCAGCGGGTAAAAGAAGGACGTTTCCGCGAAGACCTCTACTACCGGCTCAATGTCATCGAGATCAGGATGCCGGCACTGCGGGAGCGGAAAGACGACATCCCTGTTCTGATAAAGCATTACATGGAGATCTTCGCAAAAGAAGCAGGGAAAAACATTAAAGATATCGACTACGAGGCCATGCAGGCGCTCCTCACCTATGACTGGCCGGGGAATATCAGGGAACTCCGGAATACGATTGAACGGGCGACCGTTCTCGCCGACGGAGAAGTGATAACCATTCATGACATGCCGGACAAGTTCAGGACCCTGGACGTTGAAGGGGTTTCCACCTCGTCGTTACGCCAGGCATTGGATACGTTTGAGAGGGACTATATCCGCAGAAGTCTGACGGAAAACAAGGGGAACAAGGAAGCGGCGGCAACTAAGCTCGGCATAGACCTGGCAACACTTTATAGAAAGTTAAAAAAGCTCAGGATAGAAACGGCTTGATATGGAATAAATCAAACATTCTGTGCAAGATGCGATCTTTGGTCAAAATGCATGAGGCAGGCTCACCGTTTGGGCTCATGTGTATTAGTCAGTATTCATGTTTACAAGTATTTGTATACGCGTTTAGCAACTAGCTTCCGCATCGAGTTCTGTCTTCTGTTCTCTTGACAGCGGATATAAACAATTATAAACTCCTTCCTGGTTTCTTGTTTTTCTAATTCGACCCATCAATACATTATTTCAAATGGTAATCAATAATCTTTATTGATGTCTCCATTGAAAATAAGCAGACTCTGTCTGATTGCAGAGTAATATCGAGAAAACAGTGAATTAGCATTTCAAGTGGAATAAGATATGAAAAATAGGGTCAAATGGATTTGGGGAGGAATTTGTCTTTCTCTATTTTTAATAAGTATTCTTATATTCTCATTCCGAGTGGCTATCCTGATGCGAGCAGGCCAGTTTATGGCGCCTGCGGGTAATTATATTGCTGATGTCGCCATTCTGGAAGGCACTGAATTCATTGATAGAAGTATGGTTATGAGTGGGATGAATTTGCTATCCTCAGGAAAGGTCAAACGAATTATTGTCGTATTGCATCGAATTGCTCCATCTCACAGACCTTTTGCTTTCAATGAAGATTATCCACATCTCGTCAAGAAACAAATGGAAGCCCTTGGGCTAAAGGAGAGGGATTTCAGAATCATTGTAACGCACATTCATGATCCAATAACCTTGACAGCGGCGAGAGGAGCAATGGAGACTATCTCTAAAGAGGATGTGAAGAGTGCTATCCTCCTATCACCGGGTTTTCATACTCGGCGGAGCTATCTAGTATATCAACATTTATCCATTCCATTCCAAATTAAAATCTTCCCTTCTGCCTGCTTTAATTCATATCAGCTTGACCATTGGTGGTCTCAAGAGGGTGGATTGCGTGACTTCGCTGAGGAACTTCTGAAGCTGGCTTATTATTTAGCTGAAGGATATATTCCCTTTAAGTTGTCTTACTAACTCTATCGGTGCGTTATGTGCCATTTACAGCCAGTAGTCAATGATAGTTGCGTCTAACTGAAATTGCAGTAATCTAGGTGAAGTTTATTTATGAATTACATTTACAACATCCGTCAACACAAATACTGTTCATTACAGCTCATGCCGCTCCGGCATCTTTGCACCGTGGACCGCGCTACTGTCCGGAAGTATCTTTCAGTTTGACTACGCTCACTGAAGATGCCGGGAGCGCGATCCATTGCATCAATCCCTTGAGATGCACTTCAGTCTCCGATACCTCGATAAGCACTCCCGTATAGCTTAACCCGTTTGCGATGACCTCGACTTCCTTGCCGATCATAGATTGAATGTCAGGCATAGGTCCCCTTTCGTTAAGGCACCGAATTACAATACTCAAATCCCAATATTATTTCTCAGACTCCATTTGTTTTGAAATTCTGATTTTGAGCTTGGTGTTCATGTGAGATCTAGCGCTTCTCATTTAGCGCCTATATTTCCAGTCTTCCCCAGTTCTCCTTATGGTACCTCCATAGCAGCAAGGTCATTCGTACAAGCCAGTCTACGATCATTACTGACCATACGTATCGTATTTCGGTTCTCACCACCGCCGCAAGCAGTGCTGCGACCGGCAGACGGACAAACCACATGCCTGCGATCGTGGCGAACATGATGAATCCCGTATCCCCTGCCCCGCGGAGTGAACCGCCTACCACCATAGTGATGGCAAGCGGGACCTGTGCGAAGGCCACGATCTTCATATAGAGCATGCCGTAGCGGATCACCTCCGGATCTCGCGTGAAAGCCCGGAGAAGGCCATAGGGGAAGAAAAAGAAGACCAATCCCATCAAGGCCATAAGGATGACGGCGAGCCGGTTCGCCTCATATGCGGACAGCCGCGCCTCCGCAGGCCTGTCCAGCGCCCAGATTCTGCCCAACTATCGTCGCTGCGGCCACAGCAATGCCATAGCCCGGCATGAACGAAAAGGCCTCGATCGCCAATCCCACCTGATGTGCCGCATACACGGCAGTGCCATACAGGAGGATCACCTTCGCAAAAAACAGGGAGCCCATGTTCTGGAGCAGCCGGTCGATGAATATCGGATACCCCAGCTTCCACATCATGATCGTGTATTTGACCTCAAGGGCCCTGCTAATGATTATATACCGTTTGCGCAGGGAGTGGAAGAACAGGAATGCCGCGCCCATACTTTCAGAAATGGCGATGGCGATGGCCGCGCCTTTGACGCCGAACTTTGGGAAACCGAGGTAGCCGTAGATCAGTGGATAGGCCACGATTACATGCAGGATATTTACGATCAGGGTCGCGTAAAGCGGGGTTTTCGTATCACCGGTGCCATGCATGATCCCCGCGAGCACATTGACGGCGATGGTAAAGAATATATAGGTAAAGATGATCTTCGTATAGTCGGACAGTATTCCCTGAACTGCTTCATTTGCGCCGAGCAGCGCCGCGACCTGTCCGCCAAAGGTAAGGCCGAGCAGCGTAATAAGGCCGGCGGCCCCGACAGCAAGCAGCATCGCCTGGTAGGCCGCCCTTGCAGCATCCTGTTTGCGCTCCGCGCCCCATAGTTGAGCGACCAGGACAGTAACGCCGACATTGATGCCCCACGAAACACTCATCATCACAAAGATCATGATCTGAGCAATGCCCACAGCGGCTATGGAAGATGAACCCAGACCGCCTACCAGAAAAATATCCACGATGCCGACGGATCTCTGCAGCAAACTCGAAAGCACGACGGGCAGTGCAAGGGAAAAGACTTGTTGTCGAATGCTTTTCTGCATAGAGACCGTAAGAACGCATCACCGCTATTCTTTCATGAACGTTCCATTGATACTACATTTCACATGTCAAGTAAAGGATTATCGGGAGTGCGTCATCTACAGAGGAAGTCGAGAAAGGTTTTGTCGGACCGGAGGTTGAGAGGCAGGTGAATAAATTGGATATCTTCTTGATATTGTTGTTCTTACTGTTCAGCATATCCTGGGAAGCTGCTCTCCGAGGAGCATATCCATGATCCGATGGCCGCCAATGGCCGTTTCCAGCAAGACCACGCCGGCCGGCGAAGCTGTCACCTCGCCCAGAATCGCGGCGTGCCGGCCATGAGGATGGCCTCTCATGGCGCTTACGACTGCATCGGCTGCAGATGGATCGACCATGGCGATAAGGATGCCTTCGTTTGCCACATACAGGGGATCAAGGCCGAGGAGGCCGCACGCGCCCTTTACCCCCTGCGGGATGGGAAGCATCGTTTCATGAATACGCATGCACAGTTTTGATTCCAGTGCCGCCTCTTTCAGCGTTGTTGCAAGACCGCCCCTGGTCGGGTCTCTCATAAAGTGGATCTTGTCCGAAACGTCATACATGGCCCGAACCAGACTGTTCAGCGGCCGGGTATCGCTCTTGACCGGCGGCTCGAACGTGAGTCCGTTGCGTTCCGCAATGACCGCCACTCCGTGACTTCCGATTTCTCCGCTGATCACGATCTTGTCCCCTATCCTGATATTTGAAGCAGCGATGTCCCTGCCATCACGCAGCAAACCGATACCTGAGGTATTGATGAATATCCCGTCAGCCTTGCCCTTGTTCACCACCTTGGTATCTCCAGCCACGATCTTTACGCCCGCCTCCTTGGCCGACTGCGCCATGGATGCGATGATGGACTTGAGGTCTTTCAGGGGAAACCCTTCTTCAATGACGAAGCCTGTCGTAAGGAAGAGCGGTTCTGCGCCGGAGACGGCGAGATCGTTCACGGTACCGTTCACTGCAAGCTCTCCGATATTGCCTCCGGGAAAGAAGAGGGGCGTGACCACGTATGAATCCGTGGTATAAGCGAGTCTTTTGGACGGAACGCTAACAATTGCGGAATCACCTGTGCCCTCTATGCCAAACGCAGGGCTGAAATGTTCCCGGATCAACTCGTGCATCAACTTACCGCCGCTGCCATGACCGAGGAGTATCCTATCCATGATTACCACCGTATTTGTAGTATGCCGCACAGCTGCCCTCAGTGCTCACCATGCATGGCCCTACCGGGCTTTCCGGCGTGCACCCGGTACCGAAAAGCGGACATTCCGTGGGAATCTTCACACCGCGAAGAATATCGCCGCACGAACAGAGCTCCGGCTCCGTAGATGTGGAAACCGGAGGATTGAAACTTCTTGTTCGCATCGAATGCAGCGAACTTTTCCCTCAGTGTCAGCCCGCTTTTCGGAATGCATCCGATCCCTCGCCAGTAAGCGTCGGTGGGCGTAAAGTATTCATCAAGCAGCGCGACGGCCTTTGGATTCCCTTCTTCCTTGACGATGTTCCGGTACTGGATCTCCACATTCGCCCGCTTTTGTGCGATCTGCCTCACGATCATGAGGATGCCTTCAATGATGTCTTCGGCATCGAACCCCGTGATCACCGACGGCTTGCCGTAGCGGGCAGCGACGAATTCATACGGTTTTTTCCCGATGATCGTGCTGACATGTCCCGGCAGGATGAAACCATCAACCAGAACATCCGGAGAATCGAGGAGAGCTTGCAATGCCGGAGGCACAAGCTTGTGCGCAGTATACACGGAGAAGTTCTTGATTCCTTCTGCGGCTGCCTGCGCAACCGTGGCGGCGATAAGCGGAGAGGTGGTCTCAAAGCCCGTTGCAAAAAAGACGATCTCTTTGTTCGTTTCCTTCCGTGCAAGCGACAGTGCATCCAGGGGAGAATAGAGAACCCGCACGTCCGCGCCTTCGGACCTCGCTTCGAGCAATGACTCCTTGCCGCCGGGCACCCGCATCATGTCCCCGAAGGTAGCCATGATGACCCCGGGAAATCTTGCGATCGCAATGGCGGCATCCACATCCTGGACCGATGTCACGCACACCGGACACCCGGGGCCGCTTAAGAGCGTGATTGTCCTGGGGATCACATCGCGGATCCCATGCCGGAATATCTCGACCGTATGGGTACCACAGACCTCCATGAGCTTGAGAGGTCTCGCGATCCCATCGACAAGCTTATGCAATTCATCGAGCATCTTCTTCATAATGCCTGCCCCCTTCTCAGCCTTTCCCGTATGATATAAGCTTGGCCGAGCGATATGCCTCCATCGTTACTGGGCATCTTCCGATTGACAAATACGTTCAGTCCGCGCGATGTCAGTAGTTGTTCCGTCCTGCTCAGGAGATACAGATTCTGGAATGTTCCACCGCTCAAGGCCACATCCATGATCCCCCGTTCTCTGCTCAGGTCGGCAACGACCGTTTCTATGACCGATGCGACCGTATTATGAAATTTCGCAGCGACGGACCTTGCGTCCGGTCCTTTCATGAAATCCTGTAGAACCTCGATGATGGTTCGGGAAAAATCGACAATAGTATAACCGTTTTCCTTTATGAACTCAACCGGATACTGGCCATCAATTTGGCCTGCTGCATACGACTCCAGGGCCATGGCCGCCTCTCCCTCAAAGGTATTCACACTGCAGAGCCCGAGCAGAGCGGAAACCGCATCAAACAGCCTGCCGGCACCCGATGAAAGGGGAGAAAGTTCCCGTGAACGGGCGACCTTGATGACCTGCTCTAGAGATGCCTCTCCATATTTCCGCCTAAACCCTATCTTGTCGAGATAATCCGACGCCCCGCTACCCGCTGCCTCAAGGACATAGCTCACTGCGGTCTTCCATGGCTCCCGGATAGCCGCCTCACCGCCGGGAAGCGGAACATACTTAAACTGCCCTACCCTCTCAAATCCGTCGATATCCGCAATCAGGAATTCCCCGCCCCAGAGATTCCCGTCAGTTCCATACCCCGTACCGTCGAATGCAACTCCGATGACCTTCCGGTTCAAACCATGCTCCGCCATCACCGAACCGATATGGGCATAATGGTGCTGGATCGCATATAACTCCGGATTCTGTCCATCAGCATCCGTCTGCTGAGCAAGAGCCCATCGAGTGGAAAGATATCCCGGATGAAGGTCATGGACAATTGCAGCCGGGTTTGCCCGGTAGACCGTTTTGATATTTGCAAGGCATTCCTCAAAGAATTTCACGGTCTCGTAATTCTCCATGTCTCCGATATGCTGGCTCGGAATGGCGAACGTTCCCTTGGTCACGGTAAAGGTGTTCTTGAGGTCCGCACCGCAGCCCAGGACTTCCGGACCTTCGTCGAGGAGCGCGATGGGATCCGGCGCGTACCCTCGCGACCGTCGTATGAACGAGAGCGGCGGGTGCGAAACGGCGGGTGCGAAGCGATGCTCGATCCCGCTGTTCCTGGTGACTTCAATTCCGCGTTCCTCAAACCGCATCCGGGGCCGATTACCGGTAACTCGAACGACAGAGTCGTCTACCCGCATGAAGATGTCCCTGTTATGAAAGAGAAAACCATCGACGATACCGGAAAGCTTGTCAACCGCCTCATCATTATCCCGTACGATCGGTTCTTCCGACAAGTTCCCGCTCGTCATCACCAGGGCTAGGAAGTGCGGGATCTTTCCATTTTCGCTCATCTGGAGCGTGTGGAAGAACAACAGGTAGTGCAGCGGCGTATACGGGAGCATACATCCGATATATTTATTATTTGGCGAAACGGCGTGAGACAGATGATCGGCCTTCTTCTGAAGGAGGACGACGGGTCGCTTGTTCGATGACAAGAGCCCTCTTTCCGCATCGGAAATCACGCAAAAACGTCCTGCTGCTTCAACGTTCGGCGCCATGACGGCAAAAGGCTTGTTGTTCTTTCTCTTGTTCAAACGCAAACGTTGTACCGCGGCATCATTCGCTGCATCGCAGGCGATATGGAATCCGCCGAGGCCTTTGACCGCAAGGATGCCGCCATTTTGTAATGACCGAATGGCCTTTTGAACAGCTTCGCTGCCTTTTACTGCGTCCTCCGCGCCCCGCATTCGAAACTCTACTTCCGGCCCGCACTTTGGGCATGCGTTGGGCTGAGCATGGAACCTTCTGTCCCTGGGGTCATGATACTCTTTGAGGCATGCGGGACACATCGTGAAACCGGCCATGGTGGTATTCGGCCTGTCATACGGGACATACCGGGTTATTGAATACCGGGGACCGCAGTTCGTGCAGTTGATGAATGGATAGAGGTATCTCCTGTCCGAAGGGTCGAGCATTTCCCGCAAACAGTCATCACATATCGAAACGTCTGGCGATATCAAGGTGAACGGCAAGCTGCCTGTTTGATCGATGCTTCTTTGGATGGTGAAATCAGTGTAACCGAAAAGGGGGAGCGACGTTACGGAAACGTCGGCAATTTGAGAGAGCGGAGGGGCTTCTTTCGGAAGGCGCCTGATGAACTCGGGGAGGGCGTCCCCTTCGGCCTCGATAATCACGCCGTCGGTCGAATTGGTCACATAGCCCTTGAGACCGAGGTGCTCAGCAAGGGTGTAGACATAGGGCCTGAAACCTACGCCCTGGACAACGCCTTTGACTATGATCTGAGCCCGCTCAGCCATTGAGACCATGCATCGATTCCCGCGCCGGTCGTGCAGGAGACCTCGAAAATCTTCAATTTCGGATTGAGCGCGAGAGAATCATTTCTGACTTTGTTCATGTCCGTGTTCATGTACGGCAGGAGATCGATCTTGTTCAGAACGAGGGCCGATGACTCCTGAAACATAAGGGGGTACTTGAGTGGTTTGTCGTGGCCCTCAGCAATGGACAGGACCATCATCTTGATGTTCTCTCCGACCTTGAATTCCGCCGGGCAGACGAGGTTCCCGACGTTCTCGATGATGAGCATGTCGAGATCCTTGAGCGGTAGTTCGGGCAGGACCTCGCTGATCATGTTCGCGTCGAGGTGGCAGGCCCCGCCGGTATTGATCTGCACCACCGGAACGTCGAGGGCGCCAATGCGCTCCGCGTCGTCGGTGCCCGACGATATCCCCCTCGATCACCCCGACCTTGAGATGCGGCTTGAGCGCCCGGATCGTCCTTTCAAGGAGCGTGGTCTTGCCGGCGCCGGGTGCGCCCATAAGATTTACAACATACACCCCTGCATCCTGGAACCGTTTCCGATTCTCCTCGGCGATGCGGTCATTCGCTTCGAGTATGCGGGTAACGACCTTGACCTTCATTAATTGATCTCCATATCGACGATCTCCATCTCGCGGCCGCTGGTGATCTCAAAGGACTTGGAACCGCAGAGGGGGCAGGAAAAGATATACTGGACGTCCTCGACCGTGAATTCTTTCTTGCAATCATGGCAGGTCCCGCCGACCGGCACGGTCTCGATGGTGAGCGTTGCGTTTTTCGCGACCGTATTGTCCTTCGCCGAATCAAAAGCGAATATGAGGGAATCAGGCAGGATCCCCGCGGCCTTTCCGATCCTGACCCGGATGGAATCCACGGAACTGCATCCCTCTTCCTGGCATTTGGACTGGACGATATCGAGAATGCTGAGAGCTATGGATGCTTCATGCATGATTTCACCTGACTCAACGGTTTCCTTCTCGATCTTCTGGATCGCAAACCCTGCATGAACGAGGACATAGTCGCCGACCTTGGCTTCTTCGGGTAGAAGCATAAGGTTGATCTGCTTGCGCGCGCCATACGTATCAATTGTTGCGATGAGATTGTCTATATCGATGATTTTTGAGGGGACCGCAAGACACATTCAACGTTCCATTCCTTCAGCTTTTGGATAGCGAGGTCGATAATGCTGTCTAACTTTACACGAATCTCTTCTGTCATGTCAAGGCCGATATCGAAGGATTTCGGCTGTATGCCGACCAAGTATACTTCCGGCGGGGTTTCGCGTGTCAATTTCGCTGCATAAAGGAGGTCGGAAAATCCGATGTGATGGACCGAAAGCTTTGTATTTAGAACGGTCGGAATTTTGTTCCCTTCGATGGCTCCCACATGACCGGGCTCTTTTTTGAAATCAACAGCGTCAATGATGATGATCTTATCCTGCGTTTGAAAGACAGGAAGCAGGTCAAGGCCCATGGTCCCGCCATCCATGATCTCGATCTCGGGAGAAAAGGCATACTTCTTTTTGATGGCATTTACCGCATGGACACCGACGCCTTCATCGGATAGCAGAATATTACCGATTCCTAAAACACTGATACGCCCGGAGTCTCGGTGACCTTCCGGGCGTATCATATACTGGCTAAATGTATCCTCTTCAGCTCTCACGATGCTATTTTATTCCCATTCCTTTCCCGTAATGAACTTGAAGCCGCCGAAGATGGAGCCCATCACGCCGTTCTTCTCGGCGCTATCGAGATACCATCCGATATACACGTGGATGGCGGTAAAGACGATCAGCAACCACATAACGATGTGATGGAGCAATCTGATCGTCTGTGCTCCTATGATGCTGAACATCCACCCGCCAAGAAGCCACAGGATCACGCTCTTCAGGTGGCTCTGGGAATAGAGCGCGAATCCCGAGGCAATCTCAAAGAGGAACAGCAGGAACACGAAGAGGTACGAGATAGACGCCATGGCCGAATGCCCTGCCGCATAGGGCGGCTGCTTTTTGAGAAAGAGATAGAACTTAAGCCCGCCGATCATGTCATCCCACTGCCTTTTGGTCAAGGGGATGAACACCCTCCAACTCGCATACTTGTTTCCGGCAAACATCCAGTATATCCTGATGATCATGCTCAGGAGGAAGATATATGCCGACAAGAAATGGAGGAACCGCATCCATCCCATGATGTACTGGGCCGTGGAAGTGGCATGCATGAACGGATTCCCGATGTAGAAGCCCGTGATGCAGAAGGCTACGAGGGCCAGCGCATTGATCCAGTGGGTGAACCGGACCGGGAATTCCCATATATACGCCCTAATCCTGTTTGGCTGCATAGTCCACCTCCTTTGTTAGATGACCTTGATACTCGTAACTTCCTTCCCCTCCGGATCCACAACGTGCACTGCACATGCCATGCAGGGGTCGAATGAATGAATCGTCCGGAGGATCTCAATGGGTTTGTTCGGGTCATGCACCGGCGTGCCGATGAGGGCTTGCTCCCAAGGACCACGCTGTCCCTTTGCATCACGCGGCGAGCCATTCCAGGTGCCGGGGACAACCGCCTGATAGTTGGCGATCTTCCCGTCCTTGATGTGGATCCAGTGGCACAGACAGCCGCGCGGGGCTTCATGGAACCCGAAGCCCTTGGATTCCCTTGGCCATGACGAAGGTTCCCACTTCTCGCCGTTGTGGATGCGGAGATCGCCCTTAGCCATGTTCGCAGCGAGCTGATCGAGCCAGGTGGGCAGCATCTCTGCCGTGACGAGCGTCTCGATACCGCGTGCCGCTACCCGTCCGAGGGTCGAGAAGAGGGCAGCCGGACCTACGCCGAGCTTCTGCAACGCGCCGTTCACGACCTCTTTCACGCGCTTGTGGCCTGACCCGTACGCCACGAGCATCCTCGCGAGCGGGCCGACCTCCATCGCCATGTCCTCATACCGGGGCGCCTTGACCCAGGAATACTTCTGCTTATCGCTCACAAAACCGTTCTCAAAGGGTGGTGTCGGTCCCGAGTACTTGAAGTTCGTCTCGCCTTCCCACGGATGCTTTGCCTTCGCATCCCCATCCTTGTACTCATACCAGGAATGGCTCACATATTCCATGATCTTGGTCTGGTCCACAGGATGGATCTTGCTGAGGTCCTTGTTCTTGATGATGCCCCGAGGCAGCCACAGGTTCGTGGTGTCCGACGCAGTGTCATTCGGGAACTCGCCGCAGGATAGGAAGTTCCCCACTCCGGCACCGTAACCTGCCCAGTCCTTGTAGAACGAAGCGACCGCGAGCAGGTCGGGGATATACACCTTCGCGACGAAATCATGGGCCTTCTGCGCGAGGCCGCCGATGAACGCTATGCTTCCGGCGTTCAGGGCATTCTGGCTGTTAGGATCAACAGGGATGGACATGCCGCCCACAAGGTATGTCTGGGCGTGCGGGTTCTTCGCGCCGAGGAGCGCCTGGATCTTGATGACATGCCGCTGCCAGTCAAGCGCCTCCAAATAATGGGCAACAGCCATGAGGTTCGCCTCAGGAGGCAGTTTATAAGCCGGATGGCCCCAGTATCCGTTGGCGAAGATACCAAGCTGGCCGCTCTCCACGAGCGTTTTTACCTTATGCTGGACATCCTTGAAATAGGTCGTCGAGGAATTATGCCAGTCCGATATGGACATGGCCAGTGCCGACGTTTTCGCCGGATCGGCCTTCAGCGCGCTGACGACATCGACCCAGTCAAGGGCATGGAGGTGATAGAAGTGAATCACGTGGTCCTGGACATACTGGATACCCGTGATCAAGTTTCTGATGATTCGTGCGTTATCTGGTATTGTGATCTTTAAAGCGTTTTCTACAGCTCGGACCGAGCTGGTGGCGTGAACCGTCGTTCAGACCCCTCAAATACGTTGGACGAACAGCCAGGCATCGCGGGGATCACGGTCCTTCACGATGATCTCGATGCCGCGGAACATGGTGCTGGACGACCACGCGTCCACCACTTTGCCGCCATCGACTTGTGCTTCGATTCTCAGATGGCCTTCAATCCTGGTGATAGGATCAATTGCTATCTTCGGCATGGTTTCTCCTCCTTTAAGATTTTTTTATCAATTAAGATTATTCGTGCTTATCGTCTTTTTTCGGCTTCATGGCCCTGCCGATTCCATGGGCGGCAAGACCTACTGCTGTCGCGACCGCGAGACCGGCACCGATCTTGTCGGCGGTCGTCTCAACGCCGAACCCTGGAACGGTAGGCAGCCTCTTGTAGAACGGCGTCATTGTGTCCCAGTTATGGTCGGCTGCGCAGGCAATGCAGCCGTGACCGGCCTGGACCGGCCAGCTCGTGCCTTCGTTATATTTAATCGTCGGGCAATTAAACCATGCCTCCGGTCCCTTGCAACCCATCTCATAGAGGCACCAGCCCTGCCGGTGGCCCTCGTCGCCCCATGCCCGCACGAACTGCCCTGCGTCGAAATGGGCGCGCCGTTCGCAGTTGTCATGGATCCGTTTGCCGTGCGCAAACAGCGGACGAGAGTGGCTGTCAAGCTGCGGTAACGACTTGAAGGTCAGGAAATGCACGATCGTGGCAGTGAGGTTCTCAACATTCATGGGGCAGCCGGGTAGATTCACCAGGGTAATGCCGGGTACGGCATCTTTCACGCCCACACAGCCCGTTGGGTTGGGATTGGCGCTCGCGACACCGCCCCACGCCGCGCAGGACCCTACCGCGATCGTGGCCGCGGCATTGCCGCATACTTCCCTGGCAGTGGCAAGAGCGGTTCTGCCACCGACGGTACAATAGACTCCGCCGTCCTTCATCGGGATCGCGCCTTCAACGATCGCGATGTATTTGCCTTTCTGGTTCTTGACCACGTCCATGAGAGATTTCTCCGCCGCTTTCCCGGATGGTGCCATGATGGTCTCATGATACTCAAGGGAAATCACGTCGAGGACGAGAGAGCCGATCGTTGGTTTGGTCGCTCGAAGTGTGGACTCAGAATCTCCGCAACAGTCCGAGAATTCAAGCCATACAACATAGGGTTTTTGGACTTTCTCCAACGCTTCGGCGATCTTGGATGCATACGATGCCGGAAGCGCCAGCATTGCGGCCATTGTGGTGCAGAACTTCATGAAGTCCCGCCGCGATACGCCGCGCTTGACAAGACTCTGGTACACGCTCTCATCTCGCATAGCAAACCTCCTATAGGGATTTTAAATTACATTTATAAAATGGGATAGCTAGAGTGTATCCAAGGGTCGCGACTCTGTCAAGGTATAGCGTAACTTTTTGTCACATTTTTTTAAATAATCCCCTCTAATACTTTGGCTCTATGTCAAAAACTTGCCCTTATTTAAATGACTGTAAAATGTATCCGGCGATCTCTTTTGCCTGCTTGTCCGGGATGGTCTTTTCATCGAACTTGATCATCCCCGGGCCCGGATTTCTCATGATCTTTACAATATCCGCTTCTGTTTTGACATTATTGGCTTCCCGATCCTGTTTATGCAGTGTTTTTTTCGGGTTGACGATATTTCCTCCATCCGGGTGGCATACGGCGCAATTCTGTTTGAACATCGATTCTCCGGTCTGAGCCAGGATCCGCCGCCATTCCCGTGGATGCCGCAGTCACAAGATATACCGCTGCACCAAGCGCTAAAACAATGAACACTTTTTTCATAGACCTCTCCTTTTCTCTGCTTTCGACAAGATTCATGATCATTCCATGGCCGGCAAGATCGGCACGGTCATTGCGTCCTCGGATATTTTGCCAGTCAATGCTGTGAAAAACGCGGCGATGTCGCCAGCCTGCTGATCCGAAAGCTCTTGCCCGAGCTGTATCTTTGCCATAATCCATATCACCCGGTCAAGCTTGTCGACAGAGCCGTCATGAAAGTACGGCGGCGTCATAGCCACGTTCCTGAGCACCGGCACCTTAAATACGTATTTGTCGGCCTCGTTCTTCGTAACAACGAAACGTCCCTCATCTATCTTCTCGCTCTTGGTATATTTCGCGTACGGCTCCAAAATCCCGAACTTTTGATACATCTGGCCGCCCAGGTAAGGACTGAAATGGCAGGTCATACATCCTGTATCCAGGAACATTTTCAGTCCCCTCTTCTGCTGCTCCGTCAGCGCGCCTACATTTCCCTTCATGAAATCGTCAAAGGGAGCGGGCGTCATGAGCGTCCGTTCAAAAGCGCCGACCGCCATTGCAAAGTTGTCCACGTTCACCGGTTCTTTCTCTCCAGGGAATGCCTCTTGGAACAGGGCCACGTATCCCTTCATCCCCCTGAGTATCTTTTCCACTGATTCGTAGGACGGCATGCCGTAGGAAGGCGGCCCGATCAAGGCCTGTTTTGCCTGGTCCTCCACGCCTGTTCGGTTGCCTATCCAGTGCGCGGATATCTGAGCCGCCGCATTAAGTATTGTCGGCGAATTACGCGGGTTGTCCTTGCAGTTATTACCTTTCGCCTTCTTCAGTCCGTCTTCCGCGTAGAGGCTTATTGGATGGCACTTGGCGCAGCTCACGGTGCCATCAACGGAGATCCGCAGCTCATAAAAAAGTATTTTCCCGAGTTTTACTTTTGCCGGGGTGATCGGGTTTTGCTCCGTGGGCATTGTCTGCGGCAAGGGGCCGAAGATCTGGCTCGCTCTCGTTATAAGGTCTTTGTCATCTGCTCCGGCTAATGCACTGCTTACGAGTACGAGTACCGTCACAAAAGACAGAAAAAGGCTCAGAAGTGCACGCACTGGTATCCGTTCTCTGATATTCATGGCCGGTCTCCTATGGTTTATCCAAGCTGTTCGCGTCATTTACCCGTACCGTAGCTCGTCGCAAGATAGTCGATGATGGTATTCGCGTCTTCTCCATTGATCGGCGCACCGATGACCTTGATCATCTTGGTTCACCTCCGCTGTCCACGTTGCCCTCGAGAACTTGCGGCTGCATCGTGATATAGTCACGGCTGTGGCAGACATTGCAGTAGCGCCTCGATACTTGGGCCGACCATCGCCTTCTTTAACTGAGGAACCTGGATGTTCGGAAGTGTCATCGAATGTACCGTTCCCGTATCGGAAGCCGTCTTCGGCGGGCATCCTGCGCCTGGGCGAAGCCCGCGGAAAGGAATAGAATCGAATTGCCGCTGCTGCGATCGAAGTTTTCATGGTGTGACCTCCTATTTCACCGATACTTCGATTTGTTCGACCTTGTTCCTCATAAAACCTGACGGGTTCCAGAGGGTCTCAAACGGCTGCGACTCGCCGATGCTGCTCGTGGCCTTGACCATGAGAGTATATGTGCCCCGCTTTTTTGGGTTCCCACGGATACGTCCATTGGATCCATGAGTACTTGCCGAGGTCTTTCCCGAGCTTCGTTTGCTCCAGGTCTTGCCATCATCCATCGAAACGATCACGTCTCTGATGTTGTAGCCGCTCGAGAATGCAATCCCCAGATCGTAACGGGCTTTTTCGCCTTCAGCTTCGTGCCCCCTCAGAGGCTCAACGATGAGTGACGCGTGGTCATGCGAATGTTTATCGGAATCGACTTCTTCATGCCCGAGCCAGGTGGAACGCAGCCGCACGGGTATCGGGGATCCGGTACGCGGATTCATCCAGAACCCTTTGAACTCGTCCGTCACAACAGTGATCTCGCTCAACGATTCTTGACCCAGTACGTTCCGTACCATCCGGGAACGATCAGGCGGGCGGGAAAACCGTTAAGCAAGGAGAGGCTTGCCATTCATCTCGTACGCGACGAGGATGTCCTCTTCCATGGCCTTCTGGAGCTTGCAGGCTCTTGACGAAATCGGGCACCGTGGGCAGCGGACGCCGAATCAAGTCCGTTGAACGTGACCTCCACCGATCCGGGTTTTATGCCCGCAGAGGTCAGAATGTCCTTGAGACTTGCCCCGTCCACGTGGTATTCCCCATCGCTCCGTTCTTCCACTGGCCGCCTGCCACCCGGGGCTCGAAGAAGCTTCTGCCGTTACCCGAACACTGGATGACCGCCGTATACGTTACCTTTTCGAACTTTGTCTTGAGATCATCCATCGAGACCTGGAGCTCCTTTTCCGTATTTCCGCCGACCTTGAGCCGCCACTCGTTCAGATCCACGGACGTGGGGAGCTGAGAGATATGCCAGCGCACAAAGACCGCCTCGTTCGGCGTGATCAGTTCTCTGAAGTAATGGAACGGCGTCTCAAGCTGCGGGGGACGGGAGGTGAGAAGTATCATGTCCGTCTTTTCCGGGAATCTTACGAGCTTCCGATCGTCAATGGCTGCGATCAGTTCTGCCGGGATCTCGCCGAGTGCGATCATAGTTGTCAGAACACCCGCGGTCTTCAAGAAATCGCCTTCTTGTGAAAGATAGACTTTCCCATAGATGTGTCCTCCGAAAGTATGATGTTAAATGCAACAGATGGCAGGAAAAAACCGAGATTGTTTTTATTATAGCGCAAAAATAGAGCACTTCAAGAAAGGGGGAAAATAATCCTTATAAGAAAAGGATCGCTGTTGGTCCCGGCTGCTTACGACCAGGCGGGACGTATTCAGGGCCCGTTCATTCGGCTGTTGGAAGGTTTTCGCTCCCCTTCCCGTAGTGCATCACCATGTATCCGGAAACGAGTACCAGGATCCCGCCGAACAGGGTGATCAACGTAGGCGTCTCCGAAAGAAAAAAGAAGGCAAGCGGTATGGCGGCAAGGGGTTCCATGTATCCAAGGATGGCAGCGTGTTGTGCCATCACTTTCCTGAGCGCGTTAAAGTACAGGAGCGGAGCAAGGTTGGAGTGCAATAACCCCGTCACCAATAGAAGCGCCCCTGCGCGGAAGGACACATGATGGTCGATGGTCAGCGCTGCCGGTGCGGTGACAGCGGCCGTGATCCAGAGATTGACGATGATAGCCTTGTGGTGAAGCATCAACTGGCTGAGCCTGCGGGAGAATATGATCACGAACGCATAGGCCAGGCCCGACAGGGTGCCGGCGACAATGCCCGCCGTATGCACGCTGTTCAGACTGAGATTCCCCCCGGCGGCAACGATCATGATCATACCCAGAACGGCCAACGGAAGCGAGATGAGCGTCACCCTCTGCAGACGTTCGGATATCAGGATCGGTGCGAGCGCGGCAACGAACACGGGGGCCGTATAATGGGTAAAGACCGCGTTCGAGACCGTGGTATGCCCCAGGGAGAAAAAATAGGTGATATTGTTCGTGATCGATGCGATCGAGAGACCGGCAAAGAGATGCCATGATCTCAGGCTGAAGATGGCATCGGGGAAGTCCCCTCGGAGCCTCAGGACCAGGGGAACGAGGAAACTCGCGATCAGAGATGTATAGAAAAGGACCACGACGGGTGGAAGAGCCATCCAGCGGATCATCGGGCCCCAGGTGCTCCAGATCAGCATGGCGAAGATGATTTTGAGGTAGTTTGCCATGTCCGAAAAATAAAGAAGCCAGGAGTCAGGAGACGGAAATCAGAATATAAGTACTTCTGAGTTCCATTCCCCGGCTCCTGGCTCCTGAATTCCGACTCCTGTCTTCTGTTTTGTCCTGTCTTACGTTCCCATCTCCCACGAGGCAAGGTACTTCTTCTGCTCCGGGGTGAGCTTGTCGATCTTCACGCCCATGGCGTCCAGCTTGAGCCGCGCGATCTCCTTGTCGATCTTCTCGGGGACGCCGTACACTTGCTTCTTCAGCTTTTTGCTGTTCTTCAGCATATACTCGGCTGAGAGCGCCTGGTTGGCGAAGCTCATGTCCATGACGCTCGAGGGATGGCCCTCGGCCGCGGCGAGGTTGATCAGTCTTCCCTCGCCCAGGACGTTGATCTTTCTGCCACCCGGCATGGTGAACTCTTCGACGAAATCGCGGATCTGGCGCCTTTTCTTCTTCATCTTGTCGAGCGTCTCGAGGTCGATCTCGACGTTGAAGTGGCCGGTGTTGCAGATGATGGCGCCGTCCTTCATCACCCGGAAGTGCTCCTTGCGGATCACCTTGATGTCGCCGGTCACGGTGACGAAGATGTCGCCGATCCTGGCGGCTTCGGCCATGGTCATCACCTGGTAGCCGTCCATTATCGCCTCGATGGCCTTCAAGGGGTCGATCTCGGTCACGACCACGTTCGCGCCCATTCCCTTGGCGCGCATGGCAAGGCCCCTTCCGCACCAGCCATAGCCCGCGATCACGAATATCGAGCCGGCGATGAGCCGGTTCGTGGCGCGGATCACGCCGTCGAGGGTCGACTGACCCGTGCCGTACCGGTTGTCGAAGAAGTGCTTGGTCTGGGCATCGTTCACCGCGATGATCGGGTACTTGAGCACGCCCGTGTTCGCCATGCTGCGGAGCCTGATCACGCCCGTCGTGGTCTCTTCCGTGCCGCCGATGATGCCCGGCAGCAGGTTTTGGCGCTTGGTATGGAGCACCGAGACCAGGTCAGCGCCGTCGTCCATGGTCATCATGGGCTTCTTGTCGAGCGCGGCCATGATGTGCTTGTAGTAGGTCTTGCCGTCCTCGCCCTTGATCGAGAACGTCGGGATCCTGTCGTGCTTCACGAGCGAAGCGGCCACGTCGTCCTGGGTGGAGAGCGGGTTCGATGCGCAGAGCACCACCTCGGCGCCGCCGGCCTTGAGCGTCTGCATGAGCGAAGCGGTCTCGGTGGTCACATGCAGGCACGCGGCCAGGCGCACGCCCTTGAGCGGCTTTTCCTTCTCGAAGCGCTTCTTGATGAGATTCAGCACGGGCATGCTCTGGTTCGCCCACTCGATCCGGAGCTTCCCCTTGTCGGCAAGCCTGATGTCCTTTACGTCGTATTTCATTCTGTCTCCTATTAGTTATGTCTGGTTGTCTGACTTCTGTCTTCTGACTTCTGCATTATTACAGCCCTGCTTCTCTCTTGAGCGTCGCGGCCTTGTCGGTCCTTTCCCAGGTAAACTCGGGCTCGGTCCTGCCGAAGTGCCCGTACGCAGCGGTCTTCTTGTAGATAGGCCGCCTGAGGTTCAGGGTCTTCATGATGCCCTTGGGCGTCATGTCGAAGTTCTTCCTGATGAGCTCAACAAGCTTCTCATAGGGGATCTTGCCGGTACCGAAGTCATCGACGTGGACGGAAACCGGCTCGGGCACGCCGATGGCATAGGCAAGCTGCACCTCGCACTCGCTCGCGATGCCCGCCGCCACGATGTTCTTTGCGACGTAGCGTGCCATGTACGATGCCGAACGGTCAACCTTCGTCGGGTCCTTGCCCGAGAAGCACCCGCCGCCGTGGCTGCCCACGCCGCCGTAGGTGTCCACGATGATCTTGCGGCCCGTGAGGCCCGTGTCGCCCATGGGGCCGCCGGTCACGAACCTGCCGGTGGGGTTGATGTGATACACATGGTCTTCTCATCGAGGAGTTCCTTCGGCACCACCGGTTTGATCACCTTCTCGATGATGTCCTCGCGCAGGTCCTTGAGGTGAACATCGGGGCTGTGCTGGCTCGAGACGACGATGGTATGGAGTCTGTACGGTTTGCCGTCCCGGTACTCGATGGTCACCTGGGACTTGCCGTCCGGCCGGAGGTACGGCAGAATCTCCTTCTTCCGCACTTCCGAAAGCCGCCGGGTAAGCTTGTGGGCGAGCATGATGGTCATGGGCATGAGCTCCGGCGTCTCGTCGCAGGCGTAGCCGAACATGAGGCCCTGGTCACCGGCGCCGCCGGTGTCAACGCCCATGGCGATGTCAGGCGACTGGGAATGGATCGAGGTGATGACCGCGCAGGTCTCGTAATCGAACCCGTACTTCGCCCGCGTGTACCCGATCTCCTTGATCGTCTCGCGAACGATGTCCGGGATCTCCACATATCCCTTGGTCGTGATCTCCCCGGCCACCAAGGCGAGCCCGGTGGTCAGGAGCGTCTCGCACGCCACCCGGCTCGTGGGGTCCTGCGTCAACAACGCGTCAAGGACCGCATCGGATATCTGGTCGGCTATTTTATCTGGATGTCCCTCGGTTACCGATTCCGAGGTAAAGAGATAATTCCTGCTGCAGCTGTTGCTCATCTGTTCTCCTCCCGGCCTTAATGACCATAAAAATTTCGTTTTTATAGCATAGCCACGGTTTTTGTCAAGAAAAAATTGGCCTCGCGCTATACATTTATCGCGGCCGCTTCCAGAGATGCTGTTGCAATCGACGGCAAAGTAGCAGAATACATTAACTTGACCGACTTTTCAATATATTTCTTACCCGGAACGTACCGCTCACCGCTGGTAAAAGAGGAACATCTCTATTCCGATTTGGTAACGCAAGGCCTCCTGGAATGAACGCCTCCCTGGCCCCGATGATGACGAGAGCGAAGCGTTTGGGCTTGACTGACTTCATGCGAACATTAGAGGATTTAGGGCCGTTCCCACCGGGTTTGTCAAAATCACCGACACCACGAGGACGAATCGAGTATTTCTTTCAACTCTGATGCAGATCGAATATTGCCGACATCGCGGAGACAGACAGTTTTTTCGGAACAGTAACGTAGAACAACGTCCTGAGTTTCCTAAATATTCTCCGGGTTGAGAAGCCTTCAATCCGAATTCGGGCCGAGGGTAGGGACGAAATCCACTCTTGCCCGTTTGCGAAGAAAGCTAAATTGTCCATGTGGAAGAGTGTCAATAAATTTTACACTTTTCTCTCTTACTAATGTTTGACCCTTACGTTTTTTATCAGCTTTATCGGAAAACGCTCGGATGATGGATGTATTTTCCTTTACACTTCAGAATCGCTGAAATAAAAAAATTCGTGAAATCGAATGGTTCCATTTTAGCACACAGTTTGCTTTATTAAGAAAGGCATCACTGCAACGACGTTTTCAAACTAAAGGTACGTCTGCCTACGACCCATCGGATTATAAGCTCACAACCAACGATGATTTTGGTATCACCTTTCTGTATTACGGCAGCCCTTATGATATCTGGCCGAACCAGATGGACTGGGCCGCCAGCTTAACTACTCCCGGAGTGTTGACGCGCAATTTAAATCCCGGAGTAACTGTGTTTGCGCTCACTTTATACACTACCAACCCATAGCCGGAGATTCATCTCTGGCTGTTTTTTACAGCTCAAAACAAGAAGGTAATACTAAATGTTCAATAAACAGTTATGCGCCATTCTCCTGGTGTGTTTTTTTATTATCAACCCTTTCAGGATGTGGAGGAGGCGGTTCTCAAACGTCGACAAGTGCTAACGGAAATAATGATGCTGTTCTCGTATCCATTTCAATAACGCCTACTAATCCGTCAATCGCAAAAGGTTCTGGTCAACAGTTCGCGGCTACCGGCATCTACTCGGACAACACGACAGCAGATCTGACTTCGTCTGTAACCTGGAGTTCGTCTGATACGACCACGACACAAGTTAACAATGCCGGACTGGTAACCGGCGTAAGTGTTGGCTCAGCAACCATTGTGGCATCATTAGGGAGCATATCAGGCACCGACACGATCACTATTACCAACGCAACACTAATGTCCATTGCGGTCTCACCCGACCAATCCGAGCATTGCCAAAGGCACGACCCAGAAGTTCACTGCCACAGGGACCTACTCCGACAATACAACGCAGGACCTGACGACGGCGGTGACCTGGAGTTCATCGGCTCTAGCTGTTGCAACGATCAGCAACGCAGCAGGTTCCAATGGATTGGCCTCCTCCGTTGCCACGGGATCAACAACGATCACAGCGACATCGGGAAGCATATCGGGATCGACGACCCTGACGGTTACTCCGGCAACGCTCGTGTCTATGGCAATCACCCCGACCAATCCGAGCATTGCCAAAGGCACGACCCAGCAGTTCACTGCAACAGGGACCTACTCCGACAATACGACGCAGGACCTGACGACGGCGGTGACCTGGAGTTCATCCAACACGGGCGTGGCAACGATCAGCAACGCAGCAGGTTCCAATGGATTGGCCACCGCCAGTAGCCACAGGATCAACAACGATCACAGCGACATCGGGAAGCATATCGGGATCGACGACCCTGACGGTGACTCCGGCAACGCTCGTGTCCATAGCAATCACCCCGACCAATCCGAGCATTGCCAAAGGCACGACCCAGAAGTTCACTGCCACAGGGACCTACTCCGACAATACGACGCAGAACTTGACGACGGCGGTGACCTGGAGTTCATCCAGCACGGGCGTGGCAACGATCAGCAACGCAGCAGGTTCCAAGGGATTGGCCACCGCCGTAGCCACGGGATCAACAACGATCACAGCGACATCGGGAAGCATATCGGGATCGACGGCCCTGACGGTTACTCCGGCAACGCTCGTGTCCATCGCAATCACCCCGACCAATCCGAGCATTGCCGGTACAACCCAGCAGTTCACTGCCACAGGGACCTACTCCGACAATACGACGCAGGACCTGACGACGGCGGTGACCTGGAGTTCATCCAATACGGGCGTGGCAACGATCAGCAACGCAGCAGGTTCCAAGGGATTGGCCTCCGCCGTGGCCACGGGATCAACAACGATCACAGCGACATCGGGAAGCATATCGGGATCGACTACCCTGACGGTTACCCCGGCAACACTCGTGTCCATCTCAATCACCCGGACGAATCGGAGCATTGTCAAAGGCACGACCCAGCAGTTCACTGCCACAGGGACTTACTCCGACAATACGACGCAGAACCTGACGACGGCGGTGACCTGGAGTTCATCCAACACGGACGTGGCAACGATCAGCAACGCAGCAGGTTCCAAGGGATTGGCCACCGCCGTAGCCACGGGTTCAACAACGATCAAAGCGACATCGGGCAGCATATCGCGATCGACTACCCTAACAGTGACTGCCGCAACACTGACATCGATCGCGGTGACTCCTGTCAATCCTTCCATCGCGAGCGGGACGATGCAGCAGTTCACTGCCACAGGGACCTACTCCGACAATACGACGCAGGACCTGACGACAGCGGTGACCTGGAGTTCATCCAACGCGGGTGTAGCAACGATCAGCAACGCGTCTGGATTCAAAGGGACTTGCCACCGCAGTAATTGCCGGATCAACAACTATTACGGCAGTATCAGGGAGTGTTTCAGGAACTGCCACGCTTACCGTTACAGGGACAGGCTGGTGCTGTAACCTTAATATGGGCTGCACCTACAGCATATACGGACGGGACACCTGCTACGCCTGCTGCGGTTTCGGACTACAGAATATATTATGGGACTTCACTCCGGTACCTATACAAAATCAGTAGATGTCGCGAATGCCGGAATGACTCCGGTGACGTATACTTTGAACCTGTCCCATGGGACATATTATTTTGCTGTATCAGCCATAAGTACGGATGGGCAAGAAAGTGACTATTCACAAGAAGTCTCAACGACGATCTAATAGAAAAGACCGTTTCGAGATCTGCCGGCATTCCAAGCATTCCATTTGCCGCGTCCTCCAGTCCCCGTGCGGGAAGCATCGTGAAGGCCAGGTAAGCAAGCAATGGTTGACCCGAGATAGGCTTAATATGGTGAGAGAGAAAACAGGATAAGGAATTGAGAATTGAGATTTGAGATAGGAAAAAGAAATATTGCGACGATTATGATCAGGCTGTTTAAACGTCCTCCTTAAGCATTTTTATGCTTTTTTACCTGCATGTTATCAACGCGCTAAATTGTTCCCCCCCTTGTAGTCAGTGCTGATCAGGGACGGCAATTATGATCGGTCTCTGTTCCTTCCACGATTCTAATTAAGATCAGAATGCTTGACAAGAGCCTGTATTATCGGTTAATATGAGGCCCACTTTCCGTTTGTCTCGGATCAATACCTGTAGTTTCTATTTGATCCGGTTCGATCCAGATACCTTACATCACAGTGGTTGTTGTAAAAGCGGTACTTGTTTGTCCCCAACGGAAGATCCCCCTCTGTCTAAAAGGACCAAAAAGTACTTTTAATCTGATCGCATAACGGGAAAAAAAGGCACTTCTGCGTTCTTTTCTTTAGAATGTGATCCTGATCACATTCTTTATTGAACGGCACTTTATAATAATGACCTTCAAAGGTGACAGCAATCACAGATTATTTTATGAGCATAATGTAGGATTATTACAATTTGAGATGTAGTTATTCATTGTTCAACTTTAAGGAGCGCTGTACTATGTTAAAGAATAAAATATTCTCAATTTTTTATATCTCGCTGCTCATTACAATACTCGCCGGATGCGGTGGTGTTTCTGATATCGGCACTCCAACTAATGCTACAGGTAGTGTTTCGCTGGCATGGGATGTGCCTACCACGTACAACGATGGGACGCCGGCTGCACGGTACCTGGTAGGATTTAAAGTATACTACGGAACAGCGTCAAGGGACTATACGCACATTATTGATGTCAAGAATATGTCACGCTATACGATCAATTCTCTTTACGCCTGGAACCTATTATTTCGCTATCACAGCCTATGACTCATCCGGCATTGAGAGCGACTATTCTACAGAGCTTAGTAAAATCATTCTGAATTGATAGCACTGGCAAGTCCCATCAATCTTCAACGACACGTGTTATTATAATTTCTCACCAGCCATTTCTTCAAAAGCAAACCTATCCAGTTCAAGCATCTCGTGGAAGCACTTTCCCATCTCATCTGAATCCTGGAGCGTACTTCACACCTTGCGGTTAATACCTTTTTTTCACACGACACGCATGGAAACTTTTTGATCAATGCCACGGAAAATCCGGAAGAGGTGTATATGGAGAGCACCGATGAGAACCCTCTGATGAGCGGTTCACTTGGATGGTCAAAGGAGACTTGCGGAAAAGAAGAAAGAGGAAAACAGGTCATATTCAGGTAAGATAAAAAAAGATGACCAGGAAAGAAGAATAACTAACCTCTCACCATCTCTTCTTATGAACCGCCGGGATTGGCTTCGTTAAAGTGAACAGTAATTCTCAAGTAATTCTTGTTTCTATTTGCTGCTATTCTTCTTCTGATAAAGCTGTATACGCCGACTCCCGCAATGCCTGCACCTAACAGGCTGAACATTGAGGGCTCCGGTACTTTGCAATGATCACGTTTATGATGATGTTCGTGCTCACGTAAACGCAGATCACACCCATTATCATCGCAATCATAATGTCTTGTGTTTGTCCCAGAATTTATCCCCGTCCTCGTTTTTGCCCCAGTTCTTGTGCCAGTCTTTATCATGGTCCTGGAAATCCTTACAGTCATCGTCACTGCTCCGGAACTTCTTCCAGTCATCGAACTGGCCCCAGATATTCTCCCCGTTGTCTTCCTGACCCTGGTCATCCCGCTTGTTGTCCCTGCTCAAAATCTTAATCAAGTCATTGCCACTGTCTCAGATGTTATACAAGTCGCCATGGTCCCGTCATTGCCCTGACCCTGGTTCTCATGCCGGCCGCCACTATCCGCATGTACTACCCCTGTCCAAGATGCTATACTGCTATTTTCCTGACCCCAGATCTTGTCCGATTCTTTGTCCTGGTTTCGGATATTATCCCAGCCATGGTTCTGGCCATAGGCAATGTAGGCATAGGCCGATTTTACCAAGTCGATATGCAACAACTGAAATGGCATCCCTGTCAGCACCAGCATGAAGGCACTTAGAATCAGACAGCTTACTACAATTCTTTTCATGGATACCCCTCCTTTCTACAGAATATCTCCTTTAAAGAGTCGTGGATCCCTGTCACATACCTCCTAATTTGAGTGTTTCTGACCATGACAATCACAAACAACTTAGTTATATAAATTGATGTTTATAATATTAAAGTAGCACACAAATACCTTGCCGTCAATGGTGTAAGGCATATTTCTATATATTTATAATTTGGCCGCTATGATCTCTCTTCTTAAACTTGATTTCTCTTGTTCCGGACACTCCTCTTCCATAAGATTTAAGAACTATATGCTCTCTTAAAGAGTAACATCGAGATACATAGGAAATTTCAGCAAATTTGCAATCAATTTATTCATAATTATATAATTTTATTGCATAAGTCGTACCATGTTTCTAAATATACTGTTTTTATAATGAGTTAATAGAACTACCCATTTCATAAATGCACCTCTGTAAATATTTCCGACAAAATAATCATTTTAATTTAATAGGAGATACAAAAAAGCCTGATTTAATAGTACGGTGATTTGCAGATATACTGAGATTTGAAGGATTTTGGAACCGCAATAGACTGGGAATCAGAAGCGGCCACTCGGGGCGCGAGGGACGCGGCACTCAGCACGGTAAGCATCGCTTTCGCCACTTGGCAGTAAAAGACTTTATTTGCTTTTTCTGCGCTAATCTGCGTCACATTCTCTTTCATGTTATTGAACAAGGTTTTTTGCCAATGGGTTGTCGCATCATGAATTTCCTCCCTTCTTGATCTTTTCCAGCAAGGCTTTCGCTTCACGGGCCTCCGGAAAATCGCCTAGCTCGAACGCTTTTTGTAGCTGCTCAACCGCTTTAGCTGAATCCCCGTGTTCTTTATAACCGAGGGCCAGATGATAACAGATGCTCGGATTCTTTGGATTGCTGTCTGACGCTTTCTTCAGCATGCTCAGACCCTGGTTGATCCTGTTGTTCTTGAGCAGCACGTACCCGAGCGTGTCTTGGATAGAATCATTTTGTGGCGCGAGCATGAAGGCCCGGGTGGCATATTGGAGGGCCTGGGATGGATTTTTGTTATCCTCTGCATAGAGATAAGCAAGGTTGTTCAAAGCCATGGCATGGTTCGGGGAGAGCCGAATCACTTTTTGATATTCATCAGTGGCCTCCTTCTTTTTCCCCATGGCATGGAGAATGCTCCCCTTCTCAAACAGTACCTGATCCGATTCCGGACTCAACTTCTCCGCCTGACGATATTGTTCCAAAGCTGCGGTGTAGTTCTTCTTGCGGGCATAGAGGTTCCCGAGCATGAGGGAGATCGCGGCACTTCGTGTGTTCGGGGCACTTTTGAGCACCTCGATCGCCTTGTCACCATCATTGCTGCCCTCATGCACTAGGGCAAGGGCAAGGTATCCGACCGGCGAATCCGGATTTTTCCTGATAATGTCCCTCGCGTTCTCAACCGCCCCTGTCTTGTCGCCCTTCTGGAGATAGATCCTCGACAGCTCAGCGCGAAGGCTCAGGTTCGTGGGATTGCCCCTAATCTCGGCCTGCACAATTTCCAGTGCCTTTGCATGTTCTCCCATGGCAACGTACGTATTCACCAGATAGCCGAAACCCATCTGATGGTTCACGCGGTCGATGGCCTCGAACGTCGCAAGGGCGTCCTTGTACTTTTTGTTGACGACAAGGATCCTTCCTTTCAATTCGAGAAGCCTGATATCCGTAGGTGCTTTCCTGAGCCCTTCGTCCAGCATCGAGAGCGCTTTATCGGTATCTTTCGTCCGTTGGAGATACAAGGCTGTTGCTACGATGCCTTCCGTCTTCCCCGTAGCGGCCGCCGCGAGGTAATTTTTGCGGGCCTCGTTCTCGTCGCTGCTCGCTTCCGCGAGAGAAGCGAGCAAAAGCAGTGCCTGCGCATTGTCCGGCGAATGTCTCGAGCAGACTGCGGATCTCCTTGATGCCCTCTTCCTGCTTCTCCTGCATAAAGTCAATCGATGCTAGCCGGAAATAAGCGAGGTCATATTTCGGGTTCGCCTCTTTCGCCTTGATGAAATACGTCCTGGCCTCGTTCAGATCATTCTTCCTTAGATAGGATTCACCCATGAGATAATAGGACACGGCATCCGATGGACCGCCCTGCATACCTTTCCTGAGCACGTCGATAGCCTTCTCCGGTTCATTACGATTCAGATAGTAAAGGGCAAGGATGCGTCGTGTATCCTGTGCTTCAGGCTTAATGCGCACCGCAGCAGCCAGCTCCGATTCCGCCTCCTCACCCCTTCCCCGCTTCATAGCTGCAAACCCTTTCTTGACATGGACGTCAGCCAAGGGAGGGATCGAGCTCGAGGGCCTTGTTCAGTTCGGTGATGCCTTCCGTATAATTGCCTTTCGTCAGGTACGCACTGCCGAGAACATTGTGCGCCAACGCGTACCGATCATCCTGGGCTAGATGCCGCCTTCGCTTCACGGATAGCGTCATCCGTTCTCTTGTTTTGCAAAAGAAGCAAAGCGAGGTGCACCCGCGCACGGGTCAGAGAAGGGTTGATCTCAAGGGCTTTCTGGAACTGATTAATGGCCTGCTCCGCTTCATTCCGATAGTAATGGGAGAGCCCGAGAATATAATAAGCTCCAGCATTCGGTTGCAAGACCAGAGATTTTTGAAGTGCGGGAATTGCATCGATATATTGTTGTTTGAAGAAATGGACGAATCCCTGGAGCCGATGACCTTCCGCCCGTTTCGGAAATTGTTTGACCATGGCGTCGGACATCGCACGGGCATTGTCATAATCCTTGATATCAATATACAACAATCCCTTTCGATACTGCGCTTCGATGTCATTCGGGTTTGCCTGAATAATACGATCAAGCGTCTGCAATGCTGCCGCCCCGTCCTTCCGGCGTGTTTGGATCTCAGCGAGGAGGTAAAGCGCCCTTCTGTTCGTTGATTCTTTTGCCAAGACCAGCGCGACCTGTTTTTCCGCCTCCTGCGTGTCCCCCATCAGCATATAAACACTCGCGAGTGAAATGGCGGCGCATTGCTATCTCCGCAGGCCGCAACGGCCCTTTTCAGCAGGGTAACTGCGCCGGGGTAGTCTTCCTTCACGGCATGCGCCCATCCAGCAATCTCCAGCGCATCGCAATCTGTCGAATCATCGCCGAGATATTGGGAGATCTCCTTGAGGGCCTCATCGGGCCTATTGGTGTGCGCCAGGACGCGTGCCATCTCGATCTGCACGTCCTTAGATGAGGGATCCTGTCTGCGGAGCTTCTGGAGTTCCTTCTCCGCTGAATCAAGTTTGCCGATGGCATAATATGCCTTGGCAAGCTGGAATCGGGCCTCAAAATAGTTTTGGTCTTTTTCAAGTGCCTTTTTGAACAAGATGATCGCGCCGCCGGGATTATGCTCTTGGGCCATCTTGGTCCCTTCGTTCAAAAGCTGTTCTTTTGATTTGAAATGGCCCGTACAACCGCCAAACAGGATGAGCAACGACAGGGTCAGTATGCTTAATCTATGCAATGGTATGTCCTCCTTGGAACATTTCCGTCCACAAGATATTGGCAAAGCAAAACTGAAAAAATCTTAACGATAAAACCGCGAGGGTGCCAAGGTTGCGAAGCACTGCGTGAATGTATAGGACTCAGTTTTTCGTAGATACACGCAGATCTAATCATTGTGTTTATAGACCCCTATCTGATTTTACGTATTAGCAATAATTGATCAAGTTATATTATCATATTAAAGATTTAATGTAAATCACAGGATCAGTGGAAAAACATGGAAACGTTAAATTGGATGGTATTTAGTCGACGACGGAAAAGTTCGTCTAATCGTTTCTAGAAAATATTCAATGAGCCGTAAGTGCCGGATGATGGATTGAGCTTTAGCTTGATGATGTTGCTGAACGAAGACGTCATACAATGAGACAGATAAATAAGGAAGGGGATAGTGTGCTATCCTCTTCCTTTCACTCCGCAAAATATAAGCTTATTTTCTGATTTTTTCCCTACCAAAGAGCCCAAGACCCAGAGGCCACTGCCGAATAACAAAAGCATCCCGGGCTCGGGGACTGTGTGTGTGAGGCCTGATTCGGTAATTGGGGTGGTGAAAGAATCAGCTTTCCCATGCGTCGGTGGCGGTTCTTGACCATACGCCACAGCAAATGTTCCATTGTCAAGCGCGCTCGCGAATGTAACATCCACTGTACTGCCACCAGTAATGCCTGTATACCGGTCAGTAAGAAACGAAGATCCCAAAACCCGTGGCGTTAATTCCATTGACCGCCAGATCAGCATCATGCCAGTTACCGAACAAATTTGAGTTATTGCAGCCTGGAATCAACCCGATAAAACTATACACGTAGTCAGACGATGCAGACGTGAAGTTGCCTTTGTAGCCAGTGGTGGTGTTCCACGTTCCGCTGAAGACATTTGTTCCTCCAACAACTCCTGTACCGGCCGATAACGTGATGCCGGAAGCTATAAATGTGGCATCCTTCTTATTGGGAACACTAAGGATCAGCAATAGGGGATTTACAAGTGTCAGTTAACCATTACCGTTCTCCAAAATCCCCAGAGAGGTGTCAACGATTGGTTTTATTTCGGAAACTTACAAATAGGCCCCCGTATTAGGCGGGTCCCCGAAATTAAGGACCGAACAGGCGTGAACCAGTGCTGCTAAGACTAGGATCATAACTACTAAGCCTGTCAGTATCATTAATCTTTTCAGCGTTAAACGACTAAATCTTAAATAAATTAGGATCTTATTTAAAGCACGAGGTATCGATCTTTAGAGATTCATCTCGGAAAATTCCATACCCATATTAACAAGTTGATTTTACATGCTTTAATAATTTATGAACAATATTGTAAAATTAGCCGACATCATTTTCTCGGTGATGGACAATCTCACAAACAGTTTTGTGTATATCCAGCGGGAACAACATAATTTGTTAAGAGTTAAAGACATAGAAAGCCAATATTGCATTCAACAGTTTGGGCAAGGGAAATTTCTGCATCTTTTTGATGATAATAATAGATAGAGTCGGACTGGATCATCTTGACATGTCGGAAAATATTACATATAACGCATTGTAATTCTCTCTTAATCACATATTTAACGAGACAACTTATCAATATTTGAATATTTATAGTCTTTTTTAAGGTTTACTGAATTCGAAAAAATTTACATTGTCTTTATTGAAATATAAAATCGTTAATATACAATAATTTATAGCCTAGCATTCATATTGCAAAGAATATATGTGGAATGAATAAAAAACAAATTCGCATGGAGGTGATAATCATGAAATACATAAGATTTGTGATCATTATGCTAATACTTCTGGGTTTTGCTTCAGTCGCATCAGCAACATTCATAGCGGACGTTAGTAACGGCGAACAACACTTGTATCAAATTTATAATTTGGTGTTTACAGGTGCAAGTTTTGGCTCTTCGGCCGCTATTCCCCAAGTGTCGTCTGATGCCTTTTGGTCTTCGACCAGCGGGCAAGTAGTTGAAACATTTCGCTATGCAGGCAATTCTCAGAACCTCTACTATAATGATGGTTCTGATCACTTACTGATAGCCAATGTCCCCTCGGGCGGGCCAGGCGCTGGTACTAGCATTCCAACTCTTCTGTCATTCGCTTGGGTTGATAAAACAAACGGATTGAATTGGTCCTCTGATAACGCGCTAAACTCGGCACCATATACCGGAGAAGACCACTTCATCGCCTTTTTGCCGCCTAATGACCCGCAGTTTGCTGGGGAGTACCTTATTGCATTTGAAGATAAGCCGTTTACACAGGGCTCGGACAAAGACTACAACGATCTCGTTGTTCTTGTTAAGGATGTTGCCCCTGTATCTGTTCCAGAGCCAACGACACTGCTTCTCGTCGGTGCGGGTCTCGTTGGAGTTGGACTGATGAGAAGGAGATTCAAGAAATAAAACTTAGCAATAATTTATTAAAAAAGGGCATGGTCAATAGACTATGCCCTTTTTTATTACCCAGATACCTATTAATGCTCATCACATTTTACTTCTCACCTGTGTTCGCGTTCACCTGATGAAGCGTGCCGTTGAACAGTCCATGTCTCTTCATAATGTCATATAAGGTCGGTCTGCTGATCCCCAGCTCTTCCGCAGCCTTGGCGATGTTCCCCACATGATTTCCGAGCGCGGACATCACCATTTCCTTTTCCACGCGTTCCTTCGCATCCCTCAGCGTCTTGATCTCCGGATGCTCGTTCCTCTGGCTCATTGGCTGAGAATCAAACCCGAGATCATGGGGACCAATGAACGATCCTTCCGACAGGATTATGGCTCGCTGAACCTTGTTCTCGAGTTCCCGTATGTTTCCCGGCCATGCATACGTTTCCATGCTCTCGAGGGCGGCGGGGTTGAATCCCCGTACCCGCTTATTGTACAGATCGCAATATCGTTTCAAAAAATAGGTGGCAAGGACCACAAGATCACCTTTGCGCTCCCTGAGTGCAGGGACCTTTATCAATACCACGCCAAGCCGGTAGTACAGGTCCTCCCTGAACCTCCCCTCTCCTGTTTCCTTTGACAAGGTCCTTGTTCGTTGCGGCAAGGATCCGCGTATTTACCACGACATCTTCCCTGCCGCCTACCCGCTGGATGGTCTTGTCCTGGAGAAACCGGAGCAGCTTCACCTGGAGCAGGGCGGGAAGTTCTCCGATCTCATCAAGGAAGAGTGTGCCATTCTGGGCATATTCCACCTTGCCCTGCACCTGCGTGAGAGCCCCGGTGAACGCGCCCTTTTCATGACCGAAAAGCTCTGACTCAAGGAGCGTTTCCGGGATAGCGCTGCAGTTGATTGGCACAAAGGGACCTTCCTTCCGTAGGCTCATAGTGTGGATCGCGCGCGCGACCAGTTCCTTCCCTGTCCCGCTCTCGCCCTGGATCAGGACGGATGCGTCCGATGACGCGACCTTGCGCATCGTTGATAACACCGCCTGCATCTCAGGACACTGGCCGATCATACCGCCGACCTGCGAGGCCTGTCGTTCAAGGGCAGCGTACAGAGAGCGGTTTTGTTCTTCAATCGTGGAAAGGTGAAATGCCCTCCGGATTATGACCCGAAGCTCCTCAAGGTTTATCGGCTTCTGGTAAAAATCATAGGCTCCCATCTGGATGGCCCTGAGCGCGGTTTCCCGCTGATCGTTGCCGGTTATGACAATGGTCTTCGACGTGGGGTTATGCCGCAGCATCTCCTGAAGACATCGGAACCCTTCTTCAGTCCCATCTTCATGCGGAGGAAGACCCAGGTCAAGGGTCACCACGCGCGGCTCATTCTTTTGGAACAGGGCGAGAGCTTCTGTTCCATCCCTGGCAGGGATCACGGAGTATTCCTTGCCAAGGCCCCATTTCAGCTGGGTCCTTATCTCATCACTGTCATCAACGATCAGAAGTTTTTCCATGGCAATTATCCTCTATTGTTTTTTGGACGCAGTTAGATCATGAAACCAAAATCTTAGAACCGCGAATCCGCGTCAGTCACAAAGGTGTTTGTTTAAAACATGAAGGCTTGGCTTTCTTCGCGCTTATAGCGTCTGCGGTGAAATTTATTCGTAGTTTAGATGAAGATTTGGACTGTGATCTATGACCTATTAATCAAGAGCTATGAGCTTCCATCCGCCTCAGCCGCTGGCAGGAAGACCGCGAACTCGGTCCCTATGCCTGGCTCGCTCTTCACCTCGATCTTGCCGCCGTGCGCCTCAACGATCTGTCTGCATTGGTAAAGTCCGATGCCCAGCCCTTTTTCCTTAGTCGTCCTGAAGGGCTTGAACAGTTGGTCCTTAACAAATTCCTCGGTCATTCCGCATCCGTTATCGGAGACACGGATGCAGACACCGCCGTTCTCTTTTCCCGTTCTTACCATCACCGTCCCCTGCTCATTGCTCGCTTCCAGTGCGTTCTGGACCAGATTGACGATGACCTTTCTGATTTCATCGCCGTCCACGCGCGAAAGAACAGGGGAGCCGTCATACTCAATGCGCGTCCCCGGCCTCATCCTTGCGATTTCCGTGACCGTGTCCCTGGACAAACGGTCAATGTCTTCCACTCCAGCCTCGAGTGTATTTTTTTCGGGGATGGCCTTGAGCCGCTGCATGAGACCTTTCATCTTTGAGAGCGTGTTCCTGATGGTCAAGACCGCGTCCTTCTGGAACTCAGGGTTTCCGATATGTTCTTCAGCGTTATCCACAACAAGGGAAAGACCGGTGGTCAGATTTTTGAGGTCGTGGATGACGAAAGAGGATATCCTTGCCACCGCAGCCATTGCTCTCGTTTCCATAAGCTCTTCCGAAAGTCTGAGTTCCGTTATCGCCTGCGCTGCCTGTCGTGCCAGGACCTTCATAAGGTCATAATCATCATAAATGAGTTTCACAGGTACGAGCTGCTCGCGCAGCACCGCAAGCCCGATGATCGCATTATTGCTGATCATAGGCACGATCAACCACGCTCCAGCCAGACTGAAGATCGATTGTTCCTGAGCTGAAAGACGGTACTCTCCGTCAATGATGTCCAGTACCCTCTCCCGTTCTACGAAATACTTACGAAGCTCCTCGGATATGCGCAGATCAGCAGGAGCCTCGGGCATGGCATGATCCAAGGTCCTCACGATACCGCTGTTCGTCCTGACTTAAGAGGTAGAGTGAAGCCCCTGCCAGTCCGAACGTCTCTTGGTAAACCGCAAGAACGGCTTCCTGAACATCGGGAAGCGCGCCGCACGAAGAGAGCCGGCTGGTGAGCCTAATCCATGCCTCGCGGTAGTCATGCTTGCCCGCAAAAAAATGTTTTTGAATAGTGACTTTCATTCTCCTTTTCAGCTTTTCCGAAAAAAGAACGGCAAGCAGGAAGACTCCGCCTGCATAGGCGAGAACAATGCCCAGGTCCCTTACAAAGGTATCACCAAAATACCTCATGCCTTCGCCTATAATCCCAAGTGTGATCAGATAGATACCTACCACAAACAGGGCAATGGAACGGTAGAGAACATACCGTGATATCGTCACTCGCACATTGTTCCCTCTGAAGACCCGGGAATAACCCATCAGGAGCGCGGCAACGATAAAGACGCTTGATCGTACAGGGACCAGGTCCAGGTTAATGGTCCGATACAGGAGCCCCTGGCTGTAGTAGAAGATCAGAACTGCAAGCAGGCTCATGATCCCGAAGATCTCAAATTTCATTCGGTTCCGGGCCGTTCCCTCGGTCGCGGCAAGGGTGGCCTCAACATTCACCAGGGAAGCGATGAACGAAATCATGATCCCTAAATAATACCAATACCCCGCTCTATCGAGGAATAGGACGCGCTCACTCGGGAAGTCCGGGTAATAGTAAAGATCGTTTCCTGCAATGATCAGCACGGCCATTGGAAACAAGGCTAGGGCAGCGGCAAGCACCAGCCGGACCTTCGACAGAGCGTGAAATGGCCTGCTGCGGCCGTAGATGAGGCTCAGAAGCAGGAACGAGGCGGGCAAGAGCGATTCCAGGTAGAGCGAAATCTGCCTCACCAATGTGAAGTCAATAGATTGCTGCAGGGATAGTTGATCAAGAAGCTCAATTCCCGAAAGCAGGGCAACAGTGACAAGCAGGATGGCATTCGCCGCGGTCCTCTTTTTTGCCATGGCATACATGCCCAATGCCAGCAAGGACAGCGCTGCTATGATTGACAGAAATATTTCGAACATAAGAGTAATCCGATGATCAACTTATAGGACGCAGATTTTCGCAGATATACGCAAACTAAGTCACTGACCCGAACAGTCCACGCAAAGGCGGGATAAGCTCCGGTCGCAACGAATGAAGATTGGAAAGTTTGAAGACTAGCTAGACCTCTAATCATTTAATCTCTCAATCCTCTTCTATTCTTCACGTCCATCGCGTCCTCGCTGTTCAATTGTCTTCAGTGCGAATCTTCTTTCCCCTCTTCTGAGCAACACAATGACCAGCCACACGAGAACAAGGGCAAGAACAAAAAAGACGATGCCCCCTTTTCTGTGCAGATCGCTATCGAGGATCCTCTCATCCACATAAACACCGAGTATTGAGAGACTGGCGATCCGGAACCCGTTTTTAATGATGGCAATAGGAACCAGAGACAGCATCAGGAGACTCCTTGCCCACCCTGTGCGCAGAAATAAATCAGCCGCGAGGGCCCCCGTGATAACGAGGGAAAGGGATGACCGGATCCCGCTGCATTCCTTTGCGACCTCGATATCGGACGTCACCAGGTGAAAAACGAAACCATCCCTCGTCACCGGGACACCTGTTGCTTGAAGGAACCCATAGGCGGCCTCAGCGGAGCCGGTCTGGAGGAAGAGGACGATCTTTTCCAGCACAACGCCCGGGACCGGCACCATGAAGAACAGGAACAGCAGAGCGAAAGATGCCGAGCGTAAGGACCTGGTTCCGTAACAGAGCGTGAATCCGCCGATCCAGATCAAGACCATGGTTACTGCTATGAGCGTCAGATGATTTTGGCGGATGAACCGAGCTTCGCTGATACTGCCGAGGACCAGGAGCAAAGTACCAATACCGATGGGAATAAACCCGACTGGAGAAGATGACCCTTTGTGCGAAAAGATCATTTGCCTGTCTGAATACATAAGATAGGCGCTGATGATCGGGATGAATGGAATGTAAGAGAAGGTATCACTGCGCATGGACATCTGCACAAGGTCTCCCAGCGGTCTAAAGAATGCCGACACGAACAGTGCGCTGAAGAACAGGAAACGCGAATTGCTGTCGAGATTTAATTTTGTCATAATTTATGAGTTTTTATTTGCTTTTTCTGCGTCGATCTGCGTCCCATTCCAGTCCATCTTCTTTTGCTCAATATTAATTGTTTCTCACTTCCAGACATACTGCTCGTTCACCGCTCGGTGGAGCCGGAACGGCCTGACGCAGTCTTTAACCCTCTCTCCGAGGACTTCGATCTTTTTCAGGTCAGCCTCGCCCAGGCCTTTCTCTGCACAGTAATGAAGATATCCGACGCTCTGAAAGTCAATACCCATGATCTCACAGGCAACACGGTCTGTCGCGAGCGCGTCAACGCTTGCTATGGCTAAATTGAGAAGAACAGGATCGCCTCCTGTAGGACCATCACCTTCCATCCCTTCAAAGCCGTCGATCACGGCGAGGTCCGGCCAGACAAGACCCGCAAGCCCTGCAATGTTCATGTTTGTTTTCCTTACCCCCTGGTGTACGGCCTTTTTGTCCCGACGCACGATGCTCCCCACAGCCATGTTCTTAACAGCTAACGTTACGACGACTGTGTCGTGGGTCTTCATTTTGGCTGCCGAGATGATGTAATTCTCTTTGTCCAGCAACAGGCTTGAGACTCCTACAACGATTGACTTATTATCGCGGCCAATGATCGGGACCATGTCATAAGGGCCAATATTCAAGTCTATAAGCTCGACATTATACTCCTTAAGAAGATGCATGTACCCGAAGTTGTGATATGCCTCTATCGTATCATAACATGCTGCCTCGGCAATGATAATTTTGCCGTCATAAAAGCTCGACAGAAAATCAAGAATGCCCCGGATCTGGTCAACGTGGCTCGATGCGAGCTGGATCGTTGATGAAACAAAGTTGGGTTTGATCACAGGCTGGCGGGAGGCAAGTCCTTTTTGTATGTCATCAGCGATGAGCTCAAGAGATCGCCTGACATTCTCTCTTCGGCCATTACCTTTTATGAGCGAAACCTGCGGCATAAGATTATAGTGAACACATTCAAAGTAAATCATGCAAGTTAAAGTGCATGAATACTGCCTGGATATGTTTATCATGCGTACTGATATTATTGTGCCGCTCCTCGGTTTATACTCCACAAGTTTATTTTTTGAGACCCCCTGATATTGTAAATACGCATAGAATAGGGAGCGACCTTTTTACAAGGGACGCCGTTCAGCAAAGACATTGCCTTGAGCCATACGTCGTCATTTGTTGGGCATATTTTCAAGAATAATTCTTTATTCAATACTTCACTATGGAGAGAACCGGGAGGGTACAAGACGCCACCCACGCCTGTTGGGAAAAGACGGAAAGAGGGTCCTTTCACCCCGGGTGCGCACCAGGACCATTCATGATAACCTTTCAATTTCCCGTTAGCGTCTTTCTCAATCAAATGCGCTCGGTGACAATGTATATACTCGGGTTCTTTTCGATAGGCTTCGTGCAGTCTCTTCAGCCAATGTCTTGGATACAAAACATCATCATCAGCGGTCACAATAACACTCTTCGGATGTTCCATCAACGCGTAGATAATCTTCGTATATGAACGAATATCTGTGCAAAATCTTATTTGCAATCCTCGCCTTTTCAACCGTTCAAGGTTCTCGGGAATATCTTTATCATCAATCGTATCTGACAGCCACAAAATGATATGATCGGGCTTGAGAGATTGTCTCATCAGTGTTTCGATGCTCAAATGGACTTTGTCGATCCGTTCGGGAATCGAAGTGAGAGATACAATCACCGGCACTTCCCTCTCATTTTCTAATACCCCTCTTTTTTTGCTATGCCTCGCACTGAAGTGATAATAAAGTTCTGTGAGGTAAATATAAAGATCTACACAATGTAGCTTTATCGGTTCGAACAAGCTATAGATCTTTTTTAAAAAGCCATACAGAAAAGTACCCTTTTTTACATATTTTTTGATACGATTCCGCACTCTTGACTCCTGATAAATATTAACGCCTGAAATGAGCGGTGCTCAAATGCCTTTGAACCCTGACACCAGCCCACCTGAATTTACCCAATATTTTCCTTTTAACAGACTACGTGCTTTTGTTCATCTTCATAGTTTTTATTAATAGCAACAATGATCAACGGCGTGTGCGTTGAATCACAATAAGCAGATGATAAAAATGTTAAAGTATGTTATAATTGCTCTACAATTAATGACATACATTATGGTGATTTGATCAATTTTATATAGAGGTGATTATGAAAAAAATCATGTTGACTGTAACAATAATCCTGTGGGCCACCTCGGCACATGCAGCATACTGGTATGTTGACAATGCAGCAACTGGATCCAATAACGGAACCTCTTGGGCAAATGCTTGGCAGACACTTGCCGGAGTCGTGTGGGGTGCAGGAGGCGTTCAAGCCGGGGATACGCTCTGGATAAGCGGAGGAACAGGATCAAAAATTTATAATATAACTGGAACTTCCTCAAATACAGGGGAAATGCTAAGAATCGGCGCAAGTGGTTCAAGTGGTTCTCCTATCTATATCAAGCCTGGTGCAGCCCATCCAACATTAAGCGCGGGGCATAATGGGACAGTAATATTTGAGTGTCAGGGAGTTTATGAAAGGGTAATTTATGCAAATGCAAAGCAATACATAGTTATTGATGGTTCGGATGTCACGTATAACATCGTCCCTATAGGGCAAAACACGCACAGGAAATTTCACTTTCAAAATACCTCAATTGGCACAGGACATCCAACGCTGGTTCTTATAGTGCAATCAAGCAATATAAAGTTTCTAAACAGTGAGTTTTCAACAGCAGCGTACGGCTTATACTGTCAATACCAGGATCAAGACAACGGGCAAAGCGAAATAGCAGGTAATTATTTCCATGATATAAGAGATGAAGGTGCAATAGAACTTGCCGGATCAGCCAACAATAACCCAAGATATGATGCTGTTTTAATCCATGACAATGAAATTCAGATTAATTCTTTGCAAGATAACGGCACGGGCCCTGATGGGGTTCAAGGAACTCATGGCCTTACTATTTACCATAACCTTTTTTATGGACTTCAAGGAGGAACAGTCGTTGGGGGACAGCATCAAGACCTTATCCAAGGATTAGGAATTTATTATAAAATTTACAACAATATATTCAGAAATCCGGGTTCAACTTGTGTCCGGGCAGAATGGACGAATAACCCTGGCGGGTATTGGCAAGTCTATAATAATATTTTTGAAAGAAACGATTCTGCATTTACGGGATTGATTCTCCCTATGGAATTTCAAGTACACACCCCGGCGGGGGGAACAGTTAATGATTTTGTGGTTGCGAACAACACAATTATTGACTTTGATGGGAATTACGGGATAAATACTGGGACCTATGCCGGAGTTAATCTATCAAACGCAATAGTTGAAAACAATATCATTTATCAAAGTGGTATGCCAGGGCAACACGAAGCTATAAGAGTAAACAATGCTACTTGTAATGTTTCTGGAGGGTTTATTGTAGATAAAAATTTGATATATAAAGGGCCATCTTATGGGAGCGATACCATAACTTGTAATGGTGTTCAAGTTACACAACCAACAGGATATTTCGGGCAACCCACATTTGCTACGTATTCAAGATTAACCAGTGGCAATAACTTTGCTCTTTCTGCCACTGATACCCAAGCTATAAATCGAGGGGCTTCTCTCTTACATTATTTTTCAACAGATTATAAAGGAAACCCCCGTCCACAAGGACCAGTATGGGACATTGGTGCGTATCAATCTAGTAATACCAAAAGGCTGGTGGCGCCTGACGCGCAAATTATACCGGCTCAATAATGTAGCTTATAGCGTAGTTTAGCATATAGGTAAGTTGAGAGATTGATATTCTTTATTCATTCTGTTGTTTGGCACTTAGTAAATAATTAATTAAGGTCCTCGGATCCTCAGCCCTGTGTGCAGGCATAATTGCTTTGCGGTGCAGTCTTTTATAGACTTCACGAATTCGTCTTAGGTATAAATCGTAATCAAAACGTGATATCGTTATACAAGAAGTATATATAGGCAAGTATTTTTTCCATTTCCTTTTGATATAATGATAGCATTCGTAAAATTCATTGGGATAATTCAATATCTGGTTCGTATTATGAACGCAGAAGGCCGGAATAGCGTAGCATGACAATCCCCTTTTCTCTCGAAGACATGCAGATGTCGGTACCGTACAGGTGGAAGTGCGGCATAGATGGATCAAAGCGCAGCCCCGATGATTTTCGTATCACCAACACTATCTCATCTAAAGTTTCAACGGGTTCGGGTTTATCGATATTTCGACCATGAACCCCCATGCCTGTTGTGTAAACTTGCCCTATCCCTCCCTTTCCACCCTTTTTCGATCCAAAGCAACCTATAACGCCCCATTTAGTATTTTCTTTATCAAGGTGGGAAAGAGACTGTTTTAAACTCGCTAACCAGCTTTCCGGAAAGAAAATATCTTGATGAACAAAAATGATAATCTCGTTTATTGCTTCGTTGATAGCTTCATTATACGCTAAAGAAGCAGTGCTATAATTACGTTTGATAATAAATTGATTCGCGTCATTGCTATTGATAGCATGCGATAGACAGAGATTCTTATCAAGCACTTCCATATTATTAACTGCTGCAACAAATGTAAATCTTTCAAATTCCATTATTTCCCACTCCTAAACGCCGCCCTTGCTAACCAGTCTTAGTGCCTGGGTATATCGATCGTAAATGTTAAGCTCCTCTTGAATAGTAAAGAAGAGAGCTATTATTATTTCTATTATTAATCGAGTGTGATAAGGACACTGAATAGTTGAGGCTCCCATCTTTATTAGTCTTTTGCGCAAGTACAATGATATGATAAGGCAATGCCAAATGAATATCTAATATATGTAAATTGAAGTAATGAATTATCTGCGCGACCAAATCAGCGTCAAAGACATGATGGTGGAGGCATCGATTCTCATGATTCTTCATCGAACGCTGCCGAAAAGAAACCAAGTCTCCAGCAGCAGGGTCTAAATCTAAATTATGTAATTCTAATATTTCGGGCAGATGACTCATATCATCTTCGGTCATTTGCCTCTCAAAATCGTCAATAAGATGTTGTAATTGTGTTACTGGTCGCTTATGATCAAATGTCCCGTCTCTGTCAGGAACAACTATTAATAACACCCCACCAGTTTTCAATACCCGTAGCCATTCAGAAATAGCCCTGAATGGATTCGCAATATGTTCAATAGCATGACTCGATAAAATAAAATCATATTTTTCGTTATCTATCCCACTTAAATCAATCGTATCCTTTATATATTGATAACCCTTATGCTTACTTTTATAATACAGATACCTTTTCGGTCCCTCTTCTATTTGCCCTTCCCACACAGTCTTCGTGTTAAAGTTGCATCCATCAAGGTTATCTATAACTTTATAAACAGGCATCAAGCCTAGTTTTTTAAAGATATTACTTGGTCCACCAATCTCCAAGCCATTCTTCCCCTTAAAGTAAGTATTATAATATTTATAATTATTAATCCTTTTCGGGAATAAATTACGTGCCGCTTTTAATCCTATATTTCTGAATATATTAATTATTTTCTTCATCACTGGAATAAAAACAATGTATCAAATCGTTTTGTTACATAAGCATAGGTTACCCTGTTCAGAATCCATGACCTTACTGTTATACAGCATCCGAAAGACCTATGAGTTTTTTGGCTCGTTAACTCGATATTTACTCACAGTTCCTTTTTGCAATAATTCATATGGACTTCAAAAATTCACCTCAGGTGTATCTTTCCTTTTTTGTGTATCCCAATGCATGTCAGGAGGACTCCCCATATAATATTTTCTTATCGAGATATTCATGGCCTGTTCTAAACTCGCAAGCCTCATTTCCTTGGTGGAACATCTTGATGCGATACTGGCAAGTTTTTTTGCTCAATCAATTGATGATTATATGCAAGTGCCGCAGACCTGAGAGAGGATGAATTATGATTTGATGTGTGAGATTTCCTTTAAAAATCAGAGAGGAGAAAATAATCTTTTCAAACGCATCCCCAATGTCCACCGGCATAACAATTGTGATTGGATCATTTAAAGTAATATTATTTTGAAATTTCTCTTTTTATCTTTCTTGCTAATATGAATATCAGTGCAACACTTTATTGATCAGATTAGTTTATTATTTTTTTATATAGCATATATACTCGGTTTAGTATTTCATAAATAATAACTTGGAGCAGTTTTCATATCCGAGGCGATATCCTTATCCATTCGATTCTTAAATGCTGAACCGCGTTTTTATTTTTAGCAAATAATTTTGAATTACTCCCGCGCCTGTTAACCTTAAAATTGTTTTGGTCGAATATAATCCAATGGCAATTGTTACACAAACATTTATAAGCAAAGATATTTTTTCGTTTAACAAATATGGCGTCAAAAATACTATTCCTGCTGCTGTTATAATAATGGAGCCGAGTCGGATATTATTTGATGATATTGTGAACTCATAGCGTTTCTTCCCGACCCAAAAAATCAGAATAGAGTAAAAAAAGTTCATTCCAAAATACGCCATGCCAGTTCCTGATAAATTAAAATACTGGATTCCAAGCCAAGCGAGACTTAAATGTGTAATAGTGTTAAATACCTCGGTAAAAAAATATAATTTGCCATTACCTTTAGCTTGAAGTAGAAACCCCATCGGCCACGTCGTAACACTGAGTAAAGCTCCTAAAATCTGCCATCTTAGTATGTCAACAGCAAGCAGGAATTTTGATGAGTAAAGGATGGTTATAACTAAGGGCGCAAGAGTTATTGTCGCGAGAATCCCAGGAGTCGCGAGTAGGAGTCCTATCTCTATTTGTTTGTTGATAAGAGTTCTGCACTCACTATTTTTTTGAGCAAGGGCAGTCAATCGTGGATAGAAATCCTTTCCCATTGCGCTCAATATAAATCCAACGTAAACGGACGAAAGAGCTAGGGCAGCTTGATACATGCCTGCTGCGCCTAACCCAAGGCGACGTACTACGAATACTCGCACAAGATACAATGTACCAAGAGCCATAAGTGTAGTGGACATAAATACCAAACCGAGCTTCAAAAGCGGCTTAGCTTCGGAAATAATCTCTTCCCAGCTAAGTTCTACATGATCCACCTTAATTTGTCTGCTATACCACCATGAGGTAAGAATGTTCATTGCCGACACAATTAGCAAAAAGAGCACAATGCCTTTTTCGCCAAAAATATATACGATCGGAATACTCAATAACGTTCCCAAAAGAGCGCCTAATATGCTTAGGATGGCTAAATCTCTAATCCGTCGCGTACCCTGGATAAGTGCCGTTTGACCTCCAGAAACAGCGCCAAAAAGGACTGCACCTGAAAGCAGAGCAATCTCCCTCGCATGATCAGAATCTCCAAAAGTCAACCGGCTGATGGGGCCGCTTAGAAGAATTAATAAGAACAAACCAGCCACACCGGTAAGCAAGGCCATTCGCCGTAAACTAATGATAGTCCGAGAAATCTTTTTATGATCACCTGTACTGTATGCCTCCGCGATCTGGCGTACTCCACTCGTAGCAATCCCCATGCCGGCTAACAGTGCTTATTAAGCTGGTTATAGAGTCAAAAATGCCTATCAATCCCATCCCAGCAGGTCCCAAAATCAGGGCAAGAATCTTTGTGCGTACAATTCTTAACAAAGTAGTAATAATCGATGATCCACCAGTGATGGATGTAGATTTCACTATTTGTCTGTAAGATTCGTTGTCGTTAATTTCTTCCATGATTTTGGTCAAGATTTATTAGATCCATAAATTTAACAAATCTGATAAACGGTATTAGCAAAGAAATAGGTTATATTATTGGGAATTAATCAATTGACGTTTTAAGTTTCTTGGAAAATAGTGATAACTTTGAGGCAATATTAATCCTATCATCGCCTTTACTACAGCCTTTTCTTTTGGCCAAAAAACCAGAGATTCAAATGCTCTTCGCCGGGCCATTTTATAATTCTTCTCAAGTGCGAAATATTTTACCTGCTGCGCAAAGCTATGACCGATGAGCCTACGCAGATTCGTCTGAATTTCAACTGGTTCATCTACCGCTCTTGCATAAGCCTCTAAAAATACCTCTGATAGCATTCTTTCACATTCCTTCAACTTACGGATGGTTTCTCTTTTAGTAAGATGATCTTCACAACCTCGTCGGACTACCGTTAAAGGTTGTGTTGTTATTGCAAATTTGCCTTCCATAGAGAGTCGGAACCACAATCTTATATCTTCAGCTATTTTCATTCTCTGGTCAAATCCACCAACATGGAGGAAGACGCTCTTTCGGCAAATAGTGCTTGGAGTCGAAATACCCGACCCATTACGTCGAGTGAGGAGTTGTAAAGGCTTCTCTAAAATAAATTCCTTATTATTCGAATTAAGGCCAATTATTGTAAAGTAATCGTTGCCTGTTTCACCCATAATATAGTTTGAATATGATAAAACGACGCAATCATCCCTCATGAGTGGAATCTGTTTTTCGACTTTCTCAGGTAACCATATGTCATCACTATCTAAGAAAGCAATAAATTCAGAGGTTGCTTGCCCTACACCTCTATTTCTCGCGACAGATGGGCCACTATTAGGTTGATAAATGTAGCATATTTCCCCCATATATGGTCCCAAAGCCTCTTTGGTGTTGTCGGTTGAGCCGTCATCCACAACGATAATTTCCAAATTTGTATATGTTTGATTCAGAACGCTGTTAATAGCCTGAACAACATTTTCTGCCCTATTGTATGTTGGAATAATGACTGATACCTTTGGCGATTCTATTTTCCCCATTCAAGGCGCTCCTAAAATGATAAAATGTTATTATTATTACGTGATGTTTCAATAATATCTTAGTAATTCATTTTTTTTTAATGATCTCCATTCTCTGCACAAACGAGTAACTTTACCAGTTGGATAAGGTAGAAAAATGTGCTTAATCGCTTTTATTATTGATATTTTTTACCATGAATCTATGATTTCACGATAAACTTGGAACAGCCTAACTCCTGCCGCAGCCCAAGTCATTTCTGGCGCAGTGCGTAGTGCCGATGTACGCAATTTCTCCAACAGGGTTCTGTCATTGTATAGCATCGTTATGTGGTCCGTAAGAGCTTTAACATCCCCGACATGATGCACTAGCGCATTTTCCATATGTTTGCATAGGTCTGTACAGGCATCCGAAACCAGAGGTACGCATCCGCTACCGATGGCTTCGGTACATACCTTTCCGAAACCTTCCTCTATGCTTGGAAGAACCAGTATATCGCTGTTCCTCATCAGTTCCGGCACATCATTTCTGTGGCCCAATGCGTTAACACTTGGATGTGCCAGCATGTGCGCCAATTTATCCGCATATGCCGGCAGGAACTCGCCTGCTATCAGGAATGTTCCATCTTTGCTTGCTGATGACTTCAGCCAAGCTTCCAGTGCGAAATGAAGACCCTTTCTCACTGCGCAGACCCCTACAAATAACATTGTCAACCCACGATCACGGTTCCTTGTCTTCTTTTCAGGATAGAACGTCTTTTCATCGTAGCCACGAAAATGGCGTACCAGTTTTTCACGCTCGAATCCCAAATCAAGATACGTGCGAACAACGAAATCTGATGGGCATAGAAGTCGGTATGCTTCCTTGTATTCCTCTTCCTCTTTTTGAAGAATATCTGCATTAAATGCGTGTTCATGATCTGAAGGCAAGGCAATTCCCAGGCGTTCGCATTCTCGTTTCGTCGCCTCATATGCAAACCGCGTATGGGCATTTGGTCTTTCCAGAACAGCAGGAATCCCAAGTTTTGCGGCCGTTTTGAGTGTTCTCAGCGCTCCAAGAGGCCACGTATGGACGATATCGATCTGCCCCGCAAGTTTCTCAAGTCGGTGTGATACGATATAATCATGCAGAGCACAGGCACGCATCGTGCCCATCAGTTTGTATGAAATGCGTGCCTTTCCCCAAGCCAGAGTTGGACGAACCTTGACATTCTCCGGTAGTGGCTTGTGAACGACACCTGGCATAGCCAGAACATCGGCACCAGCAGCAGATATGCCGCTGACTTGATGCCAAGCAGAGTAGCAGATCCTGTCGGCCCCTATCTTGTGCGGGAAGCTGTATAATACTCTTATTTTTTTCTTCTCGGCATGCATACATCTCACCCTTTTACCTCAAGCAATCTACAATATCCCAGAAATTTTATAAGGTACTTTTTAATATTTATGCAAGATTACGAATAGCTCAGCAGCACGTCAGTGCTCACTCCCCCGCAACGTTTACTTAGGCTTCAGCGCTATAGCATCTCCGCCTATTTCTGAAACACTGTAACCGTTGTCATTTAAGACCCCAAATAAAGTACCCTTTCCCTCTCCCAAGTTATGAGATTCAAAATATATAGCTTCTGGCTGGAATTTGTCAAAATCTATGGACTTAATTATTGAAGGTTCATGTCCCTCTGCATCAATAACCAATAAATCTATTTTCCCCCCAGTCCAATACTTATTTAAGAAGCTAGTCATTGTTAGACAAGTAACTTCAATTTCTTTAATCGCCCCTTCACTCATTTTGCTAATATGATGTTCTACATGCTTTCTATCAAAGGAAGCCTTTCGCAAATAATCTAATCTTTTTTCAAGTGACAAGCTTTGCAAAAAACAATTATCAAAAGTATAGAATATGAAGCTATTACTATCGGAGGCAGAAATAGCGGCGTTTACGAACACCAGCCCCGAATTAGAAGCGTATGCATAGTTATTTTGCAACATGCCAAATACCGTGAGGAGAGGCTCAACGAATATGCCCTTCCATCTATCTCTAATTACAAACTCCCTAATGGGATCATTGCGGAGACCATCATTAGCCCCGATTTGGACGAAATTGACCTTGCCGCTATGTGATTTCGAAAAGGAATCAAAAAAATCATAAGTAGGGTCTGGTTTTGGAAATATCCTTCTTCTAATCAACTTCAGGAAATCATATAAATGTGGTTTTGTTCTCACGTAGTCCTTTAATTGTTCGAACATGAAAAGTGTCTCTTTTTCATTTTTTTTATAATTCAACATTATCGTGATATTACCTTCCTACTGGAACTCCACAATTACAACAGTCTGCATAGACTCATTTGCTTGGACAAGCGCCGCAGTCATAGCTATGACCATGTACCAGAAGATGATTATCTGGTCGAAATAAGTTACTGAAAAGAAAGATGTAACATGGCCGAGCAGCGCACAACCCACGGACCAGATCATGAACTGGTCATGATTTGAAAGCTGCGATTCGTAATGGGCTGCATCGCCAATCGTCTTGAAGCACTTGACGATCAGCCAAATGAACAAACACAGGGAAAGGAGTGCCTCCGTTGACCCCTTCACTGATAAATTGATTAGTCAAATCTGCACTATTAGGAGAAATAGCAAGGGTAGTCGGCATCCAGTGGGCAGTGTACGTCGTACCAATGAGCCACCACTCATTGAAATGCCGAATGGCGGCGTCGATAAGGGCCGCGCGGTGCCATCCTCCTCCTCCAACAGCATCGCCTAACCGAGCTATCAAAAACCATACCGGTGCCTTCATATAAGCGTGTAAGGCCACTAAAAGAAATACAATTCCCCAGCGGACAGCCCTCATGTTGGATCTGAAAGCCCAGAAACTTAATCCAACCATGCCCATGAGATAAGCTAGAAGTGGGCCGCTCGATGATGAGGCAATGACAATGATCGTTGCTGCCACAGCCGCACCTGCTGCAAGAAGACGGTCCTCAGACCATGGAACCATAATCCCACAAAAAGAGGCATTGCAGTTGCCCCAAAGGTACCCGCAAGAATAGGATGTCTGAATGGCCCTTGACAGCGCAGTCGATTATTGCGCATATCCGTAAATTCGGGGACTCCGCCGAGAACGGAAAAAATGTTTTTCCCAGTTGTCTTTTCCACTGCAAAAAGAAATGCAAGTGGGATGATAATGATACCTAGCATCTTCACAGCGTGGACTATATCATCGAAGTCCCATACCAGTGCCCGGATTAAGAAGTAAACCCCAATTGCATTGTAAGATACTCCAAGACGGTTGATAATTGCCTCAGAAGACCCTCCTCTGAGAAAAAGGTTAAGCAAAGAACTTATGAAAATCCAAGCCATTAAGACCTTATCAATGGAGTTTAGTTTGATACTGAATATTTCCTTATTGATAGTGATCCTGATCCATCCGAAAAGGAGCAGAAGCCTGAACACTGTGAAATGCAAGGGGCCAATGAGAAGGATCTGCCCTAAGGTCATGTAGCAACCGCTTACCATCAACGGCAACAATGCATATCGTCGTGGCAACAACAGCAAGAGAATGCCCAGACACAACGTGAGAATAAGGCTGCCTGCTGTTATGGTGCTTATTTCCTCTTCCATGCTTGCCGGTATGCTCTCCTGAGATTTCGGTTAGTTCGTTTCTTTATTTTTAAATCAATATATCGATCCTTGCTGTATTTCATAACGAGCATCAATCGGATGATTGTTGACAATCAATTCATATCCGAAGGATAATGATCAACAAAACATCGATGCCACAACTCAAGGGCAACGAGAAGAAAGATCTCTTTCGAGTAGATTAATCCATTGCTATTAGTGTCAAGCATTCGGGCGACCGCTCTTGGCTTAAAGTATCCTCTTCCTCTGGCCCTGCCATCAAGGAGTATGTTATGTATGTAATCATTCAAGTTCACTGGACATCCATTGCTCATACGGCACCGGAAAACCTGTCTTTTTGCGGTACAGTATTTCATGAGGTACCCGTCCTTCGAATGCTTTTTTCAGGATATACTTCGTGGTAAATCCATTAAGCTTGAAATCAGTTGGCAGTGATGCCGCGTACTCCAGGACAACATGATCCAGGAGGGGAACACGCAACTCGATCGAGTTTGCCATGGTGATCTTATCGGCCTTAATTAAAAGATCATCAGGCAACCATGTTTTTGTGTCAATATAAAGCATCTTATCCAGCAAATCCTTACCATCGACATTCTGCAGCAACAGTTCTCTAAAATCATGATTTTTATTCGTACGCATTATTTCATGGAATTCAGATGTATAAAAATCCGCAGCGTTCCTATTCATAAAGGTCAATGGGCTGGAAGTCCTGCTGTAATAATAATGCTCGAAATCCAGCCCCATCAGTTTTCCATACTTATTGAAACGCTTTAAAGGGCCCGAGCCAGTAAGCAGAGAAACTCGCTTGACCTATCATCGAACTTAAGGGACCGGAAAGCTTCTTTATTCTTTCGAGCCAGACAAGATTGCGATAGTTCGGATAGCCGGCAAACGCCTCATCGCCTCCTTCTCCGGACAAAAGTACCTTTACATGGTCTTTCGCAAGCCTGGACACATAATAAAGCGCGACAGCAGGCGGTTCGCACACCGGCTCTTCCATATGCCATACATACTTGGGAAGGAACTCCGCGAATTCACTTGCATCGATGGTCATGTCATAATGTTTTGTCCCGAACGTCTTTGCAGCGAGGGCCGCGTACTTCCTCTCATCCGCAAATCGATCGCTCTTGAATCCGATGGTGAACGTGCTTATGTCCTTGTCTGTTTCCTCCACGGCAAAGCTGAGCAAAGCAGTTGAATCTACTCCACCGCTCAAGAGAAATCCGACAGGTACGTCGCTGATCATGTGGTCGCGTACCGATCTCCGCAGGACCTCGACGAGTTCCTGCTCGGCATCTTTGTAACTCAGATGATCTCTTTTTTTCGAGAATGACAGGTCCCAATATTCCTTATCATACATTTCCCGTTTTTCACTAGGAGATAATGACCGGGGAGCAGCTTCTTAATGCCCTGCAGGAGTGTCTCCTCGCCAGGGATATAATAATAACTCAGAAGAAGACAGATGCCATGGGGGTCAACGTTCCGGGGCACCGTGCTGTCAAGCGAGAATGGACTTTATTTCCGAGCCGAACGTTATGCTGTCGTCCGTGCGGTAATAATAAAGAGGCTTAATGCCGACCCTGTCCCGGGCAAGGATCAGGGTGTCTCCAATCTCATCCCACAGTGCTATGGCGAACATGCCGCGCAGCTTTGATACAAATCCCTCTCCATGCTCCTCATAAAGATGGACGATCACTTCCGTATCCGTATTGGTCTTGAAGTAGTGCCCCTTCTCTACCAGTTCTTTTCGCAGTTCCTTGTAGTTATAGATCTCTCCGTTGAATACAACCCAAATATTCCCCTGTTCGTTCGAGAGCGGCTGTTTGCCTGTCTGCAGGTCTATGATGGATAACCGTCTATGTCCCAATCCTATTTTCCGGGATACATAGACACCATGATCATCAGGCCCGCGGTGGCTCATTACCGTGCTCATTCGTTCTATAAGCATGGGATCGACCTTTCGGTCATCCCTGAGAAACATTTTCCCGCATATACCGCACATATTAAAATCATCGCAATCTTGGATGGCTAGAGAGTAAACGTCATGGCACCACTGATCATCTTGCCCATCTCTCGATACCCAGGGACCATCGGACAATGCCTGTCCATTTTTTGAATGAAGCGCTGCAGCTCGAACCTTGACCCATCACTGTATAGGGGATGAATGCCAACGATATCATGCATAATCGGGTCATGCCGGAAAGTAGCATCGAACTTCTGTAAAGAAACGCATAGAGCCCACCCCGTGTTTTTTTAAGGAACTTGGAGATGGATTCCCTCATCTGAACATTCGCATAGGAGTTCTCTTCACGGTAGTGAGAACTCCTGCCGCCATGGTGAATGACCGACGCAGCGCCAGTGTAATAATTTTTGTAGCCTGCATGTTGAACCTTATAACAAAGATCAATATCCTCGGTGTACATGAAATATTCGGAACTGAAGCCGTCTACTTCCTCAAACACCGTTTTTCTTACCATCATGCACGCCCCTGAGATCACCTGTACTTCGACAGGACCAGTATCGTCCAGCAAGTATGTATCTACACCCCA